>LJCV01000280.1 GCA_001298575.1 Actinobacteria bacterium OK074
CCCTCGGCCCCGCCCCCCCCCCCCCCACCGCCCTCGCCCACGCCCTGCGCGACTGGGCCCTGGCCGCCCCGCACCGGTACTTCCTCATCTACGGCACCCCCGTCCCCGGCTACCACGCACCCGACGACATCACCGTGATCGCGTCCGAGATCATGGCGACCGTGCTCGACGCGTGCGCCGAACTGCCCGACGGGGACACCCCGTTGACCCCGTTCGACGAGTACCTCGAAGACCACCGGGCATGGGCGGACGGCCACCCCGCCCCGACCCCGGTCCTGCACCGGGCGCTGACCTTCTGGACCCGCCTGCACGGCGTCGTGTCGCTGGAACTCGCGGGCCACTTCACCGGAATGGAATTCGACCCCGGTCAGCTCTTCGCCGCCGAACTGAACGACCTGACCATCGGAATTCCGTGACGTTTTAGCGCACGCAAAAAGCAGCCCAACCCCGCACCCCGAGCACCGGCACAGCCCAACGAAATCTCCTTTTGTTCATCTCTCCCCGCACAACCTTTTCCGGTTGTGATCCACCTCACACAGAAACCCTCAACTCCCGACCAGTTTGGGAGGTTTCAGGATGTGGACAGCCGCAGAAGCCCGGGGTTACATGAAAAAGATTCGAGCAGTTTTCCGACGTGCCGACGCACCCTGTCGCACGGCCGGAAACGGGGGCTGCGCGACAATCCCGCCTGCCCTCACAGCTGCGCGTCAATTCGCTCCGGCCCGCCTGTCCGGAGCCGAAGGTGAGGAGTGCGATGAAGGCACGTTCCGCAATGCTGGAAATGTCCCACCGGAAAAGACTCGTCGGCACCGCGCTGGCCGCGACGGCCGCTGCCGCCCTGGCGTGGACCGGGATCGCGGGCGTCGGCGCACCCGCCGCGCACGGCGCCGGAACCGGAGCCGAATCCGGAGCCGGAACCGGGTCGGTCACCGCCGTGGCGGACGCGGCCCCCGGCTACGCGGTCGAGGACTTCGCCTACCCCGGCGCCGCCAAGATCCTCGCCGAGCAGAACATCGTCCTCAAACGCGGCGACGGCCACATCACCCTCGCCACCTGCGCGAGCGACACCGGCCAACTCGAAGTCTGGGCACGGGACAAGGACAAGATCTGCTTCAAGGTCACCGGCAACTCCGGCCGGCTGACCCTCGAAATCCCCTCCGTCTACGCCGTACGCGGCAACGACTACACAACCGCCGTCGACATGACCGTCGGCACCGAGGCCAAGAGCTTCGACGTCGCCAAGAACGCCTGGACCCCGGTCGGAGAGAGCGCCGACGAACAAGGCCGCGAATTCATGCTCGTGGAGATCAGGACCGCCAAGTAGCGGCCGGCAGCGGCAGCCCGACGTACACCGCCCTCCCAGGGTCCCAGCAAAGGATTCCCGCCTTGCGTCACGCCATGAACGCCATGAACACCATGAACGCCCAGGACACCATGAACGCCCAAGCCACCGGCCGCACCCAAGCCGCCAGCCGCACCCGAAGCGGCAGAAGCGGCCGAAGCACCGCGAACCCCAGACTCGGCCACACCACTCACCCCCGGCGCACCAGACCCACCAGACCCACCCGCCTCGCCGCCCTCCTGACGACCCTGACCGCTCTGATCGCCGGCCCCGTCGCGCTGGGCGCCTCCGTCGCGCCCGCGTCCGCCGTGACCGGCCCCGCCGTCACCGACACGAGCTACGGCTACACCGCGCAGCTCGTCATCGGCGACCACGACCGCGGCTGTTCCGCGGTCCTGGTCGACCCGCAGTGGCTGCTCACCGCGGCGAGCTGTTTCGCCGACGACCCGGCCGTCAGCCTGGACGTGCCCGCGGGCAAGCCGGCGCTGGCGACCACCGCGACCATCGGCCGCTCCGACCTCACCACCGCCGCGGGGGCGGTGCGCGAGGTGACGGAGCTGATCCCCCGTACCGACCGCGACGTGGTCCTGGCCCGCCTGAACCGGGCGGTCACCAACGTCACGCCGATCGCGCTGTCCGGCACGGCGGCCACCGCGGGCGAGGAGCTGAAGTTCGCCGGGTACGGCCGCACCCAGACCGAGTGGGCGCCGCTGAACCTGCACACCGGCACGTTGTCGGTGGACTCGGCCGCCGCCACCACGGCCGCCGTCACCGGCGAGGACGGCGTGGCCGCGTGCGCGGGCGACACCGGCGGC
Source organism: Actinobacteria bacterium OK074 (assembly GCA_001298575.1). Taxonomy (GTDB): domain Bacteria; phylum Actinomycetota; class Actinomycetes; order Streptomycetales; family Streptomycetaceae; genus Streptomyces. Next base: position 2,158 of record LJCV01000280.1, read on the forward strand.
CCGGTGGTCCGCACCGTGGACGGCGTGGACCAGCTGGTGGCCCTCACCAGCCAGTCCTACCAGGGCGGTTGCTTCGGCATCGACGCGACCGTCACCAGCACCGGCGGCATCGACGCCCGCGTCGACGACCTCGCCTCCTGGGTCGACACCGCCGTCACCACGGCCCGTCCGCTGGCCAACCAGGGGACCGGCCGGTGCCTGGCCGTGCCCGGCGGCAGCACGGAGAACGCCGCCGCCCTCATCCAGTGGACCTGCACCACCGGCAAGGAACAGCAGTGGCACCTGGAGAAGGTCGCGGGCGGCAACAACGACCGCTACCTCGTCCGCAACGAGAACAGCGGCAAGTGCCTTGCCATGCCCAGCGCTTCGGTCGCCGACGGCACCCAGGCCATCCAGTGGCCCTGCTCCGGCAACGCCGAGCAGGTCTGGATCCACGACAGCATCGACCGGCTGCGCAACCTGAACAGCGACAAGTGCCTCGCCGTCCCGAACTCCTCCACCACGATCGGCACCAAGGTCATCCAGTGGCCGTGCTCGACGAACAACGACCAGAAGTGGACCTGGTAGTACCACCGGTTGGGAGACGCTGACGGCTTCCGGCCGCCTCCCGAAGGACCGGTTGGTTCCTTCGGGAGGCTCTGGGCCCGGCAGGCCCGTCAAGGAGGGCGCCGGGAACGGTCCGTCCGGCCTCCGCGGGGAGTAGCGTGAGGTCATCGGGAGCATTTCGCGCACCGGCCCCGATGCCGGTGTCGTTCCCGGAGACCGACGACACCGGGCGACCGCCCCCGCGGAGGCCCGGAGACAGGTTCCCGCGATGCCCGCGACCACCGGCCGTCCCACGCTGCCACGGGTGGTGCCCTTCAGGGCGCCGACCGCGCGTCTCGCGCTGAAGCCCGCGCACTCCGCTGCCGAGCCCGCCGAACACCCCGCCGTACAACCTGTCGGCCTGGACGGCGCGTGGTGGCCCCGCTCCCGCGACCTGACGAGTGAACTCACCGATCTGGCGGACGTGTTGGACCCGCTGTGGGGGCGGATCACGCGGATCGCCGTCAACCCCCGCAACTGGCCCATCCTTCCGCCGAAGATCCTCGTCAACGGCCATGTGGTGAAGGTCGGTTGGTTCACCGCGGAGCTGGACCCGCACCAGATCCTGCTGCTGTCCGCCACCTCCGGCCGCTGGGACCTGCTGGTGGTGCCGCCCGAGACCAACGCCCCCGCTGCCGCCCGCCTGTTGGCCGCCGCGAGCACGACCACCGGCCCGCCGAGCACCGCGACCGCGCTCATCACGGCGGCGGGCATCGACGCCACCGCCGTCTCGGACACGGCTCCCGCGCCCTACGACACCGCCGTGCCGTACGCGGTCGCGGTCGCCGCCGCCCAGCCCGTACGGCCCTGGCGCCGCGGCCTGTCCGTCGCGGGGACGTGACCGCCGTGGTCGCCGCACTGGCCGTAAGTGCCTTACTGATCCTGACCGTTGCCGCGACCCGGCTGGTCCTGCACCGGTCCGGGGTACGGCAGCAGCCCCGCCGTCCCCCGACGAGGACGCCCGGCCGGCCGCCTCAGCCGTGACCGCCCGCCGCACCCGCCGCGGCGGCCATGAGCGGCTCCGCGGCCTCCGCGGTCGTGTCGGGAGGCACGACCAGCAGGTCCCAGCGTCCTCGCCCGGGGACGAGCAGGACGACGGTGTGCGGGGCGGCCGGGGTGGACACGTCGGCCGCCGACGGGGTCCTGTTCAGCCGGACGACCTGGTTGGCGACGAGCATCCGACCGGGCAGCGGAAGCCACATCCGCCCGCTGACCAGGACGCTGTCGACGGTGCCCCAGGCCCGCGGCAACCCCGCCAGCAGCCGCGGGAGTTCGGCGACCAGGTCGTACGAGCGCGGCCACCACGCCCCGTCGATGCGCCGGGGCACAACGCTGTGCGGGGCCAGCCGCAGCCGGAGGAGGGGGATGGCGGGAAGCGGTGGGTTCACTGCCGTGACCATGAGGTTCCTGTCAACTGCCGTGCACGGATGAGTGGTTGACGACGGTTGGGGTGCCCCCGGGCGTCAGGCCCGGCGGCGGGTGGCGATCCGGGACGCGGTCGGGCGGCGCACGTCGTACACCCAGCCCAGGCGCTCGAAGAGGTCGATGACGGCGGCGGACGGGTCGAGTTGGCCGCGGTCGACGCCGTGGCGGGCACTGGTGGGGTCGGCGTGGTGGAAGTTGTGCCAGCTCTCGCCGAAGGAGAGCAGGGCCAGCGGCCACAGGTTGGTGGCGCGGTCGTGGCGCCGGGTGCGGAACGGCCGCCCGCCGATCACATGGCAGAGCGAGTTGACGCTCCACGTCACGTGGTGGAGCAGCGCGATGCGCACAAGTCCCGCCCACAGCAGGGCCGTTACGCCGTACAGCCAGCTGCCGCCGATGGCCCAGCCCAGGCCGAACGGCAGCGCGAGGGTGAGTACGCACAGCGCCGGGAAGGCCCGGGAGACGGCGCGCAGGTCGCGGTCGGCCAGCAGGTCGGGGGCGTAACTCTCCGGCGGCGTACGGTCGTTGCGCAGCAGCCAGCCGATGTGCGCGTGCAGCAGTCCGCGCAACTGGCCGCGCAGGTGCGTGCCGTAGCGGTACGGGGAGTGCGGGTCGCCCGGCTCGTCGGTGAACGCGTGGTGGCGGCGGTGGGTGGCGACCCAGCCGATGACGTCGCCCTGGAAGCTCATCGAACCGGCCACGGCGAGCGCGACGCGGACGGGGCGCACGGCCCGGTAGCTGCCGTGGGTGAGCCCGCGGTGGAACCCGACGGTGACGCCGAGTCCCGTGACCGCGTAGAGGACCGCGGCGAGCACGAGGTCGACGGGGTGGACGAGCCGCCCCCACAGCAGCCAGCCGGCGAGACCCAGCGCGAGGAACGGCAGGACGACGATCGCCGCCGTCACCGACACGTACACCCGGTCCCCGCGCCCGCGCGCGGGCCGCGGTCCGTCCGGCGGGAAGGGGGACGTGCCGTCGTAGTCCGGTCCCGGTGGACCGGTGGCCGGACCCGTCGTCGTCGGGTGCGGGGAGGTGCTGGAACCGATCGGCATACGGGACTCCTCGGCCTGATTGCGGATGGCGCGGCCGGGGTCACGGGCTGCCCCTCGGGGGGAACGGTGGTGCGATGCTGGGTAATTCGCGGGAACTCGACGAAACAGTCGGATCTCCACCGTACTCCCGCGGCCGCACGTTGACATGAACCAACGGCGGACGTTGACTGGCGGCACGGCGCAGAGCCATGCCGCTCCGGATCATCCGCGCAGCACGACGCACAGGAAAGCGGCACCGATGATGTACGACCAGTCACGCGCCCAACTGCCCCCGGACCAGTCCGCGGCCCGCGCCCAGCGCCGCACCTCGGGCCCCGAACCCCTGCTCCCGGCCGCCGAGCGCGACGAGGTCGTCGACCGGCTGCGCCAGGCCATCAACACCTTCGCCGACACCCCGAAGGAAGCCCTCGAAGAGGCCGAGCGCGCCTTCGACGAGGCCACCGCCCACCTCGCGAACGCCCTCGCCGAGCAGCGCCGCGCCCTCCGCGACGGCTGGCAGGACCGCGACCCCGAGACCCACCCGGACGAACTCCGCGTCGCACTGCGGCAGTACCGCGAGCTCACCCAGCGGTTGCTGCGCGCGTAGGACGGCCGCAGGGCACAGGGCATACGGGCGGATCGGCCGCGGACCGCGAAGTCCGCCGGGCGGACCGGCAGGCACGTACGCCGCCGCGGCCCTGTGGACGCGGCCCGCGGCGTACCGTGGAAGTACCGAGGGCACTTCGCACTCCGGCCGCCACGCCGAGTCGTTCCCGGTGAGAGACGAACCCCGGGCCCGGCCCAGCGGTCGGCCCGGAGACGGGTCCGCGTCATGTCGGCGACCTCATCCCCGCCCGCCCCGACCACCCTGCCCGCCCCGCCCGTCCGGCTCGCGCTGAAGGCCGGCGGCTCCCGCGGGCTCCTGGACGGCGCCTGGTGGCCCCGCTCCCGCGACCTGCTGAGCGAACTGCCCGCGCTGACGGCCGTGTTGGACCCCCTCTGGGGCCGCATCACCCGCGTCGCCGTCAACCCGGAGCACTGGCCCGTCATCCCCCACCGGGTCCCCGTGGCCGGGCACGTCGTCAAGGTCGGCTGGTTCACCCCGGAGATCGACCCGCACAAACTGCTGCTGCTCTCCTACAGCGTCGGCCGCTGGGACCTGTTGGTGGTCCCGCCCGGGACCGGGGCGGCGCGGGCGGCCCGGCTGATGGCCGCCGCGGCCGCCCCGGACGGGCCGCAGCTGAGCGCGAGCGCGCTCGTCGCCGCGGACAAGGGAGCGGACGGGGCAGCGGACGCCGGAGCCGGCGAATCCGCAGGGGGCGCGGGCCGCGCCGCGAGCGAGGGCACAAAATCTGTCGTCGCGACATGAGAATTGGGCGTGACCCGCGATGAGTATTTCTCGGCCGACGGGCGGAGGGGAATTGGGAGCGGTGCGTCGGCGATTGCGCCATGCTATTGTTGGGTCCAGTTGCAGTTGTGGTTACCAGAAGGTTTTTCCGGTGGGGTGATCATCTCGGCGACCCGGAGTTCACACAGAGTGGGCTTCGGTTACACCCCGAAGGAGAATTGACATGGCTGCTGGTACCGTGAAGTGGTTCAACGCGGAAAAGGGCTTCGGCTTCATCGAGCAGGACGGCGGCGGCCCGGACGTCTTCGCCCACTACTCGAACATCGCCGCCCAGGGCTTCCGTGAGCTTCAGGAAGGCCAGAAGGTGACCTTCGACATCGCGCAGGGCCAGAAGGGCCCGACGGCCGAGAACATCGTTCCCGCCTGACGCTGACGTCGACAGACGCTTGCTTTAGCAGCTGGGGCCCGCACCTTGGGGTGCGGGTCCCAGCTCGCTGCGTTTCGCAGTACCACCCCTTGCGACACCTCTTGCACCACCCTCCGCACCACCCCTTCCCGACACTCCTCACCGACGCCCCGTCCAGAAACACCAGATTGATTCCGGGGAAATTCATTACCCCTCGCATTCCGCGCTCTCGGATTTCTTCCGTCAGAGCCCTCGGCTCGTTCTTGCGATTCTCTGCGCTCTCCGTATGCAGCGGGAATTCCTTGATACGTGCCACATCAAGGAAAGGTTGCGCATGAATCGCGCACGCACGAACAGTCGTCATCGAAACGATCGCTTCGGCACCGCTGCCGCCCGCCGCTCCGACGCCCCGCGCCGCTCCTCCCAGGGCGGCGGCCGTCCCCAGGGCGGCAACCGTCGTCCGGTCCCGCAGCAGGGCGAGTTCGCTCTGCCCAAGACCATCACCCCGGCGCTGCCCCCCGTCGACGCCTTCGCCGAACTGGACCTGCCGGAGCCGGTGTTGGCCGCGCTCGGGCACGAGGGCGTGACCGTACCGTTCCCGATCCAGGCGGCGACGCTGCCCAACTCCCTGGCCGGACGCGACGTCCTGGGCCGGGGCCGCACCGGCTCGGGCAAGACCCTCGCCTTCGGCCTCGCCATGCTGGCCCGTACGGCAGGCCGACGCGCTGAACCTCGCCAGCCCCTGGCCCTCGTCCTGGTTCCCACCCGCGAACTCGCCCAGCAGGTCACGGACGCGCTCACGCCGTACGCCCGCGCGCTGCGGCTGCGGATGGCCACCGTCGTCGGCGGCATGTCGATCGGACGGCAGGCGGGTGCGCTGCGCGGCGGCGCCGAGGTCGTCGTCGCGACGCCGGGCCGGCTCAAGGACCTCATCGAGCGCGGCGACTGCCGGCTGAACGAGGTCTCCATCACCGTCCTCGACGAGGCCGACCAGATGGCCGACATGGGCTTCATGCCCCAGGTCACCGCGCTGCTCGACCAGGTGCAGGAGGGGGGCCAGCGGATGCTGTTCTCCGCCACCCTGGACCGCAACGTGGACCTGCTGGTCCGCCGTTATCTGTCGGACCCGGTGGTCCACTCCGTGGACCCGTCCTCGGCGACGGTCACCACGATGGAGCACCACGTGCTGCACGTGCACGACGCGGACAAGCAGCGCACCACCACCGAGATCGCGGCGCGCGACGGCCGCGTGATCATGTTCCTCGACACCAAGCACGCCGTCGACAAGCTGGTCAAGCACCTGCTCAAGAGCGGGGTGCGCGCGGCGGGCCTGCACGGCGGCAAGTCGCAGCCCCAACGCACGCGTACGCTCGCCCAGTTCAAGGACGGGCAGGTCACCGCGCTGGTGGCGACCAACGTCGCGGCGCGCGGCATCCACGTCGACAACCTCGACCTCGTGGTGAACGTCGACCCGCCCACCGACCCCAAGGACTACCTGCACCGCGGCGGCCGTACCGCCCGGGCCGGGGAGTCCGGCAGCGTGGTGACCCTGGTCACCCCCGACCAGCGGCGGTCCATGAGCCGGCTGATGACGCAGGCGGCCATCAACCCGCGGATCACCCAAGTCCGTTCGGGCGAGGCGGAGTTGAGCCGGATCACGGGGGCGCAGGAACCGTCCGGGGTGCCGGTCGTCATCGCCACGCCGGTCGCGGCGGCGCCCCGGCCGCGGCGCGGCGGGAACTCGTCGTCGCGCTCTTCGTCCTCGCGTTCGTCGTCGTCGCGCTCGTCCCGGTCGTCCTCGGGCGCCGCGGCGTCGTCTTCGTCGGCTTCGGCCTCTTCGTCGTCGTCCTCGTCCGGCGGGTCGCGTTCGGCGGCGGCCTCGTCGTCCCGCGGGGGTCGCGGGCGCAGCGGCGGGCAGGGGCGTACGGGCCAGGGGCGGTCCGCCGCCTTCGGTCCGGCGGCGTAGTCCTTCCCGTTCGTGGCTTGTCGTTCGTGGCTTGTCGTTCCGTGTTCCTGGCTCCTTCCGGTCCTCCCCCTTCTCCCTCGTGTCTGTGAGGCATCATGCGTTGTGTCATCGCCCGGTACCCGTTCGACCTCACCAAGAGCGGGGTGCTCGCCTCGATGGAGGGGATCAAGCCGGAGCCGATCACGGGTGAGTCCGTGACCATCGGCCGCCGTCGCTACCCCGTCAAGCAGGTGGGCGAGGTCATCACCCGGCAGGACCGCCGCGACTTCTCCGCCGGTGAGGTCACCCGGGCCATGGCCCGGCTGGGCTTCACCTGCCACGAGAGCCCGGACGCCGAGCCGGTGCCGGTCGCGCTGACCCCGCTGGAGACGGCCTCGGAGCTGCTGGGCATCCCGGTTCCCCGGGACGTCTGAGCACGACCGGACCCCGGGGTCCGGTGAGCGGACCCCGGTCCCGGAACCCCGTTCCGGGACTTCAGGACCAGGTGAGGGCCCTGCCGACGCGCGTCGGCAGGGCCCTCACCGCTGTCCGGGTTCGGGTTCGGCGCGCGCGAGTGGTTGACTCGGAGAGGGCACGGGAGAGCCGGCGCCATCAGGACCGCACAGCGGTCCGGCGGCCCAATGGTGTTGAATTTCCCGTGGGGCCCCTAGGCCCTGTCGTCACATTCCCGTCTGCCGCGCGACGCCATGCACGCACTCTCGCCGCACCGGGCGCAGACCCAAGTACGTCCAGTACGAGGGCCTACGCCCGGCACACCGAGAGCACGCACCTGACGCCGCCCGGCCGCCCTCCGGGCGACGACGGGAATGTGACGACAGGACCTAGCCGTACGGCAACAGGGCCCCTCGACGCGTTGCACAACGAGGTGACATGACAGCAGATTCCCCGCTCAACGGCCGTCTCGACGACGACGACTACCCCGCGTACACGATGGGGCGCGCCGCCGAGATGCTCGGCACCACCCCGGGTTTCCTGCGGGCCATCGGCGAGGCCCGGCTGGTCACCCCGCTGCGCTCGGAGGGCGGGCACCGCCGGTACTCCCGCTACCAGTTGCGGATCGCCGCGCGCGCCCGCGAGCTCGTCGACAAGGGCACTCCGATCGAGGCCGCCTGCCGCATCGTCATCCTTGAGGACCAGTTGGAGGAGGCGCAGCGCATCAACGCGGAGTACCGGCGGGCGGCGCAGGAGGCATCGGGGGAAGCCCCGGGGGACGGGGATCCGGGCCGCACGGCCGCCCGCCCGGCCTCCGGCGCGGGGGCGTCGGGGGCCGGGCGGGCGGGAGCCGGGCGATCGGGAGCCGAGGCGTCCGGGGCCGGGGCGGGCACCGGCTGAGGGGTTTTTACGCAGGTCCGCTCAGCGGACCGATGAAACCGGTCAGCGGACCGTGACCGCGGCCGTCGTGGCCGTGCCGTTCGTCCAGGCGTAGCGGTGGGCGGTCACCTTGACCGTGATCTTCCGGCCCTTGTCGGCCTTCACCAGGGTGTACGTGGACTTGGTGGCCCCGCCGATGGCCGTGCCGTTCCGCTTCCAGGCGTACGTGTACGACGTGGCCGCCGGTGACCAGGTGCCGTGCGCGGCCGTCAGGCGGCTGCCGACCTTCGCGGTACCGGTGACCGCCGGGGCCTTGGTGACCTTCAGGGCGGTGCCGACGGCGACCGCGGCGGCCGTGGACGTCGAGCGGACCGAGCCCGCCGCGTTGGCGACCGTCGCCCGGCAGGACACCTTGTGCGTGTAGTCCGCCGAGGTCAGCGTGCGCGTCCTGCCGGTGGCGCCCGCGATCGTCGTGCCGTCGCGCAGCCAGGACCAGGCGACCGTCGCGTTGTCGCCGGTCCAGGAGGCGGCGCAGGTCAGCTTGGCGCCCGTGCGGGCGGTGCCGGTGAGCGTGGTCCTCGCGGTGACCTTCGGCGCGGCCAGCAGCGTCTGCGACTGGGCCGACAGCTGCGAGGTGTACGAGCCCGCCGACGCCGCCACCGCCGTACGCCAGACCACCGTGGCGCGGCCGTCGGGGCCCGCTGCCACCTCGCCGGCGAGGGCGTCGGTGTTGGGGACGGCCGGGACGGGCGCGCTGTTGAGGGCGGTCGCCGTGCTCCACTTGCCGTCGGCGCGGACCGCCCATTCCAGGTAGTGGTCGTCGCCGTCGTCGATGCTGGGCACCTGCGGCCAGAGCACCTGTACGGTGCCGTCGGCGCCGATGGCCGCGGACACCTGCGCGTTGACGTAACCGGTCGACAGGGTCCGCACGGTGGACCAGGTACCGGTGGCCGCGTCGCGGGTGACGGTGCGGACGACGTACTCGCCCGCGCTGCTGCTCCAGCCCGCCCAGACGTAGGTGAGGTCGCCGTCGGGCGCGGCCAGCGGCTCGCTGCGGTCGCTGAAACCGAAGGACGTCACCGCGGTCTGGGCGGCGCCCCAACTCCCGGACGGGGTGGACCTGGTGGCGGACCGGAGGTCGCCGCTGCCCGTGTTGCCGTCGGTGTTGGAGTACCACAGGACGGTGGTGGCGTCGGCGGCGTCCATCGTCAGCTGGACGTTGCCGGAGGTGGCGGTGGTGCCGGGCAGGACGGCGGCGGCGCTCCAGTCGCCGGTGGCCGTGGCGCGGGTGGCGGTGGTGATGGCGTGGTCGCCGCTGAAGAAGCCGTACGCGTCCCAGGCCGCCGTGGCGGCGCCGTCGGGCGCGACGGCGACGGAGAGGTCGTAGACGTAGCTGCCGGAAACGGACCCGATGGTCCGCGCGTCGGACCAGGCGGTGGCGCCGGGGGCGAGGGTGGCGGTCCGGATGTCGGACGCCAGGGTGCCGGTGTCCTGGTACCAGACGGCGGTGAGGGTGCCGTCCGAGGCCGCGGCCAGTTCGGGCGTGGAGACAAACGAGCCGTCGGTGGTGGCGATCGTGGCCGGGTCGGACCAGGCGGCCGTGGCCGGGTCGTAGATCGCGGCGACGGCGGAGACTGCGTTCTCGGCGGTGCTGCCGGTCCGCCAGGTCACCGCGGCCCCTCCGCCGGGCGTCACGGCAAGCTCCGCCTCGGCGGAGGCGCCCTCGCCGGTGACCAGGGTCCGGGCAGCGGACCAGGTGGTCCCGCCCGCGGCCCGGACGGCGACCTTGAAGTCCCAGGTGGTGGCGCCGGCGGCCTCGTCGCGCCACAGGGCGAAGACCGTGCCGTCGCCGGCGGACTTGACGTCGACCAGGGTCTGCCGGCCGTCGGCGCCGGTGAGCGCGGTCGCGGTGCTCCAGGGACCGGCGGACTCGGTGTACCCGGCGGCGGACGCGGAGACGGCGGGGGCCAGCGTGACGGCGGTCGCCACGGCGGCCACGGCGAGCGCCAGCGCGGCGCCGCGGGATCTTCGTATGCTGCCCGTTTTTCCGGTTTTCGCTGCGCTCAGTGCCACGACGGCTCCTGTCTCGGTGATGCGTGCGGACCTCGACGTGGGGGCTCGGCGTGGGGCGAGGCGAGGGAAGGTGACAGTACCTGGCCGGGGGTTATGCGCACCGGGCCGGGGGTGGTCGGGCGGACCGAGGTGGCGCACCAGGGTTTCGCCATGCCTGGCCGGGTACGGCCAAGTACCGTGCCGGGAACGGCCGTCCGGGTGTTCCAGTCCGTGGGACGGCTCTTGGTGCGCGGGCGCGGCTGCGGTACAAATGGGCCCCATGATTCACGAGCCCTTGGTGCGACGCCTGGTCATCGACCTGTGCCTCTGCCCGGCTCCGTGTTGTTGTTGATCTCCCTTCCGCGTTTCTGAGGCGTCTCGCCCTTCAGACGCGTCCCGATCTTTCCGTCGCGCCCCGCCGTCCGTCGCGGGGGCTTTCCCGCTGCTTCGTTCAGCTGCTCATGCTCCGGCGCTCCCTGGAGGCCGCCCCATGTCCACAGAAGCCGATTCCACACCGACCTCCGCACCGACCTCCACACCACCAACTCCCGTGCCCCGTCCGCCTGTTCGGCCTCGCTCGCGTGCGGCGCGGGGCGGCGGACGAGCGCGGGTCCGGCATGTCGCGCTGCCGTTCGGCTCGCTGTTGCTGTTTCTCGCGCTGTGGCAGGCGCTGGCGGCGAGCGGGGCGTGGAGCGAGACGCTCGTGCCGCCGCCGGCGAAGGTCTGGGACGCGTTCATCGACGTGTCCACGACGCACGACGGCATCCGCGGCTACAACGGCACCTATCTCATCGAGCACTTGGGCATCAGCCTGCGGCGCATCGCGTTCGGGGCCGGGATCGGCATCGTCCTCGGGGTGCTGTTCGGGCTGCTCATGGGCACGGTCGGCTGGGTGCGGTCGCTGTTCGAGCCGTGGATCACCTTCCTGCGGACGCTGCCGCCGCTGGCGTACTTCTCGCTGCTCATCATCTGGCTGGGCATCAACGAGGAGCCGAAGATCACGCTGCTGGCGGTGGCCGCGTTCCCGCCGGTGGCGGTGTCGACGACGACCGCCGTCGCGGCCGTACCACGCGCGCTGGTCGAGGCGGCGCGGGCGCTCGGGGCGTCGCGGTGGGACGTGGTCAGGGACGTCGTCGTACCGTCCGCGCTGCCGGAGACGCTCACCGGGGTGCGGCTGGCCGTCGGGGTGGCCTACTCCTCCCTGGTCGCCGCGGAGTTGGTCAACGGGCTGCCCGGCATCGGCGGCATGGTGAAGGACGCCGCGAACTACAACAACACGCCCGTGGTGCTGGTCGGGATCATCGCCATCGGGATCTCCGGGCTCGTCATCGACGGGTTGCTGCTGCGGCTGGAACGGGCCGTGGTGCCGTGGCGCGGACGCGCCTGAACAGAAACGAGTGGTCCGCCATGTCTCCCTCCCTGCCCGGTTCGCCGCGCGCTTCCCTGCCCGGATCCCGGCCCGGCTCCCTGTCCGGTTCTCCAACTCGCCGTACGCTGCTGGCCGGTGCGCTGGCGGTGGCCTCCGCGGCCGTCGTCGGTGGCTGCTCGTCCGACGGTGACGGATCGTCAAGTGGCGCCAAACGGCTGCGTATTGGCTACTTCGCCTTCCCCAGCGGGGACTTGGTCATCAAGAACCAGAAGCTGCTGGAAAAGGCGCTGCCGGACTACCGGATCACGTGGATCAAGTTCGACTCCGGGGCCAGTGTCAACCAGGCTTTCCTGGGCAAGTCGCTGGACATCGCGGCGCTGGGTTCCAGCCCGTTCGCGCGCGGGGTGTCGGGGTCCTCGCCGATCCCGTACAAGGTCGCGTGGATCCTCGATGTCGCGGGCGAGAACGAGGCGTTGGTGGCGCGCAAGGCCACCGGCATCACCGATGTCGCGGGGCTGAAGGGCAGGACGATCGCGACGCCGTTCGCGTCCACCTCGCACTACAGCCTGCTCGCGGCGCTGGCGGCGGCCGGGCTGAAGACGTCGGAGGTCAAGCTGGTCGACCTCCAGCCGCAGCCGATCCTTGCCGCGTGGGAGCGGGGCGACATCGACGCCGCGTACGTGTGGCTGCCGACGCTGGACGAACTGCGCACGACGGGAACGCAGTTGACCAGCAGCAAGGAGATCGGCGCGGCGGGCAAACCGACTCTGGACCTGGCCGTGGTGTCGGACGAGCTGATCGCCAACGACCCGACGGCCATCGACACTTGGCGGAAGACGGAGGCGGAGGCGCTGCGCCGCATCAAGTCCGACCCCGACGGCTCGGTCAAATCGATCGCGGCGGAACTCGGCATCAGCGGCGCGGACGCCAAGGCGCAGCTCCGGCAAGGGGTGTTCCTCACCCCCGCCGAAGTCGCCTCCGCCAACTGGCTGGGCACGGACGGGAATCCGGGCAAGCTGCTGTCGTACGTCACCGACACGGGGAAGTTCCTGGCCGACCAGAAGCAGATCGACGCGGCGCCGCCCGAGGCCGTGGTCCGCAAGGCGTTCTATCTGAAGGGACTGCCCGATGTCCTCAAGTGAGGCCGTGGACACGGTGGTTGAGGGGACGGAGGGCCCGGGTGGCGCCGGGTCCGTCCGGCTCGACCACGTCTCGCACGAGTACGGTCGCGGCGGCGAGACCGTCACGGCGGTGGGCCCGGTCGATCTGACCATCTCCGCGGGGGAGTTCGTGGTCCTCGTCGGCGCGTCCGGCTGCGGCAAGAGCACGTTGCTGCGGCTGATCGCCGGCTTCGAGCGGCCCACGCACGGCTCGGTACGGGTGTCGGGCGCGGAGCCGCGGCCGGGCGCGTCGGCCGGGATGGTGTTCCAGACGCCGCGGCTGTTCCCGTGGCGGACCGTGCGGGGCAACGTCGACGTGGCCCTGCGGTACGCCGGGGTCGAGCGCGCCCAATGGCCGCGGCGGCGGGCGGAGTTGCTCGCGCGGGTCGGGCTCGAAGGCACCGAGAGGCGGCGGATCTGGGAGATCTCCGGCGGCCAGCAGCAGCGCGTCGCAATCGCCCGCGCCCTGGCCGCCGAGAACCCGCTCCTCCTCCTCGACGAACCCTTCGCCGCGCTCGACGCGCTGACCCGCGAACGCCTCCAGGACGACGTCCGCCGCATGACCGACCGCACGGGCCGCACGGCGGTCTTCGTGACCCACTCCGCGGACGAGGCGGTGTTCCTGGGCACCCGCATCGTCGTCCTCACCAAGGGCCCCGGCACCGTCGCCCTCGACCTGCCGATCCCGCTGCCACGGGGTGACGTCGACGCGGACGAGCTGCGCGAGTCGCCGGAGTTCGCGGAGCTGCGGGCACGGGTGGGGCATGCGGTGAAGTCGGCGGCGGGGTAGGTGGGTTGTGGGGGTGGGGGTGAGGTGAGGGTGGGGGTGAGGTGAGGGTGGGGCGGGGGTTACGGCTTCAGCCCGCTGGCCCGGGCAATCGCCTCGACCTCGCGCCGTACGCGGTCACGTTCCCGTTCGTGGTCGCGTACGGCTTCGCTCCCGTTCCCGTTCTCGCTCTCGGCGGCGCCCCCGCCCGCATGCGCGCCCGCCCCCGTGAGCGAGCCGAGGTCCACCGAAGTGTGCGCCCCCAACGGCCCCAGCAGACTCAGGAGTTGGCTGAGCCGCTCGCCGAACTCGGGAGTGAACAGCTCCTGTTCGCGGGGCGAGAGGTTGATGTCGATGTCGGTGTTGCGGCGGACAAACGCCTCGTTGGTCCCCTTGAGGATGCGCAGCAACAGTTCGTACGACTCGGCGTCGAGGCTGCTCTGAAGTTCGGCCAGGCAGAGCGCGAACTGCTTGGTGCTCTCCAGGAATCCGTGGTCGCTCATGGGGGCATGGTGGCGGATCCTCGGCTCGGATACCGGGGGTTTGCGGCGAACTCACTCGACCGGGGTGGACGCCGGCGGCGGGTCCGGCCGGACCGCGAACGCCTCCGTCGTCCGGACGACGAACTCGCGAGCCGCTCCCGCCCGGCATCGTCGGACCACTCCCGCCCGGCATCGTGATGCGGCGAACTCATCCCCCACAGCCTTCGAACGAGAGGACGATGCGGGAGTCGACCTTGTTGATCACGTGGCCTGTGGGAAGGCCGTGATCCGGTGTGTCTGCGGGGTGGACGGCAAGGTTGGGCACTGCCGTGCGGTCGGCTCCCCATGCGGTGATGTGGGCAATGAGGAGCTTTGCCAGGTCGGCGCCGTCGGGGCCGAGGTGAGCGGCGCCCAGGAGTGAGCGTCGTTCCGCATCCGTGTCGTCGCGTTTGGCGATCAGGTACGCCAGGGAACCCCCGGAGACCAGGACCGGGCTACGGCCGATGATCACGGGGCGGCGCAGTCCGTTGTCCACGGCGGCCGGGGTGGCTTCGAGTCGGCAGACGGTGTCCTCGAACGCGGTCATGCGCAGCCAGATCCCGTCGAAGGACTCCTGGCCGCCGACCCGGACGTCCGACCAGGTCTCCGTGGCCGCATGGGCGAAAGCGTCGTGCAGTTGGGCGGCGTTCACGTCCTGGTCCCGGTCGTGGTGGACGCGAACGGTGCCGTCGGCCAGCTCGACGGTGCGTTCGCCGTCCTGGCCGACGATGGGGACGAAGCCGCACAGCTCCATGTCATGGCCGACCAGTGCCTCGCCCTGGCGGGTGAGGGCGACGGAGCGGGTCTGGCCGCGCCAGCGCAGCGGAAGGACGAACCGGCCGCCGTCGACGAGTTGGTCGCGCAGCGCCATGGGGATGTCCCAGAAGCCCACGGTGCCGATCATGCGGGTATAGGGGCCGTACTCGGGCGCGCCCCTCAGCCCGTCGCGTTCCATGACCCGGACGTGCTCGTATCCGGAGCTGTCGAGCGCGGTGCGGGCGTGCAGGGTGACGTCGGGTTCGATGTCGACGGTGGTGACCTGGCCGTCGTCGCCGACGATCTCGGCCAGGAGGGCGGCGTTGTAGCCGGTGCCCGCACCGATCTCCAGGACGTGGTCGCCCGGCTCCGCGTCGAGCTGGGCGAGCATCATCGCCACGATCGAGGGCATGGAGGCGCAGGACAGGGCGAGCGGCCCGTCGGGGTTGTCCTTGATGGTGACGGCCTGGTCGTTGTAGGCCACGGCCGGATCGAGTCCCGGAAGGTGGATCTCCCGATGCACGGTGCGCAGCGCCTGTTCAACACGTGCCGGCAGTTGCCTGCCGGCCAGGAGCTGGTCGACGAGGCGGTTACGGAGGACATCGACGGTCGGGGTGTCGTTCACGTGGGAATCCCTATCAGCTGAGGAGAAGGCACGTCTGCCAGGCCGGTGCGGCGCGCTGGATCGGGTCGAGGGTGTGCAGGGTGAGCAGTACGCCGTCCGAGCCGGTGAGAAGCCCGTCGGTGCCGGGGGGCGGATGCTGGTCGAGGTGAGCGGCCAACTGCTCGCGCAGCAGAGGCACTTGTGCGGGAAGCAGGCTGCCGGGGACGGCATCGGCCGCGACGGCCGCGGCGACGAGTGCGAGCCCCGCCCAGCCGTGGCAGACCGTGGCATCGCGGAGCAGGCCGAGTTGCGACGGGTCGGCGAGGCAGGCGGCCACGGCGTCTTCCGCGTGTTGCTGCGCGGGTGCATGGCCACAGGCGAGGGCGGCCAGTTGAAGAGCACGGGCGATGCCCGGGGTGCCGTAGCACCAGGACGGTCTGCCCGGAGCCGTCGAGACGGGCGGTCCCGTGTACCACCCGTCCGGAGTGATGGTCTCGGGCCAGGCCGCGGCGCCGGAAGGAGTGCGGGAGGACCACTGTTGCAGCAACCGGCAGGCGTGCGACAACGCCTCGTGCTGCCCGGGTACCACCATGCCTGCGCGGGCGGACAACGCGAGGAGGGCGATGGGACCCGCTACGCCGTGAGCCAGCCCGAAGTTGCCGTGCCCGTACGGTAGTTCCTCGACGGGGCCGCCACCGGGACCGTCCGAAGTCCACCAGCCCGGCACACGCCGCCGGCCGTCGACCGTGACGGGCTCAAGCAGTAGCCGGACCTCGTAGCGCAGCACGTCCCGCAGAAGCTCCGGTCGGGTCCGGCGGTGCAGGAGATCGGCGCCGAGCCCGGTGAGCCCGCTGATCAGGTCGTACTCCCGCATCCTCGGCAGTTGGCCGGAGGCCAGCCGCGCGCGTGCCGCCGCGAGTCTGGCGCGCACGAGGTCGGCGACCGCCCCGTCCAGGGTTTCGAGCGCCGAGCGGTAGGCCGGATGACCGGCCGTGTGCAGGGTGTAGGCGAGCGCCGGTGCCCCGCGATACAGGCTCGCCTCGTCCAGGTGGACGGAGACTGGCCGGGCGACGACGGCACGGGCGGTGCGGTGTGCCGCCTCCCACGCTCCGTCGGCATGGGCCGCGACAGCCTGCCGAAGAAGCGTTCCGACCACTCCTGTGCCCAGCTCGTGGACGTGGTCGTTCACTGGCCTGTCTCCCGCACCCACACCGTGCGACACGCCTGGCGGGCGGCGTGACGGCAGGCGGCTTCCGCGTCCCGGTCCGGTCCGGCGAACCGGTTGTGATGCATGTGCAGAAGCGATTCCAGCACGGTCGTCGCCTGCCGGTCGGCGAGCTGCTCGCGGTAGCGGTACAGCGCATCGCGCCGGGCGGTGCGCGCCGCGTCGAGCCGTGGCGTCCAGCCCGGCGGTCGTGCCCGGAGGCCGGTGGACGTCTGCTCTGCGAGGAGGCGGGTGACGGTGGGCAGGCCGCTGCCAGGGGCAGGCGTCGTGGCCATCCAGCGGGTGCCGTCCTCGTTGCCGAGGAAGCCGAGAGCGATGTCGATCATGCCGAGGGCACACAGCACACGCCGGTCGACGTGCGGGATGTCGGTGAGGGCGTGGCGAACGATGCTGCTGTCGGCCGTGAAGACCTCCTCGGCGGCCGTCATCACGGCGCCGGTGCCGTACCGGCCGGTTTCGGGTCGGTAATCGTCGAAGACGAGCCGGGAGATCAGGGCATCGTCCTGGAGCTGCCGGGCCCAGGTCACGAGCCTCCGGGTGACGGTGGCGTGCGTATCCGGACCGGTCACGGCGACGCGGAGACGCAGATGGTGGTCCTCCAGGAGCGAGCGATGGCGGACGAACCAGTTGTCGCGCTGTTCCAGCGGGTCGGGGAGTTCGCGGGCGAGGATCTGGTCCATGGCGGCCGGGGCGGTGAACAGCTTGGCCTGCACCCACAGTTGGCCGGCGTCGGGGTCCGCCGGCATCCGGTTGGTGACCACGGGCGCGTTGTCGAGGTCCGGGTGTGGCAGGGGCGGCCGGGTGGACGTGAGGGGCACAACGATCTCGTGGGCATGCCCGATCCAGCCCAACTCTTCTTCTGCGGTGGCTTCGTGGAGATCCGCGCCGTCATGGCGCCGAAGATGGTCGAACAGGATGCGCGCGTGCAGGGCCTCGCGCAGGTCGAGACGTAAGGTCCGGTCGTCCTCACGGAGTTCGAGGAACTGTGGGCATCGCCAGGTGCGTGCCCAGTCGGACAGGGCTTCGCGCCAGGCGGGTGTGAAGGGTCCGACGGGCAGGTCGCCCGGGGTGATCTTCCATCGGGCGGGAGTGAGGAGGGCCTTGCGGTAGCGGACGCGAGGCAGAAACGGCATCCCGGCGGCGAGCGGACCCCAGTCGAACCGGGTCCAGGCGGTGGCGAAGCCCCGGCCGAGCTGGGCGAGGAACCGGGCGACGGGGGGTGCCTGTTTGTCCAGGGCGAGCGGGTGCAGGACGACCGGCTCGACGACGCGTCGTCGTGAAAGGCTCACCAGGTGCAGGTACGTGCCGGTGGACAGCACTGCCAGGTCGTCCAGGGGGATGAGGTGGGCGGCGGGCGGCCTGTGCTCGCCCAGCGGGATCACGTACGGCAGGAATGCCGGTGTGCGTGCCACGTTCTCGGCGTGCGGGTAGTCCGGGGTGAACGACAGCTGAGCGGAAAGCGCCCCGTCCACGAGGGTCGGCAGCTTCCGGTACGCCTCTCCCAGGCCGCTGTCGGGCAGCATCGCCGCGAACCGGCCGGTGAGATTCCCGGTGCTCCAGGCCGGACGCACCGATACCGTGAAGTCCCCCCGGTCAAGGGCCTGTTGGCTCGCAGCGTGGACCCTCATCCCCATCTCGACGTGCGGGGCGAGGACCACGTCCTCGTCGGCGCCCTGTGCGGTGGGGTTCAGCTCGTCGATGTCGGCGTCGGTGAGGCGGATCTCGTGTGCTCCGGTCACCACGGCCTGCCAGGCCCGGCGCATCAGCAGTTCGTCCCTCGGCAGCGGCCGGATCGGCTGCTCGGGCCACAACGACGTGGGGAAGTGGGCGGGCAGTCCCACTCCGGCGGCAAGGTCCACGGCGTCACGGACGGGGACGAGGCTGCCCGCACCGTACCGGTCCCAGAACACGCTGTGATAGGTGGCCCACTCGGGTTTCGCGCCCTGGTGGCGGGTCAGCCGGACCAGAGCATGGGCGGCGGCTTCGGCCTCGTCCAGAACAGGCTCGGGAATCCGCACGGTGGCATCGAGACGAAGGTCCACGCTCAGCCGTACGCGTCCGGCGTCTTTGACCGCGGTCATCCGGCGCTCGGCCTCGTCGCGGATCTCCCGTGCCGCCGACCGGTCCCAGGCCGTGTTGTGACGGTCCAACAGCTGACGGACAGCGGTGAGTTCGCGCAGGACGTCCACGGTCTCCGGCTCCAGGTGTGCCCTCACGGGCTCCAGGACACGAAGGATGTGCCCCAGGGGGTCCATGTCCGTGAGCGGGGCGTGGAGTTGCGTCGTGAGCATTCCCACGTCAAGGGCCGCGGCGATGAGCTTCGTCGCCTGCACGGCGGAGCCGCCCATCTCGTTGAGCCGTTCCACGATGTGCCGGTAGGGCACCGACCCGGTACTCATCTCCAGGACGGCCGCCAGCGGCGAAGTGAGGCGGACGGTCGCCGTACGGCCGCCGGGCATCGGGCGTTCGAGGGTGTTCCCGCGCCGCACCGTCAGGTCGTCGGCCGCCACGGTCAGGTGCGGCAGGACATCCGGGCGGCCTTGGAGGTCGCGGCGTACGTGGTCGAGCCAGAGGGTGTCCGGACGGGCCACCGGGCGATGCTCCACACCGAAGCGGGCGAGGGCGGGCCCGATCCGTACGGTGCTCACCCCCGCGAAGAGGCCGAACGGGGTCGGCCGACCGGTGGCGCGCAGCAGGTACCGGGCCGTGGAGGTGACCGCGCTGCGGACTCTTCTCGGTGACAGGCCCGGATCGTTCACCGCCCGCTCCACCGCACGGACCAGGCTCGGTGCGGCGGCACGCACCGCGGTCTCGAACTCCGTGTGGGACCACGTCTCGGCCAGCCATCTGCGACAGGCTGCCAGGTCGTCCGGGGAGGGCCAGCAGCCGCACTGACCGGTGACGGGGGCGACGCCGGCGCGCAGGAGCAGCACGTCACCGCGCTGGAGAAGTCTTGTCCGCGTCATCGTTCGTCCTTGTCAGACAGCAGATATCAGAGAGCTGGTGCTGTGGACCGGAGTGCTCCCGGCCCACAGCACCAGGCCGACAGGCCCGAGATCAGTCGCTGGTGCAGGAGGACGCACACGACGACTTGCAGCCGTCGCTGGTGTCACAGCTGGCCGGTACCGGACGCGGGGCGTCCGTGATCGTCACGTCGAACTGCCAGTCCTCGTCCGGAAACGAGAACGGGAACGGGACGGTGCCCGGCGCACCGGCCGGGACTGCCTTCTCGTCCGTCTGAACGGTCATCTCGTTGCCTCCGACTACTTGGTTGGAACCGCTCGCACGGGCTGCGAGCAGAGGTGAACGGGCCCGTACGCGGCGGAACAGGGGCGTTCCTCGGGCCCGTCCGACACCGGCCGCCCATCCTTCGCACGGGTCGACCGGCATGTCCGGTCCGCAGCGGGTGCGTCCCGCTCCGGGCGTCTGTGTCTGCCAATTCGTCAGCGCCAGAAGGCATTTCAGGTCTCGGGCTACAGCCATCGGGGCACCCCATTCAGTCGAGGTCTGCGGGCGAACTCATGTCGGGTGGTGGGTCGTCAGGGCCGCGATGATCACGGCCAGCAGGCCGCCGACGCTGGTGGCTGTGAGCACCACGGCCCACAGGACGGCCCTGTCCGCCGGGTCCTTCCAGCGGCGTCTCATGGCGTGCGCACCCGAGTGACCCGTGCCGGTTCGAGTCCGGGCGGGAGGGTGGGATCGGACTGGGGGGCGTCCGTCGGGGGCAGTTCCGCGAAGTCGTCGTAGCGGCGGCGGAAGTGGTGGTGGCCGGTTGTCGTCATGTGGGTGCGCATCCAGGCGTCCACGGCCGTAACTCCGGTGTGTACGCCGGAGTTCGCGCCGCAAGGGGGGTTGTCGCCCGCCGCCTCCACGCACTGTGCGGAGTACTCGGGCTCGACGGTGGGGTCCCGGTGGGTCGGGTACGGCATCGGTTCGGCGTCCCCTCGTCGGCTCAGGGCGTTCTGCTCGGCGACGGCACCGGAGAGGGCCTCCGAGAGGGGTGCGGGCTCGATGTGTTCCGGCGGGACGTCCCACTCCACGCCCCCGGTGAGCGGGCGGAGTTGGACGTATCCGCCCACGTTCGCCATCACCCGCCCGACCTTGCCCGACCGGGTGTCCCTGGCCGCGGTTCCGACGGCGGGCCTCGCGCCGGGCCTCATGAGAGCAGCCGCCGCAGTCCGGACTCGACGGCCCGGAGGTCGACGGTCCGCGGGTCGGTCCAGCCGCCGGGCGGGCACCAGCCGTGTCCGAGGAGCGCCACTTCTTCCAACTCCCGCCGGTGTATTGCCGACACCATCACGTCGTCCGGCGTTCCGGTGTTCGCGGTCGTCGTGATGGTGCTGACCATGGTCGGGGCCCTTCGTGCTTGCGTGCTCTCTGTAACCTTCCGCTCACACGATGGCGGATGGGCACGTACGCTCAACAGGGCGGAAGCCATGCCAACGCAGGCGGAATACCGGGGAGTTGAACAGGTGAGCGAAGAAGTCGACCAGATCCACGAACCCTCGAACGGTGCCGCGTACTTCGGGGAGGAGACCAAGGCGCTACGGGAGGCCCTCGGGTTGTCCCAAGGTACGTTCGCGGACCAGCTGCACTATCGGCAGTCGCAGGTCAGCAAGGTCGAGAGCGGCTCGGTGCTGGCGTCCGCGGCTTTCGCGGAGGCCATGGACCGCGTGGCCGGTACGCCGGGTGTCTACGCCCGTCTTCGCGCCAAGTTGAGCAAGGTGGGGCACCCGGAATGGTTCGTGCCGTACATCGCCCTTGAGGAGTCCGCGAGCGGGATCACGAACTACTCATGCACGTTTCTGACGGGCCTGTTGCAGACCCCGGAGTACGCGGCAGCCGTCATCCGCGCCGCTTTCCCGCGTGAAACGGAGGAGCAGATCAAAGCGCGCGTGGACCTGCGCATCAGGCGCCAGGCCGTCATGGAGCGCGACGATCCACCGCTCCTGTGGGTCGTGGTCCACGAGGCCGTCCTGCGTGCGTGCGTCGGTGACCGATCCGTCATGACCGGGCAGCTTGAACACCTGGGTGTGCAGATGGCATCACCCCACGTCACGGTTCAGGTGCTGCCGTACAAGGCGGGTGCCGCGCCCAGCCACCTGCCGTTTACGCTGCTCTCGATGAACGACGCGCCCCACGCGACCTACACCGAGACCGCCACCCACGGTGGTCAGGTGGACGACACCCGTAGCGTGGTGGCGAAGGCCGTCGGCATGTTCGACCGGCTTCGCATGGCGGCGTTGTCGGAGGACGAGTCGCTGCACCTGATTCGCAAGATCTCGGAGGAGCACGCCAGATGAGCACTACACCCGGCCCCAGCATCGTTGCGGAGTGGGTCAAGAGCACTTACAGCGGTGGTGAGGGAGAGTGCGTCGAGTGGTCCCCCTCCCACGCCGCGGCTCACGGCATAGTCCCCGTCCGCGACAGCAAGAACCCCTCCGGGCCCACCCTCATGCTCTCCCCCCAGGGCTTCGCCTCGCTCGTCGCGCTCGCGCGTGGCGCTGACGCCTAAGTCGCGCCGGGCGCTCAGCCCGCCCAACTCCCGCGCCCCGCTTGCCCCTTGAGGGCAGCGGGGCGTTCAAGTCGGATCAAGTCGGATCACACGGTCCCCGAGCCAAGCCCAAGTCCAAACCCAGGTCCCAGCAACCGGTCGACCAACCCGTCCACGTAATCCGGAGTCAGCGTGCCTACGCCCAGCAGCACGCGGACGTACATCGGCGCCAGGATGTAGTCCAGCACGCCGAACGCGTCGGGTGCGTCCTCTCCGCGCTCGGTGGCGCGGTCGAGCATGGACTGGAGTTGGCGGGTGCGTTCGTCGCGGAGGCCGTCGCCTGCCTGTCGGCCTTCCTGGCCGCTGTTCGACAGGGCGACGGACAGGCGCAGCAGTGCCAGGCCGTCGGGGCCGGTGATCTCGCGGGCCACCTGGGCCGCGTAAGTGCGCAGGTCGCCGGCCAGGCTCCCGGTGTCGGGCATCGGGGACCGCTCGTTGAGGCGGGTGAGCGCCACGTCGGCGAGCAGGTTCTCCAGGCTGCCCCACCGGCGGTAGATGCTGCTGTCGGCCACGCCCGAGCGGGCCGCGACGTCACCGACGGAGAACTTGCCGTAGCCGCGCTCGCCAATCAGGTCGGTGACCGCCTGGTGCACCGCCGCGCCGACGCGGGCGCCGCGCCCGCCGGGTCGCCGGGCCCGCTGTCGCTCGTCCATGCCGCCACCTTAACGCAGTTGGGGCTTGCGTTTGCGGGCGGGCTTCCTTACTGTCGCCTAACGCAGTCAATTGCTGCTTTAGGGCGCCTCGCCCGGAGGTTGACCCCGTCAGCCGCAGGCAGGCGCTACCACGACCGAGAGGAATCCCCATGGCCGCGTCGTCCGCGGCCGTAGGCAGTCGGCCGAACCGGGCCGTGCTGCTCACGGTGACCTGCCTGGGCCAGTTCATGGTCCTGCTCGACAACACGATCGTCGGCGCCGCGCTGCCCGACATGCGGCACCGGCTGCACACTCAACTCACCGGTCTGCAATGGATCGTTGACGCGTACGTCCTGCTGGTCGCCATGCTGCTGCTGTCCGGCGGTGTCTTCGCCGACCGGTTCGGCCGCAAGCGGGTCTACCTGAGCGGCGTCGCGGTGTTCACCGTCGCGTCGGTGCTGTGCAGCCTCGCGCCCTCGGTCGGCTGGCTGGTCGCCGGGCGGGTGGTGCAGGGCATCGGGGCCGCGGCGCTGGCCCCCGCCTCGCTGGCCCTGCTCGCCGCCGCCCATCCCGTGCCGCAGGAACGCGTCAAGGCGATCGGGCTGTGGGCCGGACTCAGCGGCATCGGCCTGGCCGCGGGCCCCGTGGCCGGTGGCGTGCTGACGGAAGCCTTCGGCTGGCCCGCCGTCTTCCTCGTCAACCTGCCCATCGGCGTGGCCCTGTTGCTGGTCGGGCTGCGCTGCCTCGAAGAGGGCCGCAATCCGAGCGCGCCCCCGATCGACGTCCCGGGCACGGTTCTGTCCGCCCTGGGGGTGGGGGCGCTGACGTACGCGCTGATCGAGGGCGGCGCCCGCGGCTGGACCGCGCCCGTGATCCTGGGCGGCTTCACCGCCGCGGCGCTCCTCCTCGGCGCCTTCGCCGCCGTCGAAGCGCGGCGTTCCGCTCCGATGCTGCCGCTGCGGCTGTTCCGGCAGCGGCTGTTCACCGTGTCCAACACCGCCATGGTCGTGGTGGGGTTCGCGCTCATGGGGTCGTCGTTCTTCTTCTCCCAGTTCTTCGTGTACGTCCAGGGCAGCTCGGTCCTGCGCGCCGGCCTACAGACCCTGCCGACCTCCCTCGCCATGGTCGTCGTCAGCCCGTACGCGGGCCGGCTCGCCGCCCGGTACGGCTTCCGGATCGTGGTCACCACCGGCCTCGCCCTGGCCGGACCGGGACTCCTGGCGCTCGGCCTGGTGCACGCCGACACCGGCTACGGGAACGTGTGGTGGCGGCTGGCAGTCGTCGGCACCGGCTTCGCCCTGACCCTGTCCCCGCTGACGGGCGCCGCCGTCCAGGCGGTCGGCCCGCAGGAAGGCGGCCTCGCGTCGGGCATCAGCAGCACCGCCCGGCAGATCGGCGCGGTGCTCGGCGTGGCGGTACTCGGAGCCGTCGTCCGCGCCCGGCAGTCCGGCGGCGCCTCCTTCGGGACCGGCCTCAACAGCGCCTTCACCACCGCCGGGGCCGTCACGTTGGCCACCGCCGTGTTCACCGGGCTCTGGCTGACGGCGTCCAAGCCCGCGGGAGGCTCCGCGGCGCCGCAACGCACCACCAATCCGGATGCCACCGATTCGGACGCGGTCACCGCCGTCTGACACTCCATACTCCAACGGAGAGACACATGCCCCGGACCGCGCCCACGCCCGCGTACTCGACGTCACCGACACCGGCGCCGTCGCCGTCGCGCCGACCGTCGCGGCGGTCGAGGACGAGGTGGGCCCCGTCGACGTCCTTGTCAACAACGCGGGTTACGGCGTCGAGGGCACCTTCGAGGAGACCCCGCCCGCCGACTCCCGCCACGAGTCCGTCGTCACCGCCAGTCCGACCCCCGCCAACACCAACGGCAGTACGGACACCCGGTGTTCGGTCTCCGCCGCGACCGTGAACGCCACGCCGCGCTCGCGCAACCCGTCGACGTACGCGCGCGCCGCCGTCCCCCGCTGCACGATGATCAGCCGGTGGCCGGCGAGGTCCTCGCCCCGTACCGTGCCGCCCGCGGCGAACGGGCCCCGGGCGGTGTCACCAGCACCAGCCCCTGCTCCCCCACCGGGTACGACACCACCGTCTTGTCCGGCAGCGGCCCCGGCGTGGTCAGCAGCCCCAGTTCCGCCGCGCCCGTCCGCACCATGTCGACGACGTCCCGCGGTGTGAACGCGGCCCGCACCCGCACCCGGACCCCGGGGGTGGCGGCGGCCGAAGTCGCGCACCATCGTGGTGAGCGGCTCCACCGCGGGGGACGGCATCGCGGCGATGGACGGCATCGCGGCGATGTCGAGGCCACCGGTGCGCAGTTCGTGTACGGCGTCGACGCTGGCCCGTACCGTCTCCATGCCGCGCACCGCCGTGCGGGCGGGCTCGACCAGCGCGGTGGCCGCCCGGTTGAAGCCGCCGTGGTCGACGATCGCGAGGAAGTACTCCAGCTGCCGGATGTCCATCCGCCGGTCCTCACCTCCCTGTACCTCCCTGTACCTCCCTGTACTTTCCGGTACCTTCCGGTACCTCTCGGCGCCTCCCGGTACCTCTCAGTCGGTTCCCGCTCCCGCCCCTCCGCCGATTCTCGCCTCCCGCCCCACTCCCCCGTCTCACCCCGCGCGCCCCTTCACCCAGGTCACCCGCCCCGCCGTCGAACGACAATCCTCCGCGAACCGGCCCACCTGATCCACTACGCGGTGTCATCATGAGTCGTTCACGAGTGGCGGATGCCGGGGCGGACGGGGGAGCATCACCGTGGCTGGGGGAGAGCACCGGCTGGCGGAGTTCAGCCGTTACGTCACGCGGGACATGGACGAGACGCACGCCGCGATTGCCGCGCACTACTACGACCTGCGGCTCGAAGTCACCGGCCCCGTACGGGACTTCGGCACCAGCCTCACCGTCGTCGAGCTGGGCGCGCTCACCGCGGGCCGGGTCTCGTTCGGCACCGGGATGCGGATGAGTTTCGGCGAACCCGGCGTCTACCACGTCGCGATGCCCGACGCCGGCGGCTTCGACCTGCGGGAGGGCAGCGGGACGGCGCTGACCGCCTCGGCGCGGCGCGCGGTCTTCTTCGACCCCGGTCACGGCATCCGCGTCGACGAGTGGACCGGCGACTGCCACTCTCTCACCGTGAAGATCGACAAACCGGCCCTGCACCGGCAGTTGGAGATCCTGCTGGGCCGACCGCTGCCCCGGCCGCCCCGGTTCGCGCCGTGCGTCGACATCTCCCAGGGGCCCGGCCTCAGTTGGGCCAACCTCGTACGGTGGAGCCTGCTGGAGTCGGAGGTCTCGCAGGGGCTGCTGCACCAGCCGATCATCGCCGGACGGCTCGAACAGACCCTGCTGGAGGGGCTGTTGCTCGCCGTCGACCACTCCTACCGCGCGGCCCTCGCGGCGCCCCCGCCCGCCATGCGGCCCGCCGCCGTCAAACGGGTCATGGACGCCGTCCGGGAGCACCCCGCCGAGCCCTACGACGCCGCCCGGCTCGCGGAGATCGGCCAGGTCAGCCTGCGTACCTTGCAGGAAGCTTTCCGCAAGCACGTGGGGATGTCGCCGACGACGTATCTCAAGGAGGTCCGGCTGCTCCGCGTCCGGCAGACCCTGCTGACCTCGGCCCCCGGGACGGTCACGGTCACCGAGGTCGCGCACCAGTGGGGGTTCGCGCACCTGGGCCGGTTCGCGCGGCGCTACCGGGCGCGGTTCGGGGAGTCGCCGTCACAGACACTGCGGACCGCGTAACCGGGCGGTGGACGCCTCGGACCGCTGAGCGGACCACCGGTACCCCCCGCCGCCCAACCGTGCCACCACACGCCCCCGAGGCAGGTGCGAACAGTACTTGTACACAGCAACTCGCGGTACCCGCACCCCCACCGCCCACTACTTGTACACATCTCCGCGTTTTGTGGACACTGCCGCGTTTTGCGGCGCGACCGGGATGCCGTGGAGGCCGTACGGTCGGTGCACCGCGACCGAGCGGGGCGCACCGGGGATGAGCGGTGTCGGCGCTGCTCATCCCCCGTGTGCCCGATCCTCGGCGGCGGGCCGACGCAGGAGCGGGAGTCAGCCTGCGGGTCCGGGCCCGGTCCGCTCCCCTCCGTACAACAGGGCCGGGCCCGTGCGTCCTGGGAGGCCGGGCCCGTGCGTCCCACCGGACCAAACCCGTGCACCTTCACCTCAACAGCCGTTCCGTACCGGCTACTTGAGGCCGATCGCCGCGCAGTCCGCCGCGTACTTCGGGGTGCAGATCTGCTTGACGGTGTAGACGCCGTCCTGGATCACCGTCTCCTTGATGTTCTCCTTGGTCAGGGCGACCACGGGCACCATGTTGGACGGGATCTTCTTCTGCGTCGGGCTGTCGATCGTGTCCCGGGTCAGCGCGTCGAACTCGATCGAGCGGCCCTGGACCTTGGCGACGGCCATCTCGGCGGCGTCGCCCGCCTCCAGCAGGAACGACTTGTACACGGTCATGTACTGCTCGCCCGCCACGATCCGCTGCACCGCCGCGAGGTCCGCGTCCTGCCCGGTGACCGGCGGGATCGTGGACGCCCCGGCCTCCTTCATCGCGTCGATGACGGCGCCGGCGATGCCGTCGTTGGCGGCGTACACGGCGGCGATGTTGCTCAGCCCGACGGCCCTGATCGCCTTCTCCATGTTCGCCTTGGCGACCGCGGGCAGCCACTCGCGGGTGGAGTACGTCTTGGCGATGTTCACCCGGCCCTGCAACTCGCTCATCGCGCCCTCCTTGAACAGGGCCGTGTTCGGGTCGGCGGGCGAGCCGTTCATCATGATGATCTTCTTGCCGGTGGCGTCCGCGCCGAGCGCCTCGACGACGGCCCTGCCCTGCACCTGCCCGACGAGTTCGTTGTCGTGCGAGACGTACGCGTCGATCGGGCCCTGCGCGAGGCGGTCGTAGGCGATGACGGGGATGCCCGCGTCCTTGGCCTTCTGCACGCCCGTCGCGATGGTCTTGGAGTCGACCGCGTCCACCAGGATGACGTCCACCTTCGCGGCGACCATCTCGGCCATCTGCTTGAGCTGCTTGCTCGCGCTGGCCTCGGCGTTGGCGTAGCGGACCTTGCCCTTGTTGTCGGTGAGGGTGAGGACCTGCTTCTTGATGAGCGGGTAGTCGAACTTCTCCCAGCGCGTCGTCTCCTTGTCGGGCATCAGGACGCCCACCGTGATGTTGTCGCCCTTCCTCGGGGACGCGGACGTGCTGCTGTCACCGACGCCGTCGATGACACCGCACGCGGCGAGCGAGAGGGCGGACGCGACGGCGGCCAGGGATATGGCGGTACGGCGCACGGCGGTCCCGGGGGTGGTTCGAACGTTCACCGGATGTCTCCAAGGATGCCCCGGCTTTCAGACCGGGGTGGGGATACCTCCCGCTTGCGGGGAAGAAGGGGATTCCTGCGGAGCAGGGTCGGGGTGGAGGAATCACCGTCAGGGCGACTCGCCGTCCGCGTCCGCCACGACGGGGCCGCGCCCGACCTCAAGTCGGTGGACGATCTCGGAGTTGAGGGACCGCCGGGCGGACTTGGCCTCGGCGGTGAGCCACCGATGGAGGTCCACGGGAAGCCTGACGGTGATGGTGCGCAGTTCTTCATTCACACCTGCACTGTACGGGTAGAGTGGTGGCATGATGACATCAGGCGCGGATCAGGACACCGGGCACACCCGGTACACCTACCGGCTTCGAGTGTCGTCCACCGCCCGCACCGCGCTGGAGGCGGAGTGGGCGCGGTGCCGGTGGATCTGGAACGAGTGCACGGCCCGTTCGAAGAAAGCACACGCCGAGCAGGAGAAATGCGGCCCGGCCCGACTGGACAAGATGCTGACCGCGGCCCGTAAGGCGAACTCGTGGCTGCGCGCGGGCAGTTCGGTACCTCAGCAGCAGACCATCCGTGACTTCGCGAAATCCCGCGCCAAAGCATTGAAGGACGTCAAAGCCCGGCTTCCGATACGGCAGCGGGCGGGGATGCCGAGGTACAAGAAGAAACGCGCAGCCGACCCGTCGCTGAACTACACGCAGCACGGCTTTCGGATCAAGGACGGGCGTCTGCACCTCGCCGGCGGCATCAACGTCCGCGTGGTGTGGTCGCGGGACCTGCCCAGGCCGCCGTCGTCCGTACGGATCTACCGGGACAGCCTCGGCCACTGGTACGCCTCGTTCGTCGTCACCACCTGTACCGTCCCCCTTGCCGCCACCGGCCGCGACATCGGTGTCGACTGGGGTGTCAAGGAGACCGCCACCACCACGTCCGACGCGCACGACCTCCCGCACGCGCAGCACGGCAAGAACACCGCGCGGAAATTCACCCGTTACCAGCGCCAGATGGCCCGCCGCAAGCCGAAGAAGGGCCAGCCGGGCTCGAAGGGCTACCGCGAGGCGAAGCGGCAGACGGCGAAGCTGCACAGGAAGGTCGCCCGGCAGCGTGAGGACACCGGCCGCAAGTGGGCCAAGAACGTCGTCCTCGACCACGACCGGATCGCGGTCGAGGATTTCAAGCCGAAGTTCCTCGCCAAGTCCACGATGGCCCGCAAGGCGGCCGACGCCGCGATCGGCGCAACGAAGCGGGCGCTGGTCGAAATGGCCCGCAAACACGGCCGCGAACTGCACCTCGTACACCCCGCGCACACCACGATGGACTGCGCACAGTGCGGAGCGAGAGCCAAGCACGCACTACCTCTTTCAGAACGTACCTACATCTGCACCGCGTGCGGAGCCGTGTCCCCCAGGGACAAGAACTCCGCCCACGTGATGCTGGTCCGGGCTGGTCTCAACCCGGCTGGTGCCGATCGTGTAAGAACTGACGGACCGCCGGTCCGCAGCCAACGTGAGCCAGGAATCCCCCTTCCTCCAGGAAGGGGGAGGATTCAAATCAGATGCCTTCCGGGAGAGCAAGCAAGTGACAAGGGTGACAGGACTGTGGTCAAGATGTGACTGAGTCTAAAAGACAACGCCGCGAGAGCATGCGGAGTCAAGCGGTGCTGGTTAACGGGATCGCAACAGGACCACCTGGATCGCCGCGGGCCGCTGAGCCTCATGTGGCAGGTGTTTCGAGGACCGCATGGTCGGCCCGCTGGACGCGCTGAAGCGGACGTCGGGCGCGGACGTCTCCTTCGCCGTCGGCGTCGACCTCACCGGCACCGCCGTACCCGCGTCGGCGCTGACCCCGGCAGCCGGCACGACCGATGCGAACATCGACCGCACGGGGGCGGGCGCCCTTGCGGTCGGCGCGAGTTACACCTGGAGCGGGACGCTCACCGCGCCCACGACCGGCGAGTACGCGCTGAGCGTGCAGGGCTGGGGCGCCGCCGTCACGCTCACCCTCGACGGCACCCAACTCGCCACCGCCGCCGCCTCGCGGGACAACTTCGCGCGCAAGTGGGGCAGCATCGTGCCCACCACCGACGGCCTCGACAACGGCATCGCGACCGCCCAACTCACCGCGGGACAGCGGTACTCGGTCACCGTCACCGCGACCGGCTGGGCCGACACGGTCGCCGGGCGGGGGCCGGTGCGGGTGCGGTTCGCGTGGGTCACGCCGGAGCAGCGGGCCGCGCACATCGCCGCCGCGGCCCGGCTGGCCCAACAGGTGCACACGCCGGTCGTGTTCGCCTTCAACGGCTCCGGCGGCACCGTCGGCGGCAGCGGCGACCGCACCACGCTCGCCCTGCCGCTGCACCAGGACGAGCTGATCGAGGCGGTCGCGGCGGCCAACCCGCGCACGGTGGTCGTCCTCAACGTCGGCGACCCGGTGACGATGCCGTGGCGCGAGCGCGTCGGCACCATCCTGCTCGCCGGGTACGTCGGCCAGGAGGGCGGCTGGTCCACCGCCGATCTGCTGCTCGGCCGCGCCAACCCGGGCGGCAAGCTGACGATGACGTATCCGAAGCGGGACACCGACCACCCCGTCCTCGACCCGGCGCACCCCGAGCGCTACTACGGCGTCGACGGCACGGTGACGTACAGCGAGGGCGTCTTCACCGGCTACCGCTTCTTCGACAAGCACGGCGTCGAGCCGCTCTTCCCGTTCGGACACGGCCTGTCCTACACGGAGTTCGGCTACGCGCGGCTCTCGGTGGGGCGGCACGGGCGGGGCCTGACGGTGTCGTTCACCGTCACCAACCGGGGGCGGCGGCGCGGGGCGGAGGTGGCGCAGGTGTACGCCGGGGCACCCCAGGGCGCGCCGGTCGAGCTGCCGGTGCGGGCCCTTGTCGCCTTCCGGCGCGTGGAGTTGGGGCCGGGCGAGTCCCGCCGGGTGAGCGTGCGCGTCGACGAGCGGCAGCTGTCGTACTGGGACACCGCGACCGGGGCGTGGGTGCTGCCGCGGGGGCGGCGGGGGGTGTACGTCGGGTCCTCGTCACGGGACATCCGGCTGAACGGGCGTGCCGGGTAAGGGCTTTGCCGTCAGCACCCGTGGCGGATATGCCGGACAGCGACAGTTGCCCAGGTGGCGGGTGTGCCGGGGAGCGGTTGTCGCCGATGTGGCGGGTGGCGGGTGGCGGGTTTGTGCCACTCGGCTCATCCAGATCAACTGAAGTCTCAACAAAATCGGTCCCTTGGGCAAAGCTGTGTGATCTTCGAGTACCTCAGCACAAGGGACTTCGCATGCCCCCCACCCCCCACACCTCGCCCGACCCTGCCCGGATACCGGGCGTGACCCGCCTCGCGCGGGGCACGGCCGTCGCGGGTCTGGCCGTCGCGCTCGCGGCGGTCGGCCCGGTTCCCCTCGCCCTCGCGGCGGACTCGGCCACCGCCCCCGTCCCCGTGTCCACCCCCAAGTCCGCCCACGACAAGCTCGGTTCGGCCGACGCGGCGCTGCTGGCCCGGGCCAAGGCGACCGGTGCCAAGAACGTCACGATGATGATCGCCACCGCCCCCGGGCAGACCGGCCGGGTCAGCGAGGAGCTGAACGCGGTCAAGGGCGGTTCCGTGGGCCGGACTTACGACAAGCTCGGCTACGTCCGCGCCACCGTGCCCACGGGCCGCGCCGACTCGGCAATCGCCGCCGCCGCGAAACTGTCCTCCGTGAAGGCCATCGACCTGCGGCGCCAGGTCAGGCTGGACGACACCGAGCCCGCCCCGGCCGCGCCCGGCACCGAGGTCGTCGACAAGTCCAACGGCCTTTCCACGCGCACGAGTTCGGACACCTACCCGGGGCCGGGACCCGACACCCCGGCCGCCAACCCGTACAACCCGACCGCCGAGACCGGCGCCGTCGACTTCGTGAAGCGGCACCCGGAGGCGGACGGGCGGGGGGTCACCATCGGCATCCTCGACACCGGCGTGGACCTGGCGAGCCCCGCGCTGCAGAAGACCAGCACCGGCGCGCGCAAGATCGTCGACTGGGTGACGTCGACCGACCCGATCGTCGACGGCGACGCCACCTGGCGGCCGATGACGACGACGGTGTCCGGGCCGAACTTCACCTACGACGGCCAGAGTTGGCAGGCGCCGGCGGGCTCGTACGGGATCAGTACGTTCCACGAGTCGGCGACCGTCGGGACCGGTGCGGACGGCGCGAACGGTGACGTGAACCGGGACGGCGACACCACCGACTCCTGGGGTGTCCTCTACGACGCGGCGGCCGGCACGGTCACCGTCGACCTCGACAACGATCACGACTTCACCGACGACACCCCGATGAAGCCGTACAAGGACGGTTACCAGATCGGGTACTTCGGCACCGACGACCCGAAGACCGCGATCTCGGAACGGCAGCCGTTCGTCGTGCAGATCCGCAAGGACGTGCCGATGGACCCCTACGGCGGCGACTGGGTCGGCAAGAAGGCCGACTTCGTCAACATCGGCATCGTCGGCGTCGACCACGGCACGCACGTCGCCGGAATCGCCGCGGGCAACGGCCTGTTCGGCGGCAGCGCGAACGGCGAGGCGCCCGGCGCGCAGATCGTCTCCTCCCGCGCCTGTATCTTCGGCCCGAGCTGCACCAACGTGGCGCTCACCGAAGGCATGATCGACCTCGTCGTCAACCGCGGCGTCGACATCGTCAACATGTCCATCGGCGGCCTGTTCGCGCTCAACGACGGCCAGGACGCGACGTCCGTGCTGTACACGCGCCTGATCGACACCTACGGCGTCCAGTTGGTGATCTCCGCGGGCAACGACGGCCCCGGCGCCAACACCATCGCCTTCCCCGGCCTCGCCGACAAGGCCGTCTCGGTCGCCGCGGGCGTCTCCAAGGAGACCTGGGCCGCCAACTACGGTTCCGGCGTGGCGAAGAAGTACGGCCTGTTCCCCTTCTCCTCGCGCGGCCCGCGCGAGGACGGCGGCTTCACCCCGACCCTCACCGCGCCGGGCTCCGCGGTCAGCACCATCCCGACGTGGCTGAAGTCCGACGGCTACTACGACAAGGAGACGGGCTGGTCGGCGCCGCCCGGCTACGCCATGCTCAACGGCACCTCGATGGCGGCCCCGCAGGCCACGGGTGCCGGCGCGCTGCTGCTGTCCGCCGCGAAGGAGCGGGGCATCGCCCTCAAGCCCGCCCAGCTGCGCACGGCGCTGACCTCAACGGCCCGGCACATCAAGGGAGTTCAGGCATACGAGGAGGGCGCGGGCCGGATCGACGTGCCCGCCGCGTGGCAGGCGGCCGAGGCCGGTGCGACCGCGCACGACTGCACCGTGGACGCGCCCGTGGACACCGTGCTCGCCGGGCAGTTGACGACCCCGGGCCACGGCACGGGCCTCTACGACCGCGAAGGCGCCCCGGCGGCCGGGCAGTCGAAGACCTACGACGTCACGGTCACCCGCACCTCCGGCCCCGACGGGCCCGTCCCGCACACCCTGCGGCTGGTGAACAACAAGGCCCGCACCTTCTCCGTCGAGGGCCCGACCACGGTCGACCTGCCGCTGAACCAGCCGGTGACCGTCAAGGTGAAGGCGGCGCCGAGGAGTCCGGGCATCAAGAGCGCCCGGCTGGAGATCGACGACCCGGCCACCGTCGGCGTGGACCAGCAGGTCCTGACGACCGTCGTGGCGTCCGCACCGCTCAAGTACGCCTCCACCGTGTCGGGTTCGGTGCAGCGCAACAGCGCCCGGTCGTACTTCGTGACCGTGCCCGCGGGCGCGACGGCGTTGCAGGTCGCGATCGGCGGCCTCGGGAAGGGCAGTGTCACCGGGCTCAGCGTGACCGATCCGTTCGGCACGCTCGCCAAGGACACCAACGCCACGGTGGGCGTGGGCGGTTACGCGGATCCGCAGCCCGGCGTGTGGGAGATCGACGCGCAGTCGCTGCCCGGCTCCGAACTGCTCGACAACCCCTACACCATCGAGACGACCGTGCTCGGCGCGGCCTTCACCCCGGAGCCGGTGACGGTGTCCGAGGTCAAGTCCGGTACGGCGACCGGGGTTTCGTGGACGGCGACCAACAACTACGCCCCGGTGGAAGGGACGTTGCAGGGCGGCCCGCTCGGCTCCTCCCTGACCGCGCGGCCGAGCGTCGCCGAGGGTGCCACGAAGACCACCACGGTCGACGTACCCGCGGACACCACGTCGTTCACCGTCGCCATCGGCGGAGTCGACGACCCGAAGACCGACCTCGACCTGACGGTCTACGACGCCGACGGCACCGCGGTCGGCGTGAGTGCGAACGGCGGCTCCGACGAGTCCGTCACCCTCACGGAACCGGCCGCAGGCACGTACACCGTCGAGGTGTACGGCTACGACGTGCCCGCGGGCGGCGAGGCCGCGTACGACTACCGCGACACCTACTTCTCCGACACCCTCGGCTCGGTCACGTCCGACGGCTCGGCGGTACGGCTCGGCACCGGCGACACGGCGACCGTGACCGCGGACGTCACCGCCGCCTCGGCCGCGCCTCCGGGCCGCGACCTGTTCGGCGAGGTACGCCTGTTGAGCGGGCGGGGGACGGTCGCGGGGACCGGCACGGTGACGATCGGGAAGGTCACGCCGTAGCCGTACGGCGACAGTTGGGAGGGGCGGGTGCCGAACTCGGCGTCCGCCCCTTCGTGTTGACGGTTGGGGGCGCGGGGGTCCTGTTCAGCGGGGCGCGGGCCGGCGTCGTATCCGCGCCGTCGTGTGTTCGGCGACGCGGTCGAGGCGGGTGGCGCCGGCGGCGGGGTCGGCGGCGGTGGTCACCCAGTGGGCGAGCCGGTCGCCGGGGCCGCTGTCCGGCGGGCCCTGGACGGTACGGCCCTGCTCGGCCGTCCACGCGAAACGGTCCAGCCAGGGGGCGCACGCCAGCTCCGTCGGCGGCACCCGGCGCACCAACTCCCCCGAGGCGGACGGGTAGAGGAACCGGACGGCGGCGACGCGCTTGCGCGTGGAGGTCAGGTCCGGCACGGCGCCGGCGGCCAGGTCGGCGGCCACCCGCGGCAGGCTGACGCCGGTGGCGCGGTCCACCAGCAGCGGTACGAGGCCGGGGGCGAGGTGGGCGCCGACGCGCAGGACGCGCGGGCCGCGGGCGGTGAGCCGGACGTCCAGGTGCACGGGGCCCAGGGTGAGCCCGAGCGCGGTCGCCGCCGTGCCGACCAGGTGGTGCAGGGCGTCGTCGTGCAGAGCCTCGTCGTGCGCGTCGACGCTGTGGCCCAGCGGGGCACTTGACGAGGAAGAAGAGGAGGCGGGGGCTTGGGTGGTGCGGGTGACCGCGATGGTCCGTACGTCACCGGGGGCCACGACCACCGCCTCGACGCCGATGTCGACACCGTCGGCAGCCTCGGAGGTCTCTTCGGCCGCACCGGCGGTGCCGACGGGTAATGACGGCACGTCATGAGCGCGCAGAACGCGGAGTGTTGCCGCCGCGTCCTCGCACGTGGCCACCGCCTGCGGGGAGTTACCGGGAAGGCCCAGCCGCCGGGCCAACTCGGCGACCGGCAGGGCCTGTTCGGCGCGATAGGTGACCACGCCGTCGACAGACCCGCCGCCCGGGACCTCCGCCGTGCCGTACGGCCGCGCCCACTCCGGCACCGCCGGGTCGGCCAGGACCAGGCGGTACCCCGCGGCGATGCTCAGCAACGCGTGGGCGTTCAGGGCTCTTTCGCCCGTGCCGAGGAGCAGGACCGGGCGGTGCGGCAAGCTCGGGCGCGGGCGCGTGTGCACGGGGCCTCCGGACGGAGCGGCGTAGGGCTGTGGCACAGGGGCGTGGTGCTGAGCTGCGGTTCGGCCGAGCGGGCGCATGGCTGTGCGGTGCCGACGTGACCGTGGGTTCCCGGTGGCACCGCCCGTCCGGCCCGAGCCATGCACTCCCCTGTTGGTGCACGGAACCGGGCCGGACGGGTGGTGCCACCGGCGTCCGGACGCCCACGGCAGGCCCGGACCGTCACGTGGCGCAGCACGCGACAGAGCGAAGACCTTTGCGCCGTGTGGTGATCCTGGTACTCCAAGCCACCGAGTGTCAACAATAACTGCCTACTTGGGCAGGTGACCTTGTCATCACGGCCGCAGCGCTCTGGTCGCGGCCGGAGCGAGCCGTTACCCTCGCCTCACAGCATCAGCGGCCGATCAGGGAGACGCCTCGGTGACAGATGCGTACGGCGCCCTCGCCGAAACCCTCGGCCGCATGGCCGAAGTGACGGACCGTCATGTCCCGTCACTGCCGGGCGAGTTGAACCAGGAGGAGCTGGCGTACCGGACGGGCGTGCCCGCCGACGCCGTGGCCGTCCTGCTCGCGGGCGGCCGGGTGCCCGACGAACCCGACCTGGCCACCCGGGTACGGCAGCGGCTGGAGTTCCTCCGCCAGACGCGCCGCCGCCCGGACGGACGGCGGTACGCGCTCAAGGAGTTGGCGGACATCGCGGGCACCAGCCGCCAGTGGCTGAGCGCCTGGCGCACCACCGGCATGCCGGGCATGGAGCACGCCGACCGGCTCCGGCGCCACTTCGGGCTGTCCGCCGGGTTCTTCACCGCGACCGCGCCCGAGGCCCTCAACTCCGCGCTCCAGCAGGTCCTGCACGACCTGGAGAGCCGGCCGCCGCGCCCGGACGGCCCGGATACCACCGCGCTGGAGGAACGCCTCCGTGACGCCGGGGTCCTGCAACTGGCACAACGTGCCGCCGAGATGGACCCGAACCAGCGCGAAACCCTGCTGGAATTCGCCGAGTTCATCCTGAAAAAAGACCGAATGCGCGACTGACCCCCCGGCCAACCACCCTCACCACAGGTCACTTTCGGCCAGCCCGGCCGCACCCCGCCCGTCCGCTTGCCTCCCTGCGCACCGTTTTGTCCATCCCTCAGCATGCTGCCCAGCCGTTTTCGGACGGTGGTCCGGCGGGCAGGGCTTTGACATATTGACGCGGACGGACAACGACGGACACGGCCGGACGATCACGTATCACGTATCACGTATACGGACCGGGAAACGGGGAGCGCGGTGAGTACGAGCAGGCAGAGGCGGCGGCTGGCGGACCGCTTCACCGCCGGCCTGGCGGACCTTCCGGTCCCCGCGACCCCGGACGTCCTGTTCGCCGCGCTCACCCGGGTGGCCGGTGAGGTCCGCGGCCGTGAGGTGGTGCTGCTCCGGGAGATCTTCCCGCCGCAGACCGCCAGCGGCCTCTGGCTCCAGCTGGAGTCGCAGGACATCCTCGTCGTCGACGAACGGGCCGCGCCCTGGCACCAGTTGGTGATCTTCTTCCACGAGGTGTGGCACATGCTGGAGGACGACTGCGGCATGCACACCGGTGACGCCCATGTCGCCGCCCGGGTCCTCAACCGCCGCGACGACCCCGGCGCCGCGGCCGTCTCGATCGCCGCCCGCACCGGCTTCAGCACCCGCGCCGAACAGGACGCCGAACGCTTCGGGCTCCTGATGGGCCAGCGGCTGCGCGAGTGGCTGCACACCGGCCCCGCCGCCCCGGCCCCGCGCGAGCCCGCCCCGGACAGCGTCGCCACCCGCATCGAGGCCGCCCTCGGCTACTGCCGCACCCCCCGAGGCTGACCGATGCCCCACCCCCTCCGGTCCCCGTCATGACGAGTGGTCTGATCAACTACCTCTGCTGCGCCGCCCTCTGGCTCGGTCTCCTGCTCAAGGCCCCTGATCTCGCCCGCCGTTGGCACGACCCGTTCCTGCGGGTCATCTGCGCGGTGCTGGGCCTGGCGGGCCTGTCCTGGTTCGCCGGTGCCCCGCCGACCGTGGGCGCGGTCAACCGGCTCAGCGGGGTGCCCAACCTGGCGGCCCCGCTGACGTACGCGGTGATCACGGCGTACAGCGCCGCCTCGCTCGTGCTGATCGTCCACTGGCGCGGCGGCCCCGACGTACGGCGCACCACCCGCCGCTGGACCTGCGCGTACACCGGCGTGATCGGCTCGGTCGCGCTCATGTTCGTCCTCGGCCACGCGCACGAGAAGCTGGAACGGCGCACGGACTTCGACACGTACTACGCCACCACCCCGTACGCCCGCGAGATGATCGTGCTGTACCTGGTCGGCCATCTCGTCGCCGCGAGCGCGACCACCGTGCTGACGCTGCGCTGGGCGCGCGAGGTGCACGGGCGGCTGCGGGCCGGGATGGTGACCTTCGGCATCGGCGCCGGGTTCGGCGTCGGCTACAGCGTCTCCAAGTTGACGGCGGTGGTGGCCCGTTGGTGCGGGCTGGACTGGTCGGCGCTGTCCACCACGGTCTCCCCCTCCAGCGCGGGCCTGGGCGCGCTGCTCGCCGTCGTCGGCATCCTGATCCCGCTGGCCGGACCGCAGGTGGCGGCCTGGGCGCTGGCCCGGCGGACCTATCTGCGGCTGGGCCCCCTGGAGCGCGAACTCGACGACATCCTGGTCCGCGAGTCGCTGCGGTTCAGACGGCCGCCCTGGTACTCCCCCGCCCTGCGTCTGATGTGGCGGCAGAGCAGCATCCACAACGCGCTCGGCCACCTCGACGCCTACCTCGACCCGGCCCTGTTCGAGCAGGCATACGACGCCGCCGTGCGCGCCACGGGCGACCGCGACCACGCCGAGGCCGCGGCCTGGGCGGCCGTCATCGCCGCCGCCGCGCACCCCGACCGCTCACCGGACCAGCCCCCGCGCCCCCGCACCACCCGTCTCCCGCACCCGATTCCGGGCCCGGCCCTCCTGGTCCGCATCGCCGACATCTTCAACACACCGCAGGAGCAAGCCACTTGGCGGCCCGCCCCCGGGACCCCGGCCGCCCCCGGACACCCCACGCCGTCCCCCGCCGCGTCAACCGCCCCCCACCGCCCCCGCACCGCCCGCCGACCCGAACGGACCCCTCGGGCATGAGTTTCGTCGTCTATCTGGCGGCCGTCGTCTTCGGCGCCTCCTCCCTGCTGCTGTTCCGCCGCCCGCGCCAGGCGCTGCGGGACCCGCTGACCGCGTCGACCTGCGTGTCCATCGCACTGGGCGCGACCTGCTTCGCCTGCGCCGCACCGGCCACCCTCGCGGCCGTCAACTCCCTCACCGGGATACCCAACTTCGGCGCCCCGCTGACGTATTCGATGATCTCCGCCTACAGTTGCTCACTGCTCATCCTGCTGATCAACTGGCGGGGCGGCCCACGCGAGCGGACCCGGCGCATGGTGGTGCGGACGGTCACCGCCTACGGCCTGGTGATCGTGGCGATCATCGTGCTGTTCACGCTGGCCGACGCGGACACCGAACGGCTGCGGGACCTGGACACGTACTACGCCACCACCCCGTACATGCGCGAGATGATCCTGCTCTACCTCGTCGGCCACAGCGCCGCCTCGGTGCTGCTGTGCGCGCTGTGCGTGAAGTGGGGGCACGAGGTGCA
The DNA here is from genome assembly GCA_001298575.1 of Actinobacteria bacterium OK074. Classification (GTDB taxonomy): domain Bacteria; phylum Actinomycetota; class Actinomycetes; order Streptomycetales; family Streptomycetaceae; genus Streptomyces. Next base: position 41,593 of record LJCV01000280.1, read on the forward strand.
CGGGCCGCTGCGGGTCGGGCTGCGGCTGATCATGCTCGGGATCCTGCTGGACGTACTCGGCTTCCAGCTCACCAAGTACACGGCGCTGGTGGCCCGTTGGACCGGGCACGACCTCGACGTGCTGTCCACCACGGTGGCCCCGCCGACCGCCTCGCTGGGCGCGCTGATCTGCTCCGCCGGGTTCGTGCTGCCGCGCTTCCTGCCGGTCGCGCTCGCCAACTGGCGCAGCCTGGGCGACTATCGCACCCTGGGCCCGCTCTGGGCGGAGCTGCGGTTCCTCGCCACCGCGCCCAAGCCGCCCGCCGCCTGGTGGCAGCCGCCCCGCGAACGCCTCCACTGGCGCGAGATCTCCATCCACGACGCCCTGTTGGCCCTCGCCCCGCACTTCGACGACCACGTCCGCACGACGGCCTACGACGGCGCCGTCCACACCGGCCGCCCGGCGCACGAGGCCCGCGCGATAGCCGAGGCGGTCATGGTCACCGACGCGGCCCGCCGGGCCGCCGCCGCGGAGGAGCCCCGCACCCCCGCGAGCACCTACCGGCTGCACGCCACCGAGGTCTCCGGCACCGGCACCGCCAGCCTCGTCGAACTGGCGCGGGCGCTGGTGCGCTGCCCCGCCGCGACGGCATGTGCACCGGCACCCACACCGGCACCAGCCCCACCGCGCTCAGTGAAGACACAGTGACCGGCGCACAAGCGGTAACAGAGCCCGTAGCAACAGAGCCCCCAGTAACCAGAGGCCGAACTCTCGGCCGACACAGAGGAGTTGCCCCATGTCCCGCAGAGCTGTCGTCATCGGTGCCGGTCAGGCGGGCATGCTCGCCGCGGCGGCGTTGTCGCGCGCGGTCGACGAGGTCGTCGTCCTGGACCGCGACGGCCTGCCGGACGGGCCGGAGTACCGCAAGGGCCTCCCGCAGGGCCGCCACGCCCACCTGCTGATGCCCGGCGGCCAGCGGGCCATGGCCGAACTCCTGCCCGAAGTCGACCTGCGGGAACGGCTGTTGGCGGCGGGTGCGCACGACGTCCCGCTCGCCTCGGGCATGGTCGCGCTCACCCCCGAGGGCTGGCTGCACCGCTGGCGCCACGACGAACACCGCGTCATCACGTGCAGCCGCGCCCTGCTCGACCACGTCGTCCGCGCAACTGTCGTAGAACAGACGGGAGTCGAGATACGCCGGGCCGAGGCGGTCGGCCTGCTCGGCACCCGGGAGCGGGTCCTCGGCGTACGAGCAACAACCACAGAGCCGACCACCGGCAGCAGCGAAGTGGCCGACCTGGACGCCGACTTCGTCGTGGACGCGAGCGGGCGCGGGTCGCGGTCGGTGCGGTGGCTGGCGGAGTTGGGCATCGACGGGGTGACCGAGGAGACCGTCGACGCCGGACTGTGCAACGCCACCCGCATCTACCGGGTGCCGGAGGGCGCGGAGCGGTTCCCCATGACCCTCGTGCAGGCGGACCCGTACGCCGGTGCCCCGGGCCGCAGCGCCACCGTCGTGCCCATCGAGGGCAACCGGTGGATGGTCAGCCTGGCCGGTTCGCGCGGCGGCGAACCCCCGTCCGACCCCGACGGCTTCCTCCAGTACACGCTCGACCTGCCGCACCCCCTGGTGGGCCAACTCATCGAGCACGCCGAGCCGTTGACCGAGATCGCGGTCAGCCGCAGCACCAGCAACGCGCGCCGGTACCTGGAGAAGCTGCGCGCGTGGCCGGAGGGCCTGCTCGTGCTCGGCGACGCGCTCGCCACCTTCAACCCCGTGTACGGGCAGGGCATGGCGGTGGCCGCGCTCGGCGCCCGCGCCCTCGACGAGGAGTTGCGCCGCGGCGACCTCGCACCGGGCCTGGGCCGCCGGGTCCAGCGCGCGGCGGCCCGCTCGGTCGAGGCGGCCTGGGCGATGTCCGTCGGCCAGGACGTGTGGTTCCCGGACGTCCGCGGCCGGGGCCCCAACGCCGTCGACCGCCTGGTCACCCGCTACACCCGCCGCCTGACGAAGGCGGCCACCGGCTCCTACGCCGCCTGCGCCGCCCTGTGGGACGTCACCGGCCTGACCGAGGGCCCGACCCGCCTCCTCCGCCCCGGCGCACTCCTCTCTACCCTCAACGGCCCCCTGCTGCCGCCCCTTTCGGGCCCGCCGCTGACACCGTACGAGCGAGGCGTACTGAACGGGCTTGCGGCGAGGGCGAGTTGACGATCCGTCAAAGATCTTTCACCGACCCATCAGCAACCCGCCAACGACGTGTCAACAACCCCCCGGCCGGGCGTAGAGCGTCACCCGGGCCCCGAGCGGATACAGCGTCCGGCACTCCTCGAAGTCGCGCGCGAGGACGTCCGTCTTCGTCGCGTCCGCCGTCGCGTCGGCCGGGGACTCGGCGTCCGGGTCGCGCAGCACGACGATCCGCCGCTCGCGCGACATCCGGGCGCGCACGACGGCCGCGGACGCCTCGGTGCCGTAGAGGGAGTCGGAACGGTCCGGGACCCGGGCGACGGCGAGGTCGTCGAGCCGGGCGAAGACTCCCGGGTCGGCCAGGGACCAGACGCGACGGCGGCCGGGCTCGTAGAGCACGCCGTCGCCGGGCGCCGACAGCCGCTGGACGGCGGCGGCGACGGCGGTGGCGTCGTCGCGCCGGCTGTCGGGCCGGCGCAGGTGCCAGGAGTACGCCGGGACGGTGCCGAGGACGACGAGCACCGCGGCCACAGCGACGAGGGGCCACCGCGGCCGGACGCGCAGGGCGGCACGGTCGCGCCACGCCCGGTCGAGCCCCGCCCCGGCCAGCAGGGCCTGCCCGGCGACGCCGTAGAGGACGTACCGGTCCACGAACAACGGCTGGACGGGCGAGGCGAGGAGCAGCAGCGCACCGGGGAGGAGGGCGAGGGGCAGCGCGAGGGACACGAGCCGCCGCGCGGCAGAGTCGGCGCCGGTGTCGCGCACGAGAACCCGCGCGCACAGCACGGAGACGCTCCCCGCGCCGAAGTACCAGGCCAGCCCGCCCGTATCCACCCCGATCCAGGAGACCTGGGCGGACTGGCGGGTGCTGAGCAGCACGAGGGGCGCGACCCCGGCGACGGCGGTGAGCGCGGCGGGCGCCCAGCGGCGGCGGACCTCCCGCGGTACGGCGAAGGCGTGCGCGGCGACGGCGAGGATGGCGAACTCGTGCAGCAGCGCGGCCGTCAGCATCAGGGCCGCGTAGCCGCCCCAGGCCCGCCCCGACCCGCTGTCGACCGCGCTGACCAGCAGATACGTCGCCCAGACCACGCACGCGGCGACGAGCGCGTACGACCGTCCCTCCTGCGCGAAGCGCTGCACGCCGGGCGTGAGCGCGAACAGGAGGCCCGCCGGCACGCCCGTACGGAGCCCGCCGAGCCGCCGCCCCAGCACGGTGACGCCCGCCGTGGCGAGGACCGCGCCGAGCACGGAGGGCAGCCGCAGCACGAGCACGGGGTCGAGGGCGCCGGTCCCGGACATGTCCGTGGCACGGAACAGGACGTGCATCAGCGTGTAGTAGAACGCGTGTACGAGGTCGACGTGCGCGACCGTGCCCCACAGTTCCGGCAGGGTCCGGTGGGCCATGTCGTAGGTGACGGCCTCGTCGCGCCAGATGCCGCCGTGCCGCCGTATGCCCCACAGGCCGAGCGCGAGGGACAGCAGCGCGGGGAGGAGGACGGGCGACGGGACGGTGGCGCGGGGCGGGGGCGGTGGGGGTGCCGGGCGCCGGGGGCGGGCGGGGGTGAGGACCGCGGTGCTCATGGGGACGCTCCGGAGGGAGGGTGAGGCGGAGAGGACGGACGGGCCGTTGCCCGGACCTCGACCCTGCGCGATCACGCCACCCGAAAACCTCACCCATCAGGCCGGAACTCCCACGCCCATGCGACCCAAAAGGGACAATTGCCTACCCCTTTAGGTCACTTGGGCAGCTCAGCGGGCATGAGGGGGAGGGGGAAACAGGGCGCGCACTTCCCACCCGTACGCCTGATCCCCCCGGGGCCCGGTGTACAGCTCGCCGTCGAGGGCGGTGACGCGTTCGGTCAGGCCGACGAGGCCGAAGCCGCCGCCGTGGGCCGCGTCGGGGAGCTGGGTGCCGCCGCGGCCGTCGTCGGTGACGGTCACCTCCAGCCGCCCCCGCTCGTCGTGGCGCAGTCCGACGACGACCTCGGTGGCGTCGGCCGCGTGCCGCCGCACGTTGGTCAGCGCCTCCTGCACGACGCGGAACGCGGCGGCCTGCACCTCGTGCGGCAGATCGTCGACGACGGCGGGGTCGCGCCGGAGGGTGACCTTCTGCCCCGGCGCCGCGAACCCGTCGACCAGCTCGGCGACGGCGGCGAGGTCGCCGACGGGCCGCCGCTCGGCCGCGGAGGCGGTGGCGTCGCGCAGCACGCCGACGGTCCGCCGCATGGAGGCGAGCGCCTCGGTGGCGGCGCGTTCGATCCCGGCGAGGACGGGGTCGAGCGGCGGCCCTTCGCCGGGGCCGGGGCCGGGGCCAGAGCCGGTGCCAGAGCCGGGGCCGGGGCCGGGGCCGGGGCCGGGGCCGGGGGGCGTGGCGGCCATCATGCGGGCCATCTGCGTCTGCACGAGGATGCCGGTGACATGGTGGGCGACGAAGTCGTGCAGGTCGGCAGCGATGGCGAGGCGTTCCTCGCGGCGGGTCTCGGCGATTGCGGTCGTACGGCGGTACTCCAGCCAGCGCAGGTAGGCCGCGAAGGAGGCGGTGACCAGGGCGAGGAGCACGTCGACCAGGAAGTACGGCACGGCTTCGGCGGAGAACCCGGGCGCGTACCGCAGCGGCATGCTGAGCAGCGCGCCCGCGTCGAGCAGCCCGCAGGCCACGGCCCAGCCCGGCGGGCACTGCCGTACGGCCAGGAACAACAGGCAGAGCAGAATCGTGCTCTCGCCCGGCCCGAAGGGCACGGAACGGTGCCGCAGCAGCGAATCCGCGGTGACGAGCAGCCCGCACAGCGCGGGCACGGCGGTACGCAACTGGGGCGTGACCACCGCCGGCCACCGCCCGGGGGGCCAGAACACGGCGACGAGCCCGACGAGGAGCAGGAGCGCCGGACGCAACGGGTTGTAGGCGGTGTCGTAGGCGATCGAGATGTCGTAGTACGACAGCGCGAGCAGGGCCCCGACGGCGACACCGCGGGCACAGCCTCGTCCGGGGGTGGATCTCATGGGTTCACGGTATGCGGAGGAGGCGGACGAAGGATCGACCGAACGGCCGAGGTCGGAGGGCGGCGGATGCCGGAGACTTGGGGCCGGGACCGTCAGGAGCAGGGGTCAGGAGTAGGGGTTACGCGCGTGAAGCTGGACCGGAAGTTCGCGGTGGGCGTCGCCGGGGGCGCCGCGGCCGTGGTCGCCCTGGCCACCCTGGCCACGAACCTGATCGCCAAGACCGAGTCCACGACGGAACTGAACCGCTACGACACGATGATGGTGGACGGCCACAAGGCACTGGCCCCGAAGATCGTCGCGGGGCGGACGCAGGGGTTGTATCACCCGTTGCCGTGGGTGGGGGTGCGGGTGCATGTGTCTTGCCCGGGGCCTTTGAAGGCGGTGCGGGGGGTGGTGTTGCGGTGCAGTGGGCGGAAGGGGGATGGGACGGTTGTGGAGATTCCGGTGACTGTGGTTCGGGCTACGAGCACGCACGTTACGTGGCGGTTTGAGCGGTGAGGTGCGTTAGCCGGTGGCCAGCATGATGGTGCCGAACGGGGGGACGTCGTCGCTGCCTTGGAGCCAGGTCACGTCGAGGGCGATGTCGAAGAAACGCTGCCGTGTCTGCGGGTCGTGTACCTCGCCCGCCAGGCAGAGGGCGGCCACGCGGATCTCGGTGGCGTCGGCCGCGGTGACGTCACATGCCTTCTCAAGACTGGTTCGCGCTCGGGTCGTCAGCCCGTCGATCACGGTGCGGAGCCAGGAGCCCTCCGCCGGCCGACGCCTGACCATGAGATTCGCGCAGCAGCGTTCGATGGTCCACGCCAACTCCGCCGGGGAGGGCGTTCGCGTCGCGGTCCGTACCTCGATCGGCGGCCCGTCGTCCCCTTGCCTGTCCCTGAGCAAGCCCTGAGCGAGTGCGCCGACGAAGGCTGCCGTGCGACCGCCCGCCACGCCGTCGTCGAGGCTGTACTCCCCCGCCAGAGCGTGGGATAACGCCCGGGACAGGGCCGCCCCCAAGAACAGGCGGTCGCCGGGCTCCTCATGGTAGGCATCGTGGTCCCGAGCGAGGACGAGGCCGGTAAGCTTCACGGCGAGGTCCAGAGCATCCGTCAGTACCGGCCCGGGATCGGGGTCGTGGCCTTCCGGATACGCTTCGAAGGTGCTGGCCACGGCGCGGATAATGACGCCGCTGACCTCTGGGCCGTAGTCCTTCGCCCCGTAGTCTCTCCGTTTTCCGGGCCAGACCGCCACGTACCGGTGAGGCAGATCGCAGTCAAGCGCGAGGGCGTCGGCCAGTCCGCTGGGAAACATGTCCGCAAGGTTGCAAGTGCGCAGGTCACGCACCGGATCGAGCGCGGAGCCAAGGCCGTGGCGTTCGAGGAGGCCGATCAGGCGGAGCAGCAGCAGCCTCACAACGATCCACGGCTCGTCGACAAGGTCCTGGTGTACCCGGCGCGCGAACAGTGCCTGAAAAAGGTGCTCCCCGCTCGGATTCCACAACCCTCCCGTTCCGGCCGTCCACAGGCTGTGGATGCCACCCTCCGTCACCACACGCCGCACCTGCCCGTAGTCCACCTCCCGCTCGTACGGCAGCCGGTAGGCAGGTGCCCCGCTGACCGTCTTGTTGACCCAGGTCACGAAGCGCCGAGCGTCGGCCTCACTCACTCCGCGCACCGGCTGATCAATGCCTTCGCCGGTCACCAGAGGGAATGGGTCCCCCTTCCGGTCGGGACACAGGACGTACAGCCGTCTACTGATCGGCCGACGGCACACCACGGCGGTGTCACCGACGCGAATCCGGTCCCGCAGGTGGTGACCGATCAAGACTCCAGTGAGTAGCCTGCGCCGCTCCGGGTCGGTGTCCTCGTCGTACACCTCGGCCAGTCGCCGCTCCACCTCCGCGCGGAGCCCGCCGTCCAGCCGGTCGCACTGTTCCACGCATGCCACCGCCAGTGCCAGCGCCTCCGCGCTGCCCGAGTCGAGGCAGGCCCGGACGATGCCGTCCGCCGGGGCGTGGGCGACATACAGCAGGGTCGTCTCTCGCCACCAGGGGTCGCCCACGGTGTCGGCCAGGATGCCTCCCAATCGATGGTTGGCCTGAATGTGTGTCGCCGCCAGGTACTCCTGGAAGGTCAGGTGTGCGAAGGAGCAGATCTCCGGCTCGTGTTCGACGAGAACGCCGCTCTGGATGACGTCGGTGAGGAACTCCGGTGCGCTCACCGGGAACTCGGGGTCCCGTAGGAACTGACTGAAAAAGCCCAGCAGTTCACGTTTCCCCATGTCGCGGATCTCACGCGTCATCATGATGAAGGCCAACTGGGACAGCAGGGTCTTCTTCGTCTCGATGTCCAGCAGGTTGGGCAGTTGCTTGGCCTCTTGCCGCTGCCCCAGCGACACCTCGAAGATCTCCCTGTACAACTGCACGCGGCTGCCCGGCAGTACCCCGCGTTCCCGGTGCACGTTGGCGATCATCGTGAGCAGCAGTGGGTTCGCGGTCAACTCGTAGAGTTCGGGGGAGCTTTTGAGACGGTCCAGAAGATCCGCTGAACGGGACTCAGCACGTTGGAGCGCTTCGGCATCCGGTCCCGTATGGCACTCCACTGCCCGATACCAGCCCGTCACGAACGCCATCACCTGCTCATCCGTGAATCCGCGCACCTCAAGTACGACTGGCCCCTCGACCCGAGCGTCCAGGTATCCGCCGGGGCGGGAGGTGACGATGAAGTCGTTGCGCTGGTAGCGCGCAAACTGCCGCTCGGCCCAAGCGGCCACGGCCCGTCGATCGCCCCGGTCGGCGACCTCGTCCAGGCCATCGAGCAGGACGACGCATCTGCCGCCGTCCAGCTTTCGCTCGAACCAGCCGTCCGGCACCCCGAGGCCGTACCGGGACAGCTGTACCCGTACCAACTCCATTGGGGATACGGCTGGTTGGGCCACGATGGCCGCCGCATGCTCCCGTAGCGTGAGCAAAATCGGCAGATCCCGCCGGGCGGCGCGGGGCGCGGCGCACAACTGCCTGGCGGTGTGCCGCAACAATGTGGTCTTGCCACTGCCCGGTTTGCCGATCACTGCCAGCAGCGCAGGGCGTTCACGGTTGAGCAGGTCGCCGAGGCAAAGCCGGTCCCCCGGCTGCTCATCAGCGACGGTTTCGTCCGCGTCGGCGACCAGTCCACCCGGCACCCGATCCGCCGCCCGATGCACCAGGCTGACGTCGACGAAAACCTCGTCCAACTCCGGGTTGTAAAAACCAACCGTGGTCAGCCCCTTGAGGTCCACGAACCGCAGCGAGGACAGCATGATCGACCGGTAGCGTCGGCCGAACAGCAGCAACCGTGCACGTGACGACAGCCACCGGGCGCAGCCACCGCTACTCGTACCGGTAGCGGCCGATGCAGGAACCCCGTTGACATTGACGACACCGACCTGCCCGGCCTGCACCGCCGCCCCCGTCACCGGACCGGAAACATTGTGGGCCGACGGCTCCGAGCCGCCACCGCCCCGCGCGTCTCCTGCCAACTGCCGCTCCCATACGCCCCCTCAGACGCCAAGACCGGCGTCCGGTGGATCGAGGGTAGCCGGGGCCCAGGGCCGCTGGGCGCCGTTCCACGGCACCCAGCCACTCACACCATCACGGCGCCGAATCCTTCTTAGAAGTAGCCGCCTCATAAGCCTGCGTAGGCGTCATCGGCACCCCGTTCAACGACACCGTCTTGTACGTACTGACCTGCGCGCAGCTCTTGGACTCGTTGGCCGTGGAGGCATGCGCATCCGCCACCGCCGCCCCCGTGTCCGCCGGAGCCGCGGACGAAGACGAGCCCGACGACGAACCGCTGTACGTCGTCCCGCTCGTCCAGTCCGCCCCGATGATCAGGACCAGCCCGCTCTCCGACCCGGCCGAGAGGCTGGAGGCCGGCAGGCCGAGTTGGGCGGCGACCGCCTGCGCCTCCGCCTTCTCACCGGACCCGTACGTGAGCGAGGTCTTCGCGGCCTGCTCGGGCGCGTTCCCCGTCGTCGTACCGGAACTGAACCCCGCGTTGATCAGCGCGTCGGCGATCACGGACGCGCGCCCGCTGGTCGCGGTGCCGTTCTCGACGTCGACGGCGATGTCGGCGGGCGACACCGAAACCGTCGGGGAGGGGGTCGCGGACGCCTTGGACTTGGAGGTCGTCGTCTTCTTCTTGCCCGAGGTCAGGGACTGGTCGTTGGCGATGGTCGCGAACAGGGTCTTCGCGGCGGCGGCCGGGACGACGCGCGCGTCGTTGTCGGGGTCGGGCGAGGTCTGCATGGTGGTGAAGGTCATCCGCTTGGCGGGGACTTCGTTGATGTTCTTCGCGAGCCCGACCAGCTTGGGGATGCTGTCGAGGCCGGTGTCGACGGTCAGCGCCTTGGTCGCCGCGTTCGCCAGCGCCAGCAGCTTCGTCGGATTCGCCAGCGTCCCCGCGCTCTTGAACTTGCGGATCATGGCGCTGAGGAAGAGGTGTTGGGAGACGGTGCGGCCCAGGTCGCTGCCGTCGCCGAAGCCGTGGCGCGAGCGCACGAACTCCAGCGCCGCCGTGCCCTTCAGCGTGTGCGTGCCCTTGGACAGCTTCAGGTGCGAGTAGGTGTCGTACACGTCGTTGT
>LJCV01000281.1 GCA_001298575.1 Actinobacteria bacterium OK074
GCCACCCGCCCCACCCCGGGCCCGCCCTCAGCGGCACCCGCCCCCGTGCTCACGGCGATCACCGTGGCCGCCAGCAGCCACGTCCCCCTCCGTAGCCCCGCCGGTCGCCGCAGTCCCGTCCTGAACTCGCCGTATCGCTTGGTTCGCATGCCGTAACCGTGCCCGAGTCCGGTGATGTCTGCCGGGGCCTGTGGACTACTCGCCGGTTGTGGATAACCGCGTCACCCGGTGCCCCGGCGGTCCCGTACACTTCTGGTGGCGATCCGGGTCACCGGGTCGACTTCGCACGCCCCGGCATCAGCCTCTCCGTCGTCAGACGACAGCGGGTGTCAGCGCCACTCGGTCCTTAGCGGCACGGCGCAGGTGGGCGTCAGGCGTGGGTGCCGTCCGGTACCCGCGGCACAACCGAGAACACCAAGGAGTACGGCCATGGCCGTCGTCACGATGCGGGAGCTGCTGGAAAGCGGCGTCCACTTCGGTCACCAGACCCGTCGTTGGAACCCGAAGATGAAGCGGTTCATCTTCACGGAGCGCAACGGCATCTACATCATCGACCTGCTCCAGTCGCTGTCGTACATCGACCGCGCCTACGAGTTCGTCAAGGAGACCGTCGCCCACGGCGGCACGGTCATGTTCGTCGGCACGAAGAAGCAGGCGCAGGAGGCCATCGCCGAGCAGGCCACCCGCGTCGGCATGCCCTACGTCAACCAGCGCTGGCTGGGCGGCATGCTCACCAACTTCTCCACCGTCTACAAGCGTCTGCAGCGCCTCAAGGAGCTTGAGCAGATCGACTTCGAGGACGTCGCCGCGTCGGGTCTCACCAAGAAGGAGCTTCTCGTGCTCTCGCGCGAGAAGGCCAAGCTGGAGAAGACCCTCGGTGGTATCCGCGAGATGTCCAAGGTGCCCAGCGCCGTCTGGATCGTGGACACCAAGAAGGAGCACATCGCGGTCGGTGAGGCCCGGAAGCTCAACATCCCGGTCGTCGCCATCCTCGACACCAACTGCGACCCGGACGAGGTCGACTACAAGATCCCGGGCAACGACGACGCGATCCGCTCCGTCACCCTGCTCACCCGCGTGATCGCCGACGCCGTCGCCGAGGGCCTCATCAGCCGCTCCGGTGTCGCCGCCGAGGCCAAGGGTGAGAAGGCCGCGGGCGAGCCGCTGGCCGAGTGGGAGCGCGACCTGCTCGAGGGCGAGAAGAAGGCCGACGACGCCGCCGAGGCGCCCGCCGCTGCCGTTGAGGCTCCGGCTGCCGAGGCCGAGGCCGAGGTCGTCGCCGAGGCGCCCGTCGCCGAAGCCCCCGCCGCCGAGGTTGTCGAGGCTCCGGCCGCCGACGCCGCCGAGCAGGTCTGACCCCTGGGTCGCTGACGGCGGGAGCGGTGACATGCGATCCGCTCCCGCCGTTCACCCGTAGGTCAGCGCCGCGTCGCGGGGCTGCATCTGGATGAGGCTCAGCCTCTGGACGAGGAACCGTCTCTGGATGCGGACCGCAGACCGCGCAGATCTTCGATCTTCCAGACTTCGAGAAAGATTTTCAGACTCATGGCGAACTACACCGCCGCTGACGTCAAGAAGCTCCGTGAGCTCACCGGCGCCGGCATGATGGACTGCAAGAAGGCGCTGGACGAGGCCGAGGGCAACGTCGAGAAGGCCGTCGAGGCGCTCCGGATCAAGGGCCAGAAGGGCGTCGCCAAGCGCGAGGGCCGCTCCGCCGAGAACGGCGCCGTGGTCTCCATCATCGCCGACGACAACTCCTCCGGTGTCCTGGTCGAGCTGAAGTGCGAGACGGACTTCGTCGCCAAGGGCGAGAAGTTCCAGGCCGTGGCCAACGCCATCGCCGAGCACGTCGCCGCGACCTCCCCGGCCGACCTCGCCGCGCTGCTCGCGTCCGAGATCGAGGCCGGCAAGACCGTCCAGGCGTACGTCGACGAGGCCAACGCCAACCTGGGCGAGAAGATCGTCCTGGACCGCTTCGCGGAGTTCGCGGACGGCTTCGTGACCTCGTACATGCACCGCACCATGCCCGACCTGCCCCCGCAGATCGGTGTCCTGGTCGAGCTGGACAAGCCGAACGCCGACGTCGCCCGCGGTGTCGCCCAGCACATCGCCGCCTTCGCGCCGAAGTACCTCTCCAAGGAGGACGTGCCGGCCGAGATCGTCGAGTCCGAGCGCCGCGTCGCCGAGGAGACCACGCGCGCCGAGGGCAAGCCCGAGGCCGCCCTGCCGAAGATCGTCGAGGGCCGTCTCAACGGCTTCTTCAAGGACGCCACGCTGCTCGGCCAGCCGTACGCCCTCGACAACAAGAAGTCCGTCCAGAAGGTCCTGGACGAGGCCGGTGTCACCCTGAAGCGCTTCACGCGCATCAAGGTCGGCATCTGAGTCCGTACCGCGACCGACGCGCGGCCCGCCGGGGGATCCCTATAGGGTCGGCAGCAGTCGTACGCGTACGCCGTCATGCACGCGCGCGTGACGGACGACAGCAGATCTGACGAGGAGGCCATTGCCGAGCACGGGATGTCAACACCCCACCGGCAATGGCCTTCCTCGTATGTGCGAGTAAAAGAGGCGGGATCTCCATGACCACCAAGGCCGACAAGAGCGACGACGGCAAGGTACGCGGCCGTTTTCTGCTGAAGCTGTCCGGAGAGGCGTTCGCCGGGGGCGGCGGCCTGGGCGTCGACCCGGACGTGGTGCACGCCATCGCGCGTGAGATCGCGGCCGTGGTGCGCGACGGATCCGAGATCGCCGTCGTCATCGGCGGCGGCAACTTCTTCCGCGGCGCCGAACTCCAGCAGCGCGGCATGGACCGGGCCCGGTCCGACTACATGGGCATGCTCGGCACCGTCATGAACTGCCTCGCCCTCCAGGACTTCCTGGAGAAGGAGGGCATCGACAGCCGCGTCCAGACCGCCATCACCATGGGCCAGGTCGCCGAGCCGTACATCCCGCTGCGGGCCGTACGGCACCTGGAGAAGGGCCGCGTGGTCATCTTCGGCGCCGGTATGGGCATGCCGTACTTCTCCACCGACACCACCGCCGCCCAGCCCGCCCTGGAGATCGACGCCGAGGCCCTGCTGATGGGCAAGAACGGCGTCGACGGGGTGTACGACTCCGACCCCAAGACCAACCCGGACGCCGTCAAGTTCGACCGGCTCAGCTACGGCGAGGTCATCACCCGCGACCTTCGGGTCGCCGACGCCACCGCCGTCACCCTGTGCCGCGACAACAAGCTGCCCATCCTGGTCTTCGAGCTGCTCACGGCGGGCAATATCGCCCGCGCCGTCAAGGGTGAGAAGATCGGCACTCTCGTGGGTGAACAGGACAGTACTTCCTGAGCGGGCACAGCACCCCCTGATCCCGGTCGGGGGATGGACAATGTCCTGCCGGTCGGGAACCGTGCAGGAAGAAGACGCGACGCAGCCGGCCGTGGACCCCACAACCGGGGGACTGCCGCCGGGCCTTACTCAAGACACGCAGGAGCAAGTGGTGATCGAAGAGACCCTCCTCGAAGCCGAGGAGAAGATGGAGAAGGCCGTCGTGGTCGCCAAGGAGGACTTCGCCGCGATCCGCACCGGGCGGGCGCACCCGGCGATGTTCAACAAGATCGTGGCCGACTACTACGGCGCGCCGACGCCGATCAACCAGCTGGCCTCGTTCTCCGTGCCGGAGCCGCGCATGGCCGTGGTGACGCCGTTCGACAAGAGCGCGCTGCGCAACATCGAGCAGGCCATCCGCGACTCCGACCTGGGCGTCAACCCCAGCAACGACGGCAACATCATCCGGGTGGTGTTCCCCGAGCTGACCGAGGAGCGCCGCAAGGACTACATCAAGGTCGCCCGCACCAAGGCCGAGGACTCCAAGATCTCGATCCGCTCCGTCCGCCGCAAGGCCAAGGACGCCATCGACAAGCTCGTCAAGGACGGCGAGGTCGGTGAGGACGAGGGCCGCCGTGCGGAGAAGGAGCTCGACGACACCACCGCGAAGTACGTCGCCCAGGTGGACGAGCTGCTCAAGCACAAGGAAGCGGAGCTGCTCGAAGTCTGATGAACGACTCTTCCTGGGGGGCGCCGCCACCGGCCGGGTACTGGGGGCCGTCCGAGAGGGGACCTGTCCAGGGGGCTGCCCCGGCGGGTCCCGCCCACGACGCGCACGAAGCGCAGCAGACTCGCCCCATGCCCATCGTGCCCGACGTACCCGCACACGGCGGAGACCAGGATGACGACCGGGGGGCCGCCCGGCTGAGCGGCCCCCTGTTCCGCGACGAGGCACCGCGCCCGATGCCGTCGCCGCCGATGCCGCCGTACGAGGCCGGAGGGCCCTACGGGGCCGACGACCGGTCCTACGGCACGCACCAGCAGCCGTACGGGGCCCCGCAGCCGCCGTACGGCACTGTCCAGCCGTCGGGGACCCCCTACGGCGGCGCCCTGCCGCCCGACGGGAGCCAGCCGCCCCACGGGGCCCAGTCGCAGAATCCGGAACCCATGCCCGACGCCGCACGACCCGCCCCAGCGCCGCAGAAGAAGAGTGCGGGACGGGACCTGGGCGCGGCCATAGGGGTCGGGGTCGGGCTGGGCGCGGTGATCGTCGCGTCGCTGTTCATCGTCAAGGCCGTGTTCGTCGGCGTGATAGCGGTCGCCGTCGTGGTCGGCCTGTGGGAGCTGACCTCCCGGCTCGATGAACGCAAGGGCATCAAGGCACCGCTGGTGCCGCTCGCCGTCGGCGGGGCCGCCATGGTCGTCGCCGGATACGTGCGCGGCGCCGGGGGCGCGTGGGTGGCGATGGCGCTGACCGCGCTCGCCGTGCTCGTCTGGCGGATGACGGAACCGCCCGAGGGCTACCTCAAGGACGTCACGGCGGGCGTCTTCGCGGCGTTCTACGTGCCGTTCCTGGCCACGTTCGTCGCGATGATGCTCACCGCCGAGGACGGCGCGCAGCGGGTGCTCACGTTCCTGCTGCTGACCGTCGTCAGCGACACCGGGGCGTACGCCGTCGGCTGGCGCTTCGGCACGCACAAGCTGGCGCCGCGCATCAGCCCCGGGAAGACCCGCGAGGGCCTGGTCGGGGCGGTCACGTTCGCGATGGTGGCGGGCGCGCTGTGCATGCAGTTCCTGATCGACGACGGCACCTGGTGGCAGGGTCTCCTGCTCGGCCTCGCGGTCGCGGCGAGCGCCACGCTGGGCGACCTCGGCGAGTCCATGATCAAGCGGGACCTCGGCATCAAGGACATGGGCACGCTGCTGCCGGGGCACGGCGGCATCATGGACCGGCTCGACTCATTGCTGCCGACGGCGCCGGTGGTGTGGCTGTTGTTGGTGGGATTCGTCGGGGCGGGCTGAGCAACTCAGCCGCTGACCTGCGGTTTCCTCGGTGAGGGGTTCGTTGTCCACAGGGCGGCGAACCCCTTGTCGTATGTCTGCGACACTTATGGAGTCATGCCTAAGCCCGGAGAACTTACTTTCGTCGCCCCCCGCGGAGCCCAGAAGCCGCCGCGGCACCTCGCCGACCTCACGCCCGCCGAACGCAAAGAGGCGGTCGCCGCGATCGGTGAGAAGCCGTTTCGCGCCAAGCAGCTCTCGCAGCACTACTTCGCGCGGTACGCGCACGACCCGGAGCAGTGGACCGACATCCCCGCCGGTTCGCGTGAGAAGCTGCGGGACGCGCTGCTGCCGGAGCTGATGACCGTCGTACGGCATCTGTCGACCGACCAGGACACCACCCGCAAGACGCTGTGGCGGCTGTTCGACGGGACGCTCGTCGAGTCGGTGCTCATGCGCTACCCGGACCGGGTGACCATGTGCATCAGCTCGCAGGCGGGGTGCGGGATGAACTGCCCGTTCTGCGCGACCGGGCAGGCGGGGCTGGACCGGAACCTGTCCACCGGTGAGATCGTGCACCAGATCGTGGACGGCATGCGGGCGTTGCGCGATGGCGAATTCGGGGGGTCTGGGGGGTCGTCCCCCGGGAAACAAGGCAGCCCGGGGGGTCCCGCGCGGCTGTCCAACATCGTCTTCATGGGCATGGGCGAGCCCCTCGCCAACTACAAGCGGGTCGTCGGCGCCATCCGCGCGCTCACCGACCCGGAGCCGGACGGCCTCGGGCTCTCGCAGCGCGGGATCACCGTCTCGACCGTCGGACTCGTCCCGGCCATCCACCGGTTCACCGACGAGGGCTTCAAGTGCCGCCTCGCGATCTCGCTGCACGCGCCGGACGACGAACTGCGCGACACCCTCGTCCCCGTGAACACGCGGTGGAAGGTGCGCGAGGTCCTCGACGCGGGGTTCGAGTACGCGGCCAGGACCGGGCGGCGGCTGTCCATCGAGTACGCGCTGATCCGTGACATCAACGACCAGGGCTGGCGCGGCGACCGGCTCGGGCGGCTGCTCAAGGGCAGGCCCGTGCACGTCAACCTGATCCCGCTGAACCCGACGCCGGGCTCGAAGTGGACCGCCTCCCGGCCCGAGGACGAGAAGGCGTTCGTCGAGGCCATCGCGGCCCACGGGGTGCCGGTGACGGTCCGGGACACCCGGGGTCAGGAGATCGACGGGGCGTGCGGTCAGCTCGCGGCCACCGAGCGGTAACCTGTCCCCGTACGGACAACTTCATATCGTCTACAGGTACATCTTCATATTCCGACAGGGGAGCGCCACAGCGCTGAGAGTGCGGCAACCAGGCCGCAGACCCTCTGAACCTCGCCCAGGTCATTCTGGGTAGGAAGTTCGGTCATCACCGTGAACATCAACAAATGCCTGGCTGCCGTCGTCGGCCTCGGTCTCGGCCTTGGCACGCTGTCCGGCTGCGGGTCGTCGGACAGCGGCTCCGGCGCCGGTTCCAAGACCGTGACCCTGGTCAGCCACGACTCGTGGGCCGCCTCCAAGAGCGTGATCGCCGCGTTCGAGAAGGAGAGCGGCTACAAGGTCAGGGTCCTCAAGGACGGCGACGCGGGCCAGGCCGTCAACAAGGCGATCCTCACCAAGGACAACCCGCAGGGCGACGTCTTCTTCGGCGTCGACAACACCCTGCTCTCGCGCGCCCTCGACAACGGCCTCTTCCAGTCGTACGAGGCGAAGGGGCTGGACACGGTCGGCAGTCAGTACCGGCTCGACGCCGCCAAGCACCGGGTGACGCCCATCGACTACGGCGACATCTGCGTCAACTACGACAAGAAGTACTTCACCGAGCACAGGCTGACCCCGCCCGCGTCCTTCGCCGACCTGGTCAAGCCGGAGTACAAGAACCTCCTGGTCACCGAGAACGCCTCCACCTCCTCCCCGGGGCTCGGCTTCCTGCTCGGGACGGCGGCGGCGTACGGCGACGAAGGCTGGCAGGGGTACTGGAAGAAGCTCACGGCCAACGGCGTCAAAGTCGTCGACAGCTGGGAACAGGCGTACGACGAGGAGTTCTCCGGGTCGGCCGGCGGCAAGAAGGCGGGCGGCGACCGGCCGCTGGTCGTCTCGTACGCGTCCTCGCCGCCCGCCGAGGTGATCTACGCCGATCCGCGCCCGAAGACCGCGCCCACCGGCGTCGCGACCGGCACCTGCTTCAGGCAGATCGAGTTCGCGGGGCTGCTGTCCAACGCCGGGAACACCAAGGGCGGCAAGGCGTTCATCGACTTCCTGATCGGCAAGAAGTTCCAGGAGGACATGCCGCTCAACATGTTCGTGTACCCGGTGGTCAAGGGCGCGAGCGTGCCCGCCGAGTTCACCGAGTACGGGCCCGCCGCCAAGGACCCCGAGACCATGGCCCCCGCGAAGATCGCCGCCAACCGTGACCAGTGGGTCAAGTCGTGGACCTCGCTCGTACTGAAGTGACCCCGGTGGCCGAAGTGACCCCGGTGGCCACCCCGACGGCAGGTGTCCGCAGGCGCGGGAACGCGGTGCGGCTCGGGCTGATGGCCGGGCCCGTCGCGTTCTTCGCGGTGTTCTTCGCCTATCCCGTCGCCGCGATCGTCGCGCGCGGGCTCGACGTCGACGGGGCCTGGCGGTTCGGGCGGATCGCGGACGTGCTCGGGCAGTCCGACATCCGGCACGTGCTGTGGTTCACCACCTGGCAGGCGCTCGCCTCGACCGCGCTCACGCTCGCGGTCGCGCTCCCCGGCGCGTATGTCTTCGCGCGCTTCGATTTCAGGGGCAAGCAGATCCTGCGCGCGGTGGTGACCGTGCCGTTCGTGCTGCCGACGGTCGTGGTCGGCAGCGCCTTCCTCGCGCTGGTCGGGCAGGGCGGGCTGCTCGACGACCTGTGGGGGATACGGCTCGACACGACCGTCTGGGCCATCCTCCTCGCGCACGTGTTCTTCAACTACGCGGTCGTCGTCCGCACGGTCGGCGGGCTGTGGGCCCAGCTCGACCCGCGCCAGGAGGAGGCCGCGCGGATGCTCGGCGCCTCGCCGTGGGCGGCCTGGCGGCGGATCACCCTGCCCGCGCTCGCGCCCGCCGTGGCCGCCGCCGCGCTGATGGTGTTCCTGTTCACCTTCACCTCGTTCGGCGTCGTGCAGATCCTCGGCGGCCCCACCTTCTCGACCCTGGAGGTCGAGATCTACCGGCAGACCTCGGAGATCTTCGACCTGTCCACGGCCGCCGTCCTCACCCTCGTCCAGTTCGCCGCCGTCGGCGCGATCCTCGCCGTGCACGCCTGGACGGTACGGCGCCGGGAGGGTGCCCTGAAGCTGGTGGACGCGGCCGTGACGGCACGGCGGCCACGCGGCGCCGGACAGTGGACGCTGCTGGCCGCCGTCCTGGCCTCCATCGCCGTCCTGCTCGTCCTGCCGCTCGCCGTCCTCGTCCAACGCTCCCTCGACGCACCCGACTTCGCCTACTACCGCGCCCTGACCCACGACGACGGCGGCACCTTCCTCGTCGCGCCGATCCACGCGATCTGGAACTCCCTCGCATACGCCTGCGCCGCCACCGTCGTCGCCGTGGTGATCGGCGGGCTCGCGGCGGCGGCCCTGGCGCGGCGGGACGCGGGACGGCTGGTGCGCGGGTTCGACGCGCTGCTGATGCTGCCGCTGGGGGTCTCGGCGGTGACGGTCGGCTTCGGGTTCCTGATCGCGCTCGACAAACCCCCGCTGGACCTGCGGAGTTCCTGGCTGCTGGTGCCGCTCGCGCAGGCGCTGGTGGGCGCCCCCTTCGTCGTGCGGACCATGCTGCCCGTACTGCGGGCGGTGGACGGGCGGCTGCGGGAGGCGGCGGCCGTGCTCGGGGCCTCGCCGTGGCAGGTGTGGCGCGAAGTCGATCTGCCGTTGGTACGGCGGGCGTTGCTGGTCGCGGCCGGGTTCGCGTTCGCCGTGTCGCTCGGCGAGTTCGGGGCGACCGTGTTCATCGCCCGCCCCGACAACCCGACGCTCCCGGTGGCCGTCGCCCGGCTGCTCGGCCGCCCCGGGGACCTCAACTACGGCCAGGCGATGGCCCTTTCGACGATTCTCATGGCGGTGTGCGCGGTGTCCCTGCTGCTCCTGGAACGGCTGCGGACGGATCGGACGGGGGAGTTCTAGTGGACACCAAGGCGTCGACGCCCTCAACGACCTCAACCGGCAAGCCGCTGCTGGGCGTTGAGGGCGCGACCGTACGGTTCGGCGGGCGGGCCGTGCTGGACGCCGTCGACCTGGACGTCGCCGAACACGAGGTCGTGTGCGTGCTCGGGCCCAGCGGCAGCGGCAAGTCGACGCTGCTGCGGGCCGTGGCCGGACTCCAACCCCTCGACGCCGGACGGGTGTTGCTCGACGGCCACGACCAGGCCCGGGTGCCCGCGCACCGGCGCGAGGTGGGCCTGATGTTCCAGGACCACCAGCTGTTCCCGCAGCGCGACGTGGCCGGGAACGTCGCGTTCGGCCCCCGCATGCGGGGCGCGGCGAAGAGCGAACAGGCGCTACGGGTACGGGAGTTGCTCGACCTTGTCGGGCTGCCGGAGGCGGGCGGCCGGGCCGTGGCCGCGCTCTCCGGCGGCGAACAGCAGCGCGTCGCGCTGGCCCGCGCGCTCGCCCCCCGCCCCCGGCTGCTGATGCTGGACGAACCCCTCGGCCAGCTCGACCGCTCCCTGCGCGAACGCCTCGTCGTCGAACTCCGCGAACTCTTCGGCCGGTTGGGCACCACCGTGCTCGCGGTCACGCACGACCAGGGTGAGGCGTTCGCGCTGGCCGACCGGGTCGTCGTCATGCGCGACGGCCGCATCGCCCAGTCCGGCAAGCCACTTGAGGTCTGGCAGCATCCCGCGGACGCCTTCGTGGCCCGCTTCCTGGGCTTCGACAACGTGGTCGAGGCGACGGTCGAGGGCGAGACGGCGGCCACCCCCTGGGGCAAGGTCCCGGTCGGCGAGGGCGCGCGCCAGGGCCCCGGCACGCTGCTGATCCGCCCGGCGGGCGTACGCCTGGTGACAGCGGAACAGGGCCTGCTCGCAACGGTGACGGCACGGACGTTCCGGGGCACGCACGTGGCGGTCCAGGTGCAGCCGGAGGGTGCGCCGCGGCTGGAGGCGGCGTGCGGCTTGAGGGAGGCGCCGGGGTTGGGGGAGAGGGTCGGGGTGACGTTCGAGGCGGGGGAGGTCGTGGTGATGGGCACTTCGGGGGCCTCATAACGGGGCGTTGAGGCTGCGCCTTTCAGGGGCGCGGGGCTGTCACATTGTGCGGCTCCGCCGCGTGGGCGCGATCAACCCCCACCGGCCCGCAGCCCGCACACAACGGCAGCGGCCCACCCCTAACCGCAGGATGGGCCGCACAACCAAAGCGTGCCGTTACGCCTTGCTCGCACCCCGTCGCCGCATCCCGAAGAACACAGCCCCACCGCCCACGGCGACAAGCCCCACCGCGACCCCCGCGATGATCGGCGTGTTCGAGTTCGCCCCGGTCTCGGCGAGGTTCGACTCACCGGCGGCGGGCGACGGGGAGTTGTCCCCGGTGGTGGTGGCGGGAGCCGTCGTGCTGGCCGAGGCCGACGGCGTGGCCGTGGTCGGCGTCGGGGTCGGCGTCGACTCCGTGGGGGTGTCCGACGGCTTCGGGGTCTCCGTGGCCGGCGGCGTGGTCTCGGTGGACGTGCAGGCGGTGGACGGCGCCGTCAGGTTCGGCGTGATGTCCTTGTCGACGTACGGCTTCGCCGTGACGTGGACGCGGTAGACCGCACCCGGCGCCCAGTCCTCGGAGAAGGTGACGGTGACGCCCTGGCGGGAGCCCTTCACGGTCTCCTCGCCGACCTGCTTCTCGTCGGCGCCGTTGGACTCCAGGTAGACCGTGACGGTGGCCTCGGTCGCGGAGGCGTCCGTGTCGGTGACGGTGATGACGCCCTTGCCGTTGCTGTCGCAGGTGGCGGCGGCCTCGAAGTCACCGATGGTGCAGGCCATGGCGTTGCCCGCGAGGCCGAGCGAGAGCGCGGCGGCCGCGGCGGAGACGCCCAGGACTCGCGCCGATCTTTTCGTCAGGCGGGAGGATCGGAATGATATGGACACGATTGCCCTTCACGGGATGCACAACTGCGGGGGGTTGACGGGGAGTTGATGTTGAACGGAATCCCCAGTAGCCCCACAGGTTTATAAGCGCCAGGTAAGCACTGTCAACGCGGATGCCTTCCCCAGGTGTTGACTTTGCCCTGTCATTAACTACGCGGGCGTTTGGGAATGTTCAAGAACTCAACCACCTGGGTGTTCGATGGCATTCGACAGTGGCATTCGGCGCCGCCCGACGCGTCAACTACCGAGGCTTTTGAGGGCCTTTGGTGCCTCCGCGATGTCGTCCACGAGCGCGATCCGGGACTCCATCGACCGCTCCCGCGCGAGTGCCTTCAACAACGGCCAGGTCGGCAGCCGTTCGGTCCAGTGGGCGCGGTCGACGAGGACCATCGGGGTCGGTTCGCCCCTGGACTCGTAGTAGTTGGGCGTCGCGTTGTCGAAGATCTCCTGTACGGTGCCCGCGGCGCCCGGCAGGAAGACCACGCCCGCGTTGGAGCGCGCCAACAGGCCGTCCTCGCGGGTGGCGTTGGCGAAGTACTTCGCGATGTGCGCGGCGAACGGGTTCGGCGGCTCGTGGCCGTAGAACCAGGTCGGGATCCCCACCGAGGGCCCGCCCTCCGGCCAGCGTTCGCGCACCTCGAAGGCGGCGCGCGCCCAGTCCGTCACGGAGGGGCTGAACGACGGTGCCTTGGCGAGGAGTTGGAGCGCGTCGTCGAGCATCGCGTCCTCGTACGAGGCCGCGTACGCGCCCAGGTTCGCCGCCTCCATCGCGCCGGGGCCGCCGCCGGTGGCCACCGTGAAACCGGCGCGGGCCAGTTCGCGGCCGAGCCGGGCCGCGCCCGCGTACGCCTCGGTGCCGCGCGCCATCGCGTGGCCGCCCATCACGCCAACGACCCTTGCACCGAGCAGGAGTTCGTCGAGCGCGTCGGAGACGGCGTCGTCGTGGATCGCGCGCAGCATCGACGAGTAGATGTCCCCGTCGGCCTTGGTCCGCTGGAACCAGGCGTACGCGAGGGCGTCGGGCGTGGCCTCGTAACCGCCGGTCGTCAGGGAGTCGAAGAGTTCGTCGGGGGAGTAGACGAAACCCCGGTACGGGTCGAAGGGCAGGTCCGGCACGGGCGGGAAGACCAGCGCGCCGGTGGACCGCACGTGCGTGGCCGCCTCGGGTGCCATCGCGCACCCGAGGAAGACGGCGCCGGAGCAGTCGAGGACGAGCAGGGCGTCCGTACGGGTCGTCAAGTCGACGGCCTGGACGCGGTGTTGGGCCAGGGAGCCGAGCGCGGAGACGACCTCGTCGAACTCGGCGAGGGACTCGATCTCACGGTCGGGGGAGAAGCCTGCGGCGGGCTGGGCGGGTGTCTGGTGCACCCGCCCATGCTAGGCACCGGAGGCTACGGTGTACGTCAGCTCTGTACCGCCGCCGGGTCCATCCACACGACCTCCCAGGTGTGCCCGTCGAGGTCGTCGAAAGAGCGGCCGTACATGAAACCGTGGTCCTGCGTCTCGCCGCTCGG
The DNA here is from genome assembly GCA_001298575.1 of Actinobacteria bacterium OK074. Taxonomy (GTDB): domain Bacteria; phylum Actinomycetota; class Actinomycetes; order Streptomycetales; family Streptomycetaceae; genus Streptomyces. The sequence goes on from LJCV01000281.1 coordinate 12,951, forward strand.
GGTGCCGCCCGCCGCGAACGCCTTGTCGACCAGTTCGTCGACCTTCGCGCGGCTCTCGGCGCTCAGACACAGCAGCACCTCGCTGGTCTTCGTGGCGTCCGCGATCTCCTTCTTCGTGAAGTCGGCGTAGCGCGGCCGGTTGAGCAGCATCACCACGATCGTGTCGCTGATGACGACACAGGCGGTGTTGTCGTCGCTGAACTGCGGATTGATCGCGTAGCCGAGTTCCGTGAAGAACTTCTTCGAGGTGCCGACGTCGGCGACGGGCAGGTTGACGAAGATCATCTGCTGGTACATGGGTGGATCCCTCCGGTGTCAGGTGCGGAAAACGTGTCCGTGCGGAGGGGTAGACCGGCGGCGGGCGCGGAACTCATCGTTCGCACACGCTGTCGTTCAGCCCGCCAGCGGCATCGCCGCTAGTTCGGCGATTGCCCAGGTCAGCGGGGTGAACACGGCGGCCAGCGCGGCGGCACGCAGCAGCGCCGCCCGGCGCAGGGCCGTGGCCGGGGCGCCCAGCCGCAGCAGCGCGGCCGTGGTCTCCGCGCGTGCGTGCTTCGCCTCGACGGCGGCGGTGGCCAGCGTCGCCACCGTGCAGCCGGCCACCAGCAGGCCGCCCAGCGTGGTCAGCGGCCCGACGGAGGGCCCGGCGTCGGCGTACAGCGTCGCCGTCGCGTACGCGCCCGACGCCACCGCGCACACCACCCCGAGCGGCCGTCCGATCCGCCGCGCCTCCTCCTGGAGCACCCGCCCGGCCAGCAGCCGCACGGCACCGGGCCGCACCGCCTGCACCAGCCACCCGCACAGGTGGACGACGGCGGGCCCGGCCAGCGCCAGCCCCAGCGCGGTCAGCGCCCAGCCGATCAGCACCCCGGCGGGGCCGCCCGCGAGACCACCGGGCAGGTCGAGCCCGGCGCCGGGGCGGGCGGACCGGCTCGCGTACGTCTCCACGGCGAGCCCGGCCGCGAGCGCGGCGACGCCCCAGGGGAGCCCGGTGGGGGCGGGGGTGGGGGCGGCGGCGTCGGGCGCGAACTCCGGTGCCGGGCTTGCCGATACGGCACGTGCCGCGTCCGTGCTTGCCGCGTCCGCACTCGTTGCGTCGGCCGCCGCCTCACCCGCCGTGGCGACCGCCGCCGCGCCGCCCTCCGACCCGCCCGAGGGCCCCCGCACCGCCGTACGCACCGCGGTCCGCAACCCCCGCAGCCCCGCACCCGCGGCACCCGCCGCACCCGCACCGGCCCGTGGCCGTCGTGCCCCCAGCGTCCGCCCCCGCAGGGTCAGCGCGCTCGCCAGCGATGCCGCCAGGGGGACCAGGGTCAGCAGGGTGAGGGCGGCGGGCAGTGGAAGGGGGCGGTTCGCGGCCAGGAAGTCCGCCGCGGCGCCGTCGAACGGCATGCCGTCGAGGTCGCCGCGCAGGTGCAGGAAGAAGAGCAGGGCGAGCATCGAGCCGAGGGTCGACGACAGGGCCGTCGTCAGCGCGGAGACGGCCATCAGGCGGCCGGGGCCCAGGCCGATCGCCGCCAGGCCCGGCCGGGGGCGGGTGCCGGGGTCGGTGCGGGCGACGGCGACCGCGAAGTACACGGTGGCCGCGAGCGGGGCCACGCACCAGGCGAGCCGCAGCAGGGCCGAGGCCGACGCCTCCGGGTGGGCCATGGCGTACCCGAGCGTGCACAGCAGCAGGAAGCCGGTGCCCGCCGAGGCGGTGGCCACCAGCAGGCGGCGGAGCTGGACCAGGGGGCGGGCCCCGCGGGCTAGACGGAGAGCGAGCACGCGGCTCCTTCTGTCGCTGCGGCCGAGGGCGGCGGGGGCAGATGGACGGTGGTGACACGGCGGCCGTCGAGGAGCGCGAGGGTGCGGTCGGCGAGCGCGGTGGTCTCCGGGTCGGTGGTGGCCAGGACGACCGTGATGCCGTGCGAGCGGGCCGCCGTGGTGAGGGTGCGCAGCACCTGGGCACGGTCGGCGCGGTGCAGGGCCGCGGTCGGCTCGTCCGCGAACAGCACGGTCGGGCCGGCGGCCAGCGCCCGGGCGACGGCCACCCGCTGCTGCTCGGACCGGCGCAGGGCGCAGGGGCGTTTGCGGGCCGAGGCGCCGACGTCCAGCCGGTCCAGCCACTCCTGGGCGGTCGCCTTGGCGCGGCCCCGGGCCACCCCGCGCAGCATGAGCGGCAGCGCGGTGTTCTCCCAGGCGTTGAGTTCCGGGACGAGCACGGGGGCCGGGTCGATCCAGCCGAAGCGGTCGCGGCGCAGCCGTTCGCGGGCGGCGGGGCTCATCGTGTGCACGGGCACGCTGTTGAACCAGACCTCGCCCTGCTGGGTCGGCAGCAGCCCGGCGAGGGACTGGAGGAGGGTCGTCTTGCCGCTGCCGCGCGGGCCCGTGACGGCGAGGATCTCGCCCTCGCGCACCTCGACGGAGACGCCGGTCAGCGCGGGCGTGCCGTCCTTGTGCCGGTAGTGCAGGGCGCGCGCCCAGAGCACGTCGTTGTCGGGCGGGGCCACCACCATCGCGTACACCTCGGTTCGGATCCGTTTCCCGGGTGGGTTCCCGTCCGGGGACCCGTTCGGGGGAACGAAGGCGGAGCTGATCGGTCACTCGCACGCTAGGCAGGGGTCGGCCACGGGCCGGACAGCACGCGGCCCCGGGCGTCCGTTTCTCACTCGAACGGACGACACCGGGGCCGTAGTTGATCACTAAGTCAGCTCATCGGAGCGAGGTGCGCCCCGCCGGGCCGCGCAGCCGCGTCAGAGCTTGGTCCACGCCTCCGTCAACGAGGCCCGCAGGATCTGCTCGATCTCGTCGAACGTCTCCTGGTTGGAGATCAGCGGCGGCGCCAGCTGCACCACCGGGTCGCCGCGGTCGTCCGCACGGCAGTAAAGGCCGTTGTCGTACAGGGACTTGGAGAGGAAGCCGTACAGGACGCGCTCGGTCTCCTCGTCGTCGAAGGACTCCTTGGTGACCTTGTCCTTGACGAGTTCGATGCCGTAGAAGAAACCGTTTCCGCGCACATCGCCGACGATCGGGAGGTCGTAGAGCTTCTCCAGCGTGGAGCGGAAGGCGGCCTCGTTGTCGAGGACGTGCTGGTTGAGGCCCTCGCGTTCGAACAGGTCGAGGTTGGCGACGCCGACCGCGGCCGAGACCGGGTGGCCGCCGAAGGTGTAGCCGTGCAGGAAGACGTTGTCCTCCTTGTAGAACGGCTCGGCCAGGCGGTCGGAGATGATGCACGCGCCGATGGGGGAGTAGCCCGAGGTCATGCCCTTGGCGCAGGTGATCATGTCGGGTACGTAGTCGAACTTGTCGCACGCGAACATCGTGCCGAGGCGGCCGAAGGCGCAGATGACCTCGTCGGACACGAGCAGGACGTCGTACTGGTCGCAGATCTCGCGCACCCGCCGGAAGTAGCCGGGCGGGGGCGGGAAGCAGCCGCCCGCGTTCTGGACCGGCTCCAGGAAGACCGCGGCGACCGTGTCCGCGCCCTCCATGAGGATCTGCTGTTCGATCTGGTCGGCGGCCCAGCGGCCGAACGCCTCCGGGTCGTCGCCGAACAGCGGGGCCCGGTAGATGTTGGTGTTCGGGACCTTGTGCGCGCCCGGCACCAGCGGCTCGAACGGGGCCTTCAGGCCCGGCAGTCCGGTGATGGACAGGGCGCCCTGCGGGGTGCCGTGGTAGGCGACCGCGCGCGAGATGACCTTGTGCTTGGTGGGCTTGCCGACCAGCTTGAAGTACTGCTTGGCCAGCTTCCACGCGGTCTCGACGGCCTCGCCGCCGCCCGTGGTGAAGAAGACCTTGTTGAGGTCGCCGGGCGCGTGGTGCGCGAGCCGCTCGGCCAGTTCGACGGCCTTGGGGTGGGCGTAGGACCAGACCGGGAAGAACGCCAGTTCCTGCGCCTGCTTGAAAGCGGTTTCGGCGAGTTCCGTGCGGCCGTGGCCCGCCTGGACGACGAAGAGCCCGGCAAGGCCGTCGAGATAGCGCTTGCCCTTGTCGTCGTAGATGTGGGTGCCCTCGCCCCGCACGATCGTGGGGACGGGCGCGTTCTCGTACGAGGACATGCGGGTGAAGTGCATCCACAGGTGGTCGTACGCGGTGCGGCTCAGGTCCTTGCTCACGGTTATCGGGTTCCCCACATGTAGGTCTGCTTCTTCAGCTTGAGGTAGACGAAGCTCTCGGTGGAGCGCACGCCGGGCACGGCCCGGATGCGTTTGTTGATGACTTCCAGGAGGTGGTCGTCGTCCTCGCAGACGATCTCCACCATCAGGTCGAAGGACCCGGCGGTCATCACCACGTACTCGCACTCGGACATGCCGCTCAGCGCGTCTGCCACGGCGTCCACGTCGCCCTCGACGTTGATGCCGACCATCGCCTGCCGCAGGAAGCCCACGGTCAGCGGATCGGTGACGGCGACGATCTGCATGACACCCTGGTCGAGCAGCTTCTGGACGCGCTGGCGCACGGCCGCCTCGGACAGGCCGACCGCCTTGCCTATCGCGGCGTACGGCCGCCGGCCGTCCTCCTGGAGCTGCTCGATGATGGCGAGGGAGACGTCGTCCAGGTGGGGGCGGCCACTGCCCGACCCGTTCCCGGACACCCTGAGCTCCCTCTGTCCTGCGCTTCTGCTGGCCACCACCTCACTGTGCAGGACGTCTTGACCGTTCCGCAAGGCCGTATCGATGAAATTCGTTGTTTACGTGGTTGCAGCTTGCGGATTCCGTAGGTCTGGCACGATCGGGGCTGTTGAAAACGTGGGCCCGGCGACTAGGCTTGGCGTCTCAGGAACTGGACAGCTGGACATGCGTACTACCGCGCGTACCACGCGTACTACTGGAGGAGGCCGGCCGTGAGCAGCGAGCTGCGTCGTCTGCGCAACTACATCGGGGGCGAATTCCGTGACGCCGCCGACGGACGGACCACCGAGGTGGTCAACCCCGTGACGGGCGAGGCGTACGCGACCGCGCCGCTGTCCGGTGCGGCGGACGTCGACGCCGCGATGACCGCGGCTGCCAATGCCTTCCCCGGCTGGCGCGACACGACCCCCGCCGAGCGGCAGCGGGCCCTGCTGAAGATCGCCGACGCGTTCGAGGAGCGCGCCGAGGACTTGATCGCGGCCGAGGTGGAGAACACGGGCAAGCCCATCGGGCTCACCCGCTCCGAGGAGATCCCGCCGATGGTCGACCAGATCCGCTTCTTCGCGGGCGCGGCCCGGATGCTGGAGGGGCGCAGCGCGGGCGAGTACATGGAGGGGATGACCTCGATCGTCCGCCGTGAGCCGGTCGGCGTCTGCGCGCAGGTCGCGCCCTGGAACTACCCGATGATGATGGCCGTCTGGAAGTTCGCCCCCGCCATCGCGGCCGGCAACACCGTCGTGCTGAAGCCGTCGGACACGACCCCCGCGTCCACCGTCCTGATCGCGGAGATCATCGGCCGGATCCTGCCCGAGGGTGTCTTCAACGTCGTCACCGGCGACCGCGAGACGGGCCGGCTGATGGTCGAGCACGAGGTGCCGGCGATGGCCTCCATCACCGGCTCGGTGCGCGCGGGCATGCAGGTCGCGGGCTCCGCCGCCAAGGACCTCAAGCGCGTCCACCTGGAACTGGGCGGCAAGGCGCCGGTCGTGGTCTTCGAGGACACCGACATCGCCAAGGCCGTCGAGGACATCTCGGTCGCGGGCTACTTCAACGCCGGGCAGGACTGTACGGCCGCGACCCGCGTCCTCGTGCAGGAGTCCATCCACGACGAGTTCGTGGCCGCGCTCGCCAAGGCGGCGGCCGAGACGAAGACCGGGCAGCCCGACGACGAGGACGTCCTGTACGGGCCGCTGAACAACCCCAACCAGCTCGCCCAGGTAGCCGGTTTCATCGAGCGGCTGCCCGCGCACGCGAAGGTCGAGGCGGGCGGCCACCGGGTCGGCGAGCAGGGCTACTTCTACGCGCCGACCGTCGTCTCCGGCCTCAAGCAGGACGACGAGATCATCCAGCAGGAGGTCTTCGGCCCGGTCATCACCGTCCAGTCCTTCACCGACGAGGACCAGGCCGTCGCCTGGGCCAACGGCGTCGACTACGCCCTGGCCTCCTCGGTGTGGACCAAGAACCACGGCCGCGCGATGCGCATGTCCAAGAAGCTCGACTTCGGCTGCGTGTGGATCAACACCCACATCCCGCTGGTCGCCGAAATGCCCCACGGCGGCTTCAAGAAGTCCGGCTACGGCAAGGACCTGTCGGCGTACGGCTTCGACGACTACACGCGCATCAAGCACGTGATGACGTCGCTGGAGGGGTGACTTCACCTCCCCTGTAGTCCAACAGCGCGGCCCCGGGCGGGAGTTGACCCGTCCGGGGCCGCGCTGTCGTCATGTTGTCGTAAACGGTTACCTGCATGTTTCCCGGCATCTCCGCAGGTCGACAAGGTGTCGTCTCCACGTCGGAGGGTTCGACGCCCAGTCGATTGCGGTGCCACAGAAACAGACGTCATGCTGCGCATGTGTCCCTCACACCGAAGACGCCCAGCGCGCCGCAGACGTCCGTCCTCTCCCGCCGATCCCTGCTGCGCACCCTCGGGGGTGGCGCGCTGCTGGGTTCGCTGGCCGCGTGCGGGGTGCCCGCCGCGTACGTGAAGCCCGGGGAGCGGGCCGCCACCGATCTCTCCGCCAAGGACCGCAAGCTCGTCTGGGCGAACTGGCCGCTCTACATCGACACCGACGACAACGACGAGACGAAGCGGCCCACCCTGGACGCGTTCGAGAAGCGCACCGGGATCTCCGTCGACTACATCGAGGAGATCAACGACAACGACGAGTTCTTCGGGAAGATCAGCCCCGCGCTGATGAACCACCAGAAGACCGGCCGCGACCTCATCGTCATCAGCGACTGGATGTGCGCGCGGTTCGTGCGGCTTGGCTGGGTGCAGAAGATGGACCGGGCCCGGCAGCCCAACGTCACCAAGTACCTCGACCCGCAGCTCGCCTCGCCCGCCTTCGACCCCGGCCGCCGGTACACCGTGCCGTGGCAGTCGGGCATCACCGGCATCGCCTACAACAGGGCGAAACTGGGCCGCGAGGTGCGGCACGTCTCCGACCTGTGGGCGAGCGACCTCAAGGGCAAGGTCACGCTGCTGTCGGGGATGGACGAGGCGTTCGCGCTGCTGATGCAGGGCAACGGCGTCGACATCACGAAGTGGACGGCCGCCGACTTCGACAAGATCTGCGACCAGGTCGAACAGCAGGTCCACGACGGCCAGATCCGCCGCTTCACCGGCAACGACTACACGAAAGACCTGGTCAGCGGTGACGTACTGGCCTGCCAGGCGTACTCGGGCGACGTGATCCAGCTCCAGGCGGACAACCCCGACATCCGCTTCGTCGTCCCCGAGGAGGGCGCGGAGCTGTGGGCGGACTCCCTGATGATCCCCGACCTCGCGGAACACAAGGAGAACGCCGAACGCCTGATCGACTACTACTACGACCCCAAGGTCGCCGCGGAGCTGGCCGCCTGGGTGAACTACGTCTGCCCCGTCCCCGCCGCGCAGGATGTCCTTGCCGCTTCCAAGGACAAGGACACCGCTGCGCTGGCCGAGAACCCGCTGATCTTCCCCGACGCGACGATGCGCAAGCACCTGGCGATAGCCCGGGACATCACTTCGGCGGAGCGGGTGGGGTTCTCCAAGCGGTGGAACGCGATCGTGGGGCTGTGAGCGGAGCCGGGGCGCCCGCCGCCGCTACTTGACGGTGGCCCTGCTCTGCACGACGAACGCCGGGCCCGAGGTCGGCTTCACGGTGGTGGAGGCCGTGCTCACCGTGGCGTTGCGTACGGTCAGGCCCGTCTTCGCGGTGATGTTCACCGAGGTCAGGGTCAGTCCGGTGATCGGCCGCTCGGGTACGCCCACGATCTGCCCGGCCGTGTTGGCGCCGGTCGCCGTGACGTCGGCGATGGTGATGTCGTGGTAGTTGGGGGTGGTGCTGGTGACCGCCTGGGCCGCGTCGCCGTCCGCGGGGATCGAGGGGTAGTAGCCGGTGATCTGGATCGGGGTCGTCACGTCGGTCATCTTCAGGTTCTTGTAGGTGACGGCGTGGATCTCGCCCGCCCGGCCCCGCGCGGACTTGATGCGGACCCCGGCGGTGGTGCCCTTGAGGGTGTTGTCGTGGATGTCGATGTCGTAGATCCCGCCCGCCGTGTAGCTGCCGATGGACAGGCCGTGGCCGTGCAGGATCGTGCAGCCGCTCAGCGAGATGTCGTGGGAGGGGCCCTCCGACGAGGAGTTGATGGCGATGTTGTCGTCGCCGGTGTCGATCGTGCTGTTGGTGACCGCGACGCCCGAGGACGACCACACGTCGATGCCGTCGGTGTTGGGGGCGTCCGACGGAGCCTGGATGGTGATGCCGTCGATGGCGGTCGACGTCACCTTCTTGACGGTGATGTTGACGTTGGGGGCGTTCTTCAGCGTGATCCTGGTGATCTTCAGGTTCGAGGCGTTGCTGAGGGACACCAGGCCGGGGCGGGAGGAGAGCGTCTTGCCCGCGGCCTTCTCCTGGTTGGTCCGGGTCCACCACGGGGTGCCCTGGCCGTCGATCGTGCCCGCGCCGGTGATCGTCAGGTTGTTCACCCCGGAGCCGCCGAGGAGCGGTGACAGCTTGCCGCCGGACAGCGGGTAGTCCGCCGCGTCCTGGGAGGCCAACAGGGTTGCTCCGGAGTCGAGTTGGAGCGTCATGCCGGCGGCCAGGGTCAGGGCGCCGGAGAGGTACTTGCCCGCGGTCAGCTCGACCGTGCCCTTGCCCGCGCAGGCGTTGATCGCCTTCTGCAGGGCCGCGGTGTCCTTCGTCGTGCCGTCGGCCTTCGCGCCGTAGGCGGTGGGTTTGCAGACGGTGCCGGACGCCGTGTCTGTGGTCGTCGGGTTCCAGCCGTCCGAGCCCGCCAGGTACTTCTGCGGGGTGTAGTTCGCCGCCTGGGCGTCGGTCAGCTGGGGGCGGCTGGAGTTGACCGTGGCACCGGCGCCGGTGTTCTTGTACTCCTCGAAGCGGGCCTTCGTCCACACGGCGCTGGACATGTCGCTCCACGGCCGGCCCGTGTTGACGAACGACCCGAGGGTGGACTCCCGGTAGAGCACCTGCGCGTCCTGGCGCCACGGGCGGCCGAGGCTGCCCGTGCCCGCGGTGCCGGCCCCCGTGATGTTCGACTTGTAGAAGAGGTAGCCGTAGGGGCGGGTCGCCGGTGTGCTGGCCGCGGTGAGGTAACCGCCGCTGCCCAGCTGGTGGATGTCGCTGTGGTCGAAGACCGCGATGCCGCCGCCGAAGATGAAGTCGACGGTGCCCTCCACGTAGGACTTCGAGAAGTACGCCCGCGCGGAGTCGTTGACCAGCAGGGTGTCCTGGTGGCCCAGGAGCCGTACGCCGGTGAGGACCGCGCGGTCGGCGGACAGGCTCAGGGCCACCGCCTGGCTCGGGCTCGCCGAGTAGTCGTTGGAGATCGTCAGGTTCGACGCCGTGAAGTCGTGCCCGTCGACGAACGCGGTCGCGCTGCCGAAGGTGCCGTACGTCGTGCCGTCCGTCTTCTCCGTGCTCGCCCCGTGGTTCTCGACGAGTACGACGTCGGAGGCGCCGGCCCCGAGGCCCTTCAGCGTGACGTACGGCTTGTCGCTCGGGATGGTGAAGACGCCCCGGTAGGTGCCCTTCTTGACGGCGATGGTCACCGGCTTGGTGTTGTTCGCCGGGACCTTGTCGATCGCCGCCTGGACGGTGGTGACGTCGCCGGAACCGTCCGCGGCCACCGTGATCGTCGTGCCCGTGGCCGTATGCGCCGCGGTGCTCGCGGCCGGGCTCGCGGTCGTCGTACCGGTGCCGGGCCGGGCCAGGGTCCAGCGCTTGTTGCTGTTGGTGGTGCAGGTCTCCTGGATGACGGCGGCGCCGGGCGCGGTGCTCGCGTTCTTGTCGCTGACGCACAGACCGCTGCCGACGTTGACGATCTGGAAGGTGTCGTCGCGCGCGGGCTTCAGCGTCCACAGCTGGTTGGCCTGGTCGGTGCCGCAGCCCCACTGCTGGAGCCGGACCCCGTCGGCGGTGGACGCGCCGGGGACGTCGAGGCAGAGCCCGCTGGCGGCGGACTTGACGGCGAACCGGCCCGAGCCCCGGTCGACCAGGGTCCACTGCTGGTTGACCTGCCCCTGGCCGCAGCCCCACTGCTGGATCAGCGCGCCGCTGGAGCCGCTGCTGTCGGCCAGGTCCATGCACAGCCCGCTCTTGGCGACCGCGAGCGTGTAGGTGCCCGCCTTCGCCTCGGCGCTCTGCCCGCTGCTTCCCGAGACGACGGTGGCCGCCACCGCGACACCGCCCACGACGACGAGTGCCGCCCCGCCGGCCGCCGCGATGCGCCACTGGGCCCGCCTGCTCCGGGCCCGTCTGCCACGTCTGAGGTACATGCCGTTCCTTTCTCCGCTGTCACCACGGAGACGACGCACCCCGGCGGGTCATAACAGGTTCGGCGCCACGAGTTTTCTTCGGAGGCGCGAACGGGGTTGCTCCTGCCCGGTCTTGGTCCGTTCGCACACCTGTGCCATCATGACCGGCTCCATCCGAGGGATCACTCTGTGAGGGCGCATTGCGCGAGGTTCCGGCACGACCCACGACCGGCACGGCGGCCCGTCCGCCCGGAGCCGACCCGTCCGTGACCGGCCTGGTCGACGCGGCCCGGTCCGGTGACGCCGACGCGCGGGCCGCCCTGTTCGGCGCGTATCTGCCGCTGGTCTACAACGTCGTCGGGCGCGGTCTGCACGGGCACGCGGATGTCGACGACGTCGTGCAGGAGACCATGTTGCGCGCCATGCGGGCGCTGCCCGAGCTGCGCGAACCCGAGCGGTTCCGGTCCTGGATCGTGGCCATCGCGATCCGGCAGATGCACGACCACCGGCGCCGGAACAAGGCCGCGCTGGCCCGCCACACGCAGGTGGCCGACGCGACCGACGTACCCGACCCCGTCGGCGACCTCGCCGAACTCGCCGTCGACCGGCAGACGTTGTCCCGGGCCGGCAGCGATCTGCTGGAAGCCAGCCAGTGGCTCAGCGACGAGCAGCGCCGGACGCTGGCGCTGTGGTGGCAGGAGACCGCCGGGCAGCTGACCCGCGCCGAGGTCGCCGAAGCGCTGCACCTGAGCGTCCCGCACACCGCGGTGCGCATCCAGCGGATGAAGGCCAAGCTCGAAGTCGCGGTCGGGGTACTCGCCGCCTGGCGGGCCCGGCCGCGGTGCGCCGAACTCGAATCGCTCGCGGGCAGCCGCCGGGGCCTGCCCGAAGGGCGGCTGCTGACCAGGCTCGACCGCCATGTGACCCAGTGCCCGCGGTGCGGGGCGGCGGTCGCCCGGCGGTCGATCGACGACCTGCCGATCCGGATCGGCGCCCTCGCCGTCCCGGCCGCGCTGGTGGCGGCGATCCCGGGGCTCGTCGGCCGGCACGCCGCGGCCCCCGGCCCGGTGTCCTCGCTGCTGGGCACCCTGCACCACGCACTGGCCCGGATCTCGGCGAAGTCGGCGACCGTGGCCGTCGGCGCCACCGCGACACTCGCCGTCGTCATCGGCGTGACGGTCCACCAACTGCCGCCGCACTCCCACGGAACCGAGGCGGCACCGGGCCCGGTCCGGACCGCCGGGGCCCCGCACCAGCCGGGCGGCCGGGCCTCTTCGGGCACCCCGTCCGCCACCCCGACGACGGCCTCCCGGTCCTACTCCGGCGTCGCCACCGCCGACTACTACGTCGCCCCCACCGGCGACGACACCAACCCCGGCACCCTCGCCCGGCCCTTCGCCACGCTCCCCCGGGCCGTCGCCGAGGCCCGCCCGGGCCAGACGGTCGCCGTCCGCGGCGGCACCTACCGCCCCGCGACGACGATCGCCCTCACCTCCTCCGGCACCGCCGGGCACCGGATCACGGTGAGCAACTACCGTGACGAGAAACCCGTGTTCGACGGGTCCGGCATCCCGGCCACCGGCACGGTCATCGCCCAGAGCGGCGGACACGTCACCGTGCAGGGCATCGAGATCGTCGACTCTCCCGGCCACCCGTACGTCTGCACGTCCTGCCACGACGACGTCCTCGCCCGGATCGCCGTGCACGGCAACGCACAGACGGCACTCGTGCTCCACGGCGCCGGAACCCGCGACAACCTGGTCCTCGACAGCGACTTCTACGACAACCACGAGACCGGATCCACCGGCGGACACGTCAACGGCCTGGTCTTCAACGACGGCTCCGGCGGCGGAAACCGGGTCCGCGGATGCCGGATGTACGACAACTCCGGCGACGGCGTGGACCTCAGCGGCTTCGGCGACGCCGTGACCGTCGAGCACAGCTGGGCCTTCGGCAACGGCGTCAACCGCTGGGGCATCGCCACCTTCTCCGGCGGAGGCAGCGGGTTCAAGCTCGGCGGCGACGCGGGGCTCCGGGTCGCGCACGTCGCCACGGACAGCGCCGCCTGGGACAACGCGGGCTTCGGATTCACCGAGACCGGCGGCGCGGGCACACCCCGGCTGACCAACGACACCGCCTACCGCAACGGCGCGGCGGGCTTCGCCTTCGTCCACTCCGCCGCGGTCCTCCGGCGCGACCTCGCCCTCGCGAACCACCCCGACGACTGGCTGGGTGCCCTGGCCCGGCACACCGGCAACTCCTGGGATCTGTCCGGCTGGACGACGGCGGTACTGCACACCGCCGACGCGGACTCGGCGACCGCCGCACGCGGCCGGGACGGGCAACTGCCCGGCACGTCCTTCCTCGGCAACAGCAAGGACCCGTCGATCGGCGCCGTGCTGACGTCCTGACGGGCCGGGGGCCGGTGGCGGCTACGCGCTGTGCTCGCTGTCCGCGGTGTCGTCCTCCTGGTCGAGGGTGGCGGCCCAACTGGCCAGCAGTTTGAGGCTGTCGTGGGCGGGGGTGCCGGGTTCGGCGCTCAGGGCGGTGAGGGTGAGACCGGGGTCGGTCGGGAGCGGCAGGGCCTCGAAGGGGAGGGTGAGGTCGCCGATGGCGGGGTGGCGGAACCGCTTGACGCCGGTCTGGTGCAGGCGTACGTCGTGGGCGGCCCACAGGGTGCGGAACTTCTCGCTGCGGGTGGAGAGTTCGCCGACGAGGTCGGTCAGGTCCCGGTTGTAGGGGTCGCGGCCCGCCTCGGTGCGCAGCAGGGCCACCGCTCCGGCCGCCTGGAGTTCCAGCTGGGGCAGGAAGTCGGCCGCGCCGGGGTTGAGGAACTCGTACCGGGCGAGGTTCACCGGCCTGGCCGGATCGGCGAACACCGGGGCGTACAGGGCGCGGCCGAGCCGGTTGGTGGCGAGGATGTCGAGGCGGCGGTTGCGGATGAACGCCGGGGCCTCGGTCATCGCGTCGAGCAGGTGCTGGAGGCTGGGGCGGATCGGCTGCGGGGCCCGGCGGCGGGGCGGGCGGCGAGTGGTGTTCGCGGTGCGGGCGAGGTCGTCGAGATGGGCGCGCTCGGCTTCGTCGAGCCGGAGGGCGCGGGCGAGGGCGTCGATGACGGTCTCGGAGACGCCGGAGAGGTTGCCGCGCTCCAGGCGGGCGTAGTACTCGGCGCTGACGCCGGCGAGCAGCGCGACTTCCTCCCTGCGCAGCCCCTTGACGCGCCGGTTGCCGGAGTGGGCGGGCAGCCCCGCCTGCTGGGGCGTGATCTTGGCGCGGCGGCTGGTCAGGAACTCGCGTACCTCGCTCCGGTTGTCCATGGCTTCGAGGCTACGTCGGCGTGCCGGGCGGTGTCTTCGGCCGTGGGGTGTACTGGCAGTACACGTATCAACGAGTCCTTCCACGCGCGTTTGACCTGCGGTTTCATCGGGAGTGGCGCAGATTGCGCCGGGTGGAGAGGACATGGACGATGACGGAGAAGACCCAGCCGGGTCCGCGTGAGCTGTTCGGGGACATCGCTCCCGCGCTGGCCGGTTACAGCGAGGACGTGCTGTTCGGGCAGGCGTGGAAGAGCCCGGAGCTGTCCCCGAGGGACCGCAGTCTGGTGACCGTGGCCAGCCTGATCACGAGCGGCAGCAGCGAGCAGCTCACTTTTCACATCCCGCTGGCCAGGCGGAACGGCGTCACCGAGGCGGAACTCGTGGAGACGATCACGCACATGGCGTTCTACGCGGGCTGGCCGAAGGCGATGTCCGCGCTGACGGTGGCCCGGGAAGTGTTCCGCTCGGCCTGACCTCGTTCCTCTACCCCTACTGGTTCATCACTACGGTCGCCCTCGCGGCGGCCGGCGCAAGGAGTCACGTACCACCATGGAGATCCTCAAGAAGCCCGCGACGATGAAGCTGCCCGCCCAGTGGTTCACCGGTGATGCCTGGGCGGATGTGATCCACCGGGGCGAGGAGCCCTCCCGGGCGCGGGCGAACATGGTCCGGTTCGCGCCCGGTGCCCGGACCGCCTGGCACCGGCACGGCCTGGGGCAGACCCTGCACGTGGTGTCGGGGATCGCCCTGGTCGGCACCCGGGACGGCGTGATCATCGAGGCCCACCCGGGCGACACCGTCGGCTGCCCGCCCGGCGAGGAGCACTGGCACGGCGCCACCCCGGACCGGTTCATGGAGCACCTCGCGCTGTGGGAGGGCGACGAGGTCGAGTGGCTGGAGCACGTCACCGACGCCGAGTACGGCGGCCCGCGCACCAGCAACCGCGGCTGACGCCCGTGACCCCGTTCGCCCTCCCCCCCATTCTGGAATGAGCCATGCGCGCAACCGTGATCCACGCCCCCGGTGACATCCGGGTGGAGCACCTGCCCGAGCCGGAGATCCTCGCTCCCACCGACGCGGTCGTCCGCACGGTCGCCGCCTGTGTGTGCGGCTCCGACCTGTGGGACTACCGGGGCATCAACCCCGTCGACCGGCCGACGCCGATGGGCCACGAGTACGTCGGCGTGGTCGAGGAGACCGGCGCCGGGGTGCGGGACATCAGGCCGGGGCAGTTCGTCGTCGGCTCCTTCTTCGCCTCCGACAACACCTGCGAGGTGTGCCGCGCCGGGTACCAGACCTCGTGCCCGCACAAGGAGTTCGTCGGCGGCTGCCAGGCCGAGTACATCCGCATCCCGCTCGCCGACGGCACCCTCGTCGCCCTCGACGACCAGCCCGACGACGCGTTCGTACCGAGCCTGCTCGCCCTCTCCGACGTGATGGGCACGGGCTGGTACGCGGCCGTCGCCGCCGAGGTGAGGCCCGGCTCCACGGTGGTGGTGGTCGGTGACGGCGCGGTCGGCCTCTCCGGGGTGCTCGCCGCCCGCGAACTGGGCGCCGAACGGATCATCGCGATGAGCCGGCACGCCTCCCGGCAGCAACTGGCGACCGAGTTCGGCGCCACCGACGTCGTGGCCGAGCGCGGGGACGAGGGTGTCGCCCGGGTCAGGGAACTCACCGGTGGTATCGGCGCCGATGCCGTCCTGGAGTGCGTCGGCACCCAGGAGTCGATGCGGCAGGCCGTCCGCTCCACCCGGCCCGGCGGGAACGTCGGCTTCGTCGGTGTTCCGCACGACGTGGCCATCGACGGCCAGGAGCTGTTCTTCTCCCACGTGGGCCTGCGCGGCGGCCCCGCCCCCGTACGCCGCTTCCTGCCGGACCTGATCGAGCGCGTCCTGTCCGGCCGTATCGACCCCGGCAAGGTCTTCGACCTGGCCCTGCCGCTGGACCGGGCCGCCGAGGGGTACCGTGCCATGGACGAGCGCCGCGCCGTCAAGACGCTGCTGCGGCCCTGAGACACGCAGGTCTCCCGAGGGCCGCCGGCGCCCCACCCCACCGAATCGCACAACGATAGGGACAACACCCCATGTCTGACGCCAACGAAGCCCTGTCGGCCCTGGCCGTGCTGGAGGCGCGGCTGAACCGGCTTGAGGACATTCGCGCCGTCGAGCAGCTGAAGTACCGCTACGCCGCCCACTGCGACAACGCCTACGACGCCCAGGGCATCGCGTCCCTCTTCACTCCCGACGGCCGTTGGGTGGTCGACGGCGAGGGCGGCAGCAACACGGGCCACGCCGAGATCACCGCGCACTTCGCGGACCTTTCGAAGAAGATCCCGTGGGCCCAGCACTACATCATCAACCCGCAGGTGGAACTGGCCGCGGACGGACTGTCGGCGACCGGCGCCTTCCGCCTCCTGTGCCTGTGCACCATCGCGCGCCCGGGCGACGCCGAAGCACCGGACGCCGTCGTCCTCACGGTCGACTACACCGACCGGTTCGTGAAGCGCGACGGGCAGTGGTACTTCCGGGAGCTGCGGGGGAGCACCCACCAGGTGTCCAACTGGGACCAGGGGTGGGTGAAGCAGCCCTTCCGGGACTGAACTGAGGGGACCGGGGGACCGGGGGACCGGGGCGTCCTTGGCCTGCGGATCGTCCGAGTCCGGAGGGGCGTGCTGCCGTCGCGCTGGCCGATTGTTCCGTCTTGTTCGGCTACTCGCCGAGCAGTCTGCGCAGCCACTGGACGCGTGCCGCCCGGGTGGTCCGGGAGACGGTCGCCCGCGGGGCCAGGACGTCGTAGCCGTGGAAACCGCCGGGCCACACGTGGAGTTCGGCTGTTCCGCCGGCCTGCCAGATCCTGGAGGCGTAGGCGACGGCCTCGTCGCGGAAGGTCTCCGCGGAGCCGACGTCGACGAAGGTGGGCGGCAGCCCGGACAGGTCCGTGGCCCGGGCCGGGGCCGCGTACTCGGGCACGTCCGGGCCACCGCGCCGGTCGCCGAGCAGGGCGGCCCAGCCGGTCTCGTTCGTCGCGCGGTCCCACACCCCCAGGCCGGTCATCTGGAGCGCGGACGGGGTGTCGTTGCGGTCGTCCAGCATCGGGCACATCAGGACCTGACCGGCCGGCCGGGGGCCCTTGCGGTCCCTGAGCAGCAGCGTCAGCGCCGCGGTGAGTCCGCCGCCCGCGCTCGGACCCGCGACGACGATCCGCTCGGGGTCGCCGCCGATCTCCCGTGCGTGCTCCGCCGTCCACAGCAGACCGGCGTAGGCGTCCTCGACCGGTGCCGGATGGGGATGCTCGGGCGCCAGCCGGTACTCGACGGAGACCACGACCGCGCGCAGCTCCCTCGCCCATTCGAGGGCTACGTCCATGCCGCCCCTGTTGTTGCCGAGGATCATGCCGCCGCCGTGGAGGTGGTAGACGACGGGCCGGGGCCCGGCCGACGTGGTGGGGCGGCAGATCAGCAGGGAGATGTCGGGCGCGCCCTCGGGGCCCGGTACCGTCCGGTCCTCCACCGTGAAGATCCCGCCGCAGCTCAGCTGCTCGGCGGTCGGGGTCTGGGCGTCCATGCCCCGGCGGATGACGGGCAGGGCGTCCAGGGGGAAGCTCGCGGGCATCCGCCCGGCGACCAGTTCCAGGGCATCCGCCAGCTCGGGGTCGAACGGGGGCGGTACGAGAGCCATTGTTTCTCCTTGCGCGGTGCTGGGGTCAGCCGCCCCGGGAGACCGGCGCCTGCCACAGTCCGACGATCGCGTCGATGAGTCCGGTGGCGGTGTCGTCCCAGGTGGGGCGGTAGAGGGGGGTGTGGTTGGCGAGGGCCTGTTCCCGCTCCACGGACATCTGGATGATCAAATGACGTGCCATGTCGGCGCGTTCGAGGCGCACCCCGGTGGGCAGGCCGGGCAGGCAGCGGGTCAGCCCTTCCTCCAGCGGGCGCCGCGAGGGGGAGGTCGCGGCGGACTCCTCGATCATGATCGCCTGGAGGGCGGGGTCGGCCATGACCTGGGCGCAGAACCGCGCGTACCAGCTGGGGCTGCCGAGGGAGTCCAGATGGTCGGTGACCGGCCGGACGACGCAGGCCACCCAGTCCCGCAGATCGGCGGAGCCGTCGGTCTCGGCCACCACGCGTTCGCGGATCCGCTCCATGTGCGCGGTGTGTTTGCGGACGATCGCGCGGATCACGTCGGTCTTGGTGCCGAAGTGGTAGCTGACCGCCGCGTTGTTGCCCTGTCCGGCGGCCTCGCTGATCTGGCTGTTGGCGACCGCGTGCACGCCGCGTTCGGCGAACAGCCGCTCCGCCGCGGCCAGGAGTGACTCCCGCGTCGCGTTGACCCGTTCGTCCCGGGTCATCCTGCCTGCCATGTTCACCACCGCACCGGGGCTGCGCACAGCCCTGCGGCGGCCAGCCCCAGAGACCACCGCGGGTCCTCGGCCGGGTCGGCGAGGTCGGGCGACGGCAGCTTACGCAACGGCAGGTCGGCGGCGGTTCCGCGGTTCCGCGCGGACCGGGAGCGGGGCCGTGCCCCCCGGTCGGCCGTGCTGCGGCGCATGTCTCCTCCTCCTTGCTCCGGTTCTCTGCTCCGGTTCCTCGCACCGGCTCCTTGCTCCGGCGGTCACCGCTTGACAGGCACATCCCTCACGATACATTAAATAAACGCGTTCATTTAATTGGACCTGTTGTCCAGCGCCGCCTGCTCAGCGCTCATCGGCGCCTGCTCAGACCCACCAGCACCTGCTCAGACGGAGAGTCCCGCGATGTCCGACGCCCTCGCCCGCCCCGCCGACCCCACCGGGACCGCCCCGCCGAGACCGAACGTCATCGTGGCGGTGCTGGCGCTCGCCGGGATCGTGGTCTCGCTGATGCAGACCCTCGTGATCCCGATCGTTCCCGAGCTGCCCACGCTGTTGGACGCCCCGGCCTCGGACACCGTCTGGGCCGTCACCGCCACGCTGCTGGCCTCGGCCGTCGCCACCCCCATGGTCGGACGGCTCGGCGACATGTACGGCAAGCGCCGCATGCTGCTCATCAGCCTGGTGGTGATGCTCGCCGGATCGGTCCTCTGCGCGCTGAGCGACTCCCTGATGCCGCTGATCGCCGGGCGGGCACTGCAAGGTCTGGCGGCCGGCGTGATCCCGCTGGGCATCAGCATCATGCGCGACGAACTGCCCGCCGAACGGCTGGGCTCCGCCACCGCGCTGATGAGCGCCTCCCTCGGCGTGGGCGGTGCCCTCGGGCTGCCCGCCGCCGCGGTCATCGCCGACAACTTCGACTGGCACACCCTCTTCTGGATCTCGGTCGCCCTCAGCGCCGTCGTCACCGTGCTCGTCCTGACCCTCGTGCCCGAGTCGAAGGTGCGCACCGGCGGCCGGTTCGACCTGGTCGGCGCCGTCGGACTGGCGGTCGCCCTGGTGTGCCTGCTGCTCGGGATCTCCAAGGGCGGCGACTGGGGCTGGGGCAGCGGCACCACCCTCGGCCTGCTGGCCACCGCGGTCGTCGTGCTGCTGCTGTGGGGCCGGTTCCAGCTGCGCGGTGCGGAGCCGCTGGTGGATCTGCGCACCTTCACCCGCCGCCAGGTGCTGTTCACCAACTTCGCCGCCCTGGCGTTCGGTTTCTCGCTGTTCGCGATGTCCCTGATCGTCCCGCAGCTGATGCAGCTGCCGGCGGCCACCGGCTACGGCCTGGGCAAGTCGCTGCTGGCCGTGGGCCTGGTCATGGCGCCGCAAGGGCTGGTGATGATGGCCGCGGCCGGTGTCTCCGCGGCCGTCTCCAACGCCAGGGGACCGAAGGTGACGCTGATGATCGGTGCCGTCGTCGTCGCCGCCGGCTACGCGCTGAACATCGTGCTGATGTCCGAGGTCTGGCACCTGGTGCTGATCTCCTGCGTCATCGGCGCCGGTGTCGGCTTCGCCTACGGAGCCCTGCCCGTACTGATCATGGGCGCGGTGCCGGTGTCCGAGACGGCGTCGGCCAACAGCCTCAACACCCTGATGCGGGCGATCGGAACCACCGTCTCCAGCGCGCTGGCGGGCGTGATCCTCGCCCGGATGACCACCACCTTCGGCACCACCGCCCTGCCCTCCGAGAACGCCTTCAAGGTGGTCATGGCCATCGGCTCCGGCGCCGCCCTCCTCGCCCTCCTCCTCGCCTCCTTCCTGCCCCGCGGGCAGGCGGCCACCGGCGTGTCCGCTGCGGCGGAACCACTGGCCCCCGCGAACACCGCCGTGCCCAAGGCGTAGCACCCGCGGCCCGCCGCGAGGCGGACCGGCCGGCCCCACCGGCAGCTCAGCAGACACCGCCCGTCGGCCGCGGTGTCGGACCACCCCCCACAGGAGAAGTCATGAGCAACACGAGCGACACGAACGGCACCACCGACCTGCCCCCTTTCCCCGGCACCCGTGCCGCGCGCTGCCCCTTCGACCCGCCCCCGCAGTACGCGGACTGGCGCCGGGCCGAAGGCATGCAGCGGGCGCGGTGGAAGAACGGCCACCCGGTGTGGGTGGCGAGCCGGTACGAGGACATCCGGGCGGTGCTGAGCGATCCGCGGATCAGCGCGGACAACCGGCGCCCCGGATTCCCGGGCTCGTCCCCGGTCCCGGCCGCCGAGGGCGACCTGCCGACCTTCGGGCGGATGGACGACCCCGAGCACGCGCGGCTGCGGCTCATGCTGACCAGGGACTTCACGGTCAAGCGCGTGGAGCGGATGCGTCCGCGGATCCAGCAGCTGGCCGACGACTGCCTCGACCGGATGGTCGCCAAGGGGCCGCCCGCCGACCTCGTCCGTGACTACGCGCTGCCCATCCCGTCCCTGGTGATCTCGCTGATGCTCGGGGTGCCGTACACCGACCACGAGTTCTTCCAGCGGCACAGCGACACCTTGCAGGAGATCAACGCGTCGGAAGAGGGCAAGAAGGCGGCCGTCGAGGCGCTCTTCGGCTACCTGCTGGAGCTGGTGGGGCACAAGGAGCGCGAGCCGGGCGACGACCTGATCACCCGCCTGCTGCACGAGCGGGTCGCCACCGGCGAACTCAGCCGCGAAGCGGTGGCGATGAACGGCCTCATCCTCCTGTTCGCCGGTCACGAGACCACGTCCAACATGATCGCGCTGAGCACGCTGGCCCTGCTGAGCAACCCCGCCCAGCTGGCCCGGGTGCGCGACACCGACGACCCCGCCGTCGTCGCGAACGCGGTCGAGGAGCTGCTGCGCTATCTGACGATCGCTCAGGACAACGTCGTCCGCATGGCCACCGAGGACCTCACCCTCGGCGGGCAGTTCATCCGGGCCGGGGACGGCGTGCTGGCGAACCTGCCCGCCGCCAACCGCGACGCGGCCTTCCTCGACGAGCCCGACACCCTGGACGTCGGCCGTGACGTCCGCGGGCACGTCGCCTTCGGTTTCGGGGTCCACCAGTGCCTGGGGCAGTCGCTGGCCCGGGTGGAACTCCAGGTGGCGCTGCCCACGCTGCTGCGCGGGCTGCCGGGGCTGCGTCTCGCGGTGCCGCCGGAGGAGGTCGGGTTCCGCCACGAGATGACCTCCTTCGGCGTCCACGAACTGCCGGTCCTCTGGTGACCGCCGACGTACCGCGGAGCGCCGGGACCGCCTGGCGCGTGCAGTGTCCACACCCCCCACAGGAGTACTGATGAGCACTTCGACCGATACGGACGGCCTTCCCGTGTTCCCGGCCGCGCGTGCCGCGCGCTGCCCCTTCGACCCGGCCCCGGAGTACGCGGACTGGCGCGCGGCGGACGGGCTGCGGCGGGCGCTGTCGCACGGCCACCCGATGTGGGTGGTGAGCCGGTACGACGACATCCGGGCGGTGCTGGGCGATCCGCGCATCAGCGCGGACATCTCCCGTCCCGAGTTCCCGGGCTCGGACATGATCGGCGAGGACGAGCCCCCGATGTTCTCGCGCCGGGACGACCCCGAGCACATGCGGGTGCGCCGCATGCTGACCAGGGACTTCACCGTCAAGCGCGTGGAGGGGATGCGTCCGCGGATCCAGCAGCTGGCCGACGAGTTCCTCGACCGGATGATCGCCAAGGGGCAGCCCGCGGACCTCGTGCGCGACTACGCGCTGCCCATCCCGTCCCTGGTGATCTCGATGATCCTCGGGGTGCCCTACTCCGACCACGAGTTCTTCCAGCGGCACAGCGCCGTCCTGCACGAGGCGCACGCCTCGGAGGAGGAGAAACAGGCGGCCCGCGGCGCGCTCTTCGGCTTCCTGCTGGAGCTGGTGGGGCGCAAGGAGCGCGAGCCGGGCGACGACATGATCAGCCGCCTGCTCGGCGAACGGGTCGCCACCGGCGAACTCAGCCGCGAACTGGTGGCCATGAACTGCCTCCTGCTGCTGATCGCCGGTCACGAGACGACCGCCAACATGATCGCGCTGAGCACGCTGGCCCTGCTGAGCAACCCCGCCCAGCTGGCCCGGGTGCGCGACACCGACGACCCCGCCGTCGTCGCGAACGCGGTCGAGGAACTGCTGCGCTACCTCTCGGTCGTCCAGGACCACCTCGTGCGCGTGGCCACCGAGGACCTCACCCTCGGCGGGCAGCTCGTCCGGGCCGGGGAGGCCCTGACCATGAACCTGCCCGCCGCCAACCGCGATACGGCCTTCCTCGACGAGCCCGACACCTTCGACGTCGGCCGTGACGTCCGCGGGCACGTCGCCTTCGGCTACGGCCCCCACCAGTGCCTGGGCCAGTCGCTGGCCCGCGTGGAACTGCAAGTGGCGCTGCCCACGCTGCTGCGCGGGCTGCCGGGGCTGCGTCTCGCGGTGCCGCCCGAGAAGGTCGGGTTCCGCCACGACATGGCGGTCCACGGCCTCCACGAACTGCCGGTCGCGTGGTGACCGGCCCCGCCCGGCGCGTCCGGCGCGGCGGGCCACCGCGGGCTCCGGTCGCCCGACCGGGGCCCCACCGACCGGGGCCGCCTTGAGCGGAGGCGGCCCCATCGCGCCGGAACCGGTGGGGACCGGGTCGGCGCACGTCCCGGGCCCGGCGGCGGATCTCCCCCATCCGCCGCCGGGCCCGCGGACCGGAGGGGCGGACGAACGGCCGGGGCCCGCGAGGGCGTCCGGCGTCCGTGCGGAACGCGCGCGGAGAACGACACCGAGAACGCACGGAGAAGAGGAACACCCCATGAGCGGCACAGGACTTGAAGGACAGAGCGTCGTCGTCACCGGCGCGGCGGCGGGCATCGGCAGAGCCGCGGCCCTGAGATTCGCCGAGGAGGGCTCGAAGGTCCTCGTCGCGGATCTGAACAGGGACGGCGCCGAACGGACCGTCAAGGAGATCGAGGGCGCGGGCGGCACCGCCCGCGCGGTCGCCGGCGACCTCAGCGACCAGCGGGTGGTGGACGAGGTGGTGGCCACCGCGCTGGAGACGTTCGGCGGCCTGGACGTCCTGGTGAACAACGCCGGTATCACGGACAGCATGTCGGCCCTGGCCGACACCGACGACGCGGAGTGGGAACGCCTCATCCGGATCAACCTCACCGCGCCCTTCCTGCTGACCCGGGCGGCCCTGCCGCACATGCTGGCCGCGGGCCACGGGGCGATCGTCTTCACCGCGTCCGAGGCGGGTCTGCGCGGCAGCGCGGCCGGTACCGGCTACACCGCTTCCAAGCACGGCGTCATCGGCCTGGTCAAGAGCCTCGCGGTGATGTACCGCGGGCAGGGCATCCGCGCCAACGCCATCGCCCCCGGCGGGACCCGGACCAACATCCTCGCCAACTCCATGGCCGACGACCCCGCGAAACTCACCGCCCTGGCGAGCGCCGCGGGCGCCGCCCCGGCCGAGCCCGACGCCGGAGTCGCCCCCCACGGACCGACCGTGCTGCGCGGCCTCCTGCACGCCAACCCCGGCAGGCGCTCCACCCCCGAGGAACAGGCAGCCGTCATCGTCTTCCTCGCCTCCCACGCCGCGAGCAACATCAACGGCGCCGTCCTGCCCGTCGACGACGGGTGGTCCGCCGTCTGAGGGTTTCCCCGGAGCGCCGTCCGAGGACTCCCTCAGAGCACCGCACGCGTACTCCAGTGCTCCAGCCGGACCGGCGTCGGCGCGAGCCCGAGGGAGTAGCCGGCCCGGGCGTCGAACCGGGCGGTGGCGCTGAAGCGGTCGCCCCGGATGAGGGTCGTGCGCCATTCCAGGGCACGGCCCGAGGCGAGCCCGAGGCGTTCGATGGAGAAGGCGGCGATGTCCGGCGGGAGGTCGAGCAGCCGCCGTTCCGCCGGGGTGGGGACGACCGCCCGGATGCGCTCCTGTCCGCCGGTGAGGCGCAGACCGCACCGGCGGGCGAGTTCGCCGTAGAGCGCGGTGCGGTCGAAGTCGGCGTCGAGCAGCGGGCGGGTGTCCTGGGCGGGCAGCCAGACCCGGTCGTGGGCCAGCGGTTCCCCGTCGGCCAGCCGGAGGCGTTCGAGGTACAGCAGCGGTGTCGACTCCTCCAGGCCCAGCCGGACCGCGACGTGCGCGTCCGCCCGGACGTCGAGAGTGCGTACGACGCTGCGCTGCTCCAGCCCGGCGGCCTCGACGGAGGCGAACAGGCTGTAGAGGGCGCCCAGCGGCTGTTCGACGAACGCCTCCTCCGACGGACGGGGCTGCCGGCCGCGCCCGGCCGTCACCAGGCCCTGCTTCCGCAGCTCGCGCAGCGCCTCGCGGACGGTGTGCCTGCTGACGCCGTACTGGGCCACCAGCTCGTGCTCGCCGGGGAAGGAGCCGGTGAACTCGCCGTCCTCCAGGCGCGTCCGCAGATCGTCCTGCACCCGCTGCCACAGCGGGATACCCCTCCCGCCGGGCCCTTCGGACCCCTTGGGGAGGACGCGCTTCGGGGTGGTCGATCCGTGTTCGGAACCGGTGCCCGCCATGATCCTCTTCCCTCTCTCTTGCTGTACGTACATTTGAAGAGCTAATGTACGTACATTACTCCAGCTTGTGATGGGTGGGGAAGTCATGCGCTTAGCGGCTCTCAGCTGACCGCCCGGCCCGGCAGACCGGAAGGAAACCATCTTGGCCAGCACCGCACATCACCAGGTACTGATCATCGGCGGCGGCACCGCGGGCATCAGTGTCGCCGCCCGCCTGCGACGGGCGGGGATCCGCGACATCGCGATCGTCGAACCCGCGACCACGCACTACTACCAGCCCCTGTGGACCCTGGTCGGCGGCGGACGCGCCCCGGTCAAGGAGAGCGTCCGGCCCGAGCACTCCGTCGTGCCGAAGGGCGTGACCTGGATACGGGAGCGCGTCGAGGACATCGACCCCGAGGGGACCGTGACCACCGACCGCGGCAGCACGATCGGCTACGACCGGCTCGTCGTCTGCCCCGGCATCCAGCTCGACTGGGACGGGGTGCCGGGGCTCGAAGGCGGCATCCACACCCCGCGGGTCTCCAGCGTCTACCGCCCCGACCTCGCGTCCAAGACCTGGGAACTCATCCGCGCCATGCGGTCGGGGACGGCCGTGTTCACCATGCCGGCGGGGCCGATCAAGTGCGGCGGGGCGCCGCAGAAGATCGCCTACCTGGCCGCGGACTTCTGGCGCGAACAGGGCGTTCTGCGGGACATCCGGATCGTGCTCGTACTCCCCACGCCGACCATGTTCGGCGTGCCGGTGTTCGCCGCCGAGCTGGAACGGGTCGTGGCCCGCTACGGCATCGAGGTGCGCCACAACAGCGAGCTCATCGAGGTCGATGCGGACGGCCGCCGCGTCACCATCGCCGATCGCGCCGCCCGCACCGAGGAGTCCATCGGCTTCGACCTGCTGCACGCCGTACCGCCCCAGTCCGCCCCCGACTGGCTGAAGGCGACGCCGCTGGCCGACCCGGCGAACCCGGCCGGGTACGTCGAGATCGACAAGCACACCCTGCGGCACGTCAGTCACCCCCACGTCTTCGCCCTCGGTGACGCCGGTTCCTCGCCCAACTCCAAGACCGGGGCGGCGATCCGCAAACAGGCACCCGTCGTCGCCCGCAACATCGTCGCCGGACTCAAGGGTGCCACCGGCCTTCCCGCCTCCTACGACGGCTACTCCTCCTGCCCGATCGTCACGAGCCGCCGCACGATGCTGCTCGCCGAGTTCGACTACGAGGGGACACCGCGGCCGAGCTTTCCCGTCGTCGACACCACGCGCGAGCGCCGGGACATGTGGTACCTGAAGCGCTACGGGCTGCCGTACCTGTACTGGAACCTGATGCTGCGGGGACGGGTCTGACCCGCTCCGGTCCGTTCTGACCTGCTCCGACCTGCCCCGACGGTGATGCGCCGAGGGAGAGTCCCACTCCTGGAATACCCCCCGGGGTATACCTGTTACTGTGAATATCAGATACCCCCCGGGGTACCACCTTCTGGAAGGAACCGAAGCCGTGTTCTTCGTCGACACCCTGGAGTTCGAGGGCCTGGGCAACCGCAGCTACCTGGCCGGCGGGCCGAGCAGTGCCGTGGTGGTGGATCCGCCGCGCGACATCGACCAGGTCCTCGCGGCGGCGGCCCGGCGCGGGACGCGGATCGCCTACGTGGCGGAGACGCACCTGCACAACGACTACGTGAGCGGCGGGCTGGAGCTGGCCCGGGTCACCGGCGCCCGCTATCTGGTCCCGGCCGCCGCCGCGGTGTCCTTCGCCCGCACCCCGGTCGCCGACGGCGACACCGTCACGGTCGACGAGGGCCTGGTCCTGCGGGCGCTGGCCACCCCCGGCCACACCCCGCACCACACCTCGTACGTCCTGGAGGAGGACGGGCGCGGGGTGGCGGCGTTCACCGGCGGGTCGCTGCTGATCGGTTCGGTCGGACGGCCCGACCTGGTCGAACCGCGGCTGACCGAGCAACTGGCCCGCGCCCAGCACGCCTCCGCCCACCGCCTGGCCGAGGAACTGGACGACGAGGTGCCGGTGCTGCCCACGCACGGGTTCGGGAGTTTCTGCTCCAGCTCCCAAGCCGACGGGGACGCCAGCACGATCGGGCGGGAGCGCAAGACCAACGCGGCGCTGACCCGGGACGTGGACGGCTTCGTCGCCGACCTGCTCGCCGGACTGGACGACGTCCCGGCCTACTACGCGCACATGGGCCCGGCCAACGCCGCGGGCCCGGCCCCCGTCGACCTCACCCCGCCGGGCCCGGCCGACGCCGGACAGATCGCCCGGCGGCTGGCGGCCGGTGAATGGGTGGTCGACCTGCGCAACCGCGTCGCGTTCGCCGAGGGGCATGTCGCGGGCTCGTTCAACTTCGAGGGCGCGGGGCAGCCCGCCACCTACCTGGCCTGGCTGATCCCGTGGGGCAAGCCCGTCACGCTGCTCGCCGACACGGCCGAGCAGGTCGCCGCCGCGCAGCGGGAGCTGGTCCGGGTCGGCATCGACCGCCCGGCCGCCGCGGCCGTCGGCACCCCGCGGGAGTGGGTGCCCGAGGGGGAGGAGCCGCGCTCCTTCCCGCGCGCCGCCTTCGCCGACCTGGCCGCCGTCCGCGACCGTGGCCACGACGTGGACCCCGGCGAGAGCGTGGACCGAGGCGAGGACGTGAACCGCGGCGAGAGCGTGGTGGTCCTCGACGTGCGCCGCGACTCCGAGCGCGCGAACGGCTACCTCGACGGTTCGGTCCACATCCCCGTCCACGAACTGCCCCGCCGTATCGGCGAGGTGCCCGCGGGGGAGGTGTGGGTGCACTGCGCGGGCGGCATGCGCGCGGCGATTGCCGCCTCCTTCCTGGACGCCGCCGGCCGCACCGTGGTCGCCGTCGACGACGGCTTCGACGCCGCCGCCGCGGCCGGACTGACCCTCGTCCGGCCCGGCACGGACTGACACCCCCCAACCGCACCGCCCCCTCCCGGAGTTGTGACCCCATGTTCTTCCGCCTCTTGCGCAGCCGCGGCCCCCGCCGCCTCACCCCCGTCCAGGCCAGCCGGCGCACCGCCGACGGCCGGGCCGTCCTGCTCGACGTCCGCGAAATCGCCGAATGGGAGGCCGGGCACGCACCGGACGCACTGCACCTGCCCCTGTCCCGGCTGACCGCGGGAGCGCCCCTGCCGCCCACCGCCGAGGGCAAGCCCGTCGTGGCGATCTGCCGCTCCGGCAAGCGTTCCCAGCGGGCCGCCGAGATCCTGACCGGCCGCGGAGTGGAGGTCACCGACGTCACCGGCGGCATGACCGCCTGGGCGCGGGCCGGACTGCCGGTGGCAGGACCGGACGGAAACAACGGCGTCATAGCGTGAGCACGCTCGTCCTGGCCCTGATCGCGGGCGCCGTGGTCGGTCTCGCGCTGGGTGCGCTGGGCGGCGGCGGCAGCGTCCTCGCGGTGCCCGCGCTGATCTACCTGCTCGGCTTCACCCCGGCCGAGGCCACCACCGCGAGCCTGCTGATCGTCACCGCCACCTCGCTCACCGCCCTGTTCGGCCATGCCCGCAGCGGCCATGTGCGGTGGAAGGCCGGCGCGCTGTTCGCTGCCGCCGGCATCCTCCCGGCCGCGGCGGCCGGGGTGGCGTCCTCCCGGCTGCCCCAGCCGGTGCTGATCGCCGCGTTCGCCACCGTCGCCGTCCTCGCGGCCACCCGTATGCTGCGCCCCGCCCGAACGGCGTCCGGTGCGGGAGTCGGCGCGGGAGTCGGCGCGGTGCGGCCGGGCCGGGCCGTCGGCACCGGGGCGGGGCTGGGTGCGCTGACCGGGCTGCTGGGTGTGGGCGGTGGTTTCCTCGCCGTGCCCGCCCTGGTCACCGTGCTGGCCTTCGAGATGCAGGCCGCCGTCGGCACCAGCCTGCTGGTCATCTCGGTCAACTCGCTGGCGGCGCTGGCCAGTCGGGGCGCCACGACGGACGGTCTGGACTGGGCGGTGATCGCACCGTTCACCGCGGCCGCGATCCTCGGCGCCTGGGACGGCAAACGCCTGGCGGCCAGAGCGCCCGGCCCGCTCCTCCAGCGTGTCTTCGCCGTGACGCTGCTGGCCGTGGCCGCGTTCATGCTCGTCGACGCGCTGACATGAACCCGGGCCGTCGCGGGCGGGCTCACGCCAGGGACCGGCCGCCCATCACGGGTGGGCTCACGCCAGGGACAGGAACAGCTTCTCCAGCCGGGCCCGCGTCCGTGCGCGGTCAGCGTCGTCGTCCGCCGTCCCGGGATCGGCCAGGCAGTGCTGGAGACCGGTCGCGATGATCGCGAACCCCGCCTTGTCCAACGCCCGGGAGGCCGCGGCGAGTTGGGTGACCACGTCCGCGCAGTCCCGTCCGTCCTCGATCATCCTGATCACTCCGGCGACCTGACCCTGCGCCCGGCGCAGCCGGTCGAGCACCGTCTTCAGTTCCCCGGCCGCCATCGCCAGTTCCACAACAAGCACTCCCTCGATATACCCCTGCGGGTATCCCATCCGCAGGGGGTGAACCACCAGGAAGAGAAGGATGTTCCCGTGACCACTACCACCGCCCTCGCCCCGGAGCAGGCCCAGGCCCAGCTCCACGCGCTGACCGTCGTCGACGTACGCACCCCCGGCGAATACGCCTCCGGCCACCTGCCCGGCGCCCACAACATCCCGCTCGACCACCTCGACCGGGCCCTGCCCGCGCTGAAGGCCGCCGCCGGACGCGGCGACCTCCTCGTGGTGTGCGCCTCCGGCGCCCGCTCGGCCCAGGCGTGCACCACGCTCGCCGAACACGGCATCACCGCCGCCACCCTCACCGGCGGCACCACCGCCTGGAGCGAGCGCGGCCACGACCTGCACCGTCCCGCGGGCGCCCGCACCGTGTGGGCCATGGACCGCCAGGTCCGCTTCACCGCCGGGGCCCTGGTGCTGACCGGACTCGCGGTCGGACAACGCGTGCCGGCCGTCCGCTGGCTGTCCGCCGGTGTCGCGGGCGGCCTGGTCTACTCCGCCCTCAGCGACACCTGCGCCATGGCCCGCATGCTGGGCAAACTTCCGCACAACCAGCCCCGCACCACCGACCTGGACGCCACCCTCGCCGCACTGGCCGACTGAACCAGCCACTGCTGGTGCCCGGGGGTCGGCTCACCCCGCCAGCGAGACCATGAACTCCCGTGCCCGGCGGGTGAGTTCGGGCCAGTCCCCGGCGGCCACGACGGCGGGCGGTACGACCTCCGAACCGGCGCACACCGCGCGTGCCCCGGCCGCGAGGAAACCGGCCGCGTTCCCCGCGTCGACACCGCCCGACGCCACCAGTGGTACGCCGGGGAAGGGGCCGGCCAGGTCCCGGAAGTGCCGGGGGCCGAAGGCGCGGGCGGGGAAGATCTTCACCGCGGCCACGCCGAGGTCGAGGACCTGGCCGACCTCCGTCGGGGTCAGGGCGCCCATGACGACCGGCACTCCGGCC
The DNA here is from genome assembly GCA_001298575.1 of Actinobacteria bacterium OK074. GTDB lineage: Bacteria > Actinomycetota > Actinomycetes > Streptomycetales > Streptomycetaceae > Streptomyces. The sequence continues at coordinate 42,930 of LJCV01000281.1, forward strand.
GCCGCCGCCGTCCGCGCGACGTCCGGGCGGACGCCGGGGGTGACGAGGTACTGGGCGCCCGCGTCGATCAGCTCCTCGGCCTGGGCGGCGGTCATCACCGTGCCCGCGCCGACGCCGTCCCGGCCGTCGGCCACCGCCTTGCGGAGGTGGGCGGCGAGGCCCGGGGTGGTGCGGGTGAACTCGATCCAGCGGATACCGCCCGTGCGCAGGGCCGCGCACAGCGCCGCCGCGTCGGGGATCTCCGGGGCCCGGACGACGGCGATCACCCGGTCCTTCGAGAGGCGGGTGAGGAAGTCGGCGTTCGGGGCAGGGGTGTTCGTGCGCTCAAGGCTGTTCAGGTGCTCAGGAGTGTTCGTGTGCCCAGGAGTTTTCCTGTGCTCAGGGGCGTTCATGCGCGGGGGCTCCTTCGGTCGGCGGCCGGTTCACGGGGGTGCCGTGCGGGCCCAGGCCACGTCGTCCAGGGCGAGGTGGCGGTCGGTCTCCGTGCGCGGGGGCAGGGCGGGGACGTCGGCCCTGGTGCGCAGCGCCGCGGAGGCCGCCAGGTGGCCCAGGCGCAGCCGGGCGCGTTCGTCGCGGTTCTCCAGGACGGCGGCCAGGTAACCGGCGGCGAAGGCGTCGCCCGCGCCGACCGGTTCGACGACCCGGGTGGGAAGCGCGGGGACGAAGGTACGGGTGCCGTCGGCGCGGTACGAAGTCGCTCCGTTTTCGGCGTCCTTGACGACGACCAGGGGTGCGGGGGAGAGGAGTTCCGCGGTGTCGTCCGGGTGGGCCGTGCCCCACAGGGCTTCCGCCTCGTCCCGGCCGACGAACACGATGTCGGCGGCGCGGGCGAGGGTCAGCAGCTTCTTCGCGGCTTTAGCGGGGCCGCCCTGCCACAGCGCGGGGCGGTGGTTGACGTCGAAGGAGACGGTCGGGGCACCGAGGGCCCGGTCGACGAGGATCGTCTCCAGGAGGTGGGCGCAGGTGTCGGAGAGCGCCGCCGCGACGCCCGACAGGTGCACGACGCGGGCGCAGCGCAGGGCGGGCGAGCGGGCCAGGTCCGGTCCCATCAGGGTGGCCGCCGAACCGCCCCGGTAGTAGTGGGTGCGGGTGCCGGCCGGGGTCGGGTCCTTGAAGTAGACGCCCGTCGGGCGCTCCGGGTCGGTCTCGACGCCCGTCACATCCACGCCCCGCGCGGTGAGTTCGGCCAGGACGCGGCGCCCGAACGGATCGTCGCCCAGGCGGCTCAGCCAGGCGGCGCGGTGCCCGAGAGCAGCGAGCGTGCAGGCGACGTTGGACTCGGCGCCGCCGATGGCCAGCGCGAGCGTCGACTGTTCGTCGAGCGGGCCGCCGTCCGGCGGGCCGAGGACGGCCATCGTCTCGCCGACGCATACGACGTCGGCGGCCTGCGCCTGGCGGTCGGGGGTGCGGGGGGGGGGCGGGGTCGGGGGCG
>LJCV01000282.1 GCA_001298575.1 Actinobacteria bacterium OK074
GGCGGGGCTGGGGGGGGCCGGGGGGGGGGGGGGGTGGGGGGCGGGGGGGGAGGGGGGGGGGGGGGGGGGGCGGGCGAGGGGGGGGGGGGGCGGGCGAGTGGCGGCTGAGGCCGGTCGAGTGACTGGTCGGGCCGGGGGTTGAAGATCCTTCTCGTACCCTTTGGGCCGTTTCCCCCCGCCAACTATGAGTCCGCTGTTACCTTTTGGGAAGTTTGGTTCCAGCGAGGAACCGCGATGGTCCGGGGGGACGAGCGGTGCGGCGTAGTTCGTCATGCGTGGTGTTCGATGTCGAGTGGGCCGGGGGGCCGCTGCCCGGGGAGTGGGTCGAGGGCCCGTGGCCCGCGCGGCTGCCGGACGGGTCGGCCGCCGACCGGGACCGCCGTCTGACCTATTTCGAACCCCGCGTCAGCGCCTCGCTGTTCGGCGCCCGGGGCCGCCCGGCCCGCTGGCACCTGCACCGCCCGCCCGACGCCGATGCCGACACCGATGCCGACCAACCGGCCGTGCGGGCCGTGGAGTTGCTCCGGGTGCCCGCCGCCGCCGGCCTGGACGACCGGCGCCGAGGTCTCGCGGTGCTGCACGTGCGGCTCGGCGGCGATCCGCTGGGCGAGCTGCCGACGCTTGCCCGACTCCCCGCCGACCGGGCCCGGTTGGCGGGAATCCTGCCGGACGCGGTCCGGGTCGCCGACAGCACGCGGCGCGCGTGGACGCTCACGCACGTGACGTTCGCGCGGGGACGGCCGCCCGCGGTGATGCCCGCCGAGTACGCGACGTGGACCACGACGGACCAGTGGCTGTGGCTGCTGGCCTCCGCCACGCCCCTGGACCGGTTCGCCCCCGACCCCGAGGACGCCGGGCTGTTCGCGGGGCGGGTGCGCTTCTCCGCCGACTGGCAGGCGCTCGTGCTGCGGGACGGCGCCGCCTTCGTCGGCACCTCGCCGGATCCGGGCGGCGAGGCGCCGTTCCACGCCAGCGCCGCCCGGCACGTCCACACCGTCTACCTCGACGTGTTCCTGCTCGGCCGGTTGCAGTACCTCGGCGCCAACGCGCTGGCGAACGCCGCCTCGGAGCTGGGCGCGCGGGACTGGGACGCGAACCGGCTGCGGCGCCTCGAAGGGCGCCTGATCGAGCAGCGCAGGGCCCTGTGGTCGTCGCACATCACCTCCCGCGGCAAGGCCGACGAACTGCTGACGCGCTTTCAGGAACAGCTGCGCCTGGACCAGTTGGCGTCGCACACCGCGACGGGGCTCGCCGACACGGCCCGGTTCGTGGAGGAGGCGCGCTCCCGGCGGACGTCGGTCGCGCTGAGCCTGCTGTCGGCGGTGGGGCTGCCCTTCGGCCTGGCGTACGCGGGCGCGGCGCTGTGGGGCCAACCGGGGCCGCGGAACCTGCTGTTGGCCACCGGCGTGGCCGTACTGCTGACGATCGCGCTGTTCGCGGCGGTCCCGTCGCTGCGGGGGCTGTTGTCCGACACGATGTGGGACAGGGCGGAGGACTGAACCGTGGTCCTGGTGACTCTCTACCGTTCCGGTCCGCTCAGGCAGCGGATCGCCAAGGGGTACGGCGTGTACGTACCGAAACCGCGCCCGGGTGCGGGGGCCGCGGAGCTGGTCGCGGCGCTGCTGGCCAGTCCGCCGCCGCTGCCCGCGGGCCCGTCCGGCCAGTCGTGCGCGGTGTACGGCGGCCCGCGCACCCCGGCGGCCCTGTGGATCGACACCGGCCGCGTCTCGCTGCACGACCCGGCGGCCCGGGCGCACACGGCCGGGGCACTGGCCGCGTCCGTCGCGCAGGTGGCCGCCGAAGTGGGCCGCCGGGGCGGTCTGTTGCTGCCCACCGGCTGGTCGCAGCAGCCCGATCCGGCCGCGGGGCTCTGCGCGGACCTGCACTCCGTGGAGGTGCTGGGGCCGGTGCAGCGGGAGCTGTTCACCAACCTCGCCCGCGCGCACACGGCACCCCTCATCGCGCTGACGGGCCGTCAACTGTATGGCCCCGGTGGGGTGTCACCGGGTGGCTCGGCCCGGCTGTCGCGCGTGTTCGACCAGTTCGGCACCCGCTACCTCGACTCCTGCGCGCCGCAGCACCTGGAACGGGTGCGGACGAGGCTGCGGCAGGGCGAGCGGCTGGGGCGGCTGGAGGCCATGGACGTCAACGTCTTCGGAGAGCCGGCCGTGGCGGCCCAGGACGACGTCACGCTGCGCCTGTTCGACGCCCAGATCACCGTGGCGTCCACGCTGGCGCACGCACTGCTGGTGCAGGCCCTGTCGATGCACGCCCGCGACCTGGAACGCACCGGGTGCCGGGCCCCCGCCGTACCGCAGCCGCTGGTCGAGCAGAACCGCGCCCGAGCCGTCGCCCACGGCCTCGCGGCGGAACTGCGGGCGGAGGGCGGCGAGTTGGGCAAGCGCGGCGGCGGAGGCGGGGCTGGTGCCGGGGCCGGCAGGGCTGCGGTGAAGTCGTCGCCGAAGATGCTGTCGGCGGGGCGGGCGGTGCTCGGTCTGCTGCACGAACTGCTGCCGTACTTCCGGCAGTTGGACGCCACCGTCGACGAACTCGCGCCGCTGTTCACCGGGGTGGAACTCGCCGAGTCCGCCACCGTGTCCGGGTTCGTGCGCAACGAGAACGACCTGCTGGCCCGTTGGCGCGCCCAGGACGCGAAGACGCTCACCCCGCAGCGGCTCGCGCAGTGCCTCACCGAGCCCGGCTGGCTGACCACCGATCATGCGGGCGCCGTCAACAGCGCGCTGGCGCCCGGCAGTTGGGCGGCGGCACGGATCTGGCTGGCGGAGTGCCTCACCGCGCCCGCCCGCCGAGAGGGCGACGGGGGCCGGGCGGATCCGAAGACGAGGTCCGCCGACGGCCGCGGGACAACGGGCGAGAACCGGCGGGCAGGGGCCACCGACCGCCGGACCACGCCAGGCGGAAACCGGCACCGGACACCAGACGGAAACCGACACCAGACACCGGACGGAAACCGGCACCAGGCACCGGACGGAAAGCGGCACCAGGCACCCTCCGCCCAGCGGGCCCGCCCCTCCCTCCCCGCCGAGCAACTCCTCGACCGCATCGGCAAACCCGACGTCCGTCCCCCCGAAGTCCTGGACGCCCTGCGCGCGTTCTGCCTGGCGGCCGACGGCGCCCTGGACCTGACCCGGCCGCTGCGGTCCCGCGGCAAGGACGGGGCCCGGGAGTTGCGGCGCGCCCTGCGGCCCCGGCCCGCGCAGCGGACGCGGTGCGCGGAGCCGTTGTCGTCCTGGGACGACTCGCCGGCGAACCGTGCCGTACGCACCGCGGGCGAGCAGGGCGTGGCGCTGCTGCACTGGGACCTGCCCGCGCAGGACCGCTCCCGGGTGCGCGAGTGCCTGGACCGGCTGGGCCCGGCGCCCGGCGGGGTGCGGCACGTCCTGCTCACCGACACGACGTACACCGCCGGCGGTGACGAGCGCCGCGGCACGGTCGAGGTGCTGCTCGTGGGCCCGGGCGAGGAGGCCACCCGATGAACCAGCCCACCACCGCGGCCACTTGGGCCCTACGGAGCGCACCGGCCGTACCGGTCACCCTGGACCTGCGGGACTTCCGTCGGGTGCCCAGGTCGCCGGACGAGTACGCCGCCCTGTGGCAGCGGCTCGAACCCTCCGTCGTACGGGTGAACCCGACGGCGGGTCCGCGCGTCCGGTTCGACCTCGGCGACGAGGGCCGGGTCGCCGTCTGGTTCCTGGCCCCGGCGAGCGCGCCGAGGCCGCTGGCGCCCGACACCCGGTTCGCGATCCGGGGCGTCCTGGAGCCGCCCGAGGTGCGGCAGGCGTGCACCACCTGCCGGGCGGCGGGCGCCACGGTGTACGCGCCGTACCGCTGTTACGGCTGCTCCGACCCCGCCGACGCGCAGCGCGCGGGCCGGGTGTGCGAGACGCACGCCGTGTTCCTGGACGGCGCGCTGCACGCGTCCTGCGAACGTCACGTGCCCGCCTGCCGGTGCGGTACCCGGGCGGCGGCCTGGTGCGCCGGCCCGCTGTGCCGGGGCCGCAAGGCGTGGTGCGGGGCGCATCTGCGCCCCCATCCCGGGGACCCGACGGTCGCGTACTGCGAGGACTGTCACGCGGAACGGTTCCCGGCGTGCGAGCGCGACCGGTGCCGGGGCACCGGATACATCCGCTGCGAGCATCTGACCCTGTCGGCGATGAAGGCGTGCGGGCGCCGGGTCTGTGTCGAGCACGCGCAACGCTGGCAGGTGTACGGCCCCTTCAGCCGTGGTCTGGTGCTGTGTTCGCGCCACCACGGGCAGTTGGGGTCGACCCCGCCGGAGGGGCTGATCGACATCGTCCTGGCGGGCACGGTGGCCCGGGCGGGCGGACGGCGCGGAACCGCCGCGAGCGAGCGCCGGGTGCAGTTGCCGCGGATCACCATCGTGCGGCACATCCTCATCAACACCCGTAGGTCCGTGCTGGACATGGAGGAGATCGACCGCCTGTTCACCGGCCTGGAACAGCGGTTGCGCGACAAGGGGCAGGGCCGGCGGGACGCCAACGTCACCACGGCACTGCGGCTGTTGGGCGAGCACCGGCCGTCGCGGCGCAAGGACGTCGAGCGGTTCCGGGAGCAACACGTCGAGGGGCGCGGGTACTTCGACCTCCTGGTGCAGGAGCTGCGCCGCACCAACCGCCATGAGCTGGCGGGCGCGGTGGAGTTCTCCGACTTCCGCTCCAACAGCCGCATCCTGTGGGTGAAGGTGCCGGCGCGGTTGCGGGAGGCGGGTCTGAGGGACATCAAGCACTTGCAGCGGCGCGTGGGCGTGAACATCAACTTGGAGCGAGGATGACAGCGTTCGGACACCCGTTCAAGCAATCGGCGTCCGACACCCGGCTGGTCACCGCGACGGGTTCGGGTCTGGTCGCCGACAACCGGCTCGCCGTGTCGCCCGAGCGGCTGGCCGAGGAGTCCCCGGGCGTCCTCCAACTGCCCGGCGCGGACGGCGGATCCGCCCGTTCGGTGGCGGTACGGCTGGTGCCGGCGGCCGGTGTGCCCGCCGACGTGGTCGTGGTACCCGCGGTGCTCGTGCAGGAGCACCGCGTACTGCCGGACGAGAACTGGAAGTTGGCTGCGGCGGACGCGCGGATTCCCGCCGTGCTCGAACTGGAGCTGCCGCCGGGCCCGTCGCTCGACGAGGCGGCGACGATGCTCAAGGGCGCCCCGCTGCTGTGCGGGCACGTCTTCGAGCAGGGCCACGACACCGCGCCGGAGGCGTGGATCGACGTGGCCGGCACGCTGTTCCGGGTGCGGCAGTGCCTCGACCACGGCGGGCAGGTGCTGCGCGGTCTGCTCCAAGTCGCCCAGGAGACCCGGATCGTGCTGTTCGCGCCGGGCGAGCGCAGCGGCGTCGACATCGTCGTCCTCGCGGACTGCAGCGCCTCCATGAGCATCGAGGACATCCCGGCGGCGGCCCGCGACGGCGGCGGCTGGCTGACCCGGCTGCGCCCCGGCGCCGCGGACGCCACGGTGTCGCGGATGAACGCGCTCAAGGAGGCGCTGCGGTCCATGATCGACGCCCGGATGCGGTACGACGGCGTGGGCACCCGCTTCGCCCTCGTCCGCTTCGACCACGACAACGAGTCGGCGTTCCCGAGCCGTTGGGGCATGGAGGAGGTCTCCGACGCCCGCTCCGTGCAGCAACTGCGCGAGGCTGTCTCCCTGTTGAAGTTCAACGCCAACTCGGGCACGGACATCGGCAAGGCCCTGCACCGGGCCGGTGAACTCCTGCACCGCTACGGCGTTCCCGGCAACGAACGCCTCGTCGTCCTGGTCAGCGACGGCGCGAACTGGGCGCCGCTGCCGGACGAGCGCAGCGGCGAGTCCCTGTCCGGCACACAGGACCCGGTGTCGCTGATGGAGGACCTCCACGCGGGCCTGGACATCCGCCTGCACACGGTCGGCATCAGCGACGAGAAACTCTTCGACCGCTGGTGGCAGGCCCAGCGCGACCACCCCAACTGGCGGCCACAGGCCCACCCGAGCATGATCCCCAACCACCAGATGCTCGGTGAACTGGCGACGGTGGCCGGCGGCGACCGTCAACGCGTGGGCGGTTTGGAGGTGTTGGAGCAGTACTTCGCGGAACTGGGCGACGGTGTCGCACGGGAGGTGGGCCGCCCCCTGCGGCCACGGCTGCCGGCGCTTCAGCTCAGCGCCGAGCAGCTGGCGGCGGAGGGACGCCGACGGGCCGGGGCGGACCCACGGCAGCGCCGCGAGTGGCGGGTGCTGGTGGAGGCGGCGCTCAACGCCCACAGCATGGTGTGCCGGGCCTCCGAAGCCCGCCTGGGCAAACCGCTGTTCGGCGCGGCACGTCCGCACGAGATCACCCGGCTGCACGAACAGTGCGACAACCTCGCCGGTTTCACGGCCTGGCTGGCGGAGGCGTACAAGATCTTCAACGAACGCCTGGACGACTCGCTGCGCCGCCCCTTCGACCGCACCGGCAACCCCCGGAACCCGGAGGAACTGCCGCTGCCGCAGCTGGCGGTCCCGTTCTGGAACCCGCGGATGTCACAACTGCACGAGCTGCGCAACTACTTCCTCCACGACCGCGACCAGAAGGAGTACACCAACCAGAACCGCAACGCGGGCGAGGTCATCCGCCGCCACACCGGCAAGTACGCCCCCCACGACGACGACACGGAAGCCTGGCGCACCCTCCAACTCGGCCTGCTCCGCGACCTGGCGGCGCTCCTGCGCGAGGCACACACCATCCTCGACGAGGCGGTCGCGGCGGAACGGGTGACGGAGGAGCGGGTGACGGAGGAGCCGCTGCTCATGTCCCAGGGCTGGGAGTGATGGCCGGGAGGGGGTAGGACTGCCACCCCTGCCCCACCCGCCTACCGCAGCAGCCGCGCCAGCCCGTGCCGAGTGGCGGCGAGCAGCACCCGGTCATCCGGCTTGAGCACGTAGTCCGGGTCCAAGTCCCAGACGGGTTCCGGCTCGTGGTCGAGGGCGACCGGCCGCCACTCCCCCGGCCGGAAGGCGTCACGCACCGACCGCCCCTCCAACTCCCCCTGCCCGCGCACCTCGACGGTGGCGAACAGCAGCACCTGCCGCTCGACCGGGATGGACCCAAGAATCTGACGCCCCATCATGGCGACGGCGAACGCGGGCGCGCAGAGCGTGGAGACGCTACGGCTGCGGGTGGTGGCGTGCGGATAGGAGTCGCGCAGGGTGTTGTAGAGGGTGGAGGCGAAGTTGTCGTCGAACAGCCGCATGACGACCCGGAGTTCGGGCTTGGCCTCACGGGCGTAGAGGACGGCTTCGAGGTTGGTGCCGTCGTCACTGGTGAGGGCGAGCAGGGCACGGCTGCGCCCGATCTTGGCGGCTTCAAGAACCCCTTCCTGCGTAGCATCACCGATAACGACGGGAATCCGCCGAGACCGGGCAAGGGCCACCCCCCGTGCCCCCGGATCACGTTCGACGCACACGACGTCGATGTCGAGCGAGCTGAGCAGATCAAGGGTCCGGCTGCCGACCCGCCCGAGCCCGACGAGAACGACGTGCCCGGAGAGCCCCCGGGGCGGCAGCCGCAACGCGGACACGGTCCGAAAGGCACCAAGGGTCTGCAGAACAACGGCGAACAGCACAGGCAGCAGCGCCATCCCGGTAATCCCGGAGAGCACTTGCAGAAGTTGCCGACTGAACGACTCCCCGATGGCGGGCTCGTTGATGTTGAGGATGTCGAGCAGGGCGAGATACCCGGCGTGCGGGAACGGCCCGCCGATGACCCACCAGTCGACGACCGCGAACGCGCCCTGCAGCGCGAGGAGTCCGGCGAGGGCGAACCAGAGCTGGGAGGGCAGCAGTTCGCGCAGCGCGATGCCGCCACGACGACGTCTTCGCCGCCCGCGCCGAGCGAGGGCGGGGACTTCGGGCCCCCGGCTGACGGCCTCCAGCACGACCCGCCCGTGCACACCGTCGGCCTCCCGCACGGCGTCGTCGTCCGGCAGCAGCCGCACACCGTCGACGGTGTCCTCACCCTCTGGATGGGCGGCCGAGTCGGAGAGCAGCGCGAGAGTACACAGCGCGGGGGCGTCCAACTCCGGACTCCCGAGCGGCCGTTCATCGGCGCGCAGCAACAGCCCTTCCCGATGGACAACATTCTCACTGCCACCGAGCGCGGCGCCGACGAGCGCGGGGGCGGCGGTGTCGGCGTCGGACAACACGGTTGCGGAGGCGTCGAGTTCATCGGCCCGAAGGTGCGGGGACCGAGCAGCGGCGGCGCGCTCAAGCAACTCTTCAAGATGGCGCCCAAGCTTACGGTTGTACATCCTGACCACGAGCCGTATGTCGGGATTGATCCGCCGGGCGCGCAAGGCGGCATGAATGTTGACCTGGTCGTCCTCGTAGGTCAGCGCGAGCGCGACGGCATCACCAACTCCCGCGTCCCGCAAGGCCCGTTCGTCGGGCTCGGCGGCTTCGACAACGGCGACACGGCCCCCCTGCCGAAGCTCGTTGACGGGCGGCCCGTGACTCCGCCGAGCGGAGGGCAGCACGACGGTGACCCGCTCGCCGTACAGCCGGGACAACTCGTCGGCGAGACGGTGCGCGAGGGCGTCATCACCACAGACCACCATGTGACTCATGGGCGTACTCTTCCCTCGCGGGTGGCGGGGGAGTCATGGACGCGACAGGGGGCGCTTGTCTTCGGGCGGGGCTGGATCGTCGGCGGCCTGTACGAACTCACACCACACGACCTTGCCCAACTCCCGTTCTCCGACGCCCCACTTGTCGCTGAGCGCGGCGACGAGCAGGAGGCCGCGCCCGCCTTCCCCGCCTTCCCCGTCGGCGGCGTCGTCGACGATCCGGGGGACGCCTGGCCCGCTGTCGTGCACTTCGACGCGCAGCGCGTGGGGGTCGTGGCGGAGGAAGAGTCGGAACTGGCGGCCGGGGGGTACGCCATGTACGAGGGCGTTGGTGGCGAGTTCGCTTACGCAGAGCAAGACGTCGTTGCTGCGCTCAGCTTCGGCGAGCCCCCAGCCGACGAGGGTCTCGTACGTGAACCGCCTGGCCTCGGGGACGGCTCTGCGCTCGCGGCGGAAGAACCGGTCGCGGAGGGGCGGGAGTCGGTTTGCGTCGTTCACGGTACGAGGGTCGCGCTGAGTTACTAACCTGGATCAGTGCGCAAACCCGTACTCCGATTCTGTACGGGTTCGTACCGGGTCGCGTACGGGCTGATACGGGGAGCACCACAGCATGAATCCCAAGAAACTGCCGCGGAAGAAGAATCTCTCGGCGCAGCGCATGCTGGGCTCGCAGGTGCAGGCGGCCCGCAAGGCGGCGGGCTACACCCAGCGTTCGCTCGCCGAGGCGGCGCTGATCGAGGAGGAGACGGTCGCGTCGATCGAGCAGGGCAGGCGGCGGCTGATGCCCGACCTCGCCGTGACGTTCGAGGAACTCCTCGACGCGAAGGGCACGTTGGTCGCCGGGGTCGCCGCCCTGCCGGAGATCGACCAGTTCCCGCTCTACGCCGAGGAGTACATCGAGCACGAGGCGAAGGCGGTCGCGCTGTCCTGGTACGACAACGCGGTCCTGCCCGGCCTGCTCCAGACCCGCGAGTACGCCCGCGCGGTCCTCGCCGAGCGGGTACCGGCGTACGACGAGGACGAGATCGAGGCGAAGATCGAGGGCCGCATCAAGCGCCAGGAGATCCTCCAGCGCAAGAACCCGCCGACGATGAGCTTCGTCGTGTGGGAGCCGGTGCTGTACCTGGGGATCGGGAGCGAGCAGGTACGCCGGGAGCAGCTCCGGTACCTGCGCGAGTACGCCGAACTCCCGGGGCTGAGCCTCCAATTCCTGCCGATGCGGACGTCGGCGCACGCGGGTCTGAACGGCCCCTTCATCCTCCTGGAGACCCCGGACCACCAGCACCTGGCGTACACCGAGAGCCAGCGCGGAAGCCAGTGGGTGTCCGACCCGGAGGAGGTGTCCATCCTGGCGCGCAAGTATGCGATGCTGCGGTCACAGGCTCTCACCCCGCAGGAGTCGAGGAGCCTGCTCGACCGTCTGCTAGGAGATCAATGAGCACCGCACTTGAGTGGTTCAAGTCGAGCTACAGCGGCGACGAGGGCGGCGCGTGCCTCGAAGTCGCCTACGCCTGGCGGAAGTCCAGCTATAGCGCCGACGAGGGCGGCCAGTGCGTGGAGATAGCCGCCTGCCCCCACACCGTCCACATCCGGGACTCCAAGAACTCCCCCGAGGACGGCCCCACGTTCCAGGTGACTCCCGCCGCGTGGACGGCGTTCACCTCATCCGCGAGGTGACGTGACATGACGCCGACGGGCGATGTCCACCGACACCGCCCAGAAGCGCAACAGCAGCGAGAGCATCCCGAAGAGGACGAGGTACGCCACCTCCCAGCCGATGCCGGGCTCCCCCTCCGTCGCATCACTGAAGATGCTCAGGCTGACGAAGAGCATGGCGCCGAGGGCGAGGTAGAAGCCACCCCGGACGACCTTCGCGAACGGGCTCTCGAAGCGGTAGAGGAGCAGCAACCGCCCGCGGGAGACGGCCAGTTCAGGCTCACCCCCGCCCGAGCCCACGGCAGTGACCCGCGCGGCGGCGTCGTCAAGCCAGCCGCGGGCGACGGCACTGGCGTCCCGCAACGCCTCGGGCGCGGCCTGCTCCCCGGAAACCTCGGAGACCTCAGAGAGCAACCGCTGTGCCGCCCACCACTCGGAGGCGAACGCCACCTGCCGAGCCGCCTCCTCGTACACCAACCGCCGCCGCCCAACCCGCGACCGCCGCACCCGCCAGTCCTGCACGACGAGACTGACGACCCCAACGGCAGCCGTCACGACGGGGACGAGCACGGCGACGACGACGGCACCCACGTCTTGCTCGCTCATCGGCAGCCCCCGTCAACCCCCGTCAGCCCTGAACGATCCGGTGCACAGCGTCGCATCCTGGGGCGTGAACGGTCTACGGCGTTCACGGCCGCCGGGTGATCAGCGCGACTTACACCCGTACACCGTCGCTCGTCCAACTCATGCCACCTGGGGGTGGCATGAGTACGTAGACGCCTGAATTCGGCGCGGTCTCCTGGGAGTTGCTCAGCAGTGCCTCGATGTCCGTCCCGGGAGGCCATCGGGTGCCGTCCGCCGACCAGCGGATCCCCGACAGATCAAGGTCCGCGAGGTTTACGTCGGTCAGATCGGCGTCGGTGAAGTCGTCCAGGGCGCCGTCCAGGAAGGCCCCGGCGATGCCTTCTGTGTACTCCAGGTTGAGTAGACGGCCGGCTTTGAGGGCCAGGTATTTGGCTACGCCACGGACGAGGTCGAGGTCGAGACCGCAGGCGAGGTCGAGGTCACGGGCGAGGTCTCGGGCGAGGTCGAGGTCGAGTTCGAGGTCACGGGCAAGGACGAGGGCGAGGTCGAGGTCACGGTCGAACGCGAGGGCGGGGGTGAGGCTGCGGGCGAGGCCGCGGGGGAGGCCGAGACCGGAGGCACGGTCTAGATCCGCCGCAAGATCGAATACGCGCTCGCGATAGATGTCAAGGCGACCGGTTTCGGCCAAAGGCCGACGCCGGTCGCGTTCGAAGTCCACAGCAAGTTCAGCCGTCCGCACAAGAAGGTCGCTGACGACACAGGCGTGGATGGCAGCGTCCTTGCGCACTGCCAGCCGCCGCCCCACCGGAACAGCCCGAACAGCCGCAGCCGCGTCCAACTGCCCCGCTTCCGGTCGTCCCGTTCCTCCCGCCACGGAGACCCCGGCCTCCCCTGGCCGCAGAATCCCCCTCAGCCCCCGCTCAACGTCCAACACCCTGCCCAGGCCACGTACCAGCTCACCGTGCCCGGCGACATGCAGCCGTACCTCACGCAGCCCACCGTCCAGGTCAAGGAACCGGGACAGCCCCGAACTCAGTTCGGAGTGCCCATCGGAAAGCCACTCATCGGCGGATTCCTCCGCACCGGAGGACGGTTCGTCGGCCATCACTCCTCCTCCCGTCCCATCCGGAGATACTCGGCGAGAGCCCTGCGCGCCTTCAGCAGACTCGACCGTACCGCCGCCCCCTCGACCCCGAGCAGCTCGGCGATCTCGGCCGGCGCCCAACCGTCGAGCGTGAGCGCAAGCACCTGACGCTGACGCGCGGGCAGCATCCCCAGCACCCGTACGATCTCCTGCTCCCCGACCCACGCATCGGCCTCCCCGGGGTGACCGAGCACGGCCGTCGGCTCAGGCACCTCCTCGACCGGCTCCTCCTCCACCCGCGTGGCATGCCGGACGAACGCCTGGTAGGCGACCTTGTAGGCCCAACTCCTGTGCCACGTAAGGTGATTCCACTTCCGATACGCCTTGATCATCGTGTCCTGCACGAGTTCCGAGGCGATGTGCACCGAGGCCCCCTGGTACACGAGATACGCCGTCAGCCGCGGCAAGTACGTACGGTAGAAGTCGCTGAACGCCTTCTCGTCCCACGGCGACAACCCGCCCGGCAGCGAGTACTCCTCCGCCGAGGCAGCCGCACCACCTCCCACAGGCACAGGTTCCCGGGAGTCGTCCTCGTCCTCCGGCGGTTCAACATCCGTCATACCGCGCCCCTCCCGGCCCGCCCGGCCTCGCCGCCGGACACCGCCCGCCCCTCACCCACGTGCCACGTTTCCGGAAACTGTCCCGCCCTCGGAAACAGGATCCGGAATCACCAGATGGACTTCACTGCCGTCCCCCCGGACCTCGTCCAGTCGACCGCCCCGAGGCAAGGCCAACGCCAGCGCGGTCACGTACCGGCCGCGCTCCCGCTCCTGCCGCGCCAGCCACCGTAGCCTCAACTCCTGCCGTACCACGCCGAGTACGTGAACTCCCAGCCCGACAAGCGCAGTTACCGCCGACCCCGTGACCGGATCCATCCGGCGCTCCTCTCCTACGGGGCCTCGCCGACCGGCAACCCCATCGTGGATAAGAGCCACCGGGCCCGCCCCGCGTGAACCGCCCGCCGAAAGTTCTTGCCACCGCGCGGACGACAAGCACCGACGAGACGCTCACACCAGCCGGATCAGGCCACGGCTACGTCCACGCTCCAAGCACACAACGGACGCCCGTTCGGCTGACCCCGTGCAGAGGTTCACCCACCACTCCCGGGCCACCGCACCAGCACCGTCCGAGCCGCCCGGTCGTACTTGCTCTGGTGATAGGTCCCCCGGTCCTTGGACATCTGCGCCAGCCAGACCGCGGCCACCAGCAGGTTCAGCACCGGAAGCCCCATGAAGGCCCCCCGGTCGAACTCCCGCACGAACGCGTCCCTCCACGAGGGCTTCAGCGTCCCGTCCGACCACAACCGGACCACCCGCAGCCCGAAGATCCGCTTCCCGACGGTCGTGCCCCACCAGTGGACGAGCGGCACGTAGTAGGCCAGCCCACCGGCCATGAACCCGACCGGCAGCAGAACCACCAGGATGGCGCCGTCAGTTGAAGCCGCCACCGCCATGAACCCGAGCAACGCGAAGACGGACGCGAACACCGTGTCCACGCAACGCGCCCCGATCCGCCGCCCGTTGGACGCCAACACGAACACCGGCCGACCGGTCGCGGTGGCCACCGCCGCCGCGTCGGTCACGTACGCAACCGTCGCGCCGTCGGGTCTCTGCCCTCGCAAGGGGTCCATCTGGGCCAGGTGTTCCCGGTACCACTGTCTGCCCATCGCCCGGACGACCATGGGAGGAACACCCTCCACACCGTCACGGTTGACTGAAGCCGTGGCTTCGCCGCTCATCACTTTCCTCCCCGGCTGCCCGTCCAGACGGTGAGCCAGATTCGCACAGCTAATTTCCGTCATCGATAACCAAGGGCTGTACACCCAGAATCAAATTACTCATCGCCTCGGGCATGCGACCGAAAGATGCTACCCACGCTTCGACGAGATAAAGTTCGGAATCCTCGTCGATTCCGAGAAAGAAACGCCCCCCGTCATGCACACCAACGGGAAATAGCGACTTCCCGATCTCTGCACCCCACTCCAGGAACCTGTCCCCTTCACCTAGGCACAACATGGGGTCAAATTCGAATGGCTCACGCGCACGACTGATTCCCGGGCCGGAGATGCCCACAGCAAGCCCACCGAACTCGGCCAGGAATCCGGCAGCCACCGGATGTCTCTGCAGACCCTCGGCCTCGAAGGTCACCAGCCACGCTTCAGCATCGACCTGCCTGCCGGGCGTCCAGCCGGCCTCGCGCAGTACGTGATCCACTTCATCAGGGAAGATACTCATCCAGATCACCTCACGGTCACGAAATCCATATCGAAGGCGTCTTCCAGCGCCACACAACTGTCGCAGGGGCCAACTGGGTAGCCGTGCATGGCATTATCCACCGACCCTCGCACGATCACTGCCGCCGCCGTTGATCCTGTCGGGTTATACCCGTCCGTCAGCGCCTGCGAGACGCAAACCACCAAGCCACAGCTGCCGTGCCCGACGCCACGTTCATTCACCGGTATAGCATCGAGCAGGTCTTGAACAATCGGGTGCAGCGCGGGAGAAGATCCCCTGACACTCGGGCTTGAGTAGATCCTCCCGTTCGGTAGCTGAAGCGCCTCCGCAACAGCCGGACGCGATTTCGCTGGCCGAATCGAAGAAGATTTATCGGCCTCAGCTCGGGCAGCATCAGCGGCACCACTCTTGGGAGCAGCGTTCTCAACACGCTCGGAGCCTTTAGCCGCACCGGAACCGGAAATCTCCTCGGCTGCACTGCCAGCCGCCTTGGCACCGGATTCAGTCGCGGCTTTGGACGCGGAAGCCGTTTCGGCTCCCTCCGCGATGGCTCCTGCTCCCGCCCCCGCGATACCCGCCGCCCCCGCAACGACGGCCCCGCCTTCGGCGATGGCCCCGGCGGATGCCGTGGCCAAAGCCGCCCCGACGCTGCCCGTCTCCGCTCCGGCGGTGAAGCCGACCGCAGCCGCCTCCAGTACAGCCGCGCACCCGCCCCCCGTGGCCACCACACAAGCCACCCCCCCCACCACCACCGACGCAGCCACCACCGCCGCGATCACCGGATGCCGCTGGACCAGGTGATACGCCTTGTGGACAAAGCTGGACGCATGGCAGGACAGCGACCAGCCGCAGCCGCCCCCTCCACCGCCCCCACCGCCCCCACCACCGTGGTGCGTACCGCTGTTGCCGTCGTCGTCCGTGTCGTCGGACTTCGTCGTCGTCCCCGTGCCGCTGTCGCCCTGCATGAGGACGTTCACCAGCCCCGTCGGGTCGCTTCCCGTCACCGGGTTGTTCGCCGCGTACGTGTACCCGTCGATCTGCTGCGCGTCCGTCAGTTCGAGGATCGGGTCGTCCGAGACGAAGCGGCCCGTCGTCGCGTCGTACTCCCGTGCCCCCAGGTGTGTCAGCCCCGTCGTCGCGTCCTGGATGCCGTTGACGAAGCCCTTGTCGCCCAGCCATGCGCCCGAACTCGGCTGTGTGCCCCGCGCGTTGCCGAACGGGTCCAGGCGCCGGCGGGTCGCCGTCTGCGTCGTCGCGTCGACCGCCGTCTCCGCCGTGCCGTTCGCGTCCGTGACCTGCCACTGGAGGCTGCCGTCGCTGGTCCGCACCGCGACCGTCTGACCCGCCCACGTGTAGTACCGCGTACCCGTGGCCGTCGTCGCACCCTTCGCGACGTGCACCTCCGTGTCGCCGAGGTAGAGGGTCGTGCCCGAGTCGTCGCGCTCCAGCAGCCGGTTGCCGTCGGCGTCGTACACGTACGACGCGGAACTCCCGTCCGCGTTGGTCACCTTGGACAGGTGGCCCTCGGAGTCCCAGTCCAGCGTCTGGGTCTTGCCGTCCAGCGTGCGTGTGTGGGTGTTGCCCGAACCGTCGTACGTGTACGAGTCCGTGGTCGTCGTGCCGCCCGTCACCGTGCTCGACGAACTCAGCGTGTGCGGCCGGTCCGAGCCCGCCGACGGATACGTGTACGACGTCGTCGTGTCCGAACCGTCGCTCGTCGTCGCATGGTTGACGAGAGTGCTGCGGTTGCCCAGGTCGTCGTACGCGAAGCTCTGCCAGTACGGCGCCGGGCCGCCCAGGACCGCCGTCGACGGGTCCGCCGAGCAGCCGTCCGTCGCGGTCCACGCCTCGCTCAGGCGGTCGTGGCCGTCGTAGCGGTAGCACTGCACGTCGTCGGTGCCGTCCGCGTGCGTGGCGACCTTCGTCGGGTTGCCCGCGTCGTCGTAGGTGAAGGACGTGTCCTGCACGGGCGCCGTGTGTGTGTCGTCCGTGACCAGCTCGCGCTGGAGGCGGCGCGTGCCGTCCTCGTAACTGTTGGTGATCTGGAGCCACTTGGCGGTGTCCGCCGAGGAAACCCCCAGGGTGATCTGCCCGATGTCCCCCAGCTTGGAGTAACTGGTGTCCTGGACAATGCCGGTGGCGCCCCTGAGCGTTGTCGGCATGCTCAGGTCGTTGTAGCCGTATTCCAGCGACTCGGCGGCCAGACCGCCGGCCGCCGGGTCGGAGGTGACCTGGACGGTGCCGTCGAGGTTGTAGCCGGTCGTCGACGTGTAGGAGCCCGCCAGCGCCTCCTCACCCGTGACCGACGGGATCGTGACCCGGGTCAAGGTGGGGCGGTACAGGGAGTCGTACGCTCCCACCTGGCTGATGTACGCCTTGCCCGCCGTGCCCGAGCCGCCGACATAGCGGATCGACGACGTCGGCTGGCCCTTCGCCACTGAATCGTAGGTCCACTGGGCGAGTTGGTGGTCATTGTCCTGGGTCGTGCCGTCGTACATGCCGGTCTTGCGGCCGAGGATGTCGTACGTGTAGCTGAGCGTCTTCTCGTCGCCGCTGCCAAGTGCCGTGGTGGTGGAGGCGACTTGGTCCAGTTCGTTGTAGACGGTGTTCGTCGTGCCCGTGTCCGGGTCCGTCGATGTCGTCTTGCGGCCCATCAGGTCGTAGCCGTACGACCAGGTGTTGCCGTCGTCGTCCACGACCTCCTTCAGGCGGCTCTTCGCGTCGTACCTGTACTTGATCGACGTGTACGAGCCCGACGGGCTGCCGCTGTCGTACTGCCGGGTCTCGGTCGTGCGGCCCAGCGTGTCCGTCAGGGTCGTCGTCGCGATGCCGCCCTGGGGCGGGGTGACCGTCGTGCGGTCACCGCCGTACGCGGTCGAAGTCGTCCAGCGTTTCGTGCCGCCCGCGTAGAAGTCCGCCGCCGTGGCCCGGCCCGCGCCGTCGTACGTGGTGAGGGTCTGGGACGGGACCGTCGAGGTGATGTTCGCCAGCGTGCCGGAGGGTGAACTGGTGTCCGTGTAGTCGGCGTTGGCCGTCACCGCCAGGCCGCGGCTGTCGTACTTCGTCTCCGCGATCACCCGGCCGCCGCCCGGTGCGGGCGTCTGCGTCTGGCGGGGGCGCAGCAGCGCGTCGTACAGGGCGTACGTGGTGTCGTACGTCGAACCGTCGTTGTTCAGCTTGCCCGTGGACACCACCGAGGCCGCGGTATTGGAGATCGCGTAGCTGTAGACGAGGCTCGCGGACTGGTCGGAGGACTTGCTGCGGTTCGCCAGCCACAGGGACGTCAGGCGGCCGAGGCCGTCGTACGCGTAGTCCGTCCGCTTGTTGTTCGGGTCCACGACGGAGGTCGCGAGGCCGCGTGCCGGGTCGAAGTTCGTGGTGGTCGTGTAGGTCGCGGCGTCCGTCGTCACCGTGCTGGTCAGTGGGCCGCCCGTGGGCGGGGTGTACTTGGTGCTGCTCACCACGGTTTTGTCGGCGTCCGCGACCGAGTCGACCCGGCCCTGCGCGTCGTAGTGGCTGGTGGAGACCCTCGTGTAGACCGCGAGGCCGTCGGCGTTGTACGACGACAGCCGCTGCGTCGCCGTCTCGTCGCCGAGGGTCGGAGCGTTGCCGTACGTCTGACCGTCGTACAGGGTGCGGACGTCGGAGACCACGTCGTCAGGGCGGGTCGTGGCGGCGCCGCACGCGACGTCGACCGTCTCGACCCGTCCGGGGAAGGCCATCAGCCAGTCGGTGGTGTTGTTCGCGAACGTCGTACGCGTGCACTGTTCGTCGCCCGTGACGGCCGTGTCGCCCGCGTCGTCGACCATTTTGGCCGCGCCGGTCGTGTCGTCGTACGTCGTGGTGACCGACGTGTTGCGCGTGCCGCCGGAGGACAGGTCGGTGCGGGTGCGGACCGTCAGGGGGCGGGTGAAGGTGGCGTTGCGGGTGCCGTCGGTGGCCGTCTGGTGGATCCACTGGTCGGTGATCGTGCCGGACACCTCGGCACTGCCGTTGTACGTGATCGACTCGCGCGTCTGACCGGCGAGGGGATCGGAGTCCGTGACCGAAGTCCCGGTCGAATCGGTCACCTTGACGCTGCGCGTGGTGCCGTCGGACTGCTTGTCGCCGTCCATGCCGCGGAAGTACGTCGCCACGGTCTTCGTCCGGGTGGACTGCGCGTCGCCCGTGGTCGTGGTGACGCTGCCGTAACCGCGCCACTGCGACCAGGTCTTGCGCTTGGCGGGCGCGACGATGTCGTCGCTGTCGTAGTGCCAGGCCGGGGAGCCGTTGTACGTGTAGTCGGTCTCCTTCAACGGCGCGCCGCCGGTCGGGTCCGACTCGGTGACCTGGGTGACAACGTACTTGTGGAACCAGTCGAGTTGAGGGTCCGTCGTGTATGGCGGCTGCCAATACGTCGGGAAACAGCGCAGGTTGTCGGAGTCGGGGCTGCTGGGCATGGTGGTGCCCGCGACGCACTGCGTGTCGGAGTAGTTGACGGTGAGGACCGAGCCCGTCTCCGAAGTGACCGTCCGCACGCGCCACTTGACCAGCGCGGCGATGTCGTCGTGCGTGGTGTCGACCCGGTTGTAGAGCTGTACGCCGGCGAAGGTGACCGGCGGCATGGCCGTCGTCGAACCGTCCTCGCCGGTACGGGTGATGGACTTCAGCCACAGCCCCGCGGAGGTGCCGTCACCCGGGTCGGGGAAGGACTGGGCCAGTGCCCAGGAGTCCACGTCCCGGTAGGCGGGCGTGGCCAGGCTCGCGTCCCAGACCCGGGTGGTGATGCCCGTCAGCCGCTTGCGGGAGAAGAACGTCGGCGCGGTCGCGCTGCACACCTTGCCGGAGGCGCAGATCTCGTCGTACGGCACATCCGGCCAGTGGGAGGCGGTTGTTGAGGTCAGCGAGGAACAGTCCTCGCCGCTGGTCACCAGGCAGCGCTCGGAAGCGGTGAACTTGACCTGTTCGGGGGCGGTGCCGAAGACGGTGGCAGAGGTGATGCCGTAGTCGATCCGCGCGAGGTGGCCGCCGCGGTCGTAGACGGTGCCGTCGGCGGTGGTGGTGCCGTTCTCGGCGTAGTAGTTGGTGTCCTTGGTGTACCAGTACGACATCGCGTTGCCGTGCGGGTCCACCACGTAGTCCAGGTTCCAGCGCCACGCCTGGGTGATCGCGCGCCCGGCGAAGCTGGTGCCCTGGTCGTAGCCGGGTTCGCCGGAGTCGTCGCCGAACACCGGGACGGTGTCCACGGATTGGGTCACCGGGTTCCCGGTGGCCCAGCCCGGCAGGCGGTTCTTGCCGAAGACGTACTGGGTGCCGTCCTGGGTGGTGACCGTCCAGTACTCGCCGTTGTTGTCGCCGTTCGTGGCGCCCGTGGAGCGGACGACGCGCTCGCCG
Organism: Actinobacteria bacterium OK074; assembly: GCA_001298575.1. Classification (GTDB taxonomy): domain Bacteria; phylum Actinomycetota; class Actinomycetes; order Streptomycetales; family Streptomycetaceae; genus Streptomyces. The sequence continues at coordinate 19,608 of LJCV01000282.1, forward strand.
TCGTCGTCCTTGGGGTGCCAGTCGCCGGTCGTCGAATCCTGGATCAGCGGGCTGGACTTGCCGCCGAGGACGAGGGTGGCGTTGTAGTTCGCCCAGCACTCGTCGTTCTTGCCCTTCTGGCCGTCGTCGTCGCAGGAGTCGTACGAGCGCTCGATGTACGACGTGGACAGATCGAAGCCCTCACCGACCCACGAGGGCTGGTTGTTGGTGGACGGCAACCGGCCGTCGACGCTCTGGGAGTCGTACGTGATGCCGAGGTTGGGCGCCGGGCCACCGTTGGACGGGGGCACGGCGAGCGGGTACGACCACGTGAAGTCACCGCTGGAGCCGCCGGCGTTCCACGACGCGGACGGATTGAGGGAGGTCGCCTGGTAGTTGCCGGCCCCGGACTTGGCGTCGGCGGTCGCGGCCATGACCGTGATGCCGCCGGTGGCGAGCGGGGCGGTGGCGGTGAGGGTGTGGTGCGCGGTGTCGTTGGCCGTCGTGACCGGTGTTGTCGTGCGGCACTTCGCCAGGGCCGGGGTCGTGAGTGCGCAGGCGGGCAGGCGAACGAGCGAGAGGCGGGAGGCGTAGTCACCGCCGTAGGCGTGGGCGAAGCCCGAATAGTCCAGCGTCAGGCGGGTCTTGGCAGCCGCCTTCTTCCCGTCGGCACGGGCCACGGAGAGGACGGCGCCGTGGATGCCGAGGGTGGTGGCCGTCTTGTGGGCGGCGACCTTGACCGACACTTCGGCGGGGGCTGTCGTGCCCAGGGCGCTCACCTCGATCGGCAGCCTGCCGACGGAGGTGGCCCTGGCCTTGGCCGAACCGGCGGCCACAGCAAGGGTCTTGGCGGACGCGGTGGGCCAGGTGGCGGGCTTCGCCACAGCCTTGGCGGTACGGGTGGCCGCCGCGCGCGTCGGGTCCTTCTTCGCAGCCGTCTTGGCCTTGAAGGCAACAGCCGTACCGTTCTTGGCTGTTGGCGCGGCCACCGTGTTGTGCCCGTGCCGCTGGGTCGCCCATACGGCAGGGGCTGTGCCCAGCCCCGTGGCCACCACCGCGCCTGCGGTGGCGGCGACGACCCACAGCCGTATCCGTCGCAGCGGTCTGTGCCGTCGCCCACCCATGACCGAACTCCCCGCTTGTGTGAAGGTCCGCCGAAGGTCGGCCGAACCGAACCGGCGCTTGCGCAACTCGTCCGCCGTCACAGCGGGATGGGCATTTCACTGGCGTACATCTGGTTGATGGACAGGTCGGACATCACGCCCGTCCATACCCGTACGTCGTCGACCAGGCTGTGCGCGTAGTCGCTGTACGCGCCTGTGCTGATCCGTCCGCGGCCGATGTTGAAGGTGCCGGTGGCCTGCCAGGGGGAAGTGAAGGTGACGCCGTCGCCGGTGTCGTCATCGGTGTCGGTGTCGCCCTGGGCGCCCTGCCGAACTCCGTTGACGTACAGGAAGAGCTGGTGATGTGCGCCGTCGTAGACACCGGTCAGGAGGGTCCAGTCGCCCGGGTCGACCAGTTGGGCCGAGGCGGTGGTGGCGGGCACCTTGATGACTGAGGCACCGGTGCCGAGGACGTCGGCGGTCGTACGGCCGAACACCCACGTGCCCTGCGCGGAGCCCGCTGCCTGGTCGTACCAGAGACCCCAGGAGTCGCGGACACCGCCGGACTGCGTGGCGATCCGCATGTGGTGGGCCACGGAGGTGTCGGACAGCGCGGTCGCGTCGAGCTTGGCCCAGGCCGCGACCGTGAAGTCGCCCTGGGAGTCGACGATCGGGCCGGTCGCGGTGGCATTGGCCGCGGAAGTCCCGTCCAGGGAAAGGACGTTGCCCTTGCCTCCGTCGGTGTCGACGCTCCACGTGCCGCCGGTGGCGACGGTGGCCGGATGACCGTACCCGGAGGAGTCCGCGGCGCTGGTACCCGAAGTCTCCTCCATGCCCCACTCGGCGGCGAGGGTCGGCCGAGCCTCGCCGGTGCTCGCGTCGGTCATGGCCTGGAGGTCGGCGACCTCTTCGGGGGACAGGATGCGGTTCCAGAGGGTGGCGTCGTCGATGCTGCCGTCCGTGTACTCGGCGCAGGTGTCCTGGGTGAGCCGGCATCCGATGCCCACTGGGCCGCTCGCCTGCCACGGGGTGGTGAACGTGGCGTTCAGCGAGTCGTCGTTGACGCCGTTGACGTACAGACTGATCTCCTGGGCCTGGGCGTCGTAGACACCGAGCAGGTGGGTCCATACGCCCGCGACCGGCGTCGCGGAGGAACGGGCCCGCGCGGTCGGCGGCGACGCCACGTCGGACTCGTGCCGGTTGAAGACCCAGCCGTACGTAGTCGAGTAGTAGAGCTGGAAGCCGTCCGCGTTCACGCCCTCCTGGCTGACGAACGTGCTGTTCGCGGCAAGGGAGTTGAGCCGGACCCAGGCGGAGACCGAAAAGCTCTTCGTGGTGTCCAGCGCCGAGGAACCGGTCGTGGCGTACGCCGAAGTGCCGTTGCCCTGAAGGGCGTTGCCGAGCCGGGCCTGGTCGGTCCAGGCCGCGCCGCCGGTCAGGGTCGCGTCCTTGCCGCCGACGTCGTCGGCCGCCGTGGTGCCGGTGCCCTCGTCCATCGACCAGTGGTCGACGGGGCCCGCGCCTGCCGCGACCTTGAAGTAATAGGTGTAGCTCTCCGAGTCGTTGCCCGCCGAGTCCCAGGTCTGGACGGTCAGGGCGTTCAGCCCGCGGACATCGGGTTCCAGGATGCGGGTGTAGCTGCTCGTGGCGGTCGTGAACGTCTTGACCTGCGGCTTGTCGTCGTTGAGCTGGAACGTGTATCTGACGACGTCGGACGCCCCGTTGGCCTTGAAAGTGAACGCCCCTGGCTCGCCCACCCCGCCGTACGCCGTGCAGTCGTCCGGAGTGTCCGAGGTGGCGCACTCCTGGTAGACCGTCGCGTCGACGTCCGGCGGCACGGGATGGGTCGTGTCGATCGTGAGCCAACACCCGGCGGACCAGCCCGAGTACATGTAACCGGTCTTGTCGTCGAAGGAGTACTTGTACTGGGTACGGGCCCGGAACCAGTACGTCTGCCCGTTGAGCAGCCCGGAAGCCGTCCACTTACCGGCCGTGCCCGAGGTCGTGTACGCCGACGGGCTGCCCGAGTCGACCACCGGATCGGCGACGTCGGGGTCGTACTTGAGCACTTCGAAGTTGGGCCGCAGCGTCGACTGCGAGCCGTCGGCCGACTTCGGGGCGGCGGCCAGCGTGGGTGTCCTGTCGCTGGTGACGACGGCGTTCGCCCGGGTCGACGCACAGGCCAGGTTCGGGTCCGACAGCTTCACCCCGGTCGGTGTGCTCGGCTTGGACACGAAGGTCACGGAGAGTTTGGGCTTGTGGTCGGAGGGCGAGGCGAACTGCTTCCAGGCGATCTCGTCGCTCTCGTCAGCGGCCCGCAGACCGAGGGTCGTGGTCGCCGCGGACTTGCCCGCGGTGTAACTCACGGCGCTCGTCGCGTCGAAGGAGACGTCTCCCCCTGGACAGGAGGAGGAGTAGCCCTTGGCGGTCGACACGGTGTCGACGTGCGAGGACCAGGCAGGCTGGGCCGACCACTTCGTCGATGACGAGATCGACCCGGTGCGCCACAACTCGACCGACTTGTCCGTGCAGTTGGCCGACCACACCTCCAGGGCCGTGAAGGTCGCCGAGAGGATCTTCTTGCCGCCGAGCGTGTGCGTGTCGAACTGGTAGAACGAGCGCGCCTTCTTGTTGTCGATCCACTCGTCGTAACCGACACCCAGCGCGTGCGAGGTCTTCCAGAACGACGTCGACGCCTCGGTCGACCACACCGTGGTCCAGCCCGCGAGAGACGCGCTGGTCGTCTGCGGGTCGAGCACCACGGGGTAGGTGGTGTCCGGGTCGTCGAGGAAGGTCCGGTCCGGCTTCAGCGTCAGCTCGTCGTCGGAGACGGTCACATCCATGGCGGTCGTACGGGCACCGGGGACAGGACCGTCGACCGCGCTGTCGTCCGCGGCGGCGGTGGCGGTCACCGTGGCCGCGGTCGTCATGCCGTACGACGCCGGCGACACCGTTGCCCCGCGTGCGGGCGACACCGGGGCCGCCGAGGAGTCGTACATCAGCGCGGTGCCGGTGGTGAACACCGGCCGCCCCTGATCGTCGAGGAAGGCGGCGCCGCCGGAGTGCGTGTCGTACGCGGAGACCCCGTCGACCGTGACGGGGAAGCGGATGCTCGACAGGTCCGTGTTCTGGGCCGCCTCCCGGGACTTGACGACCAGATTCTCGCTGAAGCCGTCCGGTGTCGCCTGGACCACCAGATCTGTTCCGGGCATGACATCCGGATACGTCGCCGTGGAGCCGGACAGCGTCGGCGTCGGCAGCGTCCAGGGCGAGCCGACGCCGTAGGTCTTGCCGTCCTTGGAGATCCGCGCCAGCGGGTCGTGCGCACCGCCCCCGGAGAAGGCGATGTCCACAGCGGCGGCTTTCGGAACCACCGCACCGGAGGAGGTGGTCATCAGGTCGGTGTCCACGGGTACCCAGCCCGACGCCTGCTTCACGCGCTCCGGTTCGGGATCGAACTCGACGGTGAACGTGCCGTCCGGCTGGGCGGTGACGAGTTGAGTGGGGGTCACTTCCGCGTCCACGTCGACGGGCGACCCGGATTCCGCGGCCTTCCGCGAGGCCGCCGCTTCCGGAGTCAGATCACTGCTGTCGGCAGCGGCCGAGGTCGTCTGCGCGGAGGACCCGGCGACCGCGTGCGCACTCACCGCGCCTGCCGCGCCCAGGAGTTGCACGAACAACACCGGTGCCGCCAACCATCTCCGACGCATACGACCCTGCCACATACCCCGCCCCCCGCGGTCACAGATCCTTCACAGGCGGTCGATCAAAACCTGCGGATCTCCTTTAGTCAATGAATTACCAACAACCCCAACCGGCCCAAATCCACCCATTGACCGACACCCGAAAGACAAAGAGATGCATCGTTTTATGCCATCAAAAAGACATTGAAAAGCAAAGGGAAGCCAATCTCTCTCACGGTGAGGCAAGGCGTCGAAGTGGGCACGCCGCGGTCGGCCGTTGGGACACGACCCCCCACCCCACTGTCAGTACCACCCCCTAAAGTCACCCCCATGGCAACACTCCCGAACCCCCTCCCCCAGCTGGCGACCGACCCCGGCGGACACGCCCTCGGGCTCGAACTCCCGCCCGGACGGCTGATCGACGCGACGGACGACGGCCCCTGGCACGAGCCGTTGCTCTGGCACGGCGAGGACACGGCGGTCCTCGGAACCTGGGCCTCGCTCGACATACCCGCCGGCCGCGCGGGCCTTCTCCCCGTCCTCATCGACGTCGGCGGTGGCCAGGGCGGCCCGGAGGACTGGGAGTTGATGCCCGGGGAGATGTCGTACGCCGGCGACCACGACGCGGAGGAGGTACTGGCCGAGTTCTGGGAGGAGTACGCGGCCGACGAGGACGCCACCGCGGAGGACGACGCCGAGCACCACCCCGGCGACTACCCCGGCAAGGAAGCCGTCGTCGAACTCTTCGGCGAGGCCCGCTCCTACGACGACACCGTCGCCCCCTTCGGCCCCCACTGGCCCGGCCTCGCCCCGGCCCAGCCCGCCACCACCGACCCCGACACCCATGCCGCCGAGGTCGCCGACGTCCTCATCTCCACCGGCGCCTGGTTCAAGGAGCCCCGCCTGGCCCTGGTCCCGGCCCGCCGCTCCGCCGACATCCCCGCCGCCCTCGGCTGGACGGGCCCCCTCAACTACGAGGGCGACACCGCCCGCCTCTGCGCGGTCCTGCGCTCCTGGGAAGACCGCTTCGGCATCCGCGTCCTGGCCCTCACCTTCGACCAGTTGGTCCTCTCGGTGGCGGCCCCACCCACAACGGAGGCGGACGCCGAAGCCGTAGCCGCCGAACACTTCGCCTTCTGCCCGGACAACATCACCCAGGGCGACCACGAGAACCTGCGCGAGTACGCCCACAACGAGGTCCTGGGCAAGGAGATCTGGTCGTTCTGGTGGGACTGAGGTACGGCTCCTTGTAGCGGCCGGGCACACCCGCGCCCCGAAAGGGGCGCGGGGAACTGCGCGAGCAACCACGACGAACCCGCAGTCGCGATACGCACCCCCCTCCCCCACCCCAATAGGCGCCCCAAAACCGAACCCCTACACCCCACTCGCACACCCCAGCGACTCCCACCCCTTCGAGTGAACCCCCACGTACCCCCGCCAGGTACACCTCCCGCCATCCCCCCACGAACACCCCGCCATACCCCTAAGCTGCCGCCCATGCTCCCCAGCGTGGACACCAACGACGAGCTGAACGCGATGGTCGCGGACGAGGCGCTGCTGCGGCCGGCCTGCCAGGACCTGCTGGATCAACTGGGGCTCACCGGAGTCCCCCTGATCCGCTTCGACGACGGCTCCCTGCCCGTGTACGCGGTCGGGGAGGACATGGTGCTCAAGCTCTACCCCGGCTTCGAGGCGGCCGAGTCCGTCCGGGAGGCCCGGGTGCTCCACCATCTCTGGGGCCAACTCCCGGTCCCCACCCCACGGTTGATCGCCGCGGACCAGTACAAGAACGGCTGGCGCTATGTGCTGATGTCCCGGCTGCCCGGCACCAGCCTGGCGCAGGCGTGGCCCCGGATCGCCCCGCTGGACCGCGACCGGCTCATCTCCCAGGCGGGCGAAGTCCTCGCCGCCCTGCACGAGTTGGACCACAAACCGCTCGGCACCACCGTCGGCCCGCCGGACTGGGGCCGGTTCCTGCAACGGCAGCGCGAGGACGCGGTCCGCCACCACCGCTCCGTCGGCCTGGCCGGACCCTGGCTGGAGCAGATCCCCGAGTTCCTCGACGCCGTCCCGCTCCCGGTCCCCGACCGCTCCGAACTCACCCTGCTGCACACCGAGTTCATGCGCGAACACCTCACCGTCGACCCGCGCGACGGCTTCCGCATGACCGGCCTGTTCGACTTCGAGCCCGCGATGATCGGCGACCCGGCCTACGACTTCGTCAGCGTCGGCCTGTACGTCTCCCGCGGCCAGCCCCGCCTGTTGCGCCGCTTCTACCAGGCATACGGCCGCGAACCCTACGACCCCTACCAGCTGATGGCCCACACCCTGCTGCACGTGTACAGCGATCTCCCCTGGTACCTACGGGAGTTGCCGCCCCCGCCCGAACCACGCCTGGACGCACTGGCCGAGACCTGGTTCGGAACGGAGGGCTGAACAAAGGCAAGCCACCGACCGCTGGATTCACACCTTGCGGCCAACAGCCCCGTACACGTTGATGTCGTCGTCCGTGACGTCGTTGATGTCCCGGTAGCGGATCTTCTCGATGTCGTCGAGGCTCTCGAAGTACGCCTTCTCCACCGCCGGCGGGGCGGGCGCGGGGCTCGGGTGCCAGTGGTGCACGGGGACGACGCCGGGGTCGAGGAGCTCGACGCCCGCGGTGTCCGTGAAGAGCCGCTCGACCTGCTCCTTCGACCGGAACACGAAGGTGATCCCCTTCTCGGTGTACTGCCGTTGGACGGCCTGCACGACCTCGGGATGCAGATCCTCGGTGAGGTGGGTGATGACCAGCCGGCTGCCGGACGGCAGCGCCTCGACCAGGTCCCGTACGACGGGGACGGCGACGTCGTCCTCGACGAAGTGCAGGACCGCGACCAGGAGCAGTGCGATCGGCTGGTCGAAGTCGAGGGTTTTGGCGGCCTGTTCGAGGATCTGCGCGGGGTCGCGCAGGTCGGCGTCGATGTAGTCGGTGACGCCCTCGGGTCCGCTGGTCAGCAGGGCGCGCGCGTGCGCGAGGACCACCGGGTCGTGGTCGACGTAGACGACGCGCGCGTCGGGGATGACCCGCTGGGCGATCTGGTGGACGTTGTCCGCGGTGGGCAGCCCCGTACCGATGTCGAGGAACTGCCTGATGCCGTCCACCTCGGCCATCCGGGTCACCGCGCGGCGCATGAAGTCCCGGTTGTGGCGGATCTCCAGGTAGCCGCGCGGGTTGACCGCGAGTCCCGCGGCGGCGGTGGCGCGGTCCATGGGGTAGTTGTCCTTGCCCCCGAGGAACACGTCGTAGACCCGGGCCGGATGAGCACGGGTGGTGTCGATCCGCTTGCGCAGTTCGGCGGGGTCGTGGCTGAGGGCGTCACCGGCCATGGGGCGTCTCCCTGATCCTGACGGTTCGTCACACGTCGGTCATTTAACGGGCAATTAAAAACATCCGCCAACAACCTAGCTCCACGGGCGACTTGGCGGGGGCTTGGCCAGAACTTCACAGCCTCAGCGGGAAGTTCACAAGTCCGCCGCCAGGAAACGCACGCCCCCGGCCCCCGGCTCCCTCACTTCAGCTTCCGCGCGACCTCGACCGCCCAGTAGGTGAGGATGTTCTGCGCGCCCGCCCGCTTGATCCCGGTGAGGGCCTCCAGGATCGCCTGATCCCGGTCGATCCACCCCTTCTCCGCCGCCGCCTCGATCATCGAGTACTCCCCCGAGATCTGGTACGCGGCCACCGGCACGTTCGCGACCTCCGCGACCTTCGCGAGGATGTCCAGGTACGGTCCGGCCGGCTTGACCATCACCATGTCGGCGCCCTCTTCGAGATCGAGCGCCAACTCCCGCAGGGATTCCCGTACGTTGGCCGGGTCCTGCTGATACGTCTTGCGGTCGCCCTTGAGCGACGACGCGACGGCCTCGCGGAACGGCCCGAAGAACGCCGACGAATACTTCACGGTGTACGCGAGGATCGACACGTCCTCGCGCCCGATCTGGTCGAGCGCGTCGCGGACGACGCCGATCTGCCCGTCCATCATCCCGCTCGGCCCCACCACGTGCGCGCCCGCGTCGGCCTGCACCTGGGCCATCTCGGCGTACCGCTCCAGCGTGGCGTCGTTGTCGACGCGTCCGTGGGCGTCGAGCACACCGCAGTGCCCGTGATCGGTGAACTCGTCGAGGCAGAGGTCGGACATGATGATGAGGTCGTCGCCCACCTCGGCCCGCACGTCCCGCAGCGCGACCTGGAGAATCCCGTCGGGATCCGTCCCGGCCGTCCCGAAGGCGTCCTTCTTCTCGTCCTCGGGCACCCCGAAGAGCATGATCCCGGAGATCCCCGCCTCGACGGCGTCGAGCGCGGCCTTCTTCAGACTGTCCCGGCTGTGCTGCACGACCCCCGGCATCGCCGAGATCGCCACGGGCTCACTCACGCCCTCGCGCACGAACGCGGGCAGGATGAAATCGGCCGGATGCAGCCGCGTCTCGGCGACCATCCGACGCAGGGCGGGCGTCGTGCGCAGCCGCCGGGGGCGGGTACCGGGGAAGGATCCGTACGTCGACATGGTGTCCACGCTACGCCTGGGGGGTGGGTGCGGTTGCCGACGGCGAGTCGGTGCGGGTTGCAGGGGGCGGGGCGCCTAATAGCTCGGGGGTGCGGGTGCGTTGGCGACTGCGGGCCCGTCGTGGCCGTTCGCGCAGTTCCCCGCGCCCCTAAATGCAGGGACTGCGCCCCGCTTTCAGAGCCACGGGCACCCGCGCGCTTTTAAGGGGCGCGGGGAACTGCGCGACCAGCCGAAACGATCCCGCAGTCGCCCACACACCCCGCACCCCCACCCCCATAGGCGCCCCGCCCCTAAGTGGTCCGCCCCTAAGTGGTCCGCCGCCGCCGCGCCCCCGGCCGCCGCTCACTAGGCCGGGTAACCGCATCCCCCGCCTCAACCGCAGCCGCCCGCCGCCGGACCCCGAAATCGGCAAGAGCCTCCGCCAGCTTCGCGACGGACGGCTCAGGAGCCATCACGTCAACCCGCAACCCATGCTCCTCCGCCGTCTTGGCCGTAGCAGGCCCAATACAGGCGATAACGGTCACGTTATGCGGCTTACCGGCAATCCCGACCAAATTCCGGACGGTGGAGGACGACGTGAAGAGAACGGCATCAAACCCACCCCCCTTGATCGCCTCCCGCGTCTCGGCCGGCGGCGGCGACGCCCGCACCGTCCGATACGCGGTCACGTCATCCACCTCCCACCCAAGCTCGATCAGCCCGGCGACCAGCGTCTCCGTGGCGATATCGGCCCGCGGCAGGAACACCCGGTCGATCGGGTCGAACACCGGATCGTAAGGCGGCCAGTCATCCAACAACCCCGCGGCCGACTGCTCACCGCTCGGCACCAAATCCGGCTTCACACCAAACGAAACCAGCGCCTTGGCGGTCTGTTCCCCGACCGCAGCCACCTTTATGCCGGCGAATGCGCGAGCATCAAGCCCGTACTCCTCGAATTTCTCCCGCACCGCTTTCACGGCATTCACCGACGTAAAGGCGATCCACTCGTACCGCCCGGTGACCAGCCCCTTGACCGCGCGCTCCATCTGCTGCGGCGTCCGCGGCGGCTCGACGGCGATGGTCGGCACCTCGTGCGGCACCGCCCCGTACGAGCGCAGCTGGTCGGAGAGCGAGACCGCCTGTTCCTTCGTGCGCGGCACCAGCACCCGCCACCCGAACAACGGCTTGGACTCGAACCACGAGAGCTGCTCGCGCTGGGCGGCGGCGGACCGTTCGCCGACCACGGCTATCACCGGCCGGCCGCCCTCGGGCGAGGGCAGCACCTTGGCCTGCTTCAGCGTCTGGGCGATCGACCCGAGGGTCGCCGTCCAGGTCCGCTGCCGGGTCGTCGTACCGCCGACCGTGACCGTCATCGGGGTGTCCGGCTTGCGGCCGCCCGCGACGAGTTCGCCGGCCGCGGCGGCGACCGAGTCGAGCGTCGTCGAGACGACGACCGTGCCGTCCGAGGCGCCCACCTCCGTCCAGCAGCGGTCGGAGGCCGTGCGGGCGTCGACGAAGCGGACGTCCGCGCCCTGGGCGTCCCGCAGCGGGACCCCGGCGTACGCGGGCACGCCCACGGCCGCGGCGATGCCCGGGACCACCTCGAAGGACAGCCCGGCCGCGGCGCAGGCCAGCATCTCCTCGGCGGCGTACGCGTCGAGCCCGGGGTCCCCGGACACCGCACGGACGACCCGCCTGCCGCCCCGCGCGGCCTCCATGACAAGATTGGCGGCATCCCTCAACGCGGGGACCTGCACGGTTGTTGACCCATCGTCAACAACCGTCAGTTGAGGCACAGTTGTGCCTGCATACGTAGTGGTAGACGAAGACCCAGCACCAGCAGCAGCACCGGAGAGTGCGGACGGACCGGCTGCATCCGGATCCGTGCGCAGGACGGCGACGCCCGCTCTGGCATGGGCGCGGACGACGTCGAGCACCTCGTGTTCGGCGACGATCACGTCCGCTCCGGCCAGGGCCTCGACGGCGCGCAGTGTGAGCAGGCCCGGATCGCCGGGTCCGGCACCCAGGAAGGTGACGTGCCCGAGTTCAAGGCCGACGGGACGGTTGGTGGGAAGGTTGGTGGGGCTCAATGTGCTCGCTCCCCCATCAGACCGGCCGCGCCCTTGGCCAGCATCTCGGAGGCGAGTTCGCGACCGAGCGCCATTGCCTGGTCGTACGTCTCGGGCACGGGACCGGTGGTGGACAACTGCACCAGCGTCGAGCCGTCGGTCGTGCCGACGACGCCGCGCAGGCGCATTTCCTTGACAACCTGCCCGTCGGCCAGGAGGTCGGCCAAGGCGCCAACAGGCGCGCTGCAACCGGCTTCCAGGGCGGCGAGCAGGGACCGCTCGGCGGTCACGGCGGCCCGGGTGAACGGGTCGTCGAGTTCGCCGAGCGCGGCGATCAGTGGCGCGTTGTCCGCGGCACATTCGATCGCGAGCGCCCCCTGTCCGGGGGCGGGCAAAACCTGGTCGACCGACAGGAAGTCGGTCGCCTCGTCGATCCGGCCGATGCGGCTGAGCCCCGCGGCGGCCAGGACGACGGCGTCCAGCTCCCCGCTCCGCACGTACCCGATCCGCGTGTCCACGTTCCCGCGGATGGGCACCGTCTCGATGCGCTGTCCGTGGCAGCGGGCGTATGCGTTCAGCTGCGCCATCCGGCGCGGCGAACCGGTGCCGACGCGTGCCCCGTCGGGCAGCTCGGTGAACGTCAGTCCGTCCCGCGCGACCACGACGTCCCGGGCGTCCTCGCGCGCCGGTACGGCGGCCAGCGCGAGGTCGTCGGGCTGCGCGGTCGGCAGGTCCTTGAGCGAGTGCACGGCGAAGTCGACCTCGCCCCGCAGCAGCGCGTCCCGCAGCGCGGTCACGAACACGCCCGTCCCGCCGATCTGCGCCAGGTGCTCGCGGGAGGTGTCGCCGTACGTCGTGATCTCCACGAGTTCGACGGGCCGTCCGGTCACCCGCCCCACCGCGTCCGCGACCTGCCCGGACTGGGCCATGGCGAGTTTGCTGCGCCTCGTCCCCAGCCTCAGTGCCTGCTGACTCATGCTCGCCCTCGGTTCTTGGCGTTCTCGTTGTTGTCACTACGGCTGTTCTCGTCCGCCCGGGACACGGCGGCGACCGTCTCCTGGTCGAGGTCGAACAGGGTGCGCAGCGCGTCCGCGTACCCGGCGCCGCCGGGTTCGGCGGCCAGCTGCTTGACCCGTACGGTCGGTGCGTGCAGCAGCTTGTCGACGACGCGCCGCACGGTCTGGGTGATCTCGGCCCGGTGCCGCTCGTCGAGCCCGGGCAACCGCCCCTCCAGGCGGGCGATCTCGCCGGCGACGACGTCGGCGGCCATGGAGCGCAGCGCGACGACGGTCGGCGTGATGTGCGCGGCCCGCTGGGCGGCGCCGAAGGCGGCCACCTCGTCGGCGACGATCCGCCGTACGGCCTCCACGTCGGAGGCCATCGGCGCGTCCGCGGACGCTTCGGCGAGGGACTCGATGTCGACGAGCCGCACGCCGGGCAGCCGGTGCACGGCCGTGTCCACGTCACGCGGCATCGCGAGGTCGAGCACCGACAGCACGGGCGCGGGCCGCGGGATGACAGCGACCGGCTCGGGCCTGCGCCGCTCGGGAATCCGCCCGACGCTCGCGGCAGCCGCGGCGAGCGCACCGATCAGTTCGGCGTCCGCGTCCATGGTGTGCCGCCGGTCCAGGTCTACGGTCCCGGTGGCGACCCAGGCCGCGTGCTGCTCCAGGGTGGCCGCGTCCATTCCCGCGACGGCGGCCTCGCCGAGCACGGAGAACCCGGGGGCGCCCTGCTGCACGGCGGAGAGGTCGAGCGGACAGCCGTCGTCGCCGCCGGTGGCCGTGGGCGCCGGGATCGCGGGGGTCGTCGTCGGCTCGGCGGCCCGTTCGACGACCGCCGGGGGCACCCGCCCCTCGACCGCCGCCGCGACGGCCGCCGCGGTGAGTACGAGCCCGGTCGCCCCCGTACAGGAGATGGCGAGGTCGGCACGTGTCAGCTCGTCCGGAACCGTCGCCATCGGCACGGCCCGTGCCGTTACGTCCGTGTCGTCCGCTTCGGTGAGGATCTGGGCGAGGCGCTCGGCGCGGTCGGGCGTCCGGTTGGCGACGACGATCTCGGCGACGCCCGCGCGCGCGAGGGTCGCGGCGGCCAGGGAGGACATGGAGCCCGCGCCGATGACGAGGGCGCGCTTGCCGCGCATCCAGCTCTCGGCGGGCTCGGGCGCGGCCAGCTGCTGGAGCCCGAAGGAGACCAGGGACTGTCCGGCGCGGTCGATGCCGGTCTCGGAGTGGGCCCGCTTGCCGACCCGCAGGGCCTGCTGGAACAGGTCGTTCAACAGCCGCCCGGCGGTGTGCAGTTCCTGCGCGACGGCCAGGGCGTCCTTGATCTGCCCGAGGATCTGCCCCTCGCCGACGACCATGGAGTCCAGCCCGCAGGCCACCGAGAAGAGGTGGTGGACGGCCCGGTCCTCGTAGTGCACGTAGAGGTAGGGCGTGAGTTCGTCGAGGCCGACGCCGCTGTGCTGGGCGAGCAGGGTGGAGAGGTCGGCGACCCCCGCGTGGAACTTGTCCACGTCCGCGTACAGCTCGATGCGGTTGCAGGTGGCCAGCACGCCCGCCTCGGTGGCGGGTTCGGCGGCGACCGTGTCCTGGAGCAGCTTGATCCGGTCGTCCGCGGTGAGCGCGGCCCGCTCCAGCAGGGAGACCGGGGCGCTGCGGTGGGACAGCCCGACGACGAGGAGACTCATGCCGGCATCACGGCGGGGACATCCCCGTCAGGACCCTGGGGCCGGCGCCCGGTGGGCTCGGCGGCGACGGGCAGCACGGCGGCGCCCTCGGTCTCTTCGTCGTCCCCGGCCCCGTCCTCGGCCGCGAGGTCCTCGCCCGCCTTGCGCTGCTCGTGGAAGGCGAGGATCTGGAGCTCGATGGAGAGGTCGACCTTGCGGACGTCGACGCCGTCCGGGACGGTCAGCACGGTCGGCGCGAAGTTCAGGATGGACGTGACACCGGCGGCCACCAGCCGGTCGCACACCTGCTGGGCGACGCCCGGCGGGGTGGTGATGACCCCGATCGAGACGCCCTGGTCGTTGATGATCTTCTCCAGCTCGTCGCTGTGCTGCACGGCGATCCCGGCGACCTGCTTTCCGGCCATCTCCGGATCGGCGTCGATCAGCGCGGCCACCCGGAAGCCGCGGGAGGCGAACCCGCCGTAATTGGCCAGCGCCGCACCGAGGTTGCCGATCCCGACGATGACGACGGGCCAGTCCTGGGTGAGCCCCAGCTCACGGGAGATCTGGTAGACGAGGTACTCGACGTCGTAGCCGACACCGCGCGTCCCGTACGAGCCGAGATAGGAGAAGTCCTTGCGCAGCTTCGCGGAGTTGACGCCCGCGGCGGCGGCCAGTTCCTCGGAGGAGACCGTGGGTACCGAGCGCTCCGACAGTGCGGTGAGGGCACGCAGATACAGCGGAAGCCGGGCGACGGTGGCCTCGGGAATCCCTCGGCTGCGGGTCGCCGGTCGGTGAGTTCGGCCAGTTGCCACGGTGCTCCTGCGGGTAGCGCGGGGCTTCAGGCGGTCATACGTCCCCGGACCGCCCCGTCGAATGCAGGCTATGTCTTTGTGAACGCGTGCACAAAGATGGTGTCCGTTTTGCCCACCCAACGTGACCGGGCTCACGCACCCCCGCCGCACCTGCGCGGAACCACCCCACGCGCACCACTGTTCGCTTCCAACCGGGGGCAAAACGGTCCACTCTCCTCAGCAGTCCCAGCCCCCCGAGACCAGTCGCGGTCGATCCTAAGCGACTTTCCGGACCACTTGGACTGGTCAGTCAGGTAACTGCACCAAGGGTTTCTATGGAAATAGCATTGGATCTCCCTCGGATCACTCAGAGTTCGCTGTCCGAGTGCTTTGCGCAGTCGCTCACTTGAGGGCTTTGCGCAGCCGTTCCGGGTCCACGCGCCAGAAGGTGTGCTGGGCGCCGTCGATCAGCACGACGGGGATCTGCTCCCAGTAGAGCCGGTTCAGCTCCTCGTCCTGGGTGATGTCCTTCGACTCCCAGGCCACGCCCAGCTCGCCGCAGACCTTCTCGACGACCTGCTGGGCGTCGTCGCACAGATGACAGCCGGGCTTGCGGACGAGGGTGACCAACCGCTCACGGGCACCTGCGGCCGCCCGCCGAAAGAGGGGACTCATGCCCCCCATTGTCGCGCGGACCGCCCCCTCCCCACCCCCGCTCCGACGGCAGCACGATCGCCCCCTTAACGGCTCGGTCGCGGAGAGTTCACAGCCCGCAAACCTCTCGACTCCGGAACCGCCGAACAAACTGGCTATGCTCACGACATGGCCGCTCTCGGATGGCTCACTCCCCGTAGGCGCTCCGCCACGGCGCGGAGCGTTTTGGCAGGCGAAGCGTCGGCGGAGGCCGCCCGCAAGTCCAGCCAGGAACAGGAACTCGCCGCTTCGGCGCAGCCCGTGGAGGCGGCAGCGGAACCGGAGTTCCCGGTGCTCGGCGACGTCCGCGCCGCCGCGTTCTTCGACCTGGACAACACCGTCATGCAGGGCGCCGCGCTGTTCCACTTCGGCCGTGGCCTGTACAAACGGAAGTTCTTCGAAACCCGCGACCTGGCGAGGTTCGCCTGGCAGCAGGCGTGGTTCCGGCTGGCCGGCGTCGAGGATCCCGAACACATGCAGGACGCCCGCGACTCGGCACTGTCGATCGTCAAGGGCCACCGCGTCGCCGAACTGATGTCGATCGGCGAGGAGATCTACGACGAGTACATGGCCGAACGCATCTGGCCGGGCACGCGCGCGCTGGCCCAGGCCCACCTGGACGCGGGCCAGAAGGTGTGGCTGGTCACAGCGGCCCCGGTGGAGATCGCCACGGTGATCGCCCGCCGCCTGGGCCTGACCGGCGCCCTGGGTACGGTCGCGGAGTCGGTCGACGGCATCTACACGGGCAGGTTGGTGGGCGAGCCCCTGCACGGCCCGGCCAAGGCGGAGGCGGTGCGCGCCCTGGCGGCGGCGGAGGACCTGGACCTCTCCCGCTGCGCCGCGTACAGCGACTCCCACAACGACATCCCGATGCTCTCCCTGGTCGGCCACCCCTACGCGATCAACCCGGACGCGAAACTGCGCCGCCACGCCCGCGACTGCGACTGGCGACTGCGGGACTACCGCACGGCCCGCAAGGCCGCGAAGGTCGGCATCCCGGCGGCAGCCGGAGTCGGCGCGGTCGCAGGCGGCACGGCGGCGGCGATCGCGTTGCACAGGCGCCGCCGCTGACCGTCGGTCGCACAGTTGCCCACCCAGTTCCCCGCGCCCCTCAAGGGCCGCGGGGAACTGCGCGTTTCAGGGCACCCGGGCACCCAAACCCCCACCTCCCCCCACCCCCTCCCCCGACCACAACACGCCCCCCACCCAAACGAAATCCAAACCCAAATGATCAACAACCGGTCACAGACCCGCACTTGATCCGCCCCAGAACCGCAACAGAAGCGACGCAACCGATGATTTGAGCAACTCGGTGTAGCGCTGCCTGTACTAAGCGTTATTCTCCTCAAACGCAATCCGGTACCCCTCCGTCGCCACGACGGGTGAACCTGTCGCCACGGCGGGTGAACGGTCCCGTACTGCACGTGATGGAAGCTCTGCCTCTGGGAGTCCCGTGTACCCACACGTCGGGGTTGACGCCTCGGGCCTGGCTACGCTGCGCGCAACGGTCCACGACCTGTTGCGCGGCTTCGTCCCCACCGCGTACGCCGTCCCCGTCCTCGCCACCACCGCACCCGTCGGCCCCTGCTACGCCCTCGCCGACGGCAGCGCAGCGGTCGGCGCAAGACGGAGCCGTACGGCCGCCACGGCCGGCACGGCCGCCGCCCCAACCCCTCGCCGTCCGGCCGCGGACAGCGACAGCGCCCGCATGATGGACCTCGTCGAACGCGCCCAGGACGGCGAGGCCGACGCCTTCGGGCGCCTGTACGACCAGTACAGCGACACCGTGTACCGGTACATCTACTACCGCGTGGGCAGCAAGGCGACCGCCGAGGATCTCACCAGTGAGACCTTTCTGCGCGCCCTGCGCCGCATCGGCACGTTCACCTACCAGGGCCGCGACTTCGGCGCCTGGCTGGTGACGATCGCCCGCAACCTGGTCGCCGACCACTTCAAGTCGAGCCGCTTCCGGCTGGAAGTGACCACCGGCGAGATGCTCGACGCCAACGAGGTCGAACGCTCCCCCGAGGACTCCGTCCTGGAGTCCCTCTCCAACGCGGCCCTCCTGGACGCCGTACGACGGCTCAACCCGCAGCAGCAGGAGTGCGTGACGCTGCGCTTCCTGCAAGGGCTGTCCGTCGCCGAGACCGCCCGCGTGATGGGCAAGAACGAGGGCGCGATCAAGACCCTCCAGTACCGGGCCGTCCGCACCCTGGCCCGCCTGCTCCCGGAAGACGCCCGCTGACGGTCCCCGGCACGCGCCCGCCACCCCTCCGCGCGCCCGTACGACCCCACCCGGGCGACGCTCCGTGCTGCCCAACTCACGTACGGTGAAAGTTCGTTGACTTCTCGGCCCACCGCTCCACGGTCCGTAACCCAAGTGCCGAGCCGCTCGTTGTGCGGGATACAGGCTCCCTGTGGTCGCACCCTGGCCGATCCTGATCACTCGTTCGTGTGGAAGCGGTCGTGGGTGCGCAACCCCCAGGACCCCCTGGGGAGTCGACCGTGATGAACGAGAGGAGGTGCCGCCCGTGATCGCGAACGTATCGGCGCACCGGCGGGCGAACGCCTTCGCCCAGGCCCTGGAGGAGCAGTCCGACCGGGCCACGGCGGCCGAGCCGTCCGAGGGCCCACCCGCGGCGGAACGCACCGATCAGGACCGTACGGCCGGACAGGACCGCCTGCTGGACCTGGCGACCGGCCTGGCCGAACTGCCCCGGCCGGAAATGGACCCAGAGGTCAAGGTCGTCCAGCGCGCCCAGCTGGTGGCCGCGATGGAGGCCATGCTGGCGGAGGGCACCGCGGCCGGCAGCGGCGGCATCGGCGCCGCCGTACCGGAGCAGCGCTCGCACCGCGCGCGCGGCACACACCGGGCGGGGCCGCTCGGCAAGCTCCGGCCGCGGTCGCGGCTCGGCAAGGGGCTGGCCGCGGGCGGACTCAGCGTCGGCGTGGCCGCGGCCTCCTTCGGAGGAGTCGCGGCGGCCAGCTCGGACGCACTGCCCGGCGACTCCCTCTACGGCCTCAAGCGCGGCATCGAGGACGTCAAACTGACCCTCGCCGACGGCGACACGTCCCGCGGCCGGGTCTACCTCGACCAGGCGTCCACGCGGCTGAGCGAGGCCCGGCGGCTGATGGAGCGCGGTCGCGGTGGCCGCCACCTCGACCACGAGTCCCTCGGCGAGATCCGCCGCGCCCTCAACGGCATGCAGCACGACGCCACCGAGGGCCACCGCCTGCTGCACGAGGCGTACGAGCACAACCCGGACTCCCTCGGCCCGATCCAGGCCCTGTCCGCGTTCGCCCGCTCGCACCGCGCGGCCTGGGGCGAGCTGAGCAAGCGCCTGCCGGTCCAGCTGCACGACGTCAGCAGCCAGGTCTCGTCGGTCTTCGACGCCATAGACGAAGAGGTCGCCCCGCTCCAGTCCCTGCTCCCCCAGCCCCCGGCCACGGGCGGCACCGCCCCCAGCACGGGCGCGGGCTCGACGGGCACCACCGGCACGGACGACCGCCAGGCCCAGCCCAGCACGGGCCCGGGCAGCGCCGGCGGCCACGGCAAGGACACCACCGAGGAACCGGGCCCGTCCTCCTCCAAGAACACCGGAGGCGGCCTCCTGGGCGGCAGCACGGGCGGCCTCCTGGACCCCCCGTCCGACACCGGCACCGACACCACGACGACGTCCCCCACCACGGGCAAGTCCCCGACCACCAACCCCGACGTCACCCTGCCCCCACTCCTCCCGGGCCTGCTCCCGGGCCTGGGCATCGACGCGGAGGACAACAAGTAACGCGACCAGCAAGGCAGTTGGGGGCGCTCTTCCACGGAGGGGCGCCCCCAGCCACGTATCAGCGGCTCTCAAAGGCGGTCAGAAAAAGACCGACCGCCGCTGCACCAGCAACTTGGCCCCTCCTGTCTGCTGCCCTTGCACTGCTTCGCAGGCTGCGGACAGCTGCGCCGGACTCCGTCCGTCGGCCTCCGGCAGCCCACGTCGACGGTTCCGGCGCCCCTGCCGGAAGACGTCCTCCTCAGAAGAACACCGACCGCCGCTGCACCAGCAACTTGTACAACGTGTGCTGGATCTGTTCCCTCACCTGATCGGTCAGGTTGAACATCAGCATCGGGTCCTCGGCGGCCTCCGGCGGGTAGCCGGACGTCGGGATGGGCTCGCCGAACTGGATCGTCCACTTCGTGGGCAGCGGGACCGCGCCGAGCGGGCCCAGCCACGGGAAGGTGGGCGTGATCGGGAAGTACGGGAAGCCGAGGAGGCGGGCGAGGGTCTTCGCGTTGCCGATCATCGGATAGATCTCCTCCGCCCCGACGATCGAGCACGGAACGATCGGCACGCCCTGGCGCAGCGCGGTCGACACGAAGCCGCCGCGGCCGAACCGCTGGAGCTTGTAGCGGTCGCCGAACGGCTTGCCGATGCCCTTGAACCCCTCCGGCATCACACCGACGAGTTCGCCGCGCTCCAGGAGCCGTTCGGCGTCCTCCGAGCAGGCCAGCGTGTGCCCGGCCTTGCGGGCCAGCCCGTTGACGACCGGCAGCACGAACACCAGGTCGGCCGCGAGCAGCCGCAGATGGCGGTCGGCGGGATGGTGGTCGTGCACGGCGACCTGCATCATCAGGCCGTCCAGCGGCAGCGTGCCCGAGTGGTTGGAGACGATCAGGGCGCCCCCCTCGGCGGGGATGTTCTCGACGCCCTTCACATCGACGCGGAAGTACTTCTCGAACATCGGCCGCAGCAGCGACATCAGGACCTGGTCGGTGAGTTCCTCGTCGTAACCGAAGTCGTCGACCTCGTAGTCCCCGGTGAGCCGCCGCCGCAGGAAGGCGAGCCCGCCCGCGATCCGGCGCTCCAGCGCGCCGGCGTCGACACCGTCCTGCGGTGCGGACGACGGCTGCGGCTGCTGCGGTCGCGGCTGCTCGGGGCTCGGCTCGGAAGCCTCACGGCTCTCACGTGTCACAGGGACATCATCCTGCGCGGGAGCCGGACCCGGCAGATGCCGGCCCCCGTGAACGGTGGTGACCGGCGCGGACTCGCCCGGCGGCTTGCGCCGGCCCGCACCGTTCCGGCGCCGCGGCGGGCGCTGCGCGGCGGCCCCGCGGTACCTGTCGTCGTCGAACGGAATGACCTTGGCATCCGCCATCGTCGCTGCGCTCCTCGGTAGGCGCTGTGTTGGCGCGGTGTGATCGCTGGACTGGACGGTCGCGCTATTCGGCGCGGTGCGGCACGGCACTGGGCGAGCCCGTACCGGCGGAGACCTCCGGCTCCGGCCGCCGACGGCCGCCCAGGGCGGGCAGCTCGGCGATCCGGTCGACCGCCCGTGCGACGGCCTGCGGCGGCAGCAGCCCCGGGCCGCTACTGCGCACGAAGTCCGCGAACGTCTCCGCGGTCGTGTACTTGGGCTCGAAGCCCAGCGTGACGCGCATCTGGTGGGTGGCCACCACCCGGCCGTGGGTGAGCAACCGGATCTGCTCGGGCGAGAAGTCCGTCACGCCCAGCGTCCGCACCGCCGTCCCGGCCCAGGTCACCGCGGGCAGCAGCAGCGGCACGGTCGGCCGGCCCAGCCGCCGCGCGCACTGGGACAGCAGCAGGACGCCGTCCCCCGCGATGTTGAAGGTGCCGCTGTTGAGCGTGGCCCGCCGCGGCTCGTGGGAGCCGATCCGCAGCACCTCGATCACGTCGTCCTCGTGCACGAACTGCAACCGCGGGTCGTACCCGAAGACGGTCGGCAGCACGGGCAGCGCGAAGTACGAGGCGAGCGGCGAATCGGCGCCCGGCCCAAGGATGTTGGCGAACCGCAGCACGCACACGGCGACGTCCGGCCGCCGCCGCGCGAACCCGCGGACGTACCCCTCGACCTCGACGGCGTCCTTGGCGAACCCGCCGCTGGGCAGCGACTTGGGCGGCGTCGTCTCGGTGAAGACGGCCGGATCGCGGGGCGCGGAGCCGTAGACGTTCGTACTGGACTTCACGACCAGCCGCTTGACCGTCGGCGACTTCTGACAGGCACCGAGCAGCTGCATGGTGCCGATGACGTTGGTCTCCTTGACCGAGACCCGGCTGCCGCTGCCCAGCCCGATGCCGGTCACGTCCATGTGCACGACGGTGTCGACGGCGTGCTCGGCGAGCACGCGCGCTATGGCGGGCTGGCGGATGTCGGCCTCGACGAACTCGGCGGCACCCAGCGAGTGTTCGGGCCTGACCGCGTCCACGGCGACGACCCGTTCGACTTCGGGGTCACGCTGGATCCGCCGGACGAACCGGCCGCCCAGCCGACGGGCCACCCCGGTCACGAGCACGACCTTCCCCAAGATCAGCGCCTTCCTTCCGCTGGAGGTACACGTCCGTACACAACCCGCATATGCCTGTGCACACCTGCATACGTCTACAGACGCCGGCACCGGCCCGCAGGATGCTCCCCGCTGCTCGTACTCTGCCGCGTTCCCCGTGTACGGCCACGTTAGCCGGTCGGTGTTGCGCTGTGATGACTGCCCGCCGGACGAACTCACGTCAACAGCGCGGAGTCGCCATACGTACGATCAGCCGCGCGGAGGCACGGCCCGGCAAAGGCATCTCGCGGTAAGTGCGATGAGCGCGGTAAATGCGATGAGCGCGATGAGTGCCGGAAAACAACTGTGGCCCCCCACCGGCTGGTGGGGGGCCACAGTGTGCGCTACGAACCGAACGCTCGCGTCACTTCTTGTTGCGACGCTGAACGCGCGTGCGCTTCAGCAGCTTGCGGTGCTTCTTCTTAGCCATCCGCTTACGCCGCTTCTTGATTACAGAGCCCACGACAACCCTCGCTCACTTCTCTAACTCGGCGCTGGGCGACATGGGCCCACACGACCTACAAGGGCCCAGCCTACCCGCCCCGAGTCCCGAGCCTGTAATCGAGGGGGACCGGGTGGCCCGAGGGCCCCCGGAGGCGCAGTGAACGCCTCCGGGAACCCGACGGACCAGACCGGTCCGTCAGGCTGTTTCCACCCCCACATAACTCTCGCGGAGGTACTCGTGGACCGCTTGCTCCGGCACCCGGAAGGACCTGCCCACTCGGATCGCCGGCAGATGACCGCTGTGCACCAAGCGGTACACGGTCATCTTGGACACTCGCATCACCGAGGCGACTTCCGCCACGGTCAGGAACTGAACCTCGTTCAGCGGCCTTTCGCCAGCTGCAGCCATGACACACCTGCACCTTCCGCACTCGACTCGACGGTCACCGGCTTCCCCTTCCAGTGACTCTTCGTCGTTGCGTGCTCACTCCCCAATGTAGAGGCGTGTGATGCGAGAGTGGAAGAGGGGATGCCATCGGCGGCTTACTGTGACAGACACGCTCGATTGAGTACGTACCGGGTCAGCGGTCGGTAGTAATCAGACCGCACAGCGTCATCAAGTGGAACGACGACGGACACCCGCCCCTCTGCCTCTCCCACGAAGAGCGCAGGATCGTCCGTATCGGCGAGCCCCATGGCCTCGAACCCCAGCTGACCTGCCCCGCAGACCCACCCGTGGTCCCCGATGACCAACTCCGGCAACGGCCCGCCGCGCTCGGCCGCGGCGGCGAGCGCGACCCGAACCGGCAGCGGCGAGTGGGTGTGCGCGCCGGTCGCGCGACCGGCGCGTTCGACGTCCTCGGCACGCACCAACGCGACCCCTCGTACGTACTCAAGGTTGTGGGTGCGTAGACCGAACCGGGTCGTTATGTCGACAGAGCGACCATGCGCAGGGGTGAGAACAGCACATCCCGCCGCCGACAGGGCGTCTGCGAGGCCGACGTAGAACCCGAGCAACCGATGCGGATGCCCGGTCCCCAGAAGCACCGGCACCCGCTCCCGGGCAACCCGAGCCAGCCGCTCAGCGAAGACATCAAGCGCATCCAAAGTCCGATCCGGATCGATCACATCTTGACCGGAAACGAAGGACGGATCGGCCGAAACCCCACACTTGTCCGCCATGAGGGCAACCAGCTCCCCAACTCCCCACCCCCACTCCGGATCAAGCCCGAGGGTCACCCGAGGATCCCGGGCGGCGAAGAGCCGATAACTCCGCAGACTCTCCTCCCGAGAGGTCGCCACGGCACCGGCCAGCCGAGCGGCCAACAGATGGGCACGCAACGCTCCCCTGCTCCACACAAACCCGATGCTGACGCACAGCACACCGGCAAAAGCCCCCAACGCGGGAACACCGCACGGTTGGCGTAACGCACCCCGGTGACAGAACAGTGACAATTCCCCCCACAACTCTCGTAAGCCGCCACAGGTCTCACCCCACGAAGACCAACACCACGCACCACCACACCCAGGGGGAAACCATGAAGGCGACACACCGAGCGGCAGCGGCGGCGCTGGTAACGGCATTGGCCCTAACGGCAACAGCGGCAGCGACAACCCCGGCCTCCGCCACCCCCGCCGGCGCAACCGCCAAGGCGGCCGCATACAACGGCGTCTGCGGCACCGGCTACAAGGTCATCGACTCCACCCCGGTAGGCAACTCCGGCACGACATACGTCACTTGGAACGAATCCACGGGCAAAAACTGCGCGGTCACCATCCGCGACACGACGGGTTCCCCGATCTACATCGCGGTAGAACTCAACGCCCTGGTGGGCCACGAAACGACCCCGTCCCGAGACAACGGCCAGTACACGAAGTACGCCGGCCCGGTATACGTAACCGGCCGGGGCCACTGCATCGAGTGGTACGGAGTAATCGGCAACGCATCGGGAGGCGACTCGGGCCACTGCGCCTGACCGACCAACCCCGCCCAGGTAAGGACGCACATCCCGTCCGCACCCCCGCCCGCTCCGACGGGGAACCAGCCACCCCGTCCGCACCCCCCACCCACCCGATCAGGGGCGCGGGGAACTGCGCATCCGGGGGCCTGGGGGCGGAGCCCCCAGAA
>LJCV01000283.1 GCA_001298575.1 Actinobacteria bacterium OK074
CGCTGCCGCGGCGCGCCCGCCCCTCCGTCCCCCCCCCCCCCCGCCCCCGTGCCCCCCGGCTGACCCGCCCCAGGGGCCCCCGCCCCCGCCGTCCCTGGCGTCCCCGGCGGTCTCCAGCACCCCCCCCCCCCCGCCGCCTACGGCTACCCCCAACCCCCGCAGCCCCAGCCCGCCCCGCCGTCCAGTGGGCTTCCGACCGTCGGGCCGGGGTATCAGGCCGTGTTGCGGTACCGGGCCGCCGACGGGTCCGAGCAGCAGCTCATCCGGCGGTCGGCGCCGGGGACGCCGCATCCGGAGTGGCAGATCTACCACGAGCTGCGGGCCATGAACGTGCCGCCGGACCAAGTCCTGGAGCTGCACACGGAGTTGGAGTCCTGCCGGCTCCCGGGTGCGTACTGCGCGCGCATGATCGGCGAGCAGTGGCCGAACGCCCGCATCACCTCCATCGCCCCCTACGGCGCCGAGCACGCGAGCCGTCAGCAGGGCATGGCCCAACTCCTCGCGCACCAGGGCGAGTTGCACCAGGTCGCGGACGGCCCCGCCCGTCCCGCGCCGGTGCGCGCGCCGCTGCCGCCGGTGCAGCCCGCGCCGCCGATCCCGCCGGAGGGCATCGCGCAGGAGCTGGCCGCGGCCTTCGGGCCCGGCGTGTTCCACTTCGAGAACGCGGCCGTGTCCCGGCAGGGGGTGCCTCCGGTCGTCGCGCACACGCTCGTCGTGGCGGGGCTGCCCGTCGACATGGGGCCGTTCTTCTGGGCCCAGGCGCAGCCCGGCCGCCCGGTGCCCACGCTCGCCGAACTCGCCCAGGAGCGCGGCATCCGGCCCGCCGCCGACGCCGGTTCCTACCTCGTCATGGGCAGCGACTTCGGCAAGGCGATCTGCGTCCAGTACGGGACGGCGAACATCGTCGCCGTCCCCGTGGAGGCGGGCCCCGGCGGTGCCTCCGTGCCGCCGCAGTTCGTGAACGCGGGACTGCCCGAGTTCGCCCGCTGCCTCGCCCTCCTCGGCCGGATGTGGCGGCTGCGGTACGGGCTGAACCAGGAGCAGGCCGGGCGCTGGACGGTCGATTTCCAGGCCCAGTTGGCCTCCCTCGACCCGGCGGCGCTCGGTTCGCCGGAGAGCTGGTGGTCGGTCCTGCTGGAGCAGATGTGGGACGGCCTGCTCTGAGGCACACCCGCCCGTAAGGCGCGCCTTTCTCGCGGGGCCCGGTCGTACGATTCACCGCTTGTCGGACGAGTCGTACGACCGGGCCCTTCGCCTTGTGCGCGTTACCTATAAGCGGAGTGTCGCGTTATGCACCTTCCGTCTGATCCATCAAGATGTGCGCGAAATCATCAATTCGTGCGGTTTTGGTGGAAAGGGGTACGAAGGTGAGCAGCAGCGCATCGGTGTCGTCGTCGCCGTACGGCTTCCTGGTCGTACGGCGTGGCTACCGTCCCGGGCAGGCCGACGCGTGCGCCGCCGCCCTCTGCCAGGACCGCGACGACGCGTGGGAACGCGCGGCCCGCCTCACGGTTCTCGCCCGCGAGATGGAGGCCGACGTCGTACGGCTGCGGGAGCGCGTCGCGCAGCTGCCGCCGCAGACGTACGAGACGCTCGGCGCGGGTGCCGTCCGGCTGTGGGAGCTGGCGTGTGAGGAGGCCGATGCGGTGCGGGTTGCTGCGCGGGCGGAGGCGGATGCTGTTGTGGGGGTGGCGGAGGTTGAGGGGGCTCGGTTGCGGGAGGCTGCGCGGGCGTACGGCGACTCGGTGCGGGCGGAGGCCGATGAGCGTGTGCGTACGCGTTTGTTGGCCGCGCGTGCCGAGGCTGACGACGTGCGGGTGTCTGCTCGGCGGGAGGTGAAGGAGGGGCGGGGGGAGGCGCTTTCCGCGTTGCGGGAGGTGCGACAGCGTACTGCTGCGCTGCTTGAGGAGGGGGAGGTTGAGCAGGGGGTGCGGTTGGAGGCCGTTGAGCGGGCGGCGGTTGAGCGGGCCTCGGCTGCGGCTGTGCGCGAGGCTGAGCTTGTTGCTCAAGCCGAATGGGAGTTGTCTGCCGCGAAGTTGGCGTTCGCCGAGGCGGAGGAATACGCCGTGCGGTGTGAGGAGGAGGCTCGGGGGCGGGCGGTGGAGGTGGTCGCCTCGGCGCGGAGGGTGGAGGAGGGGGTTGTGCGGGAGACGGAGCGGGTGTTGCGGGAGCACGGGGAGCGGTGGGACGAGGTTCGGGGGCAGATGGATTGCGTTCGGGAGTCGTTGATGGCTTTGATCGGTCGCGCGCCTACGGAATAGGGGGCTTGGGGGCGCTTGCGGGTGCGGGTGGGTGGGGGCTGGTCGCGCAGTTCCCCGCGCCCCTAAAAGCGCGGGGGAACCGTTGCGTTACTAGCTCACTGTCCACTTCTGGTTGTCGGCCGTGCCGCAGGTCCACAGGACCAGTTGGGTGCCGTTGGCTGTTGCGGCGCCGTAGGCGTCAAGGCACAGCCCCGCATTGACATTCGTGAGCGTGCCGTCCGAATTGGCGGTCCACTTCTGGTTGTTCTGGCCGTTGCAGTCCCAGATGACGACCTTGGTGCCGTTGGTGGTGCCCTGGTTGTAGGCGTCGAGGCACTTGTTGCCGTAGACGACGAGTTCCTTGCGGGAGGTGTACGTCCAGGCTTGGTTCTGGCCGCCGTTGCAGTCCCAGATCTCGGCCTGGGTGCCGTTGGTGATGGTGTTGTTGTAGACGTCGGCGCAGCGGCCCGATTGCTTGCCGACCAGGAGTGAGCCGTTGGTGCCGGGGATCGGGGAGACCGCGAGTGTGCCCAGGGTGGGGAGTGAACTGCCGCTCAGGGTGAGGGAGTTGGCGGCTCCCTTCGACAGGTTCGCCTGGACCGAGATGGTGCCGGGGGACGAGCCGGTCGGCGGGAAGGCCACCGTCGTCGCCGTCTGGCCGTTGACCTGGAGGGTGCCCGTGAGCGTCGTGGAACCGGAGTTGGTGTAGGTGACGTCGACGAGGTTCAGGCCGGTGGCCGCCGCGTTGACACCGGTGTAGTGGCCGGTGGAGGTGGCCGAGTAGGTCGTCGAAGCTGCCTCCGTGGCGCCGCTGATCTTCAGCAGGACCGAGCCGCCCGCCGGCACGCTGGCGGTGTAACTCGTGCCGTACGTACCGAGGTTGGTGCGGGACCACAGGTCGCGGACCGTCGCCGAGGCGTTGGTCAGGCCGAGGTCGGACCAGCGGACGGTGATGTTCTGGGCGGCGGAGGTGCGGTTGAGCAGGACCACGGCGCGGTTGCCGGTGCCGGAGAGGACCTTGCCGTACGCCTGGAGGCCCGTGGTGTCCTCGGCGACCTTGACGCCCTGGAGGCCGCGCGGGTCCTGGTCGACGGCTATGACCTCGGGGTTGGTGAGGATGCCGGTGGTCTCGGAGGTGAGCGTCGTCAGGTCGTTGCCGGCCATGAGGGGGGCGCCGGAGATCGCCCAGAGCGCCATGTGGGTGCGGTTCTGGGCGGCGGTGAAGCCGGGCATGCCGACCATCAGCATGTCGGGGTCGTTGTAGTAGCCCGTGTGCTGGGCGGCGGGGTGCAGGCCCTGGTCGAAGTTGGACAACATGTTCGTCGTCGAGGGGGAGTTGCCGTAGTAGATGATGTCCGTGCTCGTGCGGTACGACGAGGCCAGGCCGGGGGCCCAGTTCCAGGGGTTCTGGTAGCCCCAGTTGCAGATGTTCAGCGTCAGCGGCCGGCCGGTGGTGGCCGCGGCCTTCGCGACGGAGGCGCTGATCGCCTGGTAGGTGCTGGCCGCGTCCAGGCCCTCGGCGTCACCGCCGCACCAGTCGACCTTCACGAAGTCGAAGCCCCACTGCGAGAACTGGAGCATGTCCTGGTCGTAGTGGCCCTCGCTGCCGGAGCCGGGGGCGGCGGGGCGGCCGGTGGGGTAGTAGTAGCCGCAGCCGTCCTTGCCCGCGTCCGTGTAGATCCCGGCCTTCAGGCCCTTGCTGTGGATGTAGTCGGTGATCGCGGTCATCCCGCCGGGCCAGTCGCCGGTGTCGACGGTGATGTTGCCGGCACTGTCCCGAGTGCCCTGCCACCAGCCCTCGTCGATGTTGATGTACTTGTACCCGGCGGCCGGGAGGCCCGCCGCGACGAACGCGTCCACCTGCTGCTTGATGACGCTGTAGTCGATCTTCGCGGCGAAGGAGTTCCAGGACGCCCAGCCCATCGGGGCGGTGGGGACGGCGACTTGGGGCGCCGTGGCCGCGCTCGCCTGCTGCGGCCCCGCGAACAGGAGCGCGGCGACCGCGGTCAGGGTGAGCGCCAGGGCGCGGACGGCGGACGTTCTCCAGCGGGATGTCCAGGACGTCCAACGGGATGCCCGGGTACCGGGCCGGTGGATCGAATGGGGGTGCATGCGGCTCTCCACTACTCCACGGTCGACATGTCGAACAAGGATCGGCAAACCGAACGAGATTCGGCGCGCCGAAGCTAGAGCCACGGGGAAGTGAAGTCAACGGATGTGACAGGGCTGGGTGGTTGGGGTGGGAATGGGCGCGTGCGCGTGCCGGGGACACTCCCCCCCGGCACACGATGAGTGAGCCCTAGTGGGCGATCAGCACCAGTGCCAAGGCGACGAGCGCCGGCACCGTCTGCACGAAGAGGATCTTCCGGCTCGCCGTCGCCGCGCCGTACGCCCCCGCCACCGCGACACAGAGCAGGAAGAACACGGACGTCTGGAAGCCGACGGGGTCGTCCGCGACCGCGCCCCACACCAGTCCGGCGGCCAGGAAGCCGTTGTAGAGGCCCTGGTTGGCGGCGAGGGTCTTGGTCGCCTCGGCGAAGTCGGGGTCCGTACCGAAGGCGGCGCGGGCTCTTGGCGTGGTCCACAGGAACATTTCCAGGACCGCGATGTAGACGTGCAGGACGGCGATGGCCAGCACGGCCACGGTGGCGATGATCGACATGCGGGCACCTTACCGGGGAGTAAGGCGCCCGCAGGGGTGGTCGGTTCGGTACGGCCGCTTTCGCCCCCCCCGGCTGCTCCCCCTACTCCTCGATCACCGCGAACTACTCCTCGATCACCGCGAACCGCCGCGGCGCCACCACCAGCACCACCACGAACGCCACCGCCGCCGCCCCCGCCGCGCCGAAGTACACCGCGTGCACCGCCGCCGCGATGGCCCGGCGGGTGGCCTCCGGGGGTGTGCCCGTGGACAGGCCGCGGGTCACCGAGTCCAGGTCGCTCGCGCCGCCCAGGCGGGAGGCCAGCACCCCGTTGGCAATCGCGCCGAAGAGCGAGGCGCCGAGCGTCTGGCCCGTCTGGCGGCAGAAGAGGACCGACGCCGTCGTCGTGCCGCGTTCCGACCAGCCGACCGTCGACTGCACCCCTACCAGCAGCGGGAGTTGGAACAGGCCCAGCGCCGCGCCCAACAGCAGCATCAGCAGCGTCGGTTGCCACGCCTGGCCCGGGTAGGGGAGGAAGGGGAACGCGAACAGGATCAGCGAGCCCAGGCCGATGCCCAGCAACGCCGTGTCCCGGAAGCCGATTCTGCGGTAGACGTGCTGGCTCAGGGCGGCCGACAGCGGCCAGGTCAGCGTCCACACCGACAGCACGAAGCCCGCCGCGACCGGGGCCAAGCCCAACACCGCCTGGGCGTACGTCGGGAGGAACACCGTCGGGGCCACCATCACCAGGCCCAGCGCGCCCAGCGCCAGGTTCACCGCCGCGATCGTACGGCGGCGCCACACCCACCCCGGGATGATCGGCTCCGCCGCCCGGCGTTCGATCAGCACCACCACCGCCAGCAGGGCAACTCCCGTACCGAACAAGGCGATTGAGCGGGCCGACAGCCAGGGCCAGGCAACTCCGCCCTGGACGAGGGCCGTCAGCAGGACGCCGCCGCAGGCGAACACCGCCAGCGCGCCCGGCCAGTCGATCCGGCCCCGCAGCCTCGGCCGGCCCAACTCCCGCCTCCGCTCGTGCAGGTGACGGACTATCAGCCACAACGCCACCGCCCCGATGGGCAGGTTGATCAGGAAGATCCAGCGCCAGTCCGCGTACGCCGCCAGTACCCCGCCGATGCCGGGGCCCGCGACCGCCGACACCGCCCACACCGTGGAGATCTTCGACTGGATCTTCGGGCGCTCCGCCAGCGGGTACAGGTCCGCCGCCAGGGTCTGCACCGTGCCCTGGAGGGCGCCGCCGCCCAGACCCTGCACGATGCGGAACGCGATCAGCGCCGTCATGTTCCACGCCAGCGCGCACAGCAGCGAACCCAGCAGGAACACCGCCGCGCCCACCACGAGCACCGGTTTGCGGCCGAGGGTGTCGGAGACCTTGCCGTACACCGGGAGCGTGACCGTGACCGCGAGCAGATAGCCCGAGAACAGCCAGGAGAAGGCGGAGAAGCCGCCGAGGTCGCCGACGATCTGCGGTACGGCGGTGGCGATGATCGAGGAGTCCAGCGCGGTCAGCGCCATCGTGAGCATCAGCGCGGCGACCACCGCGCCGCGCTTGTCCGTTCCGGTACGCGGTGGCGCCGACTGCTGCGTCGCGCCTGTCGTGTCTGCCGGGTCTGTCGCGTCGGTCGTGGCGGCCCTGGGTATCGGCGGTTCCTTCGTCCCCACCCGAGAATCCTTTCCCCTTGCATCTATCTGGCCGCCCCAGCTTCCCACTCGGGGCTCGCACCAGGGGAGTCCCCGGTCTCCGCCACACGAGGGTGGACGCTTCTGCATCCGCGGGTGGAGCGCGACCCCGACGCCCGTTCCACCCGCGGGTGGAGGTCCCCTAGGGGGTCCTCCGTACCAGGTCTCGGGGCCGGTTCGTCCCGGCGGAGGACGAGAGTGCCCGGGCACGGTCCTTAACCTGGCTTTACGTCGCTGAACGCGGGGAGTGCGTACAGGACGCCGCAGCAACGGGGGTGGGGTTTACCCCCGCGAAAGAGTCCCCCAGGCACCAGCGCGCCGGACCCCTCCGACGACAAGACTGAACGTCGTCACCCCACGAACTTCCGAATCCCGCGAACTTTTCGGAATCCCACGAACCTTCGAATCCCACGAACTTCCGAAGCAGAACTTCCGCACACCATCCGCATGACCAACTCATGACCGACTTAGGAGACATACCGTGACATCGGCTGTAACTATTCCCAAGCACGGGGGCAGTGGAGGACGTACGGCCGTTGCCGCTCGGGCGCGGCAGGTCGTCAAGGCGTACGGGTCCGGGGAGACCCGGGTCGTCGCCCTCGACCACGTCGACGTGGACATCGCCCGTGGTCAATTCACCGCGATCATGGGGCCGTCGGGCTCCGGCAAGTCCACGCTCATGCACTGCCTCGCCGGGCTCGACACCGTGACGTCCGGGCAGATCATGCTCGACGACACCGAGATCACCGGGCTGAAGGACAAGAAACTCACCCAACTCCGCCGGGACCGCATCGGGTTCATCTTCCAGGCGTTCAACCTGCTGCCCACGCTCAACGCCATCGAGAACATCACGCTCCCGATGGACATAGCGGGCCGCAGGCCCGACCGGCAGTGGGTCCAACGGGTCGTGGAGACCGTCGGGTTGGCCGACCGGCTCAAGCACCGGCCCACTCAGCTCTCCGGTGGACAGCAGCAACGCGTCGCCGTGGCACGGGCGTTGGCGGCCCGGCCCGAGATCATCTTCGGGGACGAGCCGACCGGCAACCTCGACTCCCGTGCCGGCGCCGAGATCCTCGGCTTCCTGCGCCGCTCGGTGGACGAGCTGGGCCAGACGATCGTGATGGTCACGCACGACCCGGTGGCCGCCTCGTACGCCGACCGCGTCCTCTACCTCGCCGACGGCCGCATCGTCGACGAGATGCTGCGGCCCACCGCCGACGCCGTACTCGACCGCATGAAGGATTTCGACGCGCGGGGGCGGACGTCATGAGTGCCGCCAACACCGTGTTGAAGACCTCGATGCGCAACTTCTTCGCGCACAAGGGGCGGATGGCGCTCTCCGCCGTCGCCGTGCTGCTGTCCGTCGCGTTCGTGTGCGGCACGCTGGTGTTCACCGACACGATGAACACGACGTTCGACAAGCTGTTCGCCGCGACCTCCGCCGACGTCACCGTCAGCGCGAAGGGGGCCTCCAGCACCGGGGAGACCACCTCCGACAACGGCATCCCGCCGGTCGTGCCCGCCTCCGCCGTCGAGCGGGTGCGGACGACGGAGGGCGTCAAGTCGGCCCAGGGGACGGTCTTTTCGACCACCGTGACCGTCGTCGACGCCGACAAGGACAGCCTCTCGCCGTCCTCCGGCGCGCCCACCATCGTCGGCAGCTGGAACCGCAACGACGCCCGCACCATGAAGATCACCTCCGGTACGGCGCCGCACGGCTCCGACCAGGTCATGATCGACGCGGACACCGCCGACAAGCACCACCTGAAGCTCGGCGACGAGATCGCCGTGATCAGCGCGCTCGGCACGCACACCGCGCACATCTCCGGCATCGCGACCTTCACGGTCACCAACCCGGGCGCGGCGATCTTCTACTTCGACACGCCGACCGCCCAGCAGGCCCTGGTCGGCAAGACCGGCGTGTACACGAACATCAACGTCACCGCCGCGGCCGGCGTCACCGACGCGCGGCTCAAGCACGACGTGATCGCCGGGACCGGCGGGCAGTACAAGGTGCAGACGGCGAAGGAGGTCGCCGACGCCAACCAGCAGGACGTCAAGAGCCTCCTGAACGTCATGAAGTACGCGATGCTCGGCTTCGCCGGAATCGCCTTCCTGGTCGGCATCTTCCTGATCATCAACACCTTCTCGATGCTGGTCGCCCAGCGCACCCGCGAGATCGGCCTGATGCGGGCGATCGGCTCCTCCCGCAAGCAGGTCAACCGTTCCGTGCTCGTCGAGGCGCTCCTCCTCGGCTTCCTCGGGTCCGCCCTCGGTGTCGGCGCGGGGGTCGGCATCGCGGTCGGCCTGATGAAACTGATGGGCGCCGTGGGCATGCACCTGTCCACCGACGACCTGACGGTGGCCTGGACGACCCCGGTGGCCGGCGTGCTCCTCGGCGTCGTCGTCACCGTCCTCGCCGCCTACCTGCCCGCCCGCCGCGCGGGCAAGGTCTCGCCGATGGCCGCCCTGCGCGAGTCGGGCGCCCCGGCCGACGCCCGCGCCGGCCGCGTCCGGGCCCTCCTCGGCCTGCTCCTGACCGGCGCCGGCGGCTACTCCCTGTACGTGGCCGCCGCCGCGGACAAGGCGAGCGAGGGCTCCCTCTGGCTGGGCCTGGGGGTCGTGCTGTCGCTGATCGGCTTCGTCGTCATCGGCCCGCTGCTGGCCGGTGGACTCGTCCGGATCATCAGCGCCGTACTCCTGCGGATCTTCGGCCCCGTCGGACGGCTCGCCGAACGCAACGCGCTGCGCAACCCGCGCCGTACGGGCGCCACGGGCGCCGCGCTGATGATCGGACTGGCGCTGGTCGCCTGCCTGTCGGTGGTCGGCTCGTCCATGGTGGCCTCCGCCAGCGACGAACTCGACAAGAGCGTCGGCACCGACTTCATCATCCAGTCCGACAGCGGGCAGAAGATCACCCCGCAGGCCGTCCGGGCCATCAAGGCGGTACCGGGCCTCGAACGCACCACCGAGTACCGGGAGACCGAGGCGGACTACGGCACGCCCGACGGCAAGACGCTCAAGGACACGACGATCGTCGCCGCCGACCCGTCGTACGCCAAGGACCTGCGCACCAAGATGGTCGCCGGTGACCTCGCCGACGCCTACCTGCCCGGCTCGATGTCCGTCCACGAGGACTTCGCCAAGGCGCACGACATCAGGCTCGGCTCGAAGATCAGCCTGAACTTCAAGGACGGCGGGACGGCGAAGCTGACCGTCCGCGCCATCACCAGCGACGACGTCGTCATCGACAAGGGCGCGATGTACACCTCGATCGCGACGCTCGCCAAGTACGTGCCCGCCGACCGGATGCCCCTCGACGACCTGGTCTTCGGCACCGCCAAGGACGGGCAGCAGGCCGCCGCGTACAAGGACCTGAAGGCCGCGCTGCACGACTACCCGCAGTACCAGGTCCGCGACCAGACCGACTACAAGCACGAGATCAAGGACCAGATCGGGCAGCTGCTGAACCTGATCTACGGCCTGCTGGCCCTCGCGATCATCGTGGCGGTGCTGGGCGTGGTGAACACGCTGGCCCTGTCGGTCGTCGAACGGACGCACGAAATCGGCCTGATGCGGGCGATCGGCCTCTCGCGCCGCCAACTGCGCCGCATGATCCGCCTGGAGTCGGTGGTGATCGCCCTGTTCGGCGCCCTGCTCGGCCTCGGGCTCGGCATGGGCTGGGGCGCGACGGCCCAGAAGCTGCTCGCGCTGGAGGGGCTGCACGTGCTGGAGATCCCGTGGGGCACGATCATGGCGGTCTTCGTCGGGTCGGCGTTCGTGGGGTTGTTCGCGGCGCTGGTACCGGCGTTCAGGGCGGGTCGGATGAACGTACTGAACGCGATAGCGACCGAGTAGGCGTTCCATAGCCACCGTGACGGGGGAAACGGGGGACGGGCCCGGTGCCGGAGACGGCACCGGGCCCGCGTGTCTATGTCGTGGTCGCGGCCCGATGCCGAAGCAGCACCCACCCCTGGGTGGCGCCGACGACGGCCCAGCGGGTGTTCGGGTGGAGCTGGACGGCGTACTGCTGGACGTTCTTGATGTGGCTGTCGGCGTTGTCCAGGGCGATGTAGTCGGGCACGAGTGTGCCGGTGTCGCCGACCCAGAACACCTGGCAGCGGGAGGTCAGCCGGGCGATGGGCCCGATGTTGGCCTCGACGGAGGCGCCGTCGGGCACCTCGTCGAGCATGCCCTCGATGGCGGTGGTCCGCGCGGGCTTGCGGTACGCCTCGGCCTCGGTGAGGGCGGACAGCGGCAGGGTCGTGGTCAGCGCGAGCGCCGCCGCGAGCACGGCGGCCGGCAGGTGGTGCGCGTACGACCGCAGCCACGGCCGCGGACTCAGCCGGGCGCGGGTCAGCGCGTCCGCGAGGGCGAGGAAGACGACGGGCATGAGGACGGCGCTGTAGTGGTAGTCGGTGCCCCAGTAGTTCGGCTCGGAGGAGAGGAAACGCCAGCCGAGGGTGGGCAGGGCGACGAGGAGGAGAGGCGAGCGGAGGGCGAGAAGCCCGCTGGTGGGAACGAGAATCCACAGCAAAGTCCGGATTTTCGTATCCATCCCGTCGAAGGGCCCGGCCCCCGACTCGTGCATCTTGGACCAGTAGTCGTAGCCGCCGGAGGAGTTGAAGGCCGGTATCAGCACGAAGAACGTGAGCAGCGCGGCGACGACGGCGAAGGAGGCCACGGCTATCGCGTAGGGCACCGCGCGCGGGGAGGTGCGCGGGGAGGTGCGCCGGGCCCGTACGACGACCAGGACGGCGATCGTGGCGGCGGTGAACCCCAGGTCCTCCTTGACCAGCACGAGCGGCAGCGCGTGGAGCAGCGCGGCCCGCCACCGCCGGGCGAGCACCGCTTCGAGGGCGAACGCGATGAGCGGCACGGCGAAGGCGATCTCGTGGAAGTCGAAGTCCACGGCCCGCTGCATCCCCCAGGACAGCCCGTACGCCACCCCGAGCGCGACCCCGCGCCGCACCCCCAGCAGCCGGGACGCGGCCCGCGTGACGGGCACGGCGGACAGCGCGAACAGCGCGGCCTGCGCGAGGAGCAGGGTGAGCGGGGAGGGGAAGACCCGGTAGACGGGCGCCAGCACGGCGAGGATCGGGCTGAAGTGGTCGCCGAGGATGTTGAAGCCGGGGCCCTTGAGATCGGCGATGGGCGCCTGACCGTGCGCGTACGCGCGAACCACTTGCTCGAAGATGCCGAGGTCCCAGGAGCGGGTGGCGAGATGGTCGTACCGGGCGAGGGAGTCGGCGGCGTAGGCGAAGAAGAGGAGGGTGGCGAGGTACCAGGGGGTGGCGGGGTTTGGTGTTGCCGGTGGGGGATGTGCGGCTTGGGCCTGGACCTGGGGTGGTATGGCTGGGGATTCCTGGGCTGGCGCCGGTATCGGGGTGGGGGCTCCGGACACGGCGGTGGTTCCTTTGGTCGTTTGGTCGGTGGTCGTACGTGGGTACGAGCGTGGGCGGCAAAGGCCAGGTTACGGGCGTGGGGGTGCAATCCGGCAGGGGCAGATGTCACTGGTCGGACGGTGGGCCCCATGTTCGCCGCGCTTCACGGGGAGGGCCTTGAGCTCGGTGCCGTGGCTGATCGGTCATGACGGGTTCGGTGGCCGACCGAGCCAGAAAGCGGCGACGGAGGGCTGGTCGATTCCGGCGGTCGAGCCGTCGTGAGCAAGGAACTCGGTCGGAGCGATGTAGCCGTCGCCCGGGTCGAGGCGGATACGCAGGCAGCGCAGCGGGTGTCCTGCGGCAACGTACCGGCGGATGTCCTCGGTGTGGGGGTGGTGCCGGTCCGGGGCGGAATGGAGTGTGCGGCAGATCTGCTGGATGTCGTGGTCGCCGATGAGCAGGTAACGGGGGCCGGGACCGAGGTTGAGGCAGAGCCTTCGGCGACCCTGGTGGCGTCGGACGTAGGGCAGCCGGTCGAAGTTGTCGACGTGCAGGCCGATCCGGCGGCCGGTGGCGGAGTCCTCGGTGGTGGTGGCCCGGTTGCCGGGGCTGGCCGCGCAGCCCAGGAGTCTGGTGGGCCAGCGACCGTTGAGGGGGTCGAGGTGGGCGGCGGTGATGAGGCGGCCCGCCAGGTCGTCGGGGTCGAGGTCCGGCAGCGGGCGGCGTATGAGTTCGATCCGGACGCTGTCCGGCACCGACCCATCGGCACGATGCTGCTCGGCCTCGGCGACGGTGATCGATTTCCAGTTCTCGTCGGGGACGATGGCGCCGTCGTCGTAACCGGGCTCGCCGGCGGTCTGTCGGGCCGACGCGATGTCGCACCGGCCGCGTATGTCGTCGAAGGTGCCGAACAAGAGTTGTGGGCCCATGGCCGTGTCTCCCGAGGGCGGGTACGGGGCTGCCTGTCGGCTACTTGTCGTCGAGGTCTTCGCCGAAGGTGACGTCCAGTTCGGTGGTGAGGGCCTCGGCGAGCTGGAGTTTCTGGGCCCGCTCGATGACGATCTGCTTGAGGGAGGCCAGGCCGCGGAGCTGGGAGAGGTCGTTGTTCCGAAGGTCGAGGCCGCGGTACTTCCCGCCGTCGAACTCGGTCAGCCGCAGGTCGCAGCCGTCGATCAGGGCGGCGCCCAGGTCGGCGGCGGTGAAGGTGGTCTCGCGCAGCGTGCACTTGGAGAAGATCACAGGCCCGGCGGCCCGGACGCGGGTGAGGGTGCTGTAGTCGAGTTTGCAGTTCTCGAACAGGACGTTGTCGAGCGTCACGTCTTCGAGCGCGGCGCCCATCAGCTTGCAGTCGCGGAAGACGGCTCGGGAGATCTTGCTGTCGGTCCACTGCGGGGAGGACAGGTCGCATCCGGTGAACTCCACGGAGTCGACGCGCAGTTTCTCCAGGCGGGTGCGCTGGGTCTTCAGGTCGGTGATCCGCCCGTCGAGCAGGTGGGTGTCGGCCAGGTCGAGGTCGCGCAGATCGGCGTCGGCGTAGCGGAACTCTGCCACTCGGCCACGGCCGCCCTCCAGCGAGGTGACGTTGGAGAGGTAGCGGCCCGGCTCGTCCAGGGCCGGGAGGGTGACGCTTGTGCGGCGGATCGTGCAGGTGTCCATCAACAGCCTTTCAGCGTGGTGGCCCGGTCGCCGGTGCCCCCGGGGCGTGCCGGCAGCGGCGCGGCCTACTTCTTCTTGTTCCAGTTGTCCCAGGTCGGGCGGTTGTCGAAGGGGGCCGGATTCTTTGCCCAGTTGTCCCACGTGGGCTGGTTGTCCCACGTCGCTTCAACGATCACCGGGGCCGGGGCGTCGTACGTGGCTGTCAACTCCATCACGACGGGGGAGTCGGATGTGGCGAGTCGGTCCAGGACCTTCATGCGGCAGCCTCCTTGGTTGCGAGCGTGGACAGGGCCGTGACCAGGGCCTGTCGGGAAACCCGGCAGTAGTTGGTCTCGGTGGTCGCGAGACTGCCGTTCTCGAAGTAGCGGTTGGCGGCCTGGGCGCCGCGGCAGAAGTCGAAGAACTCGCATTCGGCCTCGCAGCGGTCCAGGCCGGTGAGGAAATCGCGTATGTAGCGCAATCGGTGGGCGTCGCGGAGGATCTCGGCCAGGGGTTGTTCGAGGATGTTGCCTGCCATGAAGTCGCCGTACTCGGGCGCGGCCGTGTCCGCGAGTTCGGGGGAGAGCAGGACCACGTCGCCCTTCCAGGAGACGGTGGGGATCGGGTCGAGACGGCGCTCGTCCCACTCGGCTCTCTGGCCGGAACGGATCAACTGGAGGTACTCGGCGAGGCGTTCGACTTCCCGGACCGCCGGGGCGCCAGGGTGTTCGCGGGACCAAGTGAGGGTGCGGCGCCAGAACTCCTCGGCCTGGACCGCGGTGGGCGGCTGCCGGTCGGTGTTGACGCCTTCGATCTCCTCGATGTTGAAGCCCACCGAATGGCCGCCCAGAGAGGCCAGGAACTCCAGCAATTTTTCCGGCATCGCGATGCCCAGGACGCCGACCACCGAGATGATGGAGAAGGGGATGCCGTACTCGCGCAGTTGTGTGATGCCACGCAGGATCCGGTCGAAGGCGGGCTTGCCTCGAAGGTCGACGCGCTCGGCGTTCAGGGCAGCCGGGCCGTCGATGCTCACCCCGACGCGGACGCCGTACGCAGCCAGGAGTTCGCACCACGTCCTGGTGAGAAGCGTCGCGTTGGTCTGCACATAGTGGTGGACTCGGCCCGCCCGCCGTAGGGCCTCGAACGGGGCGAGCAGGGCGGCGAACTTCTGCCGACCGACGGCGAGGGGTTCTCCTCCGTGCCAGACGATGCCGATCGGACGGGCGTTGTCGTCGAACTGGGCCACCGCCTGCGCCAGGGCCGCGGCCACCTCCGGCGACATCTGGTGCTTGAGCTTGCGAAACGGCAGATAGCAGTAACGGCAGTCCAGATTGCACCAGGTCGTGGGCTGGACCACCACGGTCTGCGGGGCAGTGAACCGGTGTTGGTACCGGGCATGCCATGGGGACGGGCGAGAGCGCATCCGGGTCCTCTCCTCGGCGGACAGGGACAACGCCGACCGCGAGCGGGAGCCGCGGGCCGCGATACGACCACCATCCGTCCCGCCGTTACGTGTGCGCGATGACATCGCGTTGTCATTGCTGATGACATGTCATCAGCCTCGCGATGACAGTGCCGAAGTCACCTGATCTGCACAGGAGTTCGGGCCCGGCGTGGTGGGTTATCGTGACGGATATGCCTCGCTCGATTCTGATCCAGGACGACCGGACGTCCCGGGACACCGGCTTCGTCTACATCTGCTCGGGCTACCTTGTCGAGCACGGCCGAGTGCTGCTCGTGCACCACAACCGCTTCGACAAATGGGTGCCGCCAGGCGGCCACATCGAGCCCGGCGAGTCCTTTGCCGGGACGGCGGTGCGTGAGTTCAAGGAGGAGACCGGCTTGCTGGTGCAGGCCATGTCGAGCCAGCCGGAGATTCACCCGGCCGACGCCAATGCGACGCCCGAGCCCGTGCCGTTCTACGTCGACATCGAGCGGGAGGGGTTCGCCACCCCGGCGCTGGTGCAGTTCTTCTACGTCCAGAGGCAGCCGGGCATCCGGAAACAGGCCGTGGAGGCGCAGCTCGAAGAGGTGCACGGGGCCGCCTGGTTCGGCCTGGAGGACCTCGACACCCTCAAGACCTTCGACCAGGTCCGATCCCTGGCCCGTTTCGCCCTGTTGAACCACCCGGTGGCCGGGGAGCGCGCCACGCTGTAGACGGCGGCCTACCGTCCAGCGAGGCGATACCCGCTGCCCCCGTCCACCGTGCCGGCCAGCAGGAGTCGGGCCGGTGCGCCGCCGAAGGCCGCGGAGACGGCCTGATTGAGGCGCTGAACATATTTGGGCACCGAGGACGGCGCGACGTGGAGCGTCGCAGCGATCCGCTCCGTCGACAGCCCGGCCTCGGGAGCGTTGTACACGACCTTCACCACGTCGAACAGACGCTCCGACAGCTCACAGGTCACGTTTCCCTCGCTGCCGCGTGCTCCGACGAGGACGGATCGGCCCGGACCGAGGGCGACATGAACGATGGCCAGCTCGGCCGACGCCTCGCTCGCGTCCTCGGAGGTGTTGTCGGCAAGGTTCATCCGGGCCAGACGCCGCATCGCCTCCTCGTAGGCCGACACCGTGTAGTACGCGGCCCGGATGGTGGCGCGCTTGCCCGAGGCGCCCGGCTCGTTCCACAGCCCGGCCTCCGGGTCCCACAGGTCGTTCATCAGCTTCCACGCCCTGGCGAGCCGCGGATCGCGCGGGCTTGCGCCGGCCCGGACAGCGGCCTGGGTGCACAGCGCGTACGCCATGTGCTCCCAGGCCGTGCCCTGCACGTCCTTGTCGTCCTCGACGAACGTCTCCCACCGGTGATGGTTGTGCAGCAGCCACTGACCGGCCTCGACGACCACGTCGGACAGCTGTTTCCGCTGCACCGTGCCGTGCACCCCGCCCGCCTCCCGGGGGTTGTCCCGGTACGCGGGTTCGCCGCCGGGCCCGGTTCCGGCAGAAACGGCCGAGAGCGAGAGCAGACACAGCGCGGTCTTGCTCGGGCTCGGGTCGGTGTCGACGTAGGTACGCCACCCCCATGCCCCGCTGGGGCGCCGGTGGTAGAGCAGGCCGTGCACTCCGTGGTCGATCAGCGGTTCGACGCGCTCCAGCAGGCTGCTGGTCTCCACCCCGCCGGGTAAGAGCAGTCCGGGGCCGAAGTCGTGGAGGGCATCCCTGAGTTCGGCGAGCTGGTGCACCACCAGGGCGGTCTGGTGCAGCGAGGTGTCGTCGAGTCCGAGGACTTCGGGCCAGCCGTGGTCGACCCGGTGATCCTCCAGCCAGTCGACGCACCAGGCAGCGGCCTCCGCGACGCCGTGGTGGTGGAAGAAGCGGGGGTGGGACAGCAGTCCGGCCAGACCGAAGGCGATGAACCGGGTGTGCTCACCACGGCCGCCCTTGGGCCTGGGCCGCGAGTGCTCAGGGATGGCGCCGGTGAGGAAGCCGAGCCCCTGGCGAACCGGCTGTCCGGCGATGCCGGCGGCCCGCAGGATCGGCAGCACCTCGCTGGTGTTGACGATCGACGAGACCGAGGTCAGGGTGAGGCCCCACCCACCGTCGTACCCCTGGTTGCGCAGCAAGGTCCGGGCAGCCTCGCCCGCTCTGGTCTCGAACGCCGCGAGCCCCACTTGCGCACTCTTCACGATTCGCCTCCGCCGCGTGTTCAGGTAGTGCAGCAGCAGACGGCTGACGGCCGCCTGCTGCTCTCGGTCTTCGAGGTCCGTTACTGGTTCACCCACGTGGGGCACTTGTGCGCGGGGCCGGGTGGTCTGCTCGGATCAGACCGAGGGGAGGGCGCCGGCCTTCACCGCTGTCACGAAGGAAGACCATGCCGGGGACTTGAACGCCAGCCGGGGGCCTTCGGGGGTCTTGCTGTCGCGTATGGGGAGGACGCTGGGGAACCCGTCCGCGACCTCTACGCAGTCGCCGGTCTGTCCGCTGTAGCTGCTGCTGCGCCAGGTCGCGGTCTCAAACTCGTGGGTACTCATTGCTTGCGTGCCTCTCTACGTTCATACCTCTACAACTCCTGCCGCACCCGGGTGATCAGATCGAGGCTGTCCCCAGGGCTCAAGGCGACCGACCGGAGCGAATCGAAGATGAGCGTATATTCCGCAGTCTCGGCAGGAGTCTCCATGTGGAGCGTCCCGGTGCGATGCTCCACACACGCGACGTCCGAGAACGACAGGCTGGGGAAGGCGAAGAGGACGAACGATCCGGCCAGTCCGGCGTGTGCTCCAGCCCGGTCGGGGATGACCTGAACCTCCACGGACGGATGACCGGCCATGGTCTCCAGATGCTCCAACTGCTTGTGCATCACGTCCCGGCCACCCACCTGGAGCCGTAGAGCCGCTTCCGCCTCGATCACGCACAGTCGCGGAGGGGAGGGGCGCTCCAGTACCTCCTGGCGTTTCATGCGCGCCTCCACCAACACCTCCACCTCTTCCTGCTTCAAGGTGGACGGCGTCGCGGAAATGATCTCCCGCGCATAGTCGGGCGTCTGCAACAGGCCCGCGATCAGGGTGCTTTGGTACGACCGGATGTAGTCGGCCGTTCTTTCGTAGTCGATGAAGTCCGCGTATGTCGGGCGAGTCAGTCCCACGCGCTGCACCCAGCCCGGTTCCCTGCTGCGCTGGGCGAGCGACAGCATTTCGTCGACTTGGGCGGGGTCCTCGACACCGTAGAACGTCAGCAGGTCACGCAACTCGCCCAGGGAGAGGCCCAGTCGGGCGTTCTCGATCCGGTTGATCTTCGTTCGGTGGCAGCCGATGCGCTCCGCTGCCTCGTCGGGACTCTTGCCGGCGCTTTCCCGGAACTCGACCAGCAACGCGGCGAGACGACGGCGTCGAACTGTTGGGCGTGATCCGGCCATGAGTACCCCCTCTGTACTGGCTTCGCTGCCAGAACTGTAGCCGCCATAAAAGATCATGGAACAGTTCCATATAGTTAGATGCGAATTAGTCTTGTGCGGGGCAGTCTTGATCCTATTACTCAACGTCTCCCTGGTGTGACGGATGAGTCACTTCGCCCTGTTGCCACTCGCTCCCCAGGGGATGAGCTATGCCCACAAGAGCCTTGCCCGCAGCGGAAACCACGCCCCCCGCCCCCACGCGGAGCGCGACCCACCGCTTCCCCCGGCACCGTCGTAGCGTCGGCCGAGTGCGTGCGGCCCTGCGGGAGCAGCTCGCGATATGGCAGCTCGATGCCGCTGAACTCGCCGACTGCGCAACCTTGTTGGTCTCCGAGTTGGCCACCAACGCGGTGAACGCGAAGGCGGCGCCCGGCCGGGAGATCGGGGTC
The DNA here is from genome assembly GCA_001298575.1 of Actinobacteria bacterium OK074. Classification (GTDB taxonomy): domain Bacteria; phylum Actinomycetota; class Actinomycetes; order Streptomycetales; family Streptomycetaceae; genus Streptomyces. The sequence continues at coordinate 18,880 of LJCV01000283.1, forward strand.
CGGTTCGAGTTGAGCGGACCGGAGTTGCTCATTGAGGTGTCCGGCGCGGGCGACGGGTGGCCGGAGTTGAAGCACCCGAAGGGTGACGACGAGTCCGGTCGGGGCCTGGCCCTGGTGGACACGCTGGCCGCCGACTGGGGTGTGAATCCGCGGGGCGGGATCGGCAAGACCGTATGGGCCCTGCTGGTGCTGCCCGCGGGGGCCGTGTCATGACGACGGCGCGGGAAGCCCCGGTGTGGGGCCGGATCCGTGGCGTCTACAGAGCCCTCGCCGTCGCGCACGCGCCCGGTGGCCTCCGGTTTCCGCTCGGTGAACACCGCTCCTGTTCCCCGAGGTTGGCCCTGCGGTGGTTACGCGGTCGCGCCCGGGACGTCGCGGACCAGTTGGACCCGCCGTACGCCCGTGTGGTGTGGGGATGGCTGGGCGACGCGGACGAACATGCCTGGGCGCTGCGTTTCGTGGCGTCGGGAGAGCCGTACGTCTTCCGGGCGGCGGACGAGGGCGGTACCCGGTACGCCTTCATCGCCGAACCCGTCGGCAACGCCGTCGAAGGCAGGGTGCCGTGAACGCCCGCGACGAGCGAGCGGAGCCCGCGTACGTGCCCCGGGAGGGGGAGATGACCGCCGACGCCCGCACCGGTCGCGTGGGTACCGCCGTGCGCTGGGACGGCTCGGCTCTGACGCTTCGGGCCCCGAGTGGTGAGGAGTGGACGACGGAGACCTTCCGGCGCCCCACCACCAGTGAGGAACTGGGCCCGCGAGTGGCTGAGGCCAACGCCCGTTCCCGGCGGGGGAAGTGGGGGGAGCCGACGTGATGACAGCACCGGAAGCGAGGGGCGACCCCTTCGCGGGCACCCCGTACGAGGGCGGCCCCGAGGGCTGGTGGACGTCGCGCGGAGGGGCGCTGAACGTGACGTCCGGTGTCGTCCACTTCCCGCCGGGGTCGAGGCCCCCGCCGTGCCGAGTCCCCGAATGCCCGCGATGTGAGAGGAGGCGGAACGGTGAGAACGGCAACGCGACCCGCTGAGGCCGAGCCGTTCGGAGTCGGCGTGATCGTCTACCGCCGTCGCCGCACGGCGCGACTGGAGTCGGCCGTCTTCACCGTGACGCTCACGACGATGTGGGCGGTGGCGGTGATCTCCGCCGTGGCCACGATCACGCACCACCCCTGAACATCAGAAGGGCTGGTTCGTGGGGTGGTCTCGGTCGCCGGGTGCTGGCTGATGCCGCGCAGGACGGTACGGGAGCCGGGAGCGGGAGCCGACGCCGGGGCGCATGCCGTGATGCGGTCGGTCCCGGTCGGCGCTGGGGAAACCCCGATGGTCGACCCCGGTGGTCGTACCACCTCCCGCCCGCCCGGGCGCCACGGTTATCCACAGCCCCGACACCGCACCACCAGCCGTCGTACGCTCCCCCCCCCGGCCCCCCAACCACTCGGCGCCGGTGCTTCGTGTTGCCCACCCGGGACGGGATACCCCTTCATCATGAGCCTGCACGGTCTGCTAGACGCGGTCGTCAAGGACGCCGCACTCGCCGAAGCGGTGAAGGCCGCCGCCGACGGCAACCGGCTGCACGTCGACCTGGTCGGCCCCCCGGCGGCCCGCCCCTTCGCGGTCGCGGCGCTCGCCCGGGACGCCGGCCGCCCGGTCCTCGCCGTCACCGCCACCGGCCGCGAGGCCGAGGACCTCGCCGCGGCGCTGCGCTCCCTCCTGCCCCCGGACACGGTCGCCGAGTACCCCTCCTGGGAGACCCTCCCGCACGAACGCCTCAGCCCGCGCAGCGACACCGTCGGCCGCCGTCTCGCCGTGCTGCGCCGCCTGGCGCACCCCAGCGCGGACGACCCGGAGACGGGCCCGGTCGCCGTCGTCGTGGCGCCGGTCCGCTCGGTGCTGCAACCGCAGGTCAAGGGGCTGGGCGACCTGGAGCCGGTCGCGCTGCGCACGGGCGTCCAGGCCGATCTGAACGCGACCGTCGAGGCCCTGGCCGCGGCGGCCTACTCCCGCGTCGAACTGGTCGAGAAACGCGGCGAGTTCGCCGTCCGCGGCGGCATCCTGGACGTCTTCCCGCCGACCGAGGAACACCCCCTGCGCGTCGAGTTCTGGGGCGACGACGTCGAGGAGATCCGCTACTTCAAGGTCGCCGACCAGCGTTCCCTTGAGGTCGCCGAGCACGGCCTGTGGGCACCCCCGTGCCGCGAACTGCTGCTCACCGACGACGTACGGCAGCGGGCCGCGGCCCTGGCCGAACAGCACCCGGAACTGGGCGAGTTGCTCGGCAAGATCGCCGAGGGGATCGCGGTGGAGGGCATGGAGTCCCTCGCCCCCGTCCTCGTCGACGACATGGAGCTGCTCATCGACGTCCTGCCCAAGGGCGCCATGGCCGTCGTCTGCGACCCGGAGCGGGTGCGCACGCGCGCGTCGGACCTCGTGGCGACCTCGCAGGAGTTCCTTCAGGCGTCCTGGGCGGCGACCGCGGGCGGCGGCGAGGCGCCGATCGACGTCGGCGCGGCCTCGCTGTGGTCGATCGCCGATGTCCGGGACCGGGCGCGCGAGTTGGAGATGCTGTGGTGGTCGGTGTCGCCGTTCGCCGCCGACGAAGCGCTTACATTTGCCGCTGGCGCGGCGGGGGACGCGGACACCCTCAAACTCGGCATGCACGCCCCCGAGACCTACCGCGGTGACACCGCGAAGGCGCTCGCCGACACCAAGGGCTGGCTGGCGGAGGGCTGGCGCACGGTGTTCGTGACGGAGGCGCACGGCCCGGCGGCCCGTACGGTCGAGGTACTGGGCGGCGAGGGCATCGCGGCCCGCCTTGATACGGACCTGGAGTCGCTGTCGCCCTCGGTCGTGCACGTGGCGTGCGGTTCGGTCGAACACGGCTTCGTGGACCCGGCGTTGCGGCTCGCCGTGCTGACGGAGACCGACCTGACTGGGCAGCGGGCGGCCGGCAAGGACGGCGCCCGGATGCCCGCCCGGCGCCGCAAGACGATCGACCCGCTGACCCTGGAGGCGGGCGACTACATCGTGCACGAACAGCACGGCGTGGGCCGCTACATCGAGATGGTGCAGCGCACCGTGCAGGGCGCGACCCGCGAGTACCTGGTGGTCGAGTACGCCCCCGCCAAGCGCGGCCAGCCCGGCGACCGGCTTTACATCCCCACCGACCAGCTCGAACAGATCACCAAGTACGTCGGCGGCGAGGCCCCCACGCTGCACCGCCTCGGCGGCGCCGACTGGACGAAGACGAAGGCGCGCGCGAAGAAGGCGGTCAAGGAGATCGCCGCCGACCTGATCAAGCTGTACTCGGCCCGGATGGCGGCGCCCGGCCACGCGTTCGGCCAGGACACGCCCTGGCAGCGGGAGTTGGAGGACGCGTTCCCGTACGCGGAGACCCCGGACCAGCTAACGACGATCGCCGAGGTCAAGGAGGACATGGAGAAGACGGTCCCGATGGACCGCCTCGTCTGCGGCGACGTCGGCTACGGCAAGACGGAGATCGCGGTGCGGGCCGCGTTCAAGGCGGTGCAGGACGGCAAGCAGGTCGCCGTGCTCGTGCCGACAACTCTCCTGGTCCAGCAGCACTTCGGCACCTTCAGCGAGCGGTACTCCCAATTCCCGGTCAACGTACGGGCGTTGAGCCGCTTCCAGACGGACACCGAGGCGAAGGCGGTGCTGGAGGGCCTGCGGGAGGGGTCGGTGGACGTCGTCATCGGCACCCACCGCCTGTTCTCGGCGGAGACGAAGTTCAAGGACCTGGGCCTGGTCATCGTCGACGAGGAGCAGCGCTTCGGCGTCGAACACAAGGAGCAGCTCAAGAAGTTGCGGGCGAACGTGGACGTCCTGACGATGTCCGCGACCCCGATCCCCAGGACCCTGGAGATGGCGGTGACCGGCATCCGCGAGATGTCGACGATCACCACGCCCCCCGAGGAGCGCCACCCGGTCCTGACCTTCGTAGGCCCCTACGAGGAGAAGCAGATCGGCGCGGCCATCCGCCGTGAACTCCTGCGCGAGGGCCAGGTGTTCTACATCCACAACCGGGTCGAGTCGATCGACCGGGCGGCGTCGCGGCTGCGCGAGATCGTCCCCGAGGCGCGGATCGCCACCGCCCACGGCCAGATGTCCGAACAGACCCTGGAACAGGTCGTGGTGGACTTCTGGGAGAAGAAGTACGACGTGCTCGTCTCCACCACCATCGTCGAGTCGGGCATCGACATCTCGAACGCGAACACGCTGATCGTGGAGCGCGGCGACAACTTCGGCCTCTCCCAACTCCACCAGCTGCGCGGCCGGGTGGGCCGTGGCCGCGAGCGCGGCTACGCCTACTTCCTCTACCCGCCGGAGAAGCCGCTGACGGAGACCGCCCACGAGCGCCTGGCGACCATCGCCCAGCACACCGAGATGGGCGCGGGCATGTACGTGGCGATGAAGGACCTGGAGATCCGCGGCGCGGGCAACCTGCTGGGCGGCGAACAGTCGGGCCACATCGCGGGCGTCGGCTTCGACCTGTACGTACGGATGGTCGGCGAGGCGGTCGCGGACTACCGGGCCTCGCTGGAGGGCGGGGTCGAGGAGGAACCGCCGCTGGACGTCAAGATCGAACTGCCGGTCGACGCGCACGTCCCGCACGACTACGCGCCCGGCGAGCGGCTGCGGTTGCAGGCGTACCGGGCGATTGCCTCCGTCAACAAGGAGGACGACATCGCCGCCGTACGCGAGGAACTCGTCGACCGCTACGGCAAGTTGCCGGAACCGGTGGAGAACCTGCTGCTGGTGGCGGGCCTGCGGATGCTCGCGCGGGCGTGCGGGGTGGGCGAGGTGGTCCTCCAGGGCACCAACATCCGCTTCGCACCGGTGGAGTTGAGGGAGTCGCAGGAGCTGCGCCTCAAGCGGCTGTACCCCGGCACGGTCATCAAGGCCCCGGCCCACCAGGTACTGGTCCCCCGCCCGAAGACGGCGAAGGTGGGCGGAAAGCCGCTGGTCGGCCGGGAGTTGCTGGGCTGGGTCGGAGAATTCCTGACGACGATCCTGGGGTCGTAGAGCCGTAAGGAGCGCGAGAAGCCGTCCACGGTAGGTGCGGGTCCGTGGACGGCTTCCTTCTTGCGGATGGCTCTGCCGGCTACTGGCTGCTGGCTACGACCCCTCGTCCTGGTCGCGGTTCATGCCCAGCCGCTTTTCGGCCTGCTGCTGGACCTGGTCGACCTGGTCGGTGTACTTGTCGCCGGTCTTCTTGTTGATCGCACGTTCCGCGGCGTCGGACAGGTCCTTGCCCTTGTCCTTGGCCTGGTCCTTGAAACGGTCGAAGATGCCCATGCAAGGCTCCTTCCGGAGGGGTCTCACGACCGACCTTACGCCCGTTGTGCACCCCTTGCCTGTTATGTGCCGAATTGCCTTCGACCGGAGCCGGAGGCGTCCTCACGGGCTCTTCACGCAGGGGTGTGCGTGTTCACTGCCGGTGCATCAACTGCCCACCGGGCGCCGGTGTGGTCGCGCGGTGCTGACCGTTAGCGTATGACCAGCGGAAACGCGGCCCGTTGCGCGGGCGCGTCCAGGGGTGGAACGGGAGGGGCTTCGCATGATGCGTGCTCGGGGCGGGGTGGCGGTCGCGGCTGTGGTGCTGGTGGCCGTCAGCGGGTGCAAGGCGGCGGACACGGGGGCGAGCGGACCCGAGGAGACTAGCGGGGCGAAGGGGAGCGCGCTGGCCGCGGTGGACTCGCTGACCGTGAAGGGGCGGGCGCCCAAGACCGGCTACTCGCGGGAACGATTCGGCAGCGCGTGGGCCGACACCGACTCCAACAGCTGCGACACCCGCGACGACATCCTCAAACGCGACCTGAAGAACGTGACGTTCACGGACGGGGACTGCAAGGTCGCCTCCGGTGAACTGGAGCCGGACCGCTACAGCGGCAAGGACGTCACGTACAAGCGCGGCAGCAGCCTGGTGGACATCGACCACCTCGTCGCGCTCTCGGACGCGTGGCAGAAGGGCGCCAAGTACTGGGACGCCGGCAAGCGGATAGCTCTCGCCAACGACCCGCTCAACCTGTGGGCCGTCGGCGCGAGCGCCAACCGCAGCAAGGGCGACGGCGACACGGCGACCTGGGTGCCCCCGGCCAAGTCGATCCGCTGCGCGTACGTCGCCGCCCAGGTCGCCGTGAAGAAGAAGTACGACCTGTGGGTGACGGCGGCGGAGAAGGCGGCGATGCAGAAGGTCCTGACGGCCTGCCCGTCGGAGAAACTCCCGACGGGCGGCAACCCTACGGAGGCGCCGGCGCGGTTCCACGCCCGGTGAACGGCCGGTCGGGCGACGGCTGTTGAGCGTCTCCGGGCCGGGAGGGGGACCGGAAATCCACGGCCGTTTCGCGACCGTGGATCATGGTGCGTGTTCGAGGACGGCGAACGGTCCGGCCGTGATTCGGGTGGCCCGGCGGATTGGCGCGGCGGATTGGCGCGGCGACGAGCGGATGGCCGCCCTCGCAGCGGAGCGCGTGTGCCTCGTCGGTCGTGGCGCCGCCCGCTTGCGCCGTGACGGGCCGGCGCGTGCTCTCGGCGCGGGCTACAGGGTGCTGGCCGGTCCGGAGGGAAGCGGGTTCTGCTTGGACTCGGCGACGGGGAACGTCACCCCGGTGAGGTCTTCGGAGGCGGCCCACAGCCGCTGTTGGACGGCTGCCTCGTACGACTGCGGGCTGGAGGTGACCAGCCGGGGGTGGCCCCTGATCTCGTTGCGTCCGCCGGGGCCGTAGTACTGGCCGCCGAGCGCGGCGGGGTCGGTGGCGGCGCGCAGGGTCGGCAGGGCGCCCATCGCCGGTGGCTGGGTGATCAGCGGTGCGAGCCAGGTGAGCGGAAGCCGGAGGGCGGTGGGGGTGTTGCGGGCGAGTTCGGTGCTGGAGATGCCGGGGTGCGCGGCCAGCGCGACGGTGGTGCCGTGCGTGGCGAGGCGGCGCTGGAGCTCGTAGGTGAACATCAGGTTGGCCAGCTTGGACTGGCCGTAGGCGGCGACCCGGCTGTACGACCGTTCCCCTTGCAGGTCGTCGAAGTGGATCGCGGCGCGGATGCGGTGGCCGGTGCTGCTGACCGTGACCACGCGCGAGCCGGGCACCGGCAGCATCAGGTCCAGCAGCAGCCCGGTGAGCGCGAAGTGGCCGAGGTGGTTGGTGCCGAACTGCATCTCGAAGCCGTCCCGGGTGGTCTGCTTCGGGGTGTACATCACGCCGGCGTTGTTGATCAGCAGGTCGAGCCGGTCGAGCCGGGACCGCAGCGCCGCCGCCGCGGTCCGGACGGAGTCGAGCGAGGTCAGGTCCAGCGCCTGCACGGTCACGTCTCCGGTCATGCGGGCCGCGGCCTGCTCGCCCTTCTCGACGTTGCGCACGGCGAGCACCACGGAGGCCCCGCGCTCGGCGAGCGCCTTGGCGGTCTCGTACCCCAGTCCGGTGTTGGCCCCGGTCACCACGGCCACCCGCCCGTGCTGGTCCGGAATGTTCGCCGTCGTCCACTTCTCGCTCATGTCAGGCTCCCGATTTCTTTAACGTACCGAAGGTATCTTGCGTCGACGACGCTAAAGTACTTTCGGTACGTTGTCAACGTACCGCAGGTACTTAAGTTAGGCTGGTGATCGTGACTTTCCAGCGGGCGCGGACCGAAGAGCAGCGGGAGATCCGCCGCCGGGCGATCCTCGACATGGCGTCGGCGATGCTCGACGAGATGCCCGTGGCCGCGGTCACCCTGAACGAGCTCAGCCGCCGGGTCGGCCTGGCGAAGCCGAACGTGCTGCGCTACTTCGAGTCCCGCGAGGCGGTGCTGTTGGAACTGCTGGACCAGTTCCTGCGGGAGTGGCTGACGGAACTGGCGGGCGAGCTGGCCGCCGGTGTCGACGAAGACCTGCCCATGGCCGAGCGGGCGGCGGCGGTGGCCGAGATCCTCAGCCGCACGCTCTCCGGCCGGGTGGTGCTGTGCGACCTCTTCGGCGCGCAGGGCAGCGTCCTGGAGCACAACGTCTCCGTCGAGGTCGTGGCGCGCTACAAGCGCGCCTCCCTGGACCGCCTGGCGACCATGACCGCCCTGGTCCAGAAGTACCTGCCGGAGCTGGGTGAGAACGCGACACTGTTCTGCCTGAACACCGTGCTCATGGCCGGCGCGCTGTCGGCGTACAGCACCCCCCCGCCCAGCCTGCGGGCGGCCTACCGGGCCGAACCCGACCTGGCCCGCCTCCACTTGGAACTGAAGGGCTACTTGAGGCAGGCCCTGACCGCAACCCTCCTGGGCGTGCTGCCCGGCCGCCGACCTGCGTGACCGGAAACCGGCCACTCCGCATGCGGCGCCGGTGTGAAGCGCCCGGCCGGACCGTGGAGGGCGGCGCGCCGGACCGCCGCGACGCAGCCCGCACAGTCCTCTCGGATGGACGGGAGTTTGGACGTCGTCGGACGTAGGCGGACGTCGGCTGCCGGCGGCCCGGAGATGCCGGGCCCGGATGCGACTGCGCTCGAATGGCCGTGCTAGTTTGCGATCCGTTTTTGCCATGCACAGTCGTCGCACAGAGCATCTGTGCCCACTTGTGCACCAAGCAGGGGGTCGAAGCATGTCGAACAGCGCGCACCGGCAGTCCAAGAAGCGCAGATACGCCGCCTGGACCGCGGCCGGAGTCGTGGTCGTCGCCGGGGGTGTCGTCGCGGCGCAGAACTCGCTTGCCACGACCACCACCATGCCCGCCGCCAAGGTCTTCACCGGCCGCGCGTTCGACACCTGCACGGCCCCCTCCCTCGCCAAGATGAAGGCGTGGAACACCGGCTTCTACGGTGCCGCCGCCGTCTACGTCGGCGGCCAGAACCGTGGTTGCGGCCAGCCCGAACTGACCGCGAGCTGGGTCAAGTCCGTCAGCGCGGTCGGCTGGAAACTCGTCCCCCTGTACGTCGGCGCCCAGCCGCCCTGCCAGACCGGTTCCAGCCCCGAGGTGATCTCCGCGTCCACCGCCGCGAGCCAGGGCGCGACCGACGGCGCCGACGCCGTCGCCAAGGCGTCCGCCCTCGGTATGAAGCAGGGCAGCGCGCTCTACCTCGACATGGAGTCGTACGACACGACGAACACGTCCTGCAACGACGCCGTGCTGACGTACGTCCGCGCCTGGTCCAAGACCGTCAGCCAGAAGGTGTACCGCAGCGCCTTCTACGGCTTCAGCTCCTCCAGCGCGAAGGCCGTCGCCACCGCCACCGACCGCACGAACCTGCCGGGCAACCTCTGGTACGCGAAGTGGGACGGCGTCAACTCGACGACCACGGCGTGGCCGTTCGACAGCACTCTTTATAAGGGACACCACCGCGCCCATCAGTACCTGGTCAACAGCAAGGAGACCCGCGGCGGTTACACGATCACCGTGGACCGCAGCGCGTGGGACGCGCCGGTGGCGATCACGGGTTGAGCGGGTCCGGAATCTCACCCACGCGCGCGTGGGGCGCGGCAATGCTCTCGGGGCATGCGCTGCGCTGACCTTGGGGCACGCGCGGCGGTGCCCGAACTCGTGGTGAATCGTTGGTCCAATGGGTGGCCAGGGAGCAGTGCCCTGCCTACCATCGATCACCGCAAGACTTTGTGCACCGTCGCACAAGCTCTCCTACAGGAGGCCCCCTTGCCGCGCAGCCGTCGTAGCCGTCGCCGTCGTACAGCGCTCGCCGTAGCCGCCGCCCTCGCGGCGGCTCCTCTCCTCTCCGCGTGCGGCAGCGGCGCGCATCCCGGCGCCGCGGCCGTCGTCGGCGGGCAGCGGATCACGGTCGCGCAGCTGGAGCACCGGGTGAACGAGGTGCGCACGGCCCAGCGGGCCGCCGCCGGCACCCAGGCGCAGTACGCCCAGGTCGTCGCCCAGACCAGCACCCTCACCCGGGACACCCTGCACACCCTGGTGCTGGACCGGGTCCTGGACCGCGCGGCGAAGAACGCGCGCGTGGGCGTGACCCGCAAGAACATCCAGGACCTGCGCGCCTCGCTGGAGCAGCAGGCGGGCGGCGCGAAGGCGCTCCAGTCGGCCTGGCTCCAGCAGTACGGCGTGGCGCCCGCCCACCTCGACGACAGCCTCCGTACGGAGGTCGAGGCACAGAAGCTCGCCGCGGCCCTCGGCGCCGACATGAACACGACCGCGGGCAAGGCCACCTTCTGGAAGGCCCTGTCGGAGGCGTCCAAGCAACTCCAGGTCGACCTCAATCCGCGGTACGGCGCCTGGGATCCGGAGAACAGCAGCCGGGTGGACGCCAAGACGCCTTGGGTGAAGGAAGTCACGGCGGCTGCGACCACGTAGGGGACCTGCGGCACGGGGGACCGGCCGGTGGGTCGGGTGATCATCGGTAAGTCGTACGGTCGGCCCCTGACCTGTGGATAACTTCTGGGGCGGACGGCGATGTGAGCTAATTTCGACGTGTGAACGCAATCAGCTCCCGCCTCGAAAACCCCGAAGGCACCGACGGCACTGACGGCTCCGAAGACGTCGTGGGTGCCACGGCCGCCCCCTCCGACGCCCCCGGCCGCCTCGTCCTGCTCACCACCAGCCACCGGGTCGCGCCGGGCCTGCTGTCCTGGCCGGCCTGGCAGACCCTGCACGCCGCCGACCTGGTCCTGTGCGCGGACGCCACGCACCCGCAGCTGCCGTACGTGCGGGACGCGGGCATATCGGTGACGGAGGCCGCGCCGACGGCCGAGGAACTGGTGACCGCGTGCGCGGGCGGCCGGACGGTCGTGGTGATCGCGACGGGCGAGGGCGAACCGGCGCTCACGGACGGACTGGCCCGGCTGGCGGGCTCGGGCCGCGTCCAGATGCCCGACCTGGAACTGCTCCCGGCGTCCTACGACCTCCCGGGCGCGCGCCTGCTCGACCTGGTCCAGGTGATGGACCGGATCAGGCTGGAGTGCCCGTGGTCCTCGCAGCGCACGCACAAGGGCCTGGCGAAGTACGCCATCGAGGAGGCGTACGAGCTGGTCGAGGCGATCGAGGACGGCGACCGGGCGGAATTGCGGGAGGAGTTGGGCGACGTCCTGCTCCAAGTGGTCTTCCACGCACGGATGGCGGAGGACGACGAGGAGGACCCCTTCTCGGTCGACGACGTGGCCGCGGGCATCGTCGCCAAACTCATCCACCGCCACCCGCACGTCTTCGGCGACGAGACGGCGACGACCCCGGAGGAGGTCAAGGAACACTGGCTGCGCACGAAGGCGGTGGAGAAGCGGAGGTCTTCGGTGACGGAGGGGGTGCCGCTGACCCAGCCGGGGCTCGCCTTGGCGGCGAAGCTCGCCTCACGGGTGCGGACGGCGGGCCTGACGGTGCCACTGCCGGAGGGGGAGGGCATCGGGTACGAGCTGCTGGCGCTGGCGGCTCGGGCGGAGGCGGAGGGGGTTGATCCGGAGGCCGCGTTGCGGGCGGCGGGGCGGGTTTACCGGGACGCGATTCGGGAGGTCGAGACGAGCGGCGGAAGGGAGGGGCGCGGTTGAGGGGACCCGGCGCGTTTGAGTCAGTACCGTTGGATCAGGTCTGAATCAGGGGCGGGCGAGTGGCGCGGGGGCGTGCGTGGAACTTACGGCGGTGGAGCTGGAGGAACTGGCGGCGCGGGGAAGCCTGGTGCTTGTGGCCGGGATGCGCTCCGAAGCCTGGCAGGAGGGCCGGGACGGTTTCATGGAGTGGTTCCGGGACCACGGGAGGGTTGAGTACGCGGCCGAACTGGGCGGCAGTCTGAATGAGCTGACACGCGGTATCCACAGTCTTGCGCTCCCGCGGTTGTGGCTCACCCGGGTGCATGAAGTGCTCAACGGGTCGCGGAACCCGAAATATGCCGCCTCCGAACTCGCCGAACTGATCGAACGTTTCGCACCGGACCAGAGCACGGCGGAGCCGAAGGCATCAGCGGCACCCGCCGACCACGTCTCCAACTCCGCCACAGCCCACGGCGGCACCGTCATCCAGGCCGGTACCATCACGACGCTCAACATCCCCCAGCCACCACCGCCGGCCCCCCTGCACGGCACCCTCCACGACCCCGACAGCTGGCCCGTGGCCGAGAACATCGACCCATGGGCGCACGGCGCCCGCCCCACGCGCCGGAGGCCCGGACTGGAGCCGTTGCCGCCGTACGTCGCCCGGGAGACGGACGGGGAGCTGAACTCCGCGCTGGTGCGGGCAGGTTCGGAGGGTGGGCTGGTCGTCGTGCGGGGCGAGCCGTACGCCGGGAAGACCCGCACCGCGCTCGCCGTGGCGGCCGAAGTCCTCACCGGCTTCCGGGTGTTCGCGCCCGCGCCCAAGGAGGACCTGCGCGCCCTGCCGACCATGCTGAGGAACCGTCAGGACCGCTGCGCCCTGTGGCTCGACGACCTCGACGGGCACCTCGGGGACGGTGGCCTGGAGTCCCGACTCCTCGCCCAGCTCACCGAGTTGAAGGTGATAGTCCTCGCCACGATGCGGGAGGCCGCGTACGACGAGTACTGGGACCAGCCGCGTGGACGGCGGGTTCTCGAACTCGCCCAGATCGTGGACCTGCCCCGCGAGTGGACCGGCGCGGAGCGCGAGCGCGCTGCCGCCGCCGACGACCCCCGGCTCACCGACGCCGCCCGGCGCAGTGGTCCGGAGGGCATCGCGGCCTACCTCACCGTCGGCCCGATGCTGTGGGAGGAGTGGCAGCGGGCCCGGCGGGCCGACCGGCACCCCCGGGGGTACGCGCTGGTCCGGGCGGCGGTCGACCTCGCCCGGTGCGGGCTGCGCGGACCGCTCGCGCAAGACCTGCTCGTCGCGGTGCACGAGCGGTGCGCGCCGGTGGCCGGGATGCAACGGGAGTCCGTGGCCGATGCGTTGGCCTGGGCCGAGCGGGAGCGGGAGGGGCTGTTGCCGTTGCTCCGGCGGCGGAGTGCCAAGGGGATGTGGGAGGTCTCGCCGTATCTCGTGGACACGGCCGAGCAGGAGGAGGGGTTTCCTCCGCCCGAAATCTGGATGCGGGGTTACGCGCTGGGGGTGGCGCGGTCGAACACGGCGTACGACGTCGAGACCGTCGCGGCCAGGACGCGGGCGGCGTTCACACCGGCGGCCGAGGCCGGGGACGGCGGGGCCATGCACGCCCTCGGGGTGCTGGCCGAGAGCCTGGGGGAGGCGGTGGAGGCCGAGGCGTGGTTCCGGCGGGCGACAGAGGCGGGGTGGGCCGAAGCGCCGGGGCGGCTGGGGCGGATCCTCGCGGAACGGGGCGAGGGCAAGGAGGCGGAGCCGTTCCTGGAGACGGCCGCGGCAGCGGGGGACCCCGGGGCGGCGGCCCTGCTCGGGAAGCTGCTGCGGGAGCGGGCGGTGCGGTGGCTGGAAGCGGGTGCCGCGGGCGGGGACGGGGAGGCGGCGCACACGCTGGGTGATGTGCTGCTGGGTTCGGGGCGTGGCCAGGAATCGCTGCACTGGTACACCAAGGCGGCCGAAGCGGGGCGCGGCGAGGTGGCCACCAGTCTCGGTCGGCTGATGCGTATGCGGAACAACCTGAGCGACGCGGAACTGTGGTTCCGGCACGGTGTCGCGCTCGGGGATCCGCAGGCCATTTACGCGCTCGGCCTGCTGCTGCACCGCATGGGCAACCGTGAGGAGGAGGCCGAGCAGTACTTCCGCCAGGCCGTGGCAGCGGGAGCCGACACCAAGGCGGCGGTCACCCTCGGAACGATACTGAGCAAAAGGGCAGCCACCCTGGAAGAGGGCCTCGCGCTGCTCCGGGACGCCGGTCGCAAGGGGGACACCGAGGCCGCGTACCGGCTCGGAGTCCTGCTGGAGACGCTGGGCCAGGCGGACGAGGCGGACATGTGGTCCGCCGAGGCCGCCGAGCGCGGCTACTACTACCTCGTCAAACCGCGCCTGATCGAACGCCTCACCGGCACCACCCCCGCCGACCAGCCCCCCACCGGCCACCCCACACCCCCGGATACCGTCGGGGAGTGACCAACCAGCCCACCCCAGCCCCCACGGACAGCGCCCCCACGGACAGCGCCCCCACCCTCTTCACCTGGGAGTTCGCCACCAACCCCTACCCCGCCTACGCCTGGCTGCGGGAGCACGCGCCCGTGCACCGGACGCGGTTGCCGAGTGGGGTGGAAGCCTGGCTGGTCACGCGTTACGCCGACGCCAAGCAGACGCTCGCCGACCCCCGGCTGTCCAAGAACCCCGCGCACCACGACGAACCCGCCCACGCCAGGGGCAAGACCGGTATCCCCGGTGAGCGCAAGGCCGAGTTGATGACCCATCTGCTCAACATCGACCCGCCGGACCACACCCGGCTCCGTCGACTGGTCAGCAAGGCGTTCACCCCCCGCCGGGTGGCCGAATTCGCGCCCCGCGTACAGGAGTTGACGGACCAGCTCATCGACCGGTTCGCCGCACGAGGCTCCGCCGACCTCATCCACGAGTTCGCCTTCCCCCTCCCCATCTACGCCATCTGCGACCTGCTCGGCGTCCCGAGCGAGGACCAGGACGACTTCCGGGACTGGGCGGGCATGATGATCCGCCACGGCGGCGGGCCCCGCGGCGGTGTGGCCCGCTCGGTGAAGAAGATGCGCGGCTATCTGGCCGAACTCATCCACCGCAAACGCGCCGCGCTCCCCGACACCCCGGACCCCGTCCCCGGCGAGGACCTCATCTCCGGCCTCATCCGCGCCTCCGACCACGGCGAGCACCTCACCGAGAACGAGGCCGCCGCCATGGCCTTTATCTTGCTTTTTGCCGGATTTGAGACGACCGTGAATCTCATCGGCAACGGGACCTACTCCCTCCTCACCCATCCCGACCAGCGCGCCCGGCTCCAACACGGCCTCGCCGTGGGCGACTTGGGGCTCCTCGAAACCGGCGTCGAGGAACTCCTGCGCTATGACGGCCCCGTGGAACTCGCCACCTGGCGGTTCGCCACCGAACCGCTCACCCTCGGCGGGCAGCGCATCGCCGCGGGCGATCCCGTGCTCGTCGTCCTCGCCGCCGCCGACCGCGACCCCGACCGGTTCCCCGACGCGGACGTCCTCGATCTCTCCCGCCGTGACAACCAACACCTCGGCTACGGCCACGGAATCCACTACTGTCTCGGCGCCCCGCTGGCCCGGCTGGAGGGGCAGGCGGCGCTCGGCACCCTCCTCACCCGCCTCCCTGACCTGCAACTCGCCGTGGATCCGGCCGAGTTGAGATGGCGTGGCGGACTCATCATGCGTGGACTGCGCACGCTTCCGGTGGAGTTCGCCCCTGTCACCCCGGCTGGAAACTGACGATTCCTCATCTCTGTGATCTTCACGTGATCTGCGCTGCATTAACTTGTGACAGACGATCCGGGCCGGATACGTTCACGCAGCAACGAGGCGGTGCCGTCGCGCCCGTCTCGTTGGCCACTGCTGTCGCGTGAAAGGCAACCGCATGCTCTCCGGGAACGGTCGTCACCGTCGCCCCCGCCAAGCTCCGGCCCTCCTCGTCACCGCGGGCGTGACCGGCTCCGCGATTGCCATCCCGCTGCTCGGCGCCACCGCCGCGAGCGCGGCCAGTGGCACCACCTGGGACAAGGTGGCGAACTGCGAGAGCGACGGTTCCTGGAGCGCCGACACCGACAACGGCCGTTACGGCGGGCTCCAGTTGACCCAGCAGCAGTGGGACGACCACGGCGGCCTCGACTACGCCTCCCGGCCCGACCTCGCCAGCCGCTCCCAGCAGATAGCCGTCGCCGAGAAGCTCCTCGCCGACGAGGGCACCGCCCCCTGGTCCCTCTGCGCCGTGACCTCCGGGCTCACCAAGGACTCCGGCTCCGCCGACGTCGACACGGGCGTCGCGGACGACTCGCCGTCCACCGCGTCGTCGGACGACACGACCTCGGACACGGCCTCGGGCACCTCCGGCTCCACGGACTCCTCCGACGCTTCCGGTTCCTCCGACGACTCCTCCGGGTCGCTCACCTACGACCCGGGACTGTCGGACTCCGCGGACTCTTCCGACTCCTCCGGCTCTTCCGGTTCCGCGGACAACTCCTCGACGCCCTCGCCGTCGTCCTCGCCCTCCTCGTCCACCGCCGCGGACAACTCCGCGAAGCCGAGTAAGTCCGGCAAGTCCGGTGATTCCGGCAAGACCTCTGATTCCGGCTCGAAAAGCTCACAGGAATCCGACAGTTCGGGTGCCGTGACCCCCGAGCAGGCCGCCGGCTCGTCGAACCTCGTCGACACGGGCGCGATCGGCACCGGCCGCCACCGCGGCGCCAGCGCCGAGGCGACGACGAAGGCGAAGGCGGCCAAGTCGGGCGTCGTCGCGAAGAGCGCGGCCGGCACCTACACCGTCCGCGCCGGCGACTCCCTCGTCTCCATCGCCGACTCCCTTGGCGTCCAAGGCGGGTGGCGCGCGCTCTATGCCGAGAACAAGAAGGCGATCGGTACCGACCCGTCCCATATCGCCCCCGGTCAGCGGCTGGTCGTCGGGGTCGAAACGGTCGAAAAGTAGCGGGAGTTCACACCCACTTCGAGCCGAATGTCCGTTTTGGTGAAAGTGTGGGATGAGTCTCAGAAGCCCTGATCGTCTTTGAAATTCCCGCGATTGCCTGCTTACGGTCGTGCCGCTCGCCACCGCGGGCTCCGACGGTCGCAACGCCGAATCCTGCCAGTGGCCGTACGGGAACAGTCGTCGCGCAAGCGCCGTAGGCAGGAGCGGGGGACCCAAGGTAAGTGCCGCACCGGGCAGTTGAACCGGAGCGGCTTGGGGTGAAGCCGTGTCTCGCACGAGGGATCGCGAGGGACACGGCAGGGCAACTCAACCGGCCCGAACCCGACAGCTCACCTCGCAGGCGTCGGTGAGGGGATCAACCATGCTGTGTTCCGGTAAGGGCAGGCACCGCCGCCCGACCGTGCTCAACCGCACCTCCCGTGTCGTCGCCCTGGCCGGCGTGACCGGAGCCGCCGTCGCCGCCCCGCTGCTCGCGGCCGGTACCGCCTCCGCCGCCACGTCCTCCGAGTGGGACGCCGTCGCCCAGTGCGAGTCCGGCGGCAACTGGTCCATCAACACCGGGAACGGCTACTACGGCGGCCTCCAGTTCTCCGCCTCCACCTGGGCCGCGTACGGCGGCACCGCCTACGCCTCGACGGCCAACCAGGCCAGCAAGTCCGAGCAGATAGCCGTCGCCGAGAAGGTCCTCGCGGCGCAGGGCAAGGGCGCCTGGCCGACCTGCGGCACGGGCCTGTCCGGCGCGTCCACCGGCACCTCCACCGGCACCTCCAGCAGCAACTCCGGTAGCTCCAGCTCCAGTTCCTCGAACACCTCGACCGAAGAGCGCGCCTCCCGCTCCGCCGAGCGCCCCGCCGTCAAGAAGACGGTCACCACCCCGACCGGCAAGAAGGTCGAGAAGGGCGACGGCGAGTACAAGGTCGTCAAGGGCGACACCCTCAGCACCATCGCCGAGAAGAAGCACGTCTCCGGCGGCTGGGCGAAGCTGTTCAAGCTGAACAAGGACATCGTCGACGACGCCGACCTCATCTACCCGGGCCAGCAGCTCCACCTGAGCTGACGCCCCCCGGCGGCCCCGGTGGGTGCGCCCTCCGGCTGCTATCCGGCGCCTATCTGAACCACAGCGTCCTCACATCCGTGTCCTCCATAGTGGAGGGGTCGTGAGGACCGCCCCCGTCCCCACGGGTTCCCCGCTTCGGTGCGTGTTCCCCCGTACGCACCGGAGCGGGGTTTTTCATGCCCACGCCCGTGCCCGCGCCCACCCCCGCGCCCGCGAGGGCCCCCGTGTAAGTTTTGTTCAGTTAAGAAACAATTTACTCTCGGTTCTGTTGGCCGATCGGTCGGCAGGCTGGCCGATCCCCCGGGGCCGGTTAGGCTCATGTCGCGAGCCGCAGTGGCCCGCACCCCGATGCGGGCCGTGCGGCCCGCGTACCCGCGTCACATCCAGAAGGAGATGCTCGTGCCGTCCATCGACGTCGTCGTAGCCCGGGAAATCCTGGACTCCCGAGGCAACCCCACGGTCGAGGTCGAGGTCGGCCTCGACGACGGCAGCACCGGCCGTGCCGCCGTCCCGTCCGGCGCCTCCACGGGTGCCTTCGAGGCCATCGAGCTTCGCGACGGTGACCCCAACCGCTACCAGGGCAAGGGTGTCGAGAAGGCCGTCCTCGCCGTCATCGAGCAGATCGGCCCGGAGCTGGTCGGCTACGACGCCACCGAGCAGCGCCTGATCGACCAGGCCATGTTCGACCTGGACGCCACCGACAACAAGGGCTCGCTCGGCGCCAACGCCATCCTCGGCGTCTCCCTCGCCGTCGCGCACGCCGCGTCCGAGGCCAGCGACCTGCCGCTCTTCCGCTACCTGGGCGGCCCGAACGCGCACCTGCTGCCCGTTCCGATGATGAACATCCTGAACGGCGGGTCGCACGCCGACTCGAACGTCGACATCCAGGAGTTCATGATCGCCCCGATCGGCGCGGAGTCCTTCTCCGAGGCGCTGCGCTGGGGCACCGAGGTCTACCACACCCTCAAGTCCGTCCTGAAGTCCAAGGGCCTGTCCACCGGCCTGGGCGACGAGGGCGGCTTCGCCCCGAACCTGGACTCCAACCGCGCCGCCCTCGACCTCATCGTCGAGGCCATCAAGCAGGCCGGTTACGTCCCCGGTGAGCAGGTCGCGCTCGCGCTCGACGTCGCCGCGTCCGAGTTCTACAAGGACGGCACGTACGAGTTCGAGGGCAAGTCCCGCTCCGCCGCCGAGATGACGGAGTACTACGAGGAGTTGGTGGCGGCGTACCCGCTGGTCTCCATCGAGGACCCGCTGTTCGAGGACGACTGGGCGGGCTGGAAGGTCCTCACCGACAAGCTCGGTGACAAGGTCCAGATCGTCGGCGACGACCTGTTCGTCACCAACCCGGAGCGGCTGGCCCGCGGCATCGACGACGGCGCCGCCAACGCGCTGCTCGTCAAGGTCAACCAGATCGGCTCGCTGACCGAGACCCTGGACGCCGTCGAGCTGGCCCAGCGCAGCGGCTACAAGTGCATGATGTCGCACCGCTCCGGCGAGACCGAGGACGTCACCATCGCCGACCTGGCCGTCGCCACCAACTGCGGCCAGATCAAGACCGGCGCCCCGGCCCGCTCCGAGCGCGTCGCCAAGTACAACCAGCTGCTGCGCATCGAGGAGATCCTCGACGACGCCGCCGTGTACGCCGGCCGTTCGGCGTTCCCCCGCTACAAGGGCTGAGCCGTAGGGCCGGCCGAGTTGTAGGGCTGGCCGAGTCGTAGGGCTCCGCGCATAGCCAGTCGTACGTACGTCCCCGTACCCGGTCCCGTACCGTGTCCGGGGACGTATGTGCGTATGCAAGGGGACAAGGGGAGGCGGGACCATGGCCGTGAAGAACCGGGACCGGAACAGGGACCGGGACCGCTTCTCCACCGCGACCCGGCTGCGGGTGCTCGGCGAGCAGACCGCGGCCCGCGTCTACCGCTCCCAGTCCAGGCGGCAGGCCCGCCGCTCCCGGCTCACCGGGCGCGCGGCGCTGCTCGCGCTCGTGCTGTGCACGATGGTGGTCGCGCTGGCGTACCCGATAAGGCAGTACGTCTCCCAGCGCGCCGAGATCGCCGACCTGGAACAGCAGCAGGAGCAGGCCCGCGGCCGGGTCGAACAGCTGCGCGACCTCAAGGCGCGCTGGCAGGACGACGCGTACGCCGAGCAGCAGATCCGGCAGCGGCTGCACTACGTGCTGCCCGGGGAGACCGGTTACGTCGTGGTCGACCCGGACGCGGCGAAGCAGTCGCGGGTCGAGAAGGGGGCGGCGGCCCGGCCTTGGTACGCCAACGTCTGGGACGGCGTCGACAGGTCGGACGCCAGCGCCGCCCAATAACCGGCCAATCGCGCCGAACTGTCGTAGAGACAATCGCGCCGAACTGTCGTAGAAACCAGCATCGTAGAACCAGAGAGACTCTTCTTCAGGCATGGAAACCCCTCCGCCCTCCACCGCGCGCACCGAACCCACCGACGCGGACGTCGAGGCATTCAAGCAGCAACTCGGGCGCCCGCCGCGCGGGTTGCGGGCGATCGCACACCGCTGCCCGTGCGGTCAGCCGGACGTGGTGGAGACGGCGCCCCGCCTCCCCGACGGCACCCCCTTTCCGACGACGTACTACCTGACGTGCCCCAAGGCGGCCTCGGCCATTGGCACCCTGGAGGCGAACGGCGTCATGAAGGAGATGACGGAACGGCTGCGGACGGACCCGGAACTCGCTGCCGCCTACCGGGCCGCGCACGAGGACTACATCGCGCGCCGGGACGCCATCGAGGTCCTGGAGGGCTTCCCGAGCGCGGGCGGCATGCCGGACCGGGTGAAGTGCCTGCACGTCCTGGTGGGCCACTCGCTGGCCGCGGGCCCGGGCGTCAACCCGCTCGGTGACGAGGCAATCGCGATGCTGCCGGAGTGGTGGCGCAAGGGCGCGTGCGTGTCGGGGACCACCCAGGAGGACATCTTGAAGCTCGGAGTCAACGGGGGCGGGTTCTTCGGCGTGGACGAGGAGCAGGGTGTGTCAGAGGAGGGTACGAAGTGACCCGCGTGGCCGCCATCGACTGCGGCACCAACTCCATCCGCCTGCTCGTGGCGGACGTCAACCCGGCCACGGGCGAACTCGTCGACCTCGACCGCCGGATGATCATCGTCCGCCTCGGCCAGGGCGTCGACCGTACGGGACGGCTGGCGCCCGAGGCGCTGGAGCGGACCTTCGCCGCGTGCCGGGAGTACGCGGCGGTCATCAAGGAGCACGGCGCCGAGCGGCTGCGGTTCGTGGCGACCTCGGCCTCCCGGGACGCGGAGAACCGGGACGAGTTCGTACGGGGCGTGCTGGACATCCTCGGCGTCGAACCCGAGGTGATCTCCGGCGACCAGGAGGCCGAGTTCTCCTTCACCGGCGCCACCAGGGAACTGACCGGCCGCACCGACCTGGCCAGGCCGTACCTGGTCGTGGACATCG
Organism: Actinobacteria bacterium OK074; assembly: GCA_001298575.1. Classification (GTDB taxonomy): domain Bacteria; phylum Actinomycetota; class Actinomycetes; order Streptomycetales; family Streptomycetaceae; genus Streptomyces. The sequence continues at coordinate 39,816 of LJCV01000283.1, forward strand.
GCGGCGGCTCGACGGAGTTCGTCGTCGGGGACGCCCGGATGCGCGCGGCACGCTCGGTGGACGTCGGCTGCGTCCGGATGACCGAACGCCACCTCGTCCGCGACGGCGTGGTCACCGACCCGCCCACCAAGGAGCAGATCGCGGCCGTACGCGCCGACATCGAGGCCGCGCTCGACCTGGCGGAGGAGTCCGTCCCGCTGAGCGAGGCCCGCACCCTGGTCGGCCTCGCCGGCTCGGTCACGACGATCTCGGCAATCGCCCAGAACCTCCCCGACTACGACTCCGCCGCCATCCACCACTCCCGGCTCACCTACGACCGCGTCCGCGAGATCACCGAGAGCCTGCTGACGTCGACGCACGCGCAGCGGGCGGTGATCCCGTCGATGCATCCGGGCCGGGTGGACGTCATCGGCGCCGGGGCGCTCGTCCTGCTGTCGATCATGGAGCGGATCGGGGCGGGGGAGGTCGTGGTGAGTGAGCACGACATCTTGGACGGGATCGCCTTCCAGGTGGCAGAAGAGTTCGAGTAGCCCTCTGTCCGCCATCCCCCGGGGCCCGGTACCTCGTCCGGAGGTACCGGGGTCGCCGGCCGCTCGTAGTGCCTACGGGGTGAGCTTCACGTGCCATGTGCCGCGGGCTATGACGGTCGTGCCGTCCGGGCCGATGAACACCTTCGCTCCGCGTACGGGTAGTTCGCCCTCGGCGAGCCAGTAGGTGCGGAGTTCGCTGAGCAGGTCCCAGAGGCGGCGGGGGCCGCCCTGGTGGACCTCGGGCTGTTCGTGGCCGCGGCCGACCGCGCGGGCCCATGAGCCGTCGGCGTGGGCCATGAGCGCGGTGCGTTGTTCGCCGCTGCGCTCGTAGTGGTGCTCGATGCCGGGGGCGGTGAGGTCGAGCATGCTCGCGAGGTCCCATGCGTTGGCCACGTCCACCACGGGGTAGGTGCCGAGTTCGGCGGTCGTTTCGCGGGTCCGTGCTTCCTGGAGGAGGTTCCCGATGCCGGGTGGGTAGTCGTCGCCGTGCCGGGCGTGCATGAACCCGGCCCGGTCCCATTCGACGCGGCCGGTTGCGCCCCCGTCGTCGTTCTTGTCGGCGGTGATGATCAGGGATGTGCCCGCGATCGTGGTCACGAGCCGTCCGCCGGGCCGCAGCGCGGCGAGCCAAGTCGGAGGGATGGGGCGTACGGCGACGGTGGCGACGATGCGGTCGAAGGTGCCGGGAAGTTCCGCGGTCGCGTCGTGGGCGGCGACGGTGGGGCGTAGACCGGTCTCGGCGAGGCGGTCGCGGGCAGCGTCGACGAGGTAGGGGTCGACGTCCAGACTCGTGATGTGCCGTTCGCCGAGGCGCCGTGCGGCGAGGGCGGCGCCGTAGCCGCTGCCGGTGCCGATGTCGGCGAGGTCGTGCCCGTCGTCCAGGCGTGCGTGCTGGAACATGCGCACGACCAGACTCGGCAGGGTGCTCGACGACGTGGGCAGGCCGGCCGGGTGGTCGTCGGGCTTGGCGTGGTCGGCGTGCAGGGGACCCACGCGTGTCACGAGCGTGCGGTCGCTGTAGGCCGCGTCGAGCCACTGGCCGGGGTCGGCCTCGCCGTCGTCGAGCGTCCAGCCCTCGGGCGCCCGGTGCCACCAGCGGGGCACGAACAGGTGCCGGGGGGTGGTGGCCACGGGGCCGTGCCATCGTGACGCGGTGTGCGTCACCCTGTCGGCGAGGGCCTCGGCGTGGTCGGTCCAGTTCACGCGGTCACTTCCAGTGCGGGCGCGGGGACGGCGGGGTACGAGGGCAGGCAGGCCGGGGTGTTGGCCGGGTCGCAGTCGCCGGAGTCGTCCGGCTGGCAGGCGCCGCCGGTGGGCTCGGGCACCATGCCGACGATGTCGGCCCATCCCCGGCCGGTCAAGATGATGTCGAGGGGCTGTTGGTGGACGTTTCCGGCGGGCCACGCGCGGGACATGACGCAGCCGGTCACGCTGCCGTCGGGCAGGACGGCGGCGCGGCCCCGGGTGCAGCGTCCGCACAGCTGGGACGGGTCGGGTGCGGTGTCGGCGGCGGCGCGGCCGAAGGGGCGGGCGTGGTCGACGCCGATGCGCTGTACGCCCAGGGAGCGGAGTTCGGCCTCGGCCTGCTCGACGCGTTGCCCGGGCAGGACGCGCACGATTCCCGCGCGCAGGGGGATGCCGCGCTGGACGGCGGTGGCGATGTTGGCGCGGGTGCGCCGGTAGCTGCCGCGCACCTTGGTGATCTGCTCGTGTTCGTCGGCGCGGTCGCTGTAGTACGAGGTGCCGAGGATGATTCCGGGCAGAGAGAAGACGTCCCACATGGCGGGGCGTACGTGGATGAGGTTGCTGTAGATCTCGACGGTAAGGGCGCGGGCGACGGCGTGCTCGACCAGGGCGGGCAGGTCCCGGTAGAGCGTCGGTTCGCCCCCGATGAACTGCACCAGTTTCACGCCGTGGTCGGCGGCCTGGTCGATGACGCGGCGCCAGTCGGCGGCGGTCATGGTGCCGTCCGTTCCGCTCGGTCCGGAGCTGGCGAGGCAGTGTTCACACGTGGCCTGGCAGGTGCCGGTGACTTCCAGTTCAAGGCTGTTCACGGTCGGCGTGACGGCTGTGCTCATTCCGCGTTCCTCCTGTGACGGGGTGGCCGCGCCCTGGTGACGCGGCCCCGGTGGTGGTGCGGCCCGCCCCGTGTCCGGATGGGACACGGACACGGGGCGGGGCTTGTACGCTCGCTCGCGGCGGGTCGGCCCGGGGTCCAATCCACCTCGGGGCGGCCCGTTCCTGTGGTGGGGCTCAGAATCGGCGGCGGGCGTACGCGGTGCCCCAGACGACCCCGCCCTTGTCGAAGCACGCGCGCAGGTGCGCGTCCGTCGCGGCTTGGTCGGCGCTCAGGGGCAGAGGCGCGAACACGAGGCAGATCCGGCAGGGGGCACCGTCACCGACGAATCGCATCCAGTCTTGGGACGGCTGGGGGATCGTCATCACGTACTGGTCGTGCCCGTAGTCCAGGGCTGTGATCCCGTTGACGATGACGATGCGTCGTCCGATCGTCGGGGGCGCAAGGCCGCCAGGGCCGAGGTCCAGTGCCCTTGCGAGGGATCTCATGCCGTCCTCGACCGTCTGTGCTGTCTCGTGTAACCGACGGGGGCCGGGGTGGGTGATGAACAACTGGGCGATCTCGTACCCGTCGGCGCGGTGGATGCCGGTTGCGGCAGCGACGCCCGCGATGAAGCCCGCACTTGGCGGAGTGGTGATGTGGCAGGGGTTCACGCTGCCATCACCTCGGCCCATACGGCTTTGCCGAACGGGATGTCGTACACGCCCCACCGGTCTGGACACAGCTTGTCGAGGATGATCAGGCCGCGCCCGCGGTCGCGGTCGTCGGACTCGGGACGTACGCGGGGGTGTCGCCTCACCGGGTCCTGCACCTCTACCCGTGTGCGGGTGTCGTCGGTGTCGAGCACGACGCGTAGTGAGTCCTCGGGCTCGGTGCCGTAGCGGATGGAGTTGGTGACCAGCTCGCACGTCACCAGGACGACCGAGTCGATGTGTTCTGCCGATGCCTCCGGCGCGTAATGCCGGAGGTACTCGCGCACGAACTCGCGTGCTGCCCTTGCTGACGCGGGCTCGCTCAGCAGCAACAGAATTGCGGGAGGGCCGACGGCCGGGGCGTAACAGACGGGCGCGGTGTCCCGTCGTCGTTCGATCATGCGTGTCCCCTTACGTGCGCCGAGACAGGCAACGTGCCTGTCGTGTGGCCTGTCTCGGACGGGTGGGTTCATCCGACTAGTGAGCTGGTCCGGAGATCCTGTCGCAGTAGTGGCAGATCCGGTCGATGATCTGGTCGGCGGTCTTGGTCCACTTGAAGGGCCGGGCGGCCTCGTTCCAGACCTTGATCCAGTCGTCGAGTGCG
>LJCV01000284.1 GCA_001298575.1 Actinobacteria bacterium OK074
ACAGCACCCCGTCGCAGGCGAACCCGGCCTCGACCAGCGCCGCACGCGCCGCGGGCACCCGGTCGAGCGCGGCCATCGCGACGACCACCGCCCCGCGCGCCCGCCGCGCGCACGCCGTGACGACGGGCGGCCAGGCCCACCCCCCCCCCCGCAGGCCCTACGCATTCCTGCGGTACGTCGTCCTCGCGTGGTCGTCGAACGGGGCCGGCTGGACCGTCGCGCGGATCTTCGGGAAGCCGAGGTCCGCGTCGGGGGCGGTGCCCGCGCCGGGGTGTTCGCCCCAGGTGACCGTGACCTGGGTGCCGGGCTTGGCGTGGGCGCGGTCGATCAGTGCGAGGGAGAGGATCGTGCCGGAGGGGTCCAGGGTCGCGGACTGCATGGTCATGCCCACGAGGGCGCCGGCGGGCGTTTCCACGCGGTGGCGGGCGTACGTGAGGTGGTAGTCGTCCGCCTCCGGGCCGCGGACGCGGCGGACGTCCTCGGGGTCCAGGACCAGGGTGACCTTGGTGCGGCGGACGTCGTCCTTCGCCTTCTGCAGGGCCTCGCGGCCGATGAAGTCGTGGTTGAAGGAGATCGAGCGGCCGTAGCCCAACTCGTACGGGGAGCAGTAGTAGTCCTCGATGTTCTCCGAGAAGTAGCTGCCGTTGAGCGGGCGTTGGCCCTCGATGCCGTACAGGGGAACCCACTGGCGGTACTCGGCGAGTTCGGGGGCCGAGTAGACCGCCGGGATCGGGGAGGGGATCCAGCCGCTCTCGACGCTGGCGCTGGCGTAGGCGAGGGCGCCCACGTGGATCAGGCCGAACTGCTCGCCCGTGGTGAGGAAGGCGTCCTTGACCGCCTGCGCGTGCTGCCAGTCGCCGATGAACTCGAAGCCCGCCTGGCCGGACATGCCGTGGCGCAGGGCGCGGAAGGTGCGGCCCGCGAGGGTGACGGTGGCGGCGTGGAAGAACTTCGTCGGGGGCAGCGGGCCGCCGAACACCTGCTCGACCAGGGCGGTGGCCCCCGGTCCCTGGATCTGGTAGCGGAACAGCTTCGGGTCGCCGCCGCGGCGGAACGCGGAGGACGGGTCGGTGGCGAAGGCGACGTCGTAACCGCCCTTCTCGCCGTGGTACTTGACCCAGTTCTGGGACGCGGGGATGCCGCTGAGCGTGTACCGCTGCTCGCTCTCGCGCAGCAGGATGCCGTCCGTGACGATGAGGCCCTCCTCCGTCACGGGGATGAACTGCTTGGCCTGGCCGACGGCGAACTTCTCGTAGTTGTTCGCGCTCACCGCGGTCAGCAGCCGGGTCGCGTCGGGGCCCTCGACGACCGTGTCGAACATGTGGTGCGAGAGGTCGAGGATGGCCACGCCGTCGTGCCAGGCGGTCTGCTCCTGCCGCCAGCCCGCGTACTCGCGTTCTACGACCTCGGGGGTCCAGGGCGCGGCACCGGGCTTCCAGAGGAGCTCGACGGGGGATCCCGCGCGGTCGATGCCGTCCTGAAGGCTGGGCGCTGCTGTCATGAGCGTGTACCTCTCGTCGTCAAGCTCGTCGTCGAGCCGAACTCCATCCGAACTAAATCGATCTAGTGCGGTACCGTAACAGGCATCAGCTAAATCGATCTAGCGACGGGAACGCGTGATTTTGGCAACGTAAGGATGCGTACGTGAGGGGTGCGGTGGGAGCGGACAACCGTGTCCTGGCGCCGTCCTAGACTGGCGAAAGGCCCCAGTGAGTGGGCCCAGTGAACGATCGGGAGCGTGGCAAGTGCGTGCTGGACGACGGCCGACCCTGAACGACGTCGCCGCCGCCAGCGGTGTCTCGCGCGCCACCGTCAGCTTCGTCCTGAACGACGACCCCAAGCAGACGATCTCCCCCGCCACCCGCGAACGCGTCCAGCGGGCCGCCCGCGACCTCGGCTACGTCCCGCACGGCATCGCCCGCGCCCTGCGCGAGGGCAGCTCCCGGATCGTCGTCCTCAACGTCGACCACGGGCTCGAAGGCAACTACTCGCGCAGCTACATCCACGGCCTGGACGACGAACTCGCCGCCCACGACCACGTCCTCCTGGTCCGCCACGGCCACAGCACCCCCAAGGCCAACCGCCAGGTCCTCGACGCCATCACCCCGCGCGCGGTGCTGCGCCTGGGCGAGCGCTACCTGACCGGGCAGGGCGGCGCGGACGACGACGTCCTCAACGACGGCTTCGCCTCCAACGTCGCGCTGCAACTGGGGTATCTCGCCGACCGCGGGCACGAGTACGTCGCCGTCGCGCTGCCGAGCGACGAGGCGCCGATGAGCGAGGTGCACCTGCGGTTCGCGCGGGCGGTCGCGGCCCGGCTCGGGCTGCCGCCGCTGGTGACGTTCGTCGTGCCCCGGCCGCGGGCGGCCGGGGCGGCGGCCGTACGCCTCTTCCGCGCCGCGCACGGCCGCGTCACGGCGGTCGCCGCGTCCGACGACAGCCTCGCCCTGCGCGCGGTCACGGCGCTGCGGGACCTCGACGTCGACGTACCCGGCGAGGTCGCCGTCATCGGCTACGACGCCACCGAGTACGGCGAGTTGGTCACCCCGGCCCTCACCACCGTGCACATCAACGCCGAGGCGCACGGCCGCGGCGCCGCCCGCGCGGCCCTCGGCCTGCCGGGGGCGGAACTTGAGGCGGCGCGGGGGCGCGTGATCGTGCGGGAGTCCGCCTGACGGTTCGCCCGCCGGGCCTCGCGGCCCGGCGTCCGGTGAGCCGCCGGCGTCCGCGATTTCAACCCGCGCGCGGCCAGACAACGGCCAAGAAAAGGAATGCAAAACCTTGTCAACCAAGGGATTGTGAAACAACGTCAATTCTCTTCGGCCGCTGGTCATACCTCGCGTACGACAGGGAATAGCACAGTGTTTCCGTGATCTTTCCTGGGTACGGTAACGCGCAGGTCGCCACATAAGCGCGAGAGGAGATCCGCTGTGCGGAAAACTGTGTGTCTGGTCGAGTCGCCGCGAACGGGTGCGGGACAGGACGCCGCCCGGAGTCTGGCGAACTGGGGATACCGGACGGTCATCCTCGTCGACCGGCCGGAGAAACTGGACCAGTTCCTGCTCGACGACTACCGGGAGATCGGGACGAGCATTGTCGGATGCGACACCTCGTCGGCCGCCGCGATCGTCGAAGCGGCGTCCGGTATCGCGGGTGACGGTCTCGCCGGGGTGACATCCGTGTACGAATACTTCGTCGCGGTCGCCGCGGAGGCCGCCGAGGCATTGAATCTGCCGGGCCCGGTCCCGGCCGCCGTCCACCGGTGCCGGTCGAAAGCGGGCATTCGGTCCGCCGGTGACTCCGTGCCGGGTCTGAACCCGCGTTACGAACTCGTGCACGACGTGAGTGGCGCGTTATCGGCGGCGGAGAAGATGGGTTATCCGGTCGTCGTCAAGCCCGTCGGCCTGACCGGCAGCGTATTCGTCCGGCGGTGCGACGACGCGGCGGAGGTGACACGTATAAGTGAGCACATCCTCGGTACCGCCAGCTATCTCGGTGTGGCGATGGACCCGACGGTGGTGGTCGAGGAGTATCTGGCCGGACCGGAATACTCGGTGGAGGCGTTCGACGGCCGCGGACTGGGCATCACCGCGAAGACGAGCGGCCCGCTGCCCTATTTCGTCGAATTGGCCCACCAGTTTCCGGCCACCCTGGAGCCGGGCGTCGCGGACCTCGTCGTCGAGACCGCCGAACGCGGACTCAGGGCCGTCGGGCTGGACTGGGGGCCCGCGCACGTCGAGGTGAAGTTCGCCGACCGGGAGCAGCGGATCCCGCGGTTGATCGAGGTCAACCCCCGGGTCGGCGGCGACCGGGTGCCGGAGCTGGTCCGGCTCGCCACCGGCATCGACCTGACGGCGCGGCACATGGCCGCCGTCGTCGGCAGGCCGCGGCCCGAGCCGGCCGCCGCCGCGGCACCGGCCGCCGCGATCCGGTTCGTCGCGATGCCGGACACCGGGAAACTGGCCTCGATCGACGGAATCGAGGACGCCCGGTGCGGCGCCGGGGTCACCGAAGTACACATCAAGAACCAGATCGGTGACGTATACCGCTCGCACGGTTCCAACCGTGACCGGATCGCGCATGTCATCGCCACCGGTCCGAATGCGGAGGACGCGCTCAAGAACGCCACGAGCGCCGCCGACGAGCTGCGGTTCGGCTGGGAATCGATCGAGGGCGACGCCGAATACGTCTGAGCCCGGGAGAAACCCCCGTCCTTTTGCACTCGCCCGAGGAGCGCCGCAATCGTGAAGGTACTCATTCTCAACAGGTTCAAGCTCGCGCGCGTCGATTACCGGCAGTGGGCCCGCCCGGCGGACGAGCTCTACCTGATCACCAGCAGTGACTCGGTGTCCGCCGACGAGACCGCCCGCAAGAGCGAACTGGCCGGATTCGCGCACACCGAGATCGTCGACGATTACGCCGATTCGGCCATGCCGGAGTACCTGGCGCACCGACTGCACGGCGAGCATGCGTTCGGCAGGCTGCTGGCCATGTCGGAGTTCGACCTCCTGCGGGCCGGCCGGCTCCGCGACGCCTGGGGTGTTTCCGGCCAGTCCGCGGCCGAGGCGTTATTGTTCCGCGACAAAATACGGATGAAAGAAGTGCTGGCCGAATCCGGTGTCAGGATCACCGGATACCGGGCCGTCGACGACGCCACCGACCTTGTTCTCGCCGTCCGCGCACTCGGTTTCCCCCTGGTGGTCAAACCACGGCTGGGCGCGGCCTCGGTGGGCGTGACCCTGCTGGAGAACCAGACGGATCTGGACGCTTTCCTCGCCCGGAATCCGCTGTCCGTCGGAGACGCCCCGGCGCATCTCATGGCGGAATCCTTTGTCTCCCACGCGCTGTTCCACATCGACGGGATCGTCGACGCCGGTGAGGTGAAGGTCTGCTGGCCGTCCGAGCAGACCAGGTCCTGTCTGGAAATCACCCAGGGCGCGGTCTGTCTCAGCACCTTCCTCGACGCCGACGACCCCCGGCTGCGGACGTTGCGGGACATCACCGTCCGCGCGGTCAAGGCCCTCGGCATCGAGGAGACCGCGCTGTTCCACGCGGAGATCTTCGAGTCGGCGGACGGGTTCGTGTTCAACGAGGTCGGGTGCCGGGTCGGCGGCGCCAAGATCCGCGACCAGCTCGAACACGGCTTCGACCTCGATCCCATCGAGTGGTACGCCCGCGCCTACCTCGGCAACCCGCGACCCGGCGCGGTCCGGTCCGAGCCCGTCCAGCAGACCGGATACGCGCTCGTGCCCCCGCGGCCGGGCCTCGTCGAGGCGCTCGGAGAAGTCGAACTGCCCGCGTCCATCAGGCTGTTCGAGTCGAAGGTCGGCCCCGGTGACGTGCTGGAGCGGCCCGCGTCCAGCACGTCCGCCATCGCGTCGTTCGTGGCGGTCGGCGCCACCCAGGCGGACGTGGTCCGCGACCTTGACGCCGCCGTCGTAGCCCTGAACAAGGCGTTGGTCGTCCGGGAACCCGCGGCGGAGGCCGACAGGTGACGGCCACCGCTCCCGCTCCCGCCCTGCACCGCGACGCGACCATCGTCGGGTTCGTCGCCGCCCGGGCGCTCGCGATCCTCGGCGACCAGACGGTGACGTTCTTCGTCCCGATCGCGGTGTACGGGGCGACGCAACAGGTCACGTCGTCGGGCATCGCGTTCCTGGTGCAGTGGCTGCCCCGGATCCTGTCGATGCCGGTCTCGGGCGCCTACGTCGACCGCTTCCGGGCCCGGCAGCAGCTCGTGGTGGTCGACCTCGCCCGGGTCGCGATGCTCGTACTGGCCGCGGTCACCGGTTCGCTGCCGCTGCTGGTGGTCGCCGGCGGTGCGGCCACGCTGCTGAACGGGCACTCCACGATCGCGGTGGAGAGCATCCTCGGCCGGCAGGTGGCGCGGGACCGCTACCCGCAGACCCAGGCGAGATTCCAGGCCGCGCAGCAACTCGTGACGGTCGCGGGGCCCGCGCTCGGCGGCATGCTGCTCGGTGTCCTGCCGGTCGACGCGGGTCTCGCCGTCATCGCCGCGATCTTCCTGGTCGCCGGGGTGTGGACGGGGCTGTGCTTCCACGCCCTGGACCGGGTGGTGGTCGAGCGGGGCGGCGAGAGACTCCTGCGGCGGCTCGGCACCGGATTCTCCACGGTGTTCGGCAGCCGCCCGATCCTCTCGCTGATCGCGGTCACCCTCGGCGTCAACCTCACCGCGAGCCTCGTCCTGGCCTCGCTGCCCGCGATCATCATCGGGGACCTCCACCAATCCGAGCCCACCGTAGGGCTGTTGGCGGCGACCGCGACCGTGGTCAGCTTCCTCGCCGCCCTGTTGACCGCCCCGATCGCGAAGAAACGAGAGGTCGACGTCTTCCTCTGGCCCGTGGCCCTTCTCCTCGTGACCGGCGCCCTGTGCATGATCTTCGTCGGCGATGTCGTGGTCATGGGCATCGGCTACGGCTGCTGGAGCGCCGGGGTGACCGTCTTCACGATCTGGATGCGCACCTGGCGCATCCGCGTCATCCCCGCCGAGCAACTCGGGGCCACGCTCGGGGTGTTCTCCTCCATGATCCTGGCCTCGGCACCCCTGGCCGGACTCATCCTGGCCACCGCGGGCGGCAGTTGGGACCCCCGGACCATCCTGGGCGTCGTCGCCGTCGTCAGCCTCGTGGTGGCACCCGTGTCCCTGGCGGTGTTCCGACGCCAGGTGCGGACCCCGGCCGAGCCACCGGCACCGGCCGCGGAACTCGACGTCGACGAGCAGCAGACAGCCGGTTGACGGGAAATCATCCCCGGCAGCGCCCTCGAAAGGCGAAGGAAAACGAGTAACATCGGGCCATGGATATGGTTTTCGGTCGTGATCTCGTTTCTGAAACCGGGGCACACGCGGACGTGGTCCAGAACATTCGGACCTCCCTGCAAAGAATCGCCGAAACGGATGCCGAGGTCGAGGCATTCGAAGAAGAACCGGACAGGGATACGCGGCTGGCCCGGACAAGCACGGAGAGCTCCGGGCCACTGCGCGGGGCCACCCTGGGCGTCAAGGACATCTTCGCCGTCGAGGGCCTGCCCACCACGGGCGGTTCGGCACTCGACCCGGACGAATTCGCGGGCCCCGAGGCATCCGCGGTCACCCTGCTGCTACAGGCCGGCGCCATAGTCGTGGGCAAGACGAAGACCGCGGAATTCGCCTGCGTACATCCGCCCACGACCCACAATCCGCACGACCTCCGGCGCACTCCGGGCGGCTCCAGCAGTGGATCCGCGGCGGCCGTGGCGACCGGGGCCGTCGCCCTGGCGGTGGGCACGCAGACGGTCGGCTCGGTGATCCGGCCGGCGTCCTACTGCGGGGTGGCCGGTTTCAAGACGACCCAGGGCGGTGTCCCGCTGGACGGCGTCATTCCCTGCGCGCCGAGTTACGACTCGTTCGGGCTCTTCGCCACGTCCGTTTCCGGCCTCGTACGCGCGGCTTCGGTGCTCTTCGCGGAAGAGCCGCCCATCGGCGGGAGTCCGGTTGTCGCGGTACCGGCGCGCGCATATCTGGATCTTGCCGCCGAAAAGACGAACGAGGTATTCGGCGCCGCGCTGCGCGGCCTCACCGATTCCGGTCTCGATATCGGGAGTACGAGCCTGGCGGCCGACATGGCCGATATCTCCAGGACCCAGTCGGTCGTCTTCCCCTTCGAGTTCGCCCGGGCCCACGAGGACCGTTTCCGTCGGCACCCCGATGTCCTCGGCGCGGGAACCGTGGAGGTGATCCGGCGGGGCCTCGGCATTCCGGAGCGCGAATACGCGGCAGCCGTCGCCGAATTGGCCGAGCAGCGCTCCGCCTTCGACGCCAGGATGGACCGGGAGGGCCTCGATCTCGTCGTGGCGCCGGCCGCGACCGACGTGGCGCCGCTCGGCCTCTCGCACACCGGCAGCCCGGTGATGAGTCTGCCCTGGAGCCACCTCGGCCTGCCCTGCGTGACGATCCCCCTGCCCCGGGACGCCGGTGAGCTGCCCCTCGGCCTCCAGCTCGTGGGACGCCGTAACGCGGACCTGCGGCTGCTCGGGTGGGCGAGTGAAGTCGCGGTCATCATCGCCGAGTTGACGGGCCGTCAGTCGGGCAGCAGGCCGCGGTTCTGAGCCTCGTCCCGGGCGCCGGGCTCGTCGAACGCCTCGATCTCCTTGAGGTACCCGAGCAGCTTCGAGGCGGTCGCACGGTTGTACTCCGCCTGGGTCCGCTCGCTGAAGGTCTCGGCGAGCACCAGGGCCACCTCGTCGGGCCCGAGCCCGTACCCGCCGAGTTCGGTTCCGATGGCCGGCACGTCGGGACGGAGGAAGACGTCGATGAGTTCGGGGAAGAGCCGTGCGGAGAAGGTGCGTTCCGCAGGGCTCAGGGAGGCCCATAAATAGGTCAGGTAAGAAGCGAAGTAGGCGTGGTGCCGGCCTTCGTCCACCGCGTGGTCGTGCAAGGTGTCGACCACGGCTCCCGACACCTCGCGGGATTTCGATATCTCCGTCAGCGACGCGGTGATGAGCGTTTCCGAGACGATGGTGAAAAGCAGGTCGATGAAACCCGCCTTGGCCGGATCGTGTTTCTCCTTGAGCGCTGCCAGTCGGCGCAGGAAGTACGGCTCCTCGTCGATTCTGGGTTCGATGCCGGTGCGCTCCTGGACCTGCCGCATGAGGTCGACGGAGAAATAGCCGTGGTAAGCCTCGTCGCAGTAGATTTTCAGGGCGTCGAAACGCATTTGGTCCGGGATCGGCACCTGGATGCTGCCCTGCGAGATGCCGAGGACGACGTAGTTGACCACCATGAACTCCAGCTTCGAGGTGAAGTGGAGGTAGCGGTAAAGCTGCTGGGTGAGCAGCTGGCTGAAGAGTTCGGGGCGGAGGTTGGCCACGAGTTCGTGCTTCGCGACCGGCACCAGATCGGCGGGGAAGAGGTCGCCGCCGTCGTCGGAAAGGGTCCGGCGCGGACTGGAACGAACCGAGGCGCGGCGGTCCCAGTTCGCGAATGCGGTGCGGTAGCCGGGAAGTTTGGCCAATGAATCGTCAAATGTGGCCGACGAATCGTCGGCCCGCACAGGGTTGCGCTTTAATTGGCTGATTGGGCAGAATACAGCAGCCGCACAACCTGTGAAGAGCCCAACAGTACCGCACATTCTCGATTCTCCTGGAGTTCGGATCTTGAGTTCTGGGCGAGTTCGTGGCACTACCCGAGAGGTGAAGCACCGCATGACGACGCAGCCCGGTCGGCCGGCCGAAGAAGAGTTCCAGCCCGTCACCGAGGAGCAGTTGGCCGAACAGTTGGCGTACTACTCCAGCCGGGCGGGGGAATACGACGACTGGTGGCTACGGCGAGGATCCTTCGACAAGGGTGAGGCCGCGAACGAGGTGTGGTTCCGCGAGGCGGAACTCGTCCGGTCCGTGCTGTACTCGATCGATCTCGGCGACGACGTCCTCGAACTCGCCCCCGGTACGGGCACCTGGAGCGCGCATCTCGCCCCCCGCGCCCGGAACCTCCTGCTGGTCGACGGGTCCGCCGAGATGCTCGCGCACAACCCGGCGGCCAAGGAGGAACAGGTCCGGACCGAGATCGCGGACCTGTTCACCTGGGAGACCGACGAGCGGTTCGACACCGTCGTCTTCACGTTCTGGATCTCGCATGTCCCGCGCGAACGACTCCGTCCCTTCTTCCGTTCGCTCGGGGGCTGGCTACGGCCCGGCGGCCGGCTGTTCTTCGTCGACGACCTGCCGCTCGCGACCACCGAACCCCATGTGGACGGCGCGGCCGGGCAGACCATGACGCGGCGGCTCAACAGCGGTGCGAGCGCGACCATCGTCAAGAACTTCTACCGGGCCGAGGAACTCGCCGCCGTCGCCGACGAGTTCGGCATCGACCTCGAAGTGCGGGAGAGCGAGACCTACTTCCAGTACGGCACCGGCCGCAGGCGCTGAGCGGCGGGGTCCGGCGGCGCGCTCAGCCGACACCGATCGTCGCCGTTCTCAGTTCGGTGAAGAACTCGATCGTGTCGTCGGCGCACTCCGCTGGGCCCACCTGGGACTCCTTGGTCCCGATGTGCGGCATGTGCGGGAACGCCCCCACCCCCGGCCGGTTGACGTGCAGCATCCCGGCCTCGGCCTCGGCGAGGAACCGGCCGATCAGCGGCAGGCTCGCCGTGAACAGGGTGGCCGACATCCCGTACCGGACGGCGTTGTTGAGCGCCACCGCCTCGTCGAAGTCCCGGCAACTCAGCACCACCAGGACCGGGCCGAACACCTCGGTGTTCGCCAGCGGCGCGTCCGCCGCGAGCCCGGTGAGCACCGTCGGCGCCATGAAGTAGCCGCCGTCCTCGGTGACCACCGCCCTCCCGCCGGTGACGAGCCGGGCGCCGTCCCGTACGGCCTCGGACACGGCGTCCAGACAGCGTTCCAGGCTGGCGCTGTTGATCAGCGGGCCGAGGTCGGTCCCCGGATCGTCCGGGCGGCCCACCCGCAGCGCGCGCGCCCGGGCCGCGAGGAGTCCGACGAACTCGTCGAAGACGTCGTCCTGGACGATGGCCCGGCTGGTCGCCGAACACCGTTGCCCCGCCTGGCCGAAGGCGCCGTGCGCGACGGCGTCGGCCGCCTTCTCCAGGTCGGCGTCCGCCAGTACGACGACCGCGTTCTTCCCGCCCATTTCGAGCTGCGTCCTGGTGAGCGACGCGGCGGCGGCCGTCTGCACGCGGCGGCCGACCTCGACACTGCCGGTGAAGGACACCCCCTTGACCAGCGGGTGTTCGACGAGGGCGGCCCCGGTCGTGCCGTCGCCGTGCACGAGGTTGACCGCACCGGCCGGAACTCCCGCCTCGTGGGCCAGACTTACCAGCCGCTCGGCGGTGAACGGAGCCAGCGGGGACGGCTTCAGCACCACCGTGCAGCCGGCCACCAGCGCCGGGGCCAGCTTCCACACCGGGATGGCCAGCGGGAAGTTCCACGGGGTGATGAGAGCCACCACTCCGATCGCGTGGCGCGTGGTGGAACTCCACGTGTCCGGGCTGTCGGAGGGCAGCGTCCGGCCCCCGAGCCGTCGGCCCAGCCCGGCGGCGAACCGCACGATCTCGATCGACCGCGCGACCTCCGCGGTCGCCTCCGCCGCGGTCTTGCCGTGCTCCTCGGTGATCAGCCGGGCCAGTTCGCCGCGGTCCCGCTCCATCAGCCCGGCCAGCCGGTGCACCAGGTCCGCGCGGGCGATCGAGCCCAGCCTCCGCCACGCCGCGAGCTGCCCGTGCGCCGTCGTCACGGCGCTGTCGACAACTCCCCGGTCCGCGACGGGGATCCGGCCTAAAGAAGTTCCCGGACGGGCCGGGTTGACCTTTTCCAGCAGAGCGCCGTCCTGGACCCGGTGGCCGCCCACGAGGTGTGCGCCCAGGTGGAGTTGGTCGGCCCGCACATCAACGCTCAACGACATCGGCGTTCCTCGGCTCGTCACCGGCACTGTTCAGGATCTGCTTGGCCACGCCCTGGCCGATCGACTCGAAGCGGTCCTCGGCCGACAGCAGCGCGGCCACGTCCTGGTACTGGAACACCTCGCCCAGCGGGGCCAGTTGGCCCTCCACGGGCGCCGCCGTGCCCTCGGCGAGGATGGAGTCGAAGATCTGGCGGATCGACGTGATGGCGCCCCGCAGACCCTGGTTGGCGTAGATCGCGAGCGAGGCCCCGGCGGCCCGCAGCTCCTCCATGGTCACGCTGTTGTACGTCGTCGGCACCACCACGATCGGCAGGTCACCGGCGTAGGCGGAGCAGAACGAGTAGATCTCGTCCGGTGTCTTGAGCTTGGAGTGGATCAACAGGGCATCCGCGCCCGCGAGTTCGTATGCCTCGGCCCGGCGCAGCGCCTCGTCCAGGCCGTAGCCGGAGATGAACGCCTCGATGCGGGCGACGATGACGAACTCCTCGCTGACACGTGTCGCCACCGCGGCGGCGATCTTGCCGGCGAAGTCCTCGATCGGTACGAGGGCCTGGTTGCCCGCGACGAAACTGTTGAGCTTCGGGAAGGTCTTGTCCTCGATGCAGACGCCCTGCACCCCGGCGGCCTCGTAACTGCGCACCATGTGGACGACGTTGCCGATGCCGCCGAAGCCGGAGTCGCAGTCCGCGAGGACCGGGACGGACACCTTCTCGACCATCGCCCGGGCCACGGCGAGGCATTCGTTCATGCTGAGGATGTTGGCGTCGGGGACGCCCAGCGAGGCGGCGATCTCCAGGCCGCTCGCCCAGACCACGTCGAACCCGGCCTGCTCGACCAGTTGCGCGGTCAGCGGGTTGTGGGCACCGGCCGCCTTGGCCAGGTCGGCGTTGTGCAGCAGCGTGCGCAGGGACTTTACCGGCGACATTGATGTTCTCCCTTGCGGTGATGTGCGTGACCGGGCGGCACTGACGACCGAGCGGTCATTACCTGACGGGGTGTTAACTGCGGCTGGGTGGTGGCTACTTGACCGACAGGAAGCGGGTGAAGCGCTCACGCAGTTCCTGGGGGGTCTGCACCACACGGCGGCCGACGGGCGCGTTGCGCGGCTGGACCTTCGCGTGCACGAAGGCGGGGAAGGCGTCGATCGACGCCCAGTCGACGTCCGGTGTGTCCACGGAGATCGCCCGGCGATAGCCGAAGGCCAGCGCGGCCGAGGGAGGGTCCTGGAACGTCACCGTGCGCTGGCCGCCGGTGCTGCCGTGGACACCGTTGTCGAGCACGACGTGGAGCAGCCGCGCCCCGGCCGCCGCGACGCTCAGCATGCCGCCGGTGTTCATCGCCAGCGAGCCGTCGCCGTCGAGCACGACGACCAGCCGGCCGGGGTCGGCCAGGGCGACCCCGACCCCCACGGGAGCGGCCATCCCCATGGAGCCGACGAGATAGAAGTTCCCGTCGCGGTCCTCGAAGTTGAACAGGTCACGCGAGATGTGCCCGCAGGTCGAGATCACCGCCGCGGTCGGGAACGCCGTCAGCACCGAGCGGAACATGTCCTCGTACTGCATCAGACCCCCGAGGTGATCAGGACGGCCACCGCGCGGTTGCCGTCGTCGTGGAGGTCCACCGCCGTGTCGATCGCCCGGGCGGGATCCTCCGGGTCCAGGACCACGTGTCCGAAGCCGACGGAGTCGAGGACGCGGAGCAGTTCCCGGCCGATGATGTCGTGCTCGACGGCGTCGGTGTCGTCGAAGCCGCGCCAACTCATGATCACCAGGGGGTTGATGCCGTAGATCTGGGTGAGCGAGGTGAAGGAGTTCAGGCTGTAGCCGAGCCCGGAGTTCTGCATCAGGACGAACGGGGACCGGCCGCCGAGCCGGGCACCGACCGCGATGCCCACGGCGGTGTCCTCACGCGGCGCGGGGACGTAGGACAGGCCCAACTCCCGCTTGGTGTCCGGTGATTCGAGGTGCCGGAACAGGCCGGTCAGGAGGGAACAGGGCACGCCGGTGGCGAAGTCGAAGCTGTGCGCGGCGAGTTGTTCCAGGGTGCGGAGCGCGACGTCCGTCGCCACCTGGGTCATGATCCGATCCCCTGCGCGGCGTAGACGAACAGGACGGCGGTCTGCGCGAAGCAGAAGACCAGGAATCCCTTGAGGAAACGCCCGCGGAGCTTCGGGACCGTGAAAGGCGCGACATTCAGAATCGCAACCGCGAATCCCGCCACGGCCGCGCCGCCCACCGCCGCACCCGGTGCCACTGCCCAGAGAACGAGCAGCACAAGGGCGACCACCACCGGGTTGTAGAAGATCGGCATCCCCGAGAATTTCCCGCCGGAGAGTCCGTAGACGTTGAAATAGGCCAGCCGCGTGACACCGGCGACCACGATCAGGGCGGCCGGAACCAGCAGGAGCGAATTCCAGTCACCCACGGCCAGGACCAGGACGGCCGGGCCGACACCGCTGCAGATGGCGTCCGCGAGCGAGTCCAATTGGAGCCCCAGCGGGGGCATGTGGGCCGGCCGGTTCTTGGTGCTGCGGGCGATCGGACCGTCGAAACAGTCCAGGACGACCGCGATCACCCCCATCGCGGCGGACACCTGGAGCTTGCCCTGTGCGGCGAAGTAGATGCCGAGAAGACCGCTCACCACACCGGCGATGGTGCAGAGGTTCGCCCAGTCCGCCAATAAGGAGAGGATGGTCGGGTTGGCCTGACTGGCTGGATCTGTCGGTTCGGCCGGACCGGCGTTTTTGGCCGGTTCCGTGGGTTTGGCCGGCTCGGACGGTTTGGCCTGGGCGTTCTGCTGGGTCATGCGTCCACCACGTTCTGCAGCCAGAGTTCGACGTTCATGTACATCCAGACTTTCTTTCCGTAGAAGTCGTGGTCCAGGTTTTGCGGGTTCGACAGGAACTGTTCCATCCGGCGCGGGTCGAATATCCCGCGGCGGGTCGCGACCGGGTCGAGAAGGATGTCCTTGGCCTCGTCGAGCATTCCGGCACGCATCCAGTCGTCCAGTGGCGTGGGGAAGCCCATCTTCTTGCGCTGGGTCAGCTCGCGGGGCAGATAGCGCTCGGCCAGCTTCCGCAGCAGCGTCTTCGTCGTGTCCAGGCTTTCGGAGGCGGCGAAGGCGGGGGTGGAGACGGAACGGAACTGGGACCAGCGGCTGTTCCAGCTCATCTTGTACTTGACCGGCATCCGGATGAACGTCTCGATCAGCTCCGCGTCCACGAAGGGAACGCGCCCTTCGAGACTGGCCGCCATGCCGATGGTGTCGACCTTGTCGAGAATCGCCCCGATGTGCAGATGCTGGAAGGCGTGCAGCACCGAGTCGTACGGATTTCCCTTCCCGGTACGGCCGAAGGACGCCTCGAACGGATACCGGGTGGCCCGGTCGCCGTCGAGAATCGCACGGGACTCGGCGGTGAAGAGTTCGTTCTTCTCCTCGAACGGCACCCAGTTGTAGACGCGGTAGAAATGTTCGAGGTGGCTCCGCACATCCAGATTGGCCAGTACGGAGGTCTGACTCGGACCGCGTCCGGATACTATCCGGTCGACCGTGTCCGCCGGAAGTATTTTCCGCAAAGCGCTGATTTTCTTCCAGTCGAGCGGAGAACGCATGACGCGCCCGTAGCCGCCGAAGAGTTCGTCCGCGCCGTCACCGGAAAGGGCCACGGTGACGTCGTGCTTCATGAGCTTGGAAAGCTCCAGCACGGCGATCTCCTGGGGAATGCTCAACGGCGCGTCCCGGTGCCGGATGAGCGGTATCAGGCCCTTCCGGTAGTCCTCGTGCCCGACGACGAGATGCTGGTGCTCGGCCCCGACCTCCCGGGCGACGGCCTCCGCGAACCGGCCCTCGTCGTAGGCGCCGTCGCCGTACCCCACCGAGAACGTCCTGATGGGGCGGTCGCTCATTCTGGCCATCATGGCCACGATCAGGCTGGAGTCGAGCCCGCCGCTGAGGTAGGCGCCCAGGGGCACCTCGGACACCATGCAGCGGCGGATCGACTGCTCCAGCAGCTGGTCGGCGCGGTCCAGCCAGTCCGCCTCGGAGGTGGATCCGTCGATGGCCGGGACCGGGAGGCTCCAGTACTGCCGGACCTTGATCTCGGCGCCCTTGACGGTGATGACATGGCCGGGCAGGACCTTTTCCAGGCCGTCGAAATAGCTGACTCCCCAGACGGGCTGCCGGAAGGTCAGATAGCTCGATATCCCGTCCAGACTGGCCACCCGGCGGAAGTCCGGATGAGCGAAGACGGACTTCATCTCCGAGCCGAACACGAACTGGGAGCCGACCTGTGCCCAGTAGAGCGGTTTGATGCCCAGCCGGTCCCGCGCGAGGGTCAGGGTTCCGGAGCGAGGGTCGTGGATGGCGAAGGCGAACATTCCCACGAGTTCGTCCACGACCCGCTCGCCCCATTGCAGGTATCCCTGGAGGATGGACTCGGTGTCGCTCGTCGTGCGAAACCTGCGGCCGAGCCCTTCCAGCCGGGTCCGCAGTTCACGGTAGTTGTAGATCTCGCCGTTGAAAACGAGGGCCACACCGCTGTCCTCGTCCGTCATCGGCTGGTGTCCGTGCGGAACGTCGATGACGCTCAGCCGCTGGAAACCCAACCCGACCGGTCCCTCGATGTGCAGGCCGCTCTCGTCGGGTCCGCGATGGACCAGACAGTCCGTCATCGTTTTGAGCAGGTCGGTCTGCTCGAAATTCCGTCCGTCGGTCTGGAAAACGCCCGCCACGCCACACATTGTCGTTTTGTCCCTTTCTCGGGGTGTGGTGTTCCGTACCGTCGTTCAGTTCTGCCGTTTCGGTTCTGCCGTTCGGGTCCGCCGCTCGAAGCGGGTCTTCTACTCGAAGCGTTCTTTCGCGATCAGGTAGTCGTCCCCGTCGTCGATCTCGGCCCATTCGTCGCTCTTGACGTCGACGAAGGAGACCGGGACGGCCGTACTGATATCGGCCATGACTGACGTGAAATAGGCGTCCGTGCCGCGGCCGGCGGTCATTTCCGCGACGATGGCGTCGGCGAGCCGGTCGGCCGCGGAACTCCGCGCGCTCAGGAACCCGACATAGTTCCCGTCCGCCTCGGCCGGGGCGATGTGATTGCCCATGTCCACGCTCTTGTCGGCCGCCCGGCGCACCCGCATGGTGCCGGTCAGCCGTGAAGAGAGGTCGACCAGCAGGTTGATTCCGGAAAGCCCGTCCCACAGATCTGTTATGGCCTGATCCGACACGACGACGTCGCCGAAGAGCACGGCGCAGTCGTGACCGCGCAGCAGGTCGGCGTGGGTCGCGAGCGTCCAGAGGTTGTTGGTGCGTTCGAAATCCGCGTAGTAATGCAGAGTCGCGCGGTTGCCTACTTCTTGGGTGATTTGGTCAGCTTCATGGCCGACGATGACGTGCACATCGGTCACGCCGTTCAGGCTGAGTTGATTCAGTACTCGGGAGATCAGTGTCTCTCCGTCGATCCGGATCAGACACTTCGGCTGCCCTTCGGTTATGTCCCGGGCCCGGGTGCCCCGGCCGGCGCAGAGCAGGATTGCACGACGATACGTCATTACCTCTCCTCGGAGCGCAACACGTTCCGCAACGCTTCACCACCGTACTGATCAGTGTCGTTCGAGTGAAGGCTTGATTAACTTAAAAATGTATGACGATTGCTCCTGCAATGCAAAAAACTCATCAATGTACCGTGCGTGGGTTTTTCTTTGCGTTGGCGTGGGGGTTTCGGAGGGTCAGGTGCGCGCAACGGATTGTCGCGCTGCGTAATGGGTGCTGCACGAGGGGTGGTTGCTCGGGTGATCGGTGTCGCCAGGATTTTGTTTATGTCCGCAAAGAGGTGGTTGGCCCTCCGGATGTGCGAGGCGTGTGTGTACTGCCGCCCGGACGCCCGTGCCAAGGTCGGGCAATGGTCGGGCAACGGCCGTGCAACACCAGTCATGGCTTGGCCAACCCCTGCCCGAGCTTTGGGTACTTGTTCACCACGAGTCCTCTGCCAACTCGCCTGTTCGCCAAGGAAGATGATCGTCGCGGACAGGGGTTGCCACCGGAACCTGCGCGGCCCATCACCGGGTCGTGGCCTCCGAGAGGGCGCAGATCATTCCCCACCGCGAACTGACGCAAACTCATGAAGGGGCAATCATGGCCGAGTTAACTCGCCGTAGACTCCTGGGTTCGGCCGCGGCCGCGCTGGGTGGCGCCGCGGCGCTCTCCGTTCTCCCGCCGAGCATTCAGAAGGCCGTCGCGGCCGGGCCGGTGAAGGGTTCGCTCGACGACATCGAGCACGTCGTCCTGCTGATGCAGGAGAACCGGTCGTTCGACCACTACTTCGGCACGCTGTCCGGTGTGCGCGGCTTCGCCGACCCGGACGCGCTCAGGCTCGACTCCGGCAGGTCCGTCTTCTACCAGCCGGACACGGTGAACCCGAAGGGGTATCTGCTCCCCTTCCACCTCGACACCCACACCTCCAGCGCCCAGGCCATCCCGTCCACCAGCCACGCCTGGGACGTGCAGCACTCGGCCTGGAACAACGGCAGGATGGACAACTGGCTGCCGGCCCACCGCACCGCCGACGGCGTCAACGGCCCCTATGTGATGGGCTATTACAACCGGCAGGACATCCCCTTCCAGTTCGCCCTCGCCGACGCCTTCACCATCTGCGACGCCTACCACTGCTCGGTGCTCGGCCCGACCTGGCCCAACCGGATGATGTGGATGACGGGCACCATCGACCCCGGCGGCACCCAGGGCGGCCCCGTCATCAACAACGTGGTGCCGCAGACGCCGTTCCGCTGGACGACCTACGCGGAACGGCTCCAGGCGGCCGGCATCGGCTGGAAGTCGTACCACGAGGAGGACGACGCGTTCGGCTGCAACGTCCTGGTGCAGTTCCAGGCGTTCGCGGACTCCACGCCGGGCTCGGACCTGTACGAGCGCGGCGTGCGCCCCATGCCCGCGGGCACGTTCGAGGACGACGCCCGCAACGACCGTCTCCCGGCGGTGTCCTGGATCATCCCGACGAGCCTGACCTCCGAGCACCCGGACTATCTCCCGGCGGCCGGCGCGGAGTGGGTCGCGTCGAAGATCGAAGCCGTGGCCTCGAACCCGAAGTTGTGGAAGAAGACCGCGTTCATCCTCAACTACGACGAGAACGACGGCCTGTTCGACCACGTCGCACCACCGACCGCGCCCGCGGGCACCGCGAACGAGTACATCGGCGGCCTCCCGATCGGCGGCGGCTTCCGCGTCCCGTCGATCCTCATCTCGCCCTGGACGGTGGGCGGTTGGGTGGCCACGGAGACCTTCGACCACACCTCGGTCCTCCAGTTCCTGGAACGCTGGACGGGCGTGGAGGAGCCCAACATCAGCGACTGGCGTCGCGACACCTTCGGCGACCTCACCTCCGCGTTCCGCTTCCGCTCCAGCAGCCCCCGCCCGCCGAAGCTCCCCCAGGACACGGCGGAACAACTGGAGAAGGCGAAGGAGGAAGTGGCAACGCTGCCGGCCCCCACCCTGCCGGGCGCGGACCAGACCTTCCCGAGCCAGGAGAAGGGGCGCAGACCGCAGGTGTGAACGGCGGTTGAGGGCGGGGGTGTCGGTGCTTTGTGGCGGGAGAGCGGGGGCTTCTTCGGCTCTCCCGCCACGGGGGGAGAGCCTGTGGCGCACAGGTTGCTCCCACCGCCCCCGGCGCTTTATCGCTGACGGTGCCGGACGCGCCCGTTAGGGGCGCGGGGCTGCGTTGGATGTGCGGCTCCGCCGCGTGGGCGCGCTCAACCCCCACCGAACCCGCAGGAATCGTCGTACCAGCAGCCCCCGGAAAGTCCCCCGCACAACCTCCCCCCGCCGCCCCCCCAAAGCAAAACCGCACCCAACCTGC
Source organism: Actinobacteria bacterium OK074 (assembly GCA_001298575.1). Lineage (GTDB taxonomy): Bacteria > Actinomycetota > Actinomycetes > Streptomycetales > Streptomycetaceae > Streptomyces. The sequence continues at coordinate 19,281 of LJCV01000284.1, forward strand.
TAAACCCGCGGAGCGAGTGGCGTTGACGGGCCCCGGAGCGGGAGCATGATCCCATGACGTTGGTCGACATCCCCGGTTCCAAGTCCATCACCGCCCGCGCACTCTTCCTCGCCGCCGCGGCCGACGGTGTCACCACCCTGCTCCGTCCCCTCCGTTCCGACGACACCGAGGGCTTCGCCGAGGGGCTCGGCGCGCTCGGCTACCGGGTCGGGCGGACCCGGGACGCCTGGCAGATCGACGGCCGTCCACAGGGCCCGGCGGTCGCCGAGGCGGACGTGTACTGCCGGGACGGCGCGACCACGGCCCGGTTCCTGCCGACGCTGGCCGCCACCGGCCGCGGCACCTACCGTTTCGACGCCTCCGCCCAGATGCGCCGCCGCCCGCTGGCCCCGCTCACCCGCGCGCTGCGCGACCTCGGCGTCGACCTGCGGCACGAACAGGCGGAGGGGCACCACCCGTTGACCGTCTTCGCGCAGGGCGTGAAGGGCGGGGCGGTCACCCTCGACGCGGGTCTGTCGTCGCAGTACCTGACCGCGCTGCTGCTGCTCGGCCCGCTGACCCGGGACGGGCTGCGGATCACCCTCACCGACCTGGTCTCGGCGCCGTACGTCGACATCACGACGGCGATGATGCGGGAGTTCGGCGCGGAGGTGCGGCGCGAGGGCGCCGGGTACGTCGTCGAGCCCGGCGGCTACCGTGCCACGACCTACGCGATCGAACCCGACGCCTCCACCGCGAGCTACTTCTTCGCCGCGGCGGCGGTGACGGGCGGCGAGGTCACCGTGGCGGGGCTCGGATCGGGCGCCCTGCAAGGGGACTTGGGGTTCGTGGAGGTACTGCGGCGGATGGGGGCGCGGGTCGAGACGACGGCCGACCGTACGACGGTGGCGGGCACCGGCGAACTGCGCGGCCTGACCGTCGACATGCGCGACATCTCCGACACGATGCCGACGCTGGCCGCGATTGCGCCGTTCGCCTCGGGCCCGGTCCGCATCGAGAACGTCGCCAACACCCGGGTGAAGGAGTGCGATCGGCTGGACGCCTGCGCGGAGAACCTGCGGCGCCTGGGAGTTGAGGTGGCCACGGGCCCCGACTGGATCGAGATCCGGCCCGCCGCCGCCTCAACTCCCTTGCCGGGCAGCGGGTCGGGCACGTCGGGTGCGGAGATCAAGTCCTACGGCGACCATCGCATCGTCATGTCCTTCGCGGTGACGGGCCTTCGGGTACCCGGCATCTCCTTCGACGACCCCGGCTGCGTACGGAAGACGTTCCCGGGGTTCCACGAGGAGTTCGCGCGGCTGCGGGCGCGGATCAGCGGTTGAGGTCCAGCACGGGAACGTCCCGGCCCTCGTACGCCTTGGGCGCGACCGTGGCGACGAGCGCGTCCGCGCCCCACTCGGGCAGGTGCCGTACCGCGTGCACGGCGACGGCGAGCGCCGCGGGACAGTCGAGGTCCGCCGTGTGGATCACGTCCAACTGGCCGATGTGCTCGGCGATGCCGAGGTGTTCCGCGTCGGCTTCGAGGATCGACAGCACGGGCGCCCACAGGCGGGTCTCGGGTTCGAAGTACGCCCGGTGGACCAGCGCGGAGACCTGGCGGTTTCCGGACAGCGCGCGCAGGGTGGGGGAGTCGAGGACGAGGTGGTGCTGGATCACGCGGCGTCGGGCTCCCGACGTGCGAACGCGTCCCGGATCGTGCGGCCCATCGCCTCGCTCTCCGCGTCCGTCACCTCGACCCCGAAGTGTTCGGCGAGGTAGGCGCGCGCCCGCTCGGCCCGCTCCCTGCGTTCCTCGGGGGTGAGCGTGGTCTCCGCGAACTCCTGGACGAGGGAGCGGATCGAGGTGCCGCGGGACTCGGCGAGGACCGCGAGGCGGTCGCGCACCTCGGCGGGCACGCGGAGCATGGCGTCGGACATGGCGCGAATATACGTCGACGTATACGCCCCGCGCCGCCCTTGCGCCGACTCGCCGGGCCTGCGCCGCCCCGTCCCGCCAGGCCGCTACGCGGACTCGTTCAGCAGCCGCCCCAAGTGCTCCCGCCCCGCCGTCAACAGCCCCGGCAGCGGCGCGGCCCCCTCGTACCAGCGCTTCTCGTACTCCCAGCACAGCCAGCCGTCCCAGCCCTGGCGGGAGAGGAGTTCGACGACCTCGGCGAGGGGCAGGACGCCGGCGCCGAGGGCGAGCGGGGTGGTGTCGGTGGCGGCGGCGATGTCCTTGACCTGGACGTAGCCGAGGTGCGGGGCGAGCGCCGCGTAGGTCTCCTGGGGCTGTTCGCCGCCCAGCCAGGTGTGCATCACGTCCCACAGCGCGCCCGCCCGGCGGTGCCCGACCGGGCCCAGGATCCGGATCGCGGCGGCGCCGGTGCGGTGCGAGTCGTGGGTCTCCAGCAGGACGGTCACGCCCGCGTCGGCGGCGTACTCCGCTGCCGTACCGAGCCGCCGGGCCGCCCGCGCGTCACCGTCCGCGGCGGGCTCGTCGTCGCTCCCGCCCGGGAAGACCCGGACGTACGGCGCCCCCAAGTCCCGCGCCAGGTCCACGAGTTCGCGGATCTCGGCGAGGACGGGGCCGTCGTCGCCGGGGGCCGCGACCCGCGCGTACCCCGCCACACCGACGATCTCCACGCCCGCGGTCTTGAACTCGGCCGCCGCGTCGGCCCGTTCGGCCGCGCCGACGCCGGGGTGCAGCGGCTCCTCGGGATGGGCGCGCAACTCGACGCCGTGGTAGCCGTGTTCGGCGGCCAGCCGGGCCACCTCCGGGATCGGGAGGCCGGGGACGCCGAGAGTGGAGAAAGCGAGCTTCATGCTGACCGACCCTAGCCCCGATCACCCTCTGACGTGGGTGGTCCGCACGGGCGGGGTGACCGCGAGTGCCGGGGATTGACGGTATTAGTTGTACCTCGCATAATTGTTGTTATGACTATAACTAATCTGGAGGGTGGCGCCGAGCCCTCGGCGGACACCGGCGGGCGCGTACTGCTGATCGGCGCGTCCCGGGGGCTGGGGCTCGCGTTGGCGCAGGAGTGGGTGCGCGGGGGCTGGGAGGTCGTGGCCACGGTGCGGGGGCCGGGGCGGACCGGGCTGCACGAGCTCGCCGAGGGCTCCGGCGGGCGGGTGGAGATCGAGAACGTCGACGTCACCGAGCCTGAGCGGATCGCGGCGCTGGGCGGACGGCTGGCCGGCCGGAGGTTCGACATGCTCTTCGTGAACGCAGGCGTCACCAACCAGCCCGACGGCACGGTGGCCGAGACCGCCACCGAGGAGTTCGTCCGGGTCATGGTCACCAACGCGCTGAGCCCGCTGCGCGTCGTCGAGGCGTTGCAGGACCTCGTCGAACCCACGGGCACGATCGCGGTGATGTCCTCGGGGCAGGGCAGCGTGGCCGACAACGAGCGCGGCGGCCACGAGGTGTACCGCGGCAGCAAGGCCGCGCTCAACACGTTCATGCGCAGCTACGCGGCCCGGCACCGCGGCGAGCGGCGCCCCCTGGTCCTCATGGCGCCCGGCTGGGTGCGCACCGACATGGGCGGCCCGGACGCCCGGTTCGGCATCGACGAGAGCATCCCGAACGTGGTCAGGACCCTCGCCGCCCTCCGCCGCAGCCCGGGTCTGCACTACGTCGACTTCCTAGGCCGGACGGTACCGTGGTGAACTCGGCGCTCCGCCACACCGAGCGGACGACACGTCCTCCAGGGCCGCCGTGACACCGACGGACACGGGAGAGACGACCGATGGCAGCCACCCCGGGACGACCGGCCGAGCCGGCCCAGCAGGCTTGGGCCCTCATGCGGCGGTTCGTCGAGGCCCACAGCCGCCGAGGTGAACTGGCCGACGCGCTCGGGTTCCGGCTCGGCGGCGGTCGCGGCAAGGTCCTCCTCCAACTCCGCGACGGGCCCGTCACCCTGCGCCAGCTCGCCGAGGCCAACGGCATCGACCCGCCGTACGCGACCCTCGTCGTCGACAAGCTGGAAGCCCACGGCCTCGTCGAGCGCCGGCCGCACCCCGACGACAGGCGGCGCAAGCTGGTCACCCTCACCGCCGCCGGGCACAAGGCCATCGCCACCGCCGACGCCATCCTGCTGCGCCCGCCCCCGGCGGTCGGCACCCTCTCCGCCGACGACCTCGGGGAGCTGACCCGGCTGTTCACCCGGCTGCTCGATGCGGATGCGGATGCGGATGCGGATGCGGGTGTGGGTGCGGATGCGGATGCGGGTGGCGGCGCCGGTGCCGGTGTCGTATCTGAAGACCTCGTATCTGAAGACCTCGCATCTGAAGGTCCCCGGGCGTAGGCGGTCGGTCAACTCCCGCTCGGCGGCGTTGCCGGTCCCGGTCCCGACAGCGGCCCCCGCCCCCCCCGCCTCTGCCCCCCATCCGTGATCCACCCGCCCGCGTGTCGTGATCTTGTTTCTATCCGCAAACCCGGATAGTTGACCCGCCGGATGCGCGGAGCGCGCCCGTGTCCCGTCCGGGCCGTCGTCCGGACCGCCGTTCGGGTCCCGCGCCAAGGCCGGGCAACGGCCGGGCAACGGCCCTGCAACGCCGGTCATGGCTTGGCCAATCGCTTCCCGCGCGTTGGTCACTTGTTCATCGCAGGGCCCTGCCAACTCACCCATGCCCCAAGGAGAGTGATCGTGCGGACAGGGTCTGCCACCGGGACCGACACGGCCCGCTGCCGGGTTTCGGCCTCCCCGAGGCAGCACCGAGAACTCGCCCGCGAACTGACGAAGGCTCAAGAAGGGGCAATCATGGCCGAGTTGACTCGTCGCAGACTCCTGGGTTCCGCCGCGGGCGCGCTGGGCGGCGCCGCGGCGCTCTCCCTCCTCCCGCCGAGCGTCCAGAAGGCCGTCGCGGCCGGACCGGCAAAGGGTTCGCTCGACGACATCGAGCACATCGTCCTGCTGATGCAGGAGAACCGGTCCTTCGACCACTACTTCGGCACCCTGTCCGGCGTCCGCGGCTTCGCCGACCCGGACGCGCTCAAGCTCGACACCGGCCGTTCCGTCTTCTACCAGCCGGACGCCGTCAACCCGAAGGGGTACCTCCTCCCCTTCCACCTCGACACCCACAAGTCCAGCGCCCAGGCGATCCCGTCCACCAGCCACGCCTGGTCGGTGCAGCACTCCGCCTGGAACAACGGCAAGATGGACAACTGGCTGCCCGCCCACCGCAAGGCGGACGGCGTCAACGGCCCCTACGTGATGGGCTATTACACTCGCGAGGACATCCCGTTCCAGTTCGCCCTCGCCGAGGCGTTCACCCTCTGCGACGCCTACCACTGCTCGGTCTTCGGCCCGACCTGGCCCAACCGGCTGATGTGGATGACGGGCACCATCGACCCGGGCGGCACCCAGGGCGGCCCGATCATCAGCAACGTGGCGCCGACGCCGTACCGCTGGAAGACCTACGCCGAGCGGCTCCAGGCGGCCGGGGTCAGCTGGAAGGTGTACCAGGAAGAGGACGATTACGGCTGCAACCTCCTGGAGCAGTTCCAGACGTTCGTGGACGCCGAACCCGGTTCCGAGCTGTACGAGCGCGGTGTGCGCTACCAGCCCGAGGGCACCTTCGAGGACGACGCCCGCAACGACCGTCTCCCGGCGGTCTCCTGGATCATTCCGACGAGCACGCAGTCCGAGCACCCGGACTATCTGCCCGCGGCGGGCGCGGACTTCGTCGCGTCGAAGATCGAGGCGATTGCGTCCAACCCGAAGGTCTGGAAGAAGACCGCCTTCATCCTCAACTACGACGAGAACGACGGCCTGTTCGACCACGTCGTGCCGCCGACCCCGCCCGCGGGCACGGCGAACGAGTTCATCGGCGGCCTACCGATCGGCGGCGGCTTCCGGGTCCCCGCCATCGTCGTATCGCCCTGGACGGTGGGTGGTTGGGTCGCCACCGAGACCTTCGACCACACCTCCGTGCTCCAACTCCTGGAGCGCTGGACGGGTGTTGAGGAGCCGAACATCAGCGACTGGCGTCGCGACACCTTCGGCGACCTCACCTCCGCGTTCCGCTTCCGCTCCAGCAGGCCCCGTCCGCCGAAGCTGCCGCACGACACGGCGGAGCAACTGGAGAAGGCGAAGGAGGAAGTGGCAACGTTGCCGGCGCCTACCCTGCCGGGCGCGGACCAGACGTTCCCCAAGCAGGAGAAGGGGCGTCGGCCGCAGGTGTGAGCGGCGGCTTAACTGAGGGGTCGCGGAGGCCCTGCCGGACGTCCGCCGGTGGTCGGCCATTCGGTCGGGTGCCCCGCGCCGACCTGGGCCAGGCGTGGCCGATCGGCCGAAGTGGGCCGGTGCTCCGTGGCGGGAGATTGAGGGCAAGCCCCTCCACTCTCCCGTCACAGGAGCATCCCCATGGCCCACCAGTTGCTCCCCGCACCGCCCGTACCCGTACCCGTCCCGGTCCCGGTCCCGGTCGCGACGACCGGCCGTCACCGCGCAGCCGCTTCCCCCTGGCCCTGGCTGTACTGGCCCGCCTGCGCCACTTTCGCCCTCGCCCTCGCCGTGACCACCTCCCTCGGCACCCACCGGGTGTGGGGCGGCTGCGCGGCCGTCGGCTACGGCGTGGCGGCGCTGCTCGCGCGGCGGGCCCGGTACGTGTGGAGCCGGGGCGCCGTGACGGCCGCGTTCGCGGGGGCGGTGCTGGTGCCGCTGGGGGTGCTGCTGGTGGCGGGCGGGGCGCAGTCGGAGGTCGGGGTGGTCCAGCGGTCCGCGTCGCTGCTGCTGCACACGGGCAGCCCGTACCTCGCCCACCCCACCGGGGTCGACGACTTCAACCCGTACCTCCCCGGCATGGCCCTGTTCGGCCTCCCGCACGCCCTGCTCGGCGCGACCCCACTGGGCGACGCCCGCCTCTGGTTCGGCCTGACGTTCCTGCTGACGATGGGCTTCGCGGCCCACCACGCGACGGGCGCCCGCCACCGAGACGGCCGATCCGGGGACTCCCGCTCCCGAGGCGGCCGATCCGGGGACTCCCACTTCCGAGGCGGCCGATCCTGGGCCTCCCGCCCCCGAGACACCCGCCCGCAGACGAAACCGAGGGCATTCACCCCCACCGGAGCCGTCATCCCCATGCTGCTCGCCGCCTTCCCCGCCGTCGCGCTGCCGCTGGCGGTGGGCGGAGTGGACCTCCCGGTCATCGGCCTCGTCTGCCTGGCCCTGGCGCTGTCGGCGCGCGGCGGCAACCCGATGGCCGCCGGTGCGGCGATGGGCGCCGCCGCCGCGCTGAAGTGGACGGCCTGGCCGCTGCTCCCCGTCGCCCTCGCCCTGATCGCGGTGACGGCCGGGCGCCGGGCCGCGCTGCGGGCCACGGCCTGGGCCCTGGCGGTGGCGGCCCTCGCGGTCGTCCCCGCCGCGCTCGCCGACCCGCACGCCTTCACCGAACACGTGGTCCTCTTCCCCCTGGGCAAGGCGGGCCCGGGCTCACCCGCGACGAGCCCACTGCCGGGCCATCTGCTGGCCACCTACGTCCCCGGCGGCTTCGCCCTCGCGGTAACCGCCCTGCTGGCCAGTGCGGTTGGCGTCACGGTCTCGCTCCGGCTCCGCCCGCCGCGCACGGCCGTCGCCGCCGCCGACCGTCTCGCCCTCGGCCTCACCCTGGCCATGTGCCTGATCCCGGCCACCCGCTTCGGGTACCTGGTCTACCCGCTGGTCCTGGTGACCTGGTTCCGCCTCCACCGGCCGACGGCGCCACCGGTATCGGCATCGTCGTACACCTGCCGTGCCCCGGGAAACGCCGGTGGGCCCGGACGCCAACACCCGGGCCCACCAAGAGAAATGACTGATCGTCAGAGCGACTGGCCATCTGAGTGACTGACCGTCAGAAAGCGTGCCGTGCGAACCGCTCCGCCGTCTCCGCCAGCAGCTCCCGTCCGTCCCGGGCCCACAACACCTCGTTGAACAGCTCGACTTCGATCGCGCCGGAGTAGCCCGCGGCCTCCACGTACCCCCGCCACTCGCGCATGTCGATCGCGCCGTCGCCGATCTGCCCGCGGCCGTTGAGGACGCCCTCGGGCAACGGCGTGGTCCAGTCGGCGAGTTGGAAGGTGTGGATACGGCCACCCGCACCGGCACGGGCGATCTGCTCCGGCGCCGAGTCGTCCCACCAGATGTGGTACGTGTCCACGGTCACGCCCACCTGCTCCGCCGGGAACCGCTCCGCGATGTCCAGCGCCTGGGCGAGCGTCGACACCACACAACGGTCGCTCGCGAACATCGGGTGCAGCGGCTCGATGGCCAGCCGCACGCCGTGCTCGGCCGCGTAGGGCGCCAACTCGCCCAGCGCGTCCGCGATCCGCTCCCGCGCGCCGCGCAGGTCCTTCGAACCCGCGGGCAGGCCGCCGGAGACGAGCACCAGCGTGTCCGTGCCCAGGGCCGCCGCCTCGTCGACCGCCCGCTTGTTGTCGGAGATCGCCGCCGCCCGCTCGGCCGGGTCGACCGCCGTGAGGAAACCGCCCCGGCACAGCGTCGTGACCGTCAGCCCGGCGCCGCCCACCAGCTTCGCCGTCGCCTCCAGGCCGTACGACTGCACCGGCTCGCGCCACAGCCCCACGTTGCGGATGCCCAACTCCAGGCAGGCGTCGACCAGTTCGGGAAGCGACAGCTGCTTCACCGTCATCTGGTTGATCGAGAAACGCTCGTGCGCGGCAAAGGCGGAAAAGCTCGTCACTGGGCCACTCCGTACAGGGACAGCAGGTTCTTCATCCGGTTCTCCGCCAGCTGCGGGTCCGGGAACAGACCCAGCCCGTCGGCGAGTTCGTAGGCCCGGGTGAAGTGCGGCAGCGAACGGGACGACTGCTGGCCGCCGACCATGGTGAAGTGCTCCTGGTGGCCCGCGAGCCAGGCCAGGAACACGACTCCCGTCTTGTAGAAGCGGGTTGGCGTCTGGAACAGGTGGCGGGACAATTCCACCGTGGGGTCGAGGAGTTCACGGAAGCCGGACACATTGCCGGTGTCCAGGACCCGTACCGCCTCGGCCGCCAGCGGGCCCAGCGGGTCGAAGATGCCGAGCAGCGCGTGGCTGAAGCCCTGCTCGTCGCCCGCGATCAGCGCCGGGTAGTTGAAGTCGTCGCCCGTGTAGCAGCGGACCCCGACAGGCAGCCGGCGGCGGATGTCGATCTCCCGCTGGGCGTCCAGCAGCGAGACCTTGATGCCGTCGACCTTGTCGGGGTGCGCGGCGATGACCTCCAGGAAGGTGTCCGTGGCCGCGTCCAGGTCGGCCGAGCCCCAGTAACCCTCAAGGGCCGGGTCGAACATGGGGCCCAGCCAGTGCAGCACCACCGGCTCCGCCGCCTGCCGCAGCAGATGGCCGTAGACCTCCAGGTAGTCGTCGGGGCTCTTGGCCACCGCGGCCAGCGCGCGCGAGGCCATCAGGATGACCTGCGAGCCCGACTCCTCGACCAGCGCGAGCTGTTCCTCGTACGCGGCCCGGATGTCGGCGAGCGAGTACGCGTACCCGAACTCGGTGACCGGCAGCTGGTCGGTGCCGACGCCGCAGGCGATCCGCCCGCCGACCGCGCGGGCCTCCGCCGACGAGCGCCGGATCAACTCCGCGGCGCCCGCCCAGTCCAGGCCCATCCCGCGCTGCGCGGTGTCCATCGCCTCGGCCACGCCCAGCCCGTGCGCCCACAGATGGCGGCGGAAGGCGAGGGTCGCGTCCCAGTCGACGGCCGCGGCCGAGTCGGGCGACACGTCCGCGAAGGGGTCGGCCACGACGTGCGCCGCCGAGAAGACCGTACGCGAGGTGAAGGGCGTGCCGGTGGTGGTCGCCAGTGGGGTGCGCCGGGGCTCGTACGTCCTCAACTCGCCGCCCGCGCCCGGGAGTCGGATGGTCACAGCGAGACCTCCGGCACGTCGAGGCGGCGGCCCTCGGTGGACGACTTCAGGCCCAGCTCGGCGAGTTGGACGCCACGGGCGCCGGCCAGCAGGTCCCAGTGGTAGGGCGCGTCGGCGTACACGTGGCGCAGGAACAGTTCCCACTGCGCCTTGAAGCCGTTGTCGAACTCGCCGTTGTCCGGCACCTCCTGCCACTGGTCGCGGAAGACCTCGGTGGCCGGGATGTCCGGGTTCCACACCGGCTTCGGCGTCGAACTGCGGTGCTGCACACGGCAGTTGCGCAGTCCGGCGACCGCGGAGCCCTCGGTGCCGTCGACCTGGAACTCCACGAGCTCGTCGCGGTTGACGCGCACCGCCCAGGAGGAGTTGATCTGCGCGATTGCCCCGCCCTCCAGCTCGAAGATGCCGTAGGCCGCGTCGTCGGCGGTGGCGTCGTAGGGCTTGCCGTTCTCGTCCCAGCGCTGCGGGATGTGCGTGGCGGTGAGCGCCTGCACGGAGGTCACCCGGCCGAACAGCTCGTGCAGTACGTACTCCCAGTGCGGGAACATGTCGACGACGATGCCGCCGCCGTCCTGTGAGCGGTAGTTCCACGACGGGCGCTGCGCCTCCTGCCAGTCGCCCTCGAAGACCCAGTACCCGAACTCGCCCCGGACGGACAGGACGCGGCCGAAGAAGCCGCCGTCGATCAGCCGCTTCAGCTTCAGCAGGCCGGGCAGGAAGAGCTTGTCCTGGACGACGCCGTGCTTGATGCCCGCGGCGGTGGCCAGCCGGGCCAGCTCCAGGGCGCCGTCGAGGCCGGTCGCGGTCGGCTTCTCGGTGTAGATGTGCTTGCCCGCGGTGATCGCCTTCTTGAGCGCCTCCTCGCGGGCGGAGGTGACCTGCGCGTCGAAGTAGATGTCGACGGTGGGGTCGGCGAGGACCTCGTCCACGTCGGTCGACCAGTGCTCCAGGCCGTGCCGCTCGGCGAGCGCCCTCAGCGCGTGCTCGCGGCGGCCCACCAGCACCGGCTCGGGCCACAGCACGGTGCCGTCGCCCAGGTCGAGCCCGCCCTGCTCGCGCAGTGCGAGCAGGGAGCGGACCAGGTGCTGGCGGTAGCCCATGCGCCCGGTCACGCCGTTCATGGCGATCCGCACCGTCTTGCGTGTCACGGTCAGTCCCTTCGTACGTCAACGTCAACGTCGTACACGGTGTACGCGGTGTACACGGTGAGGCGCCGCGTACGCCCGGGACGAGCGAGCGTGACAGCAAGCGCTTTCTATACCGGGGAACGCTAGCCTCTGTGCGGCGGCCCGGACAAGACCCGGCGGCGGTCGAGATCGATGTCACCGGGTCGGGCGGCCTGGTCGGCGGGGCTGGTGGGGCTAAATGTTGTTGCGCGATTCATCAGTGAATCTCAGCCTTCCTCATCTGTTATCTTGATCGTGTGAAGCTTTCCGAGTGGGCGGCACGCAACGGCGTGCACTACCAGACCGCGTGGGCGTGGGCGAAAGAGGGCCGTATGCCGGTCCCGGTACGCCAGACGCCATCGGGTACGTGGCTGGTCGACGAGCCCGCACCGGAGACGTCTGGCCGTGTCGTGGCGTACTGCCGGGTCTCGTCGACGGACCGGAAGCCGGACCTTGACCGGCAGGTCGCCCGTGTGGTCCAGGGGGCCACTGGTCTCGGACTGCCGGTCGCGGAGGTCGTGACCGAGGTCGGCTCGGGGCTGAACGGGCAGCGGCGCAAGCTGCACCGCGTTCTGTCCGATCCGCAGGCGGCGGTGATCGTGGTCGAACACCGTGACCGGCTGGCCCGGTTCGGTGTCGAGCACCTCGAAGCCGTTCTGTCCGCGTCCGGGCGGCGCTTGGTCGTCCTCGATCCCGCCGAGACCGCCGATGACCTGGTACGGGACATCACCGAGGTGCTGACCTCGATGTGCGCGCGCCTGTACGGGCGGCGGGCGGCGAAGGACCGTGCCGCCCGCGCGGTGGCCGTGGCGACCGGCGAGGCCGCCGAGTGAAGAAGTTTCAGCCGCAGCCCGGGTTCGTGGTGCAGGCGTACCGTTTCGCGCTGGACCCGAATGCCTCCCAGGAAGCCGCGTTACGTTCGCACTGCGGTGCGGCGCGCGCGGCGCACAACTGGGCCGTCGCCTGGGTGACCGCCTCGTGGTGGCAGCGCCGTGCGGAGGAGACGTACGGCATCGCCGAGGCAGAGCTGACGGAGTGGCGGCCGTGGTCGCTGCCGTCGCTGCGGAAGGCGTTCAACGCCGCCAAGCACGCCGACCCGAGATTCTCCGGCTGGTGGGAGGAGAACTCCAAGGAGGCGTACTCCACCGGCCTGGCGAATGCGTCGGCCGCGTTCGACAACTACGCCAAATCCAGGCAGGGCAAGCGGCGCGGCAAGCGGGTGGGTGCGCCGCGGTTCAAGTCGAAGCGGAAGGAACGTCTTGCCTGCCGGTTCACCACCGGCATCATCCGTGTGGACGCCGACGGCCGGCACGTGACGCTGCCCCGGCTCGGCACACTCCGCACCCACGAGCCCACCGGCGGCCTCCTCGCCCGTGTCCAGGCCGGGACGGCGCGGATCCTGTCCGCGACCGTGCGGCATGAACGCGGACGCTGGTTCGCCTCGTTCCAGGTCGAGGTGAAGCGGGAACTGGTGCGCGTGGCGCGTCCGGACGTGACGGCCGGTATCGACCTCGGCGTGAAGAACCTCGCGGTCGTGGCCGACAGCACCGGCGAGATCCGCACCGTCGCCAACCCCCGGCACTACGACCGGGCGTGCAAGCAGCTGCGCCGAGCCTCCCGCACCGTCTCCCGCCGCCAAGGCCCCGACCGGCGCACCGGACAGAAGGCGTCGAAGCGGTGGGAGAAGGCCAACGCCGCCCGCAACAAGGTCCACCACCGGGTGGCGAGTCTCCGCGAAGATGCCCTGCACAAGCTCACCACCAGCGTTGCGGCAGAGTACGGCACCATCGTGGTCGAAGACCTCAACGTGGCCGGGATGCTCCGAAACCGGCGCCTGGCCCGCCGCATTGCCGACGCCGGATTTGGGGAGATCCGCCGCCAGCTCACCTACAAGACCCGCCAGCGCCACGCCACTCGCACTGTTGTGGCGGACCGCTGGTACCCCTCCTCGAAGACCTGTTCCGGGTGCGGCGCGGTGAAAGCCAAGCTGCCACTGCACGTCCGGACCTACGAATGCGACACCTGCGGCCTGGTCATCGACCGGGACGACAACGCCGCGCTCAACCTCGCCGCGCTCGCGGCGGCATGCTCGACCGGTACCGGAGTGGCCGGAGACCGGGACACCCCCAAGCGGGTGCCGAAGCCTCGTGGAGCCGACCAGAAGCCCCGCGTCCCCCGCGCCCGCCGCAAGGCGAGCGCGGGGCGGGCAGGTGGCGCAACCCTGTCGCAGCAGCGGCGGGAGGAAGCGAGAGACCGTACTCAAACTGAAGCCCTCACGCTTTGGTGATGTGACGGACCATCCGGGCAGAAATGCCCGGAATGCTGAGAGCCGCTTACGGTCTGAGTAACGGTCTGAGCAACGGAGAGTCCCCTGTGAGGGGCCCGCGTGCCCGGACGGCGTCTGCCGCGTCGGGTCCCGACGGGTCCGCCGCGTTGGATCTCGAAGGGATCTCGATCCGGCCCGCGGCGGCTCCCCGATGGATCTCGTGCCTGCCGGGTACGAGGATGAGGGCCGGTAGGCAGGGGCGGGGCGGGCACGACCGGCGAGTGGCAAGCGAGCGGCAGGGGCGGGGCGAGTACGACGAGCAAGTACCGGCACGACACACGCACGACCGGAGGACGACGACGATGACGGTGACCCTGGCGGACGTGGCGGCGCGCGCCCAGGTCTCGCCCGCGACGGTGTCGCGTGTGCTGAACGGCAACTACCCGGTGGCCGCGTCCACCCGGGAACGGGTGCTGCGCGCGGTGGACGAGCTGGACTACGTCCTCAACGGCCCCGCGAGCGCCCTGGCCGCGGCCACCTCCGACCTCGTGGGCATCCTGGTGAACGACATCGCCGACCCCTTCTTCGGGATCATGGCGGGCGCGATCCAGTCGGAGATCGGCGGCGGGCCCTGGACGTCCGAGGCGCGCGGCGGCGGGCGCGCGGGCGGCGAACGGCTCGCCGTGGTCTGCAACACCGGCGGCTCCCCGGAGCGCGAGCTGACCTATCTGACGCTGCTGCAACGGCAGCGGGCCGCGGCCGTCGTGCTGACCGGCGGCGCGGTGGAGACCCCGGCCCACCAGGACGCGCTCGCCGAGAAGCTCGGCAAGATGGCGGCGGCGGGCACCCGGCTGGTGCTGTGCGGCCGGCCCCCGGTACCGGACGCGGTCGCGCTCACCTTCGACAACCGCGGCGGCGGACAGCAGCTGACCGAACACCTGATCGGCCTGGGCCATCGCCGCCTCGGCTACATCACCGGCCCGCAGGAGCGCACCACCACCCGGCACCGCCTGGAGGGCCACCGGGCCGCGCTCGCCGCCGCGGGCATCGAGGACGACCCCCGCCGCGTCGTCCACGGCCGCTACGACCGCCGCTCCGGCTACGAGGCCACCCTCGAACTCCTGCGCAGGGAACCGCAGTTGACGGCCGTGGTGGCCGCCAACGACACCGTCGCCCTCGGCGCCTGCGCGGCCCTGCGCGACGCGGGCCTGCGCATTCCGGACGACGTCTCCGTCGCGGGCTTCGACGACCTGCCCTTCTCCGTGGACGCGGTACCGGCCCTGACGACCGTACGGCTGCCCCTGTCCGAGGCGGGCGCCCGGGCGGGCCGCATCGCGATGGGGCGCGAGGAGCCGCCGCCGGGCGGGATCGCCACCGTACGGGGGGAGTTGATGGTGCGGGGGTCCACCGGGGGGCCGCGGAAGGGGTGAGACGGCGGCGGCTGCGGGTGGGTTCGTGACCTGCGGGCGGCGCCGTAACGCGCGGGCGGCCTCGTAACCCGTGGACGGCTCCATAACCCGCGGGCGGCTTCGCAAACGACAAAGGCAAGGAGGTTGTCGTCTCCTTGCCACTCTCAACGTATAGCGCACCGGGGGGCTTGCGGCAAGGCCCCCGTTGTGCCGCAGAATCACCGGCCGAGGCCGGAATCCGAGGCCGGGATCTGCGGAAACGGGGAGTCGCGCGGTGCGTGTTGTGTTGTCGACGTATGGGTCGCGCGGGGATGTCCAGCCGATGGCCGCGCTCGCGGTCCGGCTGCGGGAGCTGGGCGCGGAGGTGCGGGTGTGCGCGCCCGCGGACGAGGAGTTCGGGAAGCTGCTGGCCGGGGTCGGCGTGGAGCTGGTGCCGGTGGGCCCGTCGGCGCGGGCGCTGACGAAGGCGCCGCCCGCGCCGACGTCGATGCCCCGGCGCGCGGCCGAGGTGATCGCGAGCCAGTTCGACGTCGTCCTCGCGGCGGCCGAGGGCTGTGACGTACTGGTGGCCACCGGCATGATGCCGGCCGCGGCCGGTGCGCGGTCGGTGGCCGAGAAGCTCGGCATCCCGTCCGTGTCCGTCACCTTCCAGCAGCTCACCCTGCCGTCGCCGGAGCGCCCGCCGCTGGCGTACCGGGGGCGGCCGTTCCCGCCGGAGGTGACCGACAACCGGGCGCTGTGGGAGCTGGACGCGCGGAGCATCAACGCGCTGTTCGGCGAGGCGCTCAACACCAACCGGGCGGCGGCCGGGCTGCCCCCGGTGGCCGACGTCCGCGCCCACGTCGTCGGCGACCGGCCGTGGCTGGCCACGGACCCGGTCCTGGACCCGATGGGGGAGCTGCCGGACCTCGACGTCGTACAGACCGGCGCCTGGCTCCTGCCCGACGAACGCCCGCTGCCGGACGGGCTGTTGGCGTTCCTGGACGACGGCGAACCCCCGGTCTACGTCGGCTTCGGCAGCATGCCCATGCGGGAGTCGGCGGACGTCGCCCGGGTCGCCGTCGAGGCGGTCCGCGCGCAGGGCCGCCGCGTGCTCGTCGGCCGCGGCTGGGCGGACCTGGACCTGATCGACGACCAGGGCGACTGCTTCGCCGTCGGAGAGGTCAACCAGCGGGCGCTGTTCGGGCGCGTCGCCGCCGTCGTACACCACGGGGGTGCCGGTACGACGACGACGGCAGCCCGGGCCGGGGCGCCCCAGGTGGTCGTGGCGCAGCTCGCGGACCAGCCATACTGGGCCGGCCGGGTCGCCGGGCTGGGCATCGGCGCGGCGCACGACGGTCCGACGCCGACCTTCGCGTCCCTGTCCGCCGCGCTCGGGACGGCCCTGGCGCCCGGGACCGGCGCGCGGGCGAAGGCCGTGGCCGGGACGGTCCGCGACGACGGGGCGGCGGTGGCGGCGCGGCTGCTGTTCGGTGCGGTCGGTCGGGCGGGCGGTCCGCTGGCCGGTCCAGCGGCGGGTCCTCCGGTAACCGGTCCAGTGGTCGGGTGAGGCCGCCCGTGTCCGTGTCCGTGTGAAAGCAGAGCCCCGCCCCCTTTCCACCCCTTCGGAGCAAACGACGTGAACCCCCTGACCACCAGCGCGTTCGACCTTCCCGAGCGTCTCGCCGCGAAGGCCGACCCGGCGCTGATCGCCCGTGACGAGCGGCACTTCGCGGCCGTCGCGCAGTGCCTCGAAGAGTCGATCGCCGACCTGACCGACCGCCTCGAAGCCGAGCGCAGGGCACCCGGCGGCCTCGGCCGGGGCGCGATGGACCGGGACGCGGAGATCCACCGGCTGACCGCCCGCCTGCGTGCCCTGCGCCGCTTCGGGCTCGACCTCTGCCTCGGGCACATGGTCGGGGCGGAGGACCCCGAGAACCCCGAGCCGGTGTTCGTCGGACGGTTCGGCCTCACCGACAGCACGGGCCGACGGCTGCTGCTCGACTGGCGCTCCCCGGCCGCCGAGCCGTTCTTCGGCGCCACCCACGCCAACCCGATGGGGCTGGCCGGCCGCCGCCGGTACCGCTGGACCCGCGGCCGGATCAGCGACTACTGGGACGAGGTCTTCGCCCCGGACGAGTTCGCCGGGCACCGCGCCGCGCTCGACGACCAGTCCGCCTTCATCGCCAGCCTCGGCACCAACCGGTCACCGCGGATGCGGGACGTGCTCGGCACCATCCAGGCCGACCAGGACGCCGTCATCCGCGCGAGTTCGCGCGGCGCCCTCGTCGTCGACGGCGGTCCGGGCACCGGCAAGACCGTCGTCGCGCTGCACCGCTCCGCCTACCTCCTCTACGCCGACCCGCGGCTCGGGCACCGCCGGGGCGGCGTGCTGTTCGTCGGTCCGCACCGGCCCTACCTGGACTACGTGGCCGACGTGCTGCCCAGCCTCGGCGAGGAGGGCGTGCAGACCTGCATCCTGCGGGACCTCGTCGCGGAGGGGGCCGCGGCGGCGCCCGAGCCGGACGCGCGCGTGGCCGCGCTGAAGTCGTCCGCGAAGCTGGTGCGGTCGATCGAGCGGGCCGTCGCCTTCTACGAGGACCCGCCCGCCAAGGGGATGAAGGTCACCACCCACTGGAACGACATCCCGCTGACCGCCGAGGACTGGGCCGTCGCGTTCGAAGCGGCCGAACCCGGCACCCCGCACAACGACGCCCGTGAGCAGGTCTGGGAGGAACTGCTCACGATCCTGGTCGACAAGCACGACGGCGACGCCCCGGAAGCGCTGCTGCGCAGGTCGCTCCTTGGCAACCGGGAGCTGCGCACCGCCTTCAACCGCGCGTGGCCGCTGCTCGAAGCGACCGACCTCGTCGGCGACCTGTGGACGGTCCCCGCCTACCTGCGGATGTGCGCCCCCTGGCTCACCCCCGACGACGTGGCGCTGCTGCAACGCACGGACCCCCAGGCGTGGACCGTGTCCGACCTGCCCTTCCTCGACGCGGCCCGGCAGCGGCCCCCCGACCCGGAGGCGGCGCGGCGCGGGCGCCGGCACAAGGCGGCCGTCGCCGCCGAGCGCGAGCGCCGGGCCGCCGTCATCGACGGCCTGCTGCAGAACGTCGAGATCGACGAGAGCGAGGGCGCCCTCGGGATGCTGCACGGGCAGGACGTGCGGGACGCCCTGGTCGACGAGAGCGCGGCCTCGCCCGGCGTCGAACCGGACCTGCTCGCGGGCCCGTTCGCCCATGTCGTCGTCGACGAGGCCCAGGAACTCACCGACGCGGAATGGCAGATGCTGCTGATCCGCTGCCCGTCCCGCAGCTTCACCATCGTCGGGGACCGCGCCCAGGCCCGGCACGGCTTCACGGAGTCGTGGCAGGAACGGCTCAAGCGGGTCGGGCTCGACCGGATCAGCCTGGCCTCGCTGAGCATCAACTACCGCACACCGGAAGAGATCATGACGGAGGCGGAGCCGGTCATCCGGGCGGTGCTTCCGGATGGCAACGTTCCCACCTCCATCCGCAGGGGTGGCGTGCCGGTTGTCCATGGTTCGGTCGCGGAGCTGTCCTCGGTGCTTGAGGCGTGGCTCGGGGAGCATGCGGAGGGGACGGCCTGCGTGATCGGAACTCCCGCGTTCCAGGCGACTTCTGGCGCTCTTGAGGCTCTTGAGGCTTTTGGGGATCTTGGGGATCTTGGGGCTTTTGGTGCGGCGGCCCGGGTTCGTTCGCTCACCCCGGAGCTGTCGAAGGGGCTTGAGTTCGACCTCGTCGTGCTCGTCGACCCGGAGACGTTCGGGGAGGGCGTCGAGGGGGCGGTCGACCGCTACGTGGCGATGACCCGGGCGACCCGGCAGCTGGTCGTCCTCACGTCGTCCTGACGTCATCCTGACGTTGTCCCGACCATCTCTGCACGCCGAACAGGCGAACTCCCGCTGTGAATTCCCTGGGTTTTTCATGGGATTTACATCGGATTTTGAGGGGCCCGCACAGCTGCCCTTAATAACCCCAGGCCGGGGCGCCGGGACAACTCTCGCTTTCTGTGCCCTGGCTGTCGATATGAGTTTTTCCGAATTCGCCGGAACCACAAACCCGCTGGTCGCGTGGTTAGAGTCAAGCTCGCCGCAGGGGAGGAAAGGCCGCTCATAAAGCGGAGGCGGTGTGCTGTGAAAATACCTGGAAAACTCAAGGAGTACGTCATGAACGCGCGAATTGCTGCTGTCTCCGTCGTTACCGCCGCGCTCGTCGCCGGTGGTGCCGGTGCCGCGATTGCCGCCCCCGCGAAGGCCGCCCCCAAGCCGTCGATCAGCATCAAGGCCAGCACCGCGAAGGCGAAGAAGGGCCAGATCGTCACCTTCACCGGCAAGGTCGTCGGTCTGAAGGACGGCAGCAAGGTCACCCTTCAGGTCAAGGACGGCGCCAAGTGGGTCTCGCTGCCGGCGGCCACCTCCGTGAAGAAGGGCACCTACAAGCTCTCCGACAAGTTCAAGGAGGCCGGTGTCGAGGTTCTGCGCGTCAAGGACGGCAAGGCCGCGTCGAAGTCGGTCTCGGTCGCCGTACGCTAGCCCGCTGACGCTTCGTCAACTGGCGTTGCCCTTGCGGCGCCTGGTGGCGTTCGGCGCCTCGTGAGTCAGGCCCCGTCCCGGTCGATAGTCGGGCCCCGTCCCGGTCGATCCGGGGCGGGGCCGCGGTCGTTGGGGGTTCGGTGAGGCTCGGCGCGGCCCGGCGAAAAAACTTCGTGGGGCCGTGCAACCGTTCCGGTACCTCGGGGGTCGTACATGGCATCAGGGCTTCTGGAGGGGGATCTGGGGGGATCTGCGGGGGTTCTGATGCAGAGGGGGGAAGCGAGGGGGCCCGGTCGACGGACGGGGCCCCCTCGAATTGTTCCGGCTGTCCCGGCTGTTCCGGTGGCGCCGCTGCCCTTTTCCCATACGGGAGTTCATGCGGGACCGTTGCGCACGCGGGCCCGCCCGGCCGAGGCGTCGCGTCGTCCGACTCCTTCGCCCGCATGCCCTGCAAGCCGGTCCGAGCGGCGCAGGGCCCGGCAGCGCAGCCCGCGCACCCGGCGCCGGGGCCCGACCGGCAGCCCCACGTCCGGCGGCCGGATCCGGGCCCGCCGGGACTTCCAGGAACGCGGCGAAGCCGGAGAGGTCCATGGCCTCCATCCTGGCGCGCGGTCCTGACCTCGGAGTCTTGACATCAGATCGACAGGTAAGGCCACGGAGTGGCGGTGAAGGGAAAATCGGTGCGCAGTGCGTCAATATGATCGGACGGGTTCGAAAGGCCCGCACCGCACCACAAAACGCACAGCACAGCACAACACGGCACTCAACACAGCACTCAGCACAGCACAGCGCGACGAGGCACCGCACTGCCCGGCACAGCGCAGCGCCCCGCACCGAAAGGTCCCGCCCGGATGAAACTCGACATGTTCAGCGAGATCCAGGACCCGCGCCCGTGGCCGCAGGGTTCCGAGGGCCACGAACACGCCCGCATCACGCAGACGTTGGAGCAGGCCCGGCTCGCCGACGAACTCGGCTACGGCTGCTGGTGGCAGGTCGAGCACCACGGCGCCGAGGAGTTCAGCCTCTCCTCCGCGCCCGAACTCCTGCTCGCCGCCCTGTCCCAGCAGACCCGGAACATCCGCCTGGGCCACGCCGCCGTCCTCGCCCCCACCGCGATCAACCACCGCATCCGCATCGCCGAACGGGCCGCCTGGCTCGACCACTTGAGCAACGGCCGGGTCGAACTCGGCCTGACCCGCTCCACCGCGCCGGAGTGGCGGCTCTTCGGCGCCGACCCGGCGACCGTACGCGACGAGGTGGCCGAGACCTTCCGTACGGTGCCGCGGATGTGGACCGGCGACACCACGGTCACCGCCGGTGTCCCCGTGCTGCCCGCGCCCTACCAGCGGCCCCATCCCCCGCTGTGGCAGGCGGCGTCGACGCCCGCCTCGTTCGAGGAGGCCGGGCGGCGCGGTGTCGGCGTGCTCGGCACCACCCTGTGGGAGCCGCTGGAGCGGGTCGCCCGGCTGGTCGAGCTGTACCGGGCGGCGGCTGCCAACTGCACCGAACCCGTAGGGGAGTTCGTCAACAACCAGATCGCGTTCTTCACCTTCGTGCACTGTGCGGAGACCGACGAGCAGGCCATGCGCGACGGCGCCGCCGCCGCGGCGGCCTGGTACACGGCCCGCGCGCTCACCTTCTTCGAGGCCGCCGACGCGTTCGTCGAAAACCTGGGCCGCGAACAGCAGTTGATCGCCGCCCCGGACGGCGGCGGCCTGGCCGGCGACTTCATCCGCGCGGAGGCGGCGCAGGCGGCGACGGGTACGGGCCCGAACGCCGCCCAGGTCGCCATCGGCACCATCCTCCAGGGCGGCACCGTCCCCGACGACGAACTCTTCGAGGCGCTCAACGCCCAGGACTCCCTGATCGTCGGCAGCCCCGAGACCTGCCGCAAGAAGCTCCGCGCCTACGCCGACCTCGGCATCGACCGGCTCATGTGCTTCCACCAGATGGGCGGCGTGTCCCACGACAGCGTCCTGGAAAGCATCCGGCTGGTCGGGGACCTGATACCGGAGTTCGACGTCTGAAACCGGGGGAGTTGACGTTTGAATATGCGGAAGGGGCGCCCGAGCGGCGCCCCTTCCTTTTGTTTTGCGGTTCCCTGGCAGAAGCAAGACGCTCCTCACACTCGTCTCTCATACGACAGGGGGCGAACTCCGGGTAACTTCATGGGTGTGGCTGGCCACCTCGTCCCGTCCCCCTCACGAGGAGGTAGGAAATGACCCAGATCCTGTTCGCGGAGAAGCTGTTGGGCGACCTCGCGGCCCCGGAGATCACCCCGCTCGGTTCCCTGGACAACGCCGAGGGAACCGACGGCCTGCAACTCGACTCGGACCGTCCCAGCACGGTCCACGCCATCATCTACGCCAATATCTGACCTGTTCCCGAGGGTTGGACGGTACGGTCGGCGTCGGCTTTCCTCCCGACGCCGGCCGCACCGGTAGACACGACGTGCGAGAGTGAGGTCCCAGTGTCCAGGCGTATTTGGGTGGCCGAAGGCGTCGGAAGCGACGGCGACGTATACGGCCGTGCCTTCCAACTACCGGACAGGAAAACGCCCCGCGGCCCCGGACCGCACGGCGGAACGGATATCGAAAGGCTGAAGATCCCGGTTCTCAAAGGGCATCTCGGCGACATTCCCTCCTGCCCCTGTCTCGCCGCGCTGGCGAGTGACGACCGCGGCCCGGACCCGGCCTTCGAGGCGGCCGGGCCGGCGCCCCGGGCGGAGGTGTCCCATGCCTGACACCCGTGCGGCACCCACCACCCGCGACGGTCTGCTCGCCAACCTGCGGGCGGTCTTCGACGGCGAGGACCCGGTCCTGTTCACGGACGACCACGACCTCGCCGGGTGGCTGAACGGCCTGGACATCGAGGCCACGGTCCTCGACAGCAGGTCGGCGGAGCGCCTGTCGGGCCCGCTGCCGCCCCGCGTGGTCGTCGTGCCGCTGGAGTACGGGCGGCTCCCGTCCCGCCGCGCGCTGCGCGACCTGCTGTCGAACAGCAGTGCCCTGTGGTTCCCCTTCGCCTCCTTCTCGCCCGACTTCGACACGGCGGCCTACGCCCTCGAACTCTTCGCGGCGAGCGACGTCACCCGCGCGGTCGCCCTCAACCGCCGCCTGCTGACGCGCCTGTTGCTGGCCCGGGACGCCATCACCCTGTCGGGCCCGGACACGGAACTCACCGCCCGGCTCCCGGACGTTCTGCACGCCTCCAGCCGTACCCGCCTGGGAATGCTTCCCGACGAACACTCGACGCTGGGCAATTACTTCGAGGTGGCGCTGTCGCCCACGGATCTCTCCGGTCGCGTCGACGATTCCTTCACCATTTCGGGAACGCTCAGGATCGACTCGGTACTCGCCGCGAAACACCGCGAACTGGCGGGCCCGAGGGCGGGGTACTTCCCCGCCGCGACCGAACTGGCCGCCGAGATGAGAAAGGCGTGCCCGCTGTACTTCACGATCCGCGACAACCGGATCGTGGACGGTCTCGGTATCTGGGCGAAAGCCATCGAGGAGATGAGCGGACCCCAATACCGCGGCGCACTGACCGAATTCGCCTTCGGCACGTCCGGACTGCCCCCGGAAAAGGTCGACTGGAACCTCAACTGCCTGCTCAACGAGAGCGTCTCCGGCATCCATGTCGCGGTCGGGGACAGCATCAGCGGAATCCACTTCGACTTCATCGCGACGGAGGCGGAACTCAATGGCGTATGACGGAACCCTGCACCTGGTCGATTCCGTGCACCTGCAACCGGAGGACGACGGCGGCGCACTGGTCGTCGACGACCGCACCCTTTCGGTCGCGCACGTCAACAAAGCGGCCCACGTGGTGCTGAACGCCCTCCGCGAACCCCGCACCCGCGAGGAACTCGCCGCCATCCTCGCCGACGCCGCCCACTGCGCCTCGGCCGAGGCGGTCGCCCCCGTCGACCGCCTCGTCGTCCGGCTCACGGACTACGGCTGGGTCGAACCCGACCCGGCCTGACCCGTGTCGACGCTCAGAAGAACACCCCGCACCGCAACAGCACATTCGCGTACGGTGCCGCCTCCCCGGTGCGTACGACGAGCCGTGCCCCCGCCGACAACTCCTTGAGCCTCTCGTGCGAGACCAGCTCCAGCGCGGGAACGCGGCCCGAAATCAGCGCGCCCGCCGCCGGGTTGGCGTCCAGCACCTCGCGCGCGGCCGTCCCGCCCTCCACCACCAGCTCGTCCAGCAGCCCGTCCAGCACCTCGGCGAACGACGGCACTCCGGCCCGGAACGCGAGGTCCACCACCCGCGGCCCGGCCGGGATCGGCATCCCCGCGTCGCACACGAGGACCCCGTCCCCGTGCCCCAACTCGGCGATGGCGCCCGCGAGATGACGGTTCAGGATTCCGGCCTTCTTCACTGAACCTCACCTCGCTCGGATCCTCCGGCTGCCTTGGCCGACTGGCTTTTTCTGCCGGGGGCCCGGGGGTTGTCCCCCGGGCCGGCACAGCACAGGGCGTCGACCTCCTCGGCGGTCGGGAACGACTCCTGCGCCCCGGCCCGCGTCACGGCCGCCGCCCCGACCCGCGCCGCGTACGCCGCCGCGTCGGCCAAGGACGCGCCCGTGCCCAACTTCCAGCCCAGCGCCGCCGTGAACGCGTCCCCGGCCCCCGTGGTGTCCACCGCGGCCACCTTCACCGACGGCACCCGCACCGCGTCGCCGTCGGCCGCCGCCACCAACGCCCCTTCCGCGCCCAGCGTCACCACCACCGACCGGGGCCCGAGCGCGAGCAGCGCCGCCGCCCACTCCTCGGGCGAACCGCCGAGTTCCGCGCCGACGATCACCCGCGCCTCGTGCTCGTTCACGATCAGCGGATCGCACGCGGCCAGCACCTCGGCGGGCAACTCCCGCGGCGGCGAGGGGTTCAGCACGAACCGCGCCGCCTGTGGCAGCTGCCGTACGACCTCGACGACCGTCTCCAGCGGGATCTCCAGCTGCGCCGAGACGACCCGGGAGGCGGCCAGCAGACCGCTCGCCGCGCGGATGTCCGCGGGGGTCAACCTCCCGTTGGCGCCCGGCGACACGACGATGCTGTTGTCCCCGGAGGGGTCCACCGTGATCAGCGCGACCCCGGTGGGCGCGCCGCCGGTCAGCACGCCCGCGGTGTCCACCCCGGCCCGCCGCTGCGAGTCGAGCAGCAGCCGGCCGTGGCCGTCGTCGCCGACCCGTGCCAGCAGGGCCGTACGGGCGCCGAGGCGGGCGGCGGCGACGGCCTGGTTGGCGCCCTTGCCGCCGGGGTGGACGACCAGGTCGGAGCCGAGCACGGTCTCCCCGGCCGCGGGCCGCCGGTCGACCCCGATCACCAGGTCGGCGTTGGCCGATCCGACGACCAGGAGGTCGTAGTCGTACATGAACTTGCTCCCTACACAGGTGAGTACACAGGTGGGTTGGTACGGCGGGGGCGGCGGTACGACGGCACGGGTGACCCGAGGCCGTTGCCCAACGGGTCACCCGTACCGCCGTGTTGCCGGTCCGGTCAGCCGCTGAAGCCGGCCACGTTCTCCTTCGTGACCACCTTCACCGGCACCTTGATCGTCTGCGGGACCTTCTTGCCGTCGTACGCCTTGAGCGCGTTGTCGACCGCGATCTCGCCGAGTTTGGTGGGCTGTTGGGCGACCGACGCGTACATCGAGCCGTTCTTGACCGCCGTCAGGCCGTCGGGGGTGCCGTCGAAGCCGATCACCGAGACCGACGAACCCGCCTTGGAACCAAGGGCCTTGACCGCGCCGAGGGCCATCTCGTCGTTCGCCGCGAGCACACCCTTGACGTCCGAGTGGGCCTGGAGCAGGTTCGACATCACGTCGAGCCCCTTGGTGCGGTCGAAGTCGGCGGGCTGCTGGGCCACGACCTCGATGCCCGGGTACGCCTTCAGCCCGGCGGCGAAGCCCTGGGCGCGCTCCCGGGCGGCCGAAGTGCCCGCCGTGCCCTGGAGGATGACGATCTTGCCCGAGCCGCCGAGCTTCTCGGCGAGGGTCCGCGCCGAGAGTTCACCGCCCTTGACGTTGTCGGAGGCCACCAGCGTGTCCACGGACGCCTTGTTGACCGTGCGGTCGACCGCGATCACCGGGATCTTCGCCTTGTCGGCGGCGGCCACGCTCGGGCCCGCCGCGTCCGAGTCCACCGCGTTGACGATGATCGCGTCCAGGTTCGAACTGGTGAAGTTCTGCATCTGGTTGGCCTGCTGCGAGGCGTCGTTCTGCGCGTCCGTGACGGTCAGGTCGACGCCCAGCTTCTTCGCCTCCGCCTGCGCGCCCGCCCGGAGCTGGACGTAGAACGGGTTGTTGAGGGTGGAGACGGCGAGCCCGAACTTCGGGGTGGAGGACGAGGATCCGCCGTGCAGGAAGCTGGTCGCGCCGACGATCGCCACGGTCACCACGGCGGCCAGCGCGTACGTACCGGCCTGCCTGCCCCGGCCGCCGGGCGCCCCCAGGACCGTCGGCGTCGCCCCGGCCTTGCGCCGCAGGGTGTCCAGGAGGACCGCCAGCGCGATCACGACACCGATCACGACCTGCTGCCAAAAGGCGGACACGGAAAGGAGATTGAGGCCGTTGCGCAGCACCGCGAGGATCAGCGCGCCGATCAGCGTCCCGGACGCCTTACCCGTGCCGCCCGCAAGCGAGGCCCCGCCGATGACGACCGCGGCGATAGCGTCCAGCTCGTAGCCGTCGGCGGCCTGCGGCTGCGCCGAGGACAGCCGGGCGGCGAGCACGATGCCCGCGGCGGCGGCGAACAGGCCCGACAGCGCGTAGATCGCGAGCTTCTGCTTCTTCACCCGCAGCCCCGAAAGGCGCGCGGCCTCCTCGTTGCCGCCGATCGCGTACATCGACCGTCCGATGTACGTCCGGCCCAGCACGAACGCGGTGGCCAGTCCCACCACGGCCATCACCAGCACGGGCACCGGCAGCCAGCCGCCGAGCGTGTCACCGAGGTGCGAGATCGAGCTGGGGAAGGCGATCGGCGAACCCTGCGAGATGACCAGCGAGAGCCCGCGGCCCACCGACAGCATCGCCAACGTCGCGATGAACGGCGGGAGTTTGCCGTACGAGATCAGGAAACCGTTGACCAGACCGCACGCGATACCGGTGGCGACGGCCATCACCACCGCGATCACGACCGGGATGCCCTGCTGGGTCGCGCCCCAGGCCAGCACGGTCGCGGACAGCGCGGCCACCGAGCCGACCGACAGGTCGATGCCCGCCGAGATGATCACGAACGTCACGCCGAAGGCGAGGATCGCCGTAACGGCCGCCTGCACACCGATGTTGCGCAGGTTGTCGGCGGTCAGGAAGTCCCCGGACAGCGCCGACAGCGCGACGACGAGGACGATGAGCGCGGTCAACGCCCCGTTGTCCAGCAGCAGTCTGCGCACCGCCGCGGCGCCACCCGCGCCCGTAGTGCTCTTGAGCGTTTCAGCGGCCACGACCGGCCTCCACTTCGGTTTCGTTGTCAACTTCGTTGTTGGACAGGAGAGTTGCGGCATCGGCGGCGGACGCACCGGTGGGCGCGCTCACCGCGAGCGCCATCACGGCGTCCTGGGTGGCCTCGGCGGCGGAGAGTTCACCGGCGATCCGGCCCTGGGCCATCACCAGCACCCGGTCGCTCATACCGAGCACCTCGGGCAGATCGCTGGAGATCATCAGGACGGCGGCGCCCGCGGCGGTCAACTCGTTGATCAGCTGGTAGATCTCGACCTTCGCGCCGACGTCGATGCCGCGCGTCGGCTCGTCGAGGATGAGCACCTTGGTGTCGGCCAGCAGCCACTTGCCGATGACGACCTTCTGCTGGTTGCCGCCGGACAGCGTGCGCACGTGCTGCCCCAACCCGGCCATGCGGACCTTGAGTTGCTCGGCCACCTTGGCCGCGGCCGTCCGCTGCCCCTTGAGGTCCACGAGGCCGCCCCGGGTCGCCGACCGCAGGGTGACAAGGCCGAGGTTCTCCTCGACGGACGCGTCCAGCACCAGCCCCTGGCCCTTGCGGTCCTCGGGCACGAGCCCGATGCCCGCGCCCATCGCCGCGTTGACGTCGTGCCGGGGCACGGCCGTGCCCGCGACGGCCACGGTCCCGGCGTCGTAGGGATCCGCGCCGAACACCGCCCGCACCACCTCCGTCCGGCCGGCGCCGACGAGGCCGGCGATGCCGACCACCTCACCGGCGCGCACCTCGAACGACACGTCGCGGAAGACGCCGTCCCGGGTCAGCCCCTCGACCGTGAGCAACGCGCCGCCGCCGTCGGCCTGTTCGGGCCTGGCGCGCGGGTACTGCTGGTCGATGGACCGCCCCACCATCAGCCGGACGAGTTCGTCCTCGGCCGTGGTGGCGGGGACTTCGCCCACGCTGCGCCCGTCCCGGATCACCGTGACGCGGTCGCCGAGGGCGGCGATCTCCTCCAAGTGGTGGGTGATGAAGACGATTCCGACGCCGTCCTCGCGCAACTTCCGTACGATCGCGAAGAGTTTGTCGACCTCCTCCGAGGTCAGCACGGCGGTCGGCTCGTCCATGATCAGGACCCGCGTGTCGAGGCTCAGCGCCTTGGCGATCTCGACCATCTGGAGCCGGGCGATGCCCAGTTCACGCACCCGGGTCCGCGGCGAGACCGCCACACCCACGCGTTCAAGCAGCACGGCCGCGGCGGCTTCCATCGCCCTGCGGTCTACCATCCCGTAGCGGCGCGGCTGCCGTCCCAGGAAGATGTTCTCGGCCACGGTCAGGTCGGGAACGAGGTTGAACTCCTGGTAGATCGTGGCGATGCCGTACCGCTCGGCGTCCTGCGCGTCACGGATGTGCACCTCCTCGCCGTCGACCAGGACGCGGCCCTCGTCCGGGTGGTAGGCGCCCGACAGCATCTTGATCAGCGTGCTCTTGCCCGCGCCGTTCTCGCCGAGCAGCACGTGCACCTCACCGCGGCGCAGCGCGAAGTCGACGCCGTCGAGCGCGACCACGCCGGGAAAGGTCTTGCGGATGCCTTCGAGACGCAGCAACTCGTCCGGGTTGCTCACGACGTACTCCTTCGTACGGGGGAGGGGGCTCCAACGGGGCTTGTTCCAGGGGGACTTGAGGGACTCGGTGGACTCGGTGGTTCACCGCACGACCGCCGCACGACCAGCCGCGCGGGCAGCGTGACGGAGGACGCCCGCCGCCCCTCGATGCGGTCGACCAGCGCCCGTACGGCCGCCCGGCCCAGCTCGCCGGTCGACTGGGCGATCGCGGTGATCGGCGGATCGGTGTGCACGAACCAGCGGATGTCGTCGAACGCGGCCAGCGCGATGTCGTCCGGCACCCGCAGCCCGCGCGCGCGGATCGCGTCCAGCGCGCCCAGCGCCATCAGGTTGTCCGCCGCGAACACGACCTCGGGCGGCTCGGCGAGGTCGAGGAACCCCTCGGTGGCCCGGCGCCCGCTCTCGGCCTGGAAGTCGCCCTGGCCGATGTACGCGTCCGGCAGCCCGAGCCCGTACGCCCCGAGCGCCTCCCGGAAGGCGTCCACGCGCTCCCGGCCGGTCGTGGTCGCCGCGGGCCCCGCGATGATCGCCAGCCGCCGGTGCCCGAGCCCGTGCAGATGGGCGACGAGGGCCCGTACGGCCGCGCGCCCGTCCGAGCGCACCACCGGCACGTCCACGCCCGGTATCCAGCGGTCCACGAAGACCATCGGGGTGCCCGCGTGCGCGGCGTCCAGCATCAGCGGGGAGCCGCCGTCGGTGGGCGACACCAGCAGCCCGTCGATACGGCGGTCGAGCAGGGTCCGTACGTGGTGGTCCTGGAGGTCGGGCCGCTCGTCGGCGTTGCCGATGATCACGCTGTAGCCGAGCGCGCGGGCCTCCTCCTCGACGGAGCGGGCCAGCTCGGTGAAGTAGGGGTTCAGCACGTCGCTGATGACCAAACCCAGGGTGCGCGTCTGGTCGGTGCGCAGGGAGCGGGCGACGGCGTTCGGCCGGTAGCCCAGCGCCTGGACGGCGGCGGCGACACGCGCGCGTGCGTCCACGCTGACCGACGGATGGTCGTTCAGCACCCGCGACACGGTGGCGACGGACACGCCCGCCTTGGCGGCGACGTCCTTGATGCTCGCCATCTCCGGACCACCTCCTTGTGAGCCCGTGGAATCGATTACATGCACTACATGAAGGATTGGAATCGATTACATGGGTGTTACGCAAGAGGTGCACGGGTGGCCGACATCGGATCGTTACGTGGGCCGCTCAGGTGAGTGGCCCACGCGGGGGTGCCCCTCGGCTCAGCGCCGGGCCCCGTAGCTGACCAGCGCGGCCCCCACCGCGGAACCGATCCCCGGTATCAGGAAGCTGGCGAAGGCCGTCCAGCCCCAGACGATGCCCGCGCAGATGCCCGCCACGTTGATGACGATGACGAGGATCCACATGCCGATGCTCTGGGCCTGCGGCGAAAGCATTCTGTTGTTCTCTTTCCGGGGGAGTGACGGTTTCGGGATGGTGGCGGTCTTGGTGCTGACGTCTTTTGAGGGGTGGTTTCAGATGGCGTAGGGCCAGACGGTGAGCATGTAGGCGCCGAACCAGCAGCCGAAGAGGGAGGCGGCGGCCAGGGCGACGGCGGCGGCACGCGTGCGTGCGCGGGCGAGCGCGCGGGCCAGGGGCAGCAGGAAGACCAGCGCGGGGATCAGCAGCCGCAGCTTGGAGTGGTAGTAGTTGCTCTGCCCGAACGTCAGTACGGTGACGACGGTGCCGTAGACCAGCAGGGGCGGCCAGACGCCGTCCCACCAGGCGAAGGCCGTGCAGGCGAGGACCGCCAGGAGCAGCAGGGCGGTGCTGACCGGGATCCAGCCGTCGCCGTGCGCGAGGGTCTGGCCGAGGAAGTCGAAGAACGAGCCGCCGTTGTCCCAGTGCGTGCCCCAGCCCGCCTCCTGGATGGCGAACCAGGCGTCCATCCGGCCGGTGTGCACGCCCACCCACAGCAGATAGGCGGGCGTCCCGCAGCAGGCCAGCGCGAGCGCGGCCGTCGGGTGAGGGGCGAGGCGGCGTTCGCGCACCGCGTCCAGCAGGACGGCGACGCCCAGCGCGGCGATCACGGCCACCGCGGCGGGCCGCGTCAGCCCCGCGAGCAGCGCCAGCGCCCCCGCGGTCAGCCACGAGCGGCGGTGCAGCGCGAGCAGGGTCCCGGCGGCGAAGGCCAGGAACAGGGACTCGCTGTACGCCATCAGGAAGACCAGCGCCATCGGCTGCGCGGCGGCCACCAGCACGGTCATGGCGACCGCGGTACGGCGGCCGTACAGCCGTACGACCAGGGCGTGCACGCACACCAGGGCGGCCAGCAGGGCGAGGTGCGAGGTCAGGAGGGCGGCGCCGTCGTACCCGAGGCCGGTCACGGTGTGCACCACGCGGACCAGGAACGGGTACGCCGGGAAGAAGGCGAGCGTGTTGTCGGCGGGCGGGCCGCCCGGGGTGAAGGAGTAGCTGCCCGAGTACCCGTGGCGGGCGATGTCGAGGTACCACTGGCTGTCCCAGGCCAGCAGCCGCCCGCTGAGCGAGGCGCCGCCGGCCGGGTTCATCGCGGCCAGGATCACCAGGTGCAGGACGGTGGAGCCGCCGAACACCGCGAACGGCACGCCCGCCACGCGCGCGATCCGCTGCCACCGCTCCCGGGGCACCCGGAACAGTGCACCGGGAGCGGTGGTCGATTCGGGGGCGGCGCCACGCGCGCGCGTGGGGCGGGTTTCCTGCTCGGCGTTCGGGTCGTCGGTGGCCTCGGCGGTCCGCGCGGCGGTCGCTCCGGTGGCCTGCGCGCTCTGTTGCTCTGCCGGGGTCTGCGCGCCCTGCTCCGCCGGTGACTCGGGCCCGGCGCCGGAGGGCGAGGGCCGGTCCTCCGTGGGGGAGTCCGCGGTGGGGGATGTCGACGTCATACCGGCGGGCGGTTTCCTCTCGGATGCGGCGCGTGGCCCGGCGGCTGCGGCAGCCGTGGCGCGGGGCTGGGCATCGGCAGGGTGGCCGGGCGCGACCCCGAGGGGCCGCCGCACAGCGCCGTGCCCGGCTCGGCGGGCGACGGGGGTCTAGGGTCGTGGCCGGCGCGGCGCCGGCTACCGGCACGTCGGGCTCGGCGCGGCCCCGGCGCTGACCGCGTGGACCGCCGCCCTGCTGGACGGCACCTCGCTGCCCGTCACCGTC
>LJCV01000296.1 GCA_001298575.1 Actinobacteria bacterium OK074
GGCGGGGTATCGGGCGCGCGGCCCAAGCGGGGCCGGGGCGGGGGGTGGGGGCCCGGGCGGGGTGGGGGGCGGGGGTGGGTGAGGGGCTGGGGGGTGGGGGGGGGGGGGGGGGCGGGGGCGGGTACGGTCACCGCGTCGCCCGTGCCGTGGCACAGCAGCGGCGGGAGCCCCGGCGCCGCGACCGGGGCGGAGGCGTCGCGGGGGCGCCCCCGGTTGCCCCACTCCTCCCACTCCAGCAGCGCCGGCAGCCGCCGCGCCGTCCCGGGCGTCGCGAACAGCAGGGTCCGGCCCCGGTGGACGGCCACGGGGCCCGAGCCCGGTCCCTCTCCCAGCAGCCGGTCCAGCATCCGCCGGCCGAAGACCGCGGGGGCGCTGACCACGTCGAAGGCGGTGCCGCAGGGGAGGACGACGGGGGCGGTGGGGCGCTCTTCCCAGAAGGCGAGCGTGCTGCGCGGATACGTTCCTGCCGAGGCGAGCCAGGCGGCTCCGTCCGCGGTGACTCCGGCGACGTCGTTCAGGGGGCGCTGGTCCGACTGCTGGTGCCTGCTCATGGCAGACATGTCTACCGGCTGTGAGGGGTCGACTCCCGTGGGTTGCGGAAAACTGGGACGGATGGGTGGGTGCTGGGGTATCTTGCCCGGTCGGCATATGCCGACCGGGCATCCGGGCGGCAGGAGACGGTGCCGGACCGTGGAAGCGGGCGCCGATCGCAGGCGGGCGGGTGCAGACGAGTGGACGTAGACGAGAGGCCGCACGCCGGAAGGTGCCTCAGCCCAGCTCCGGCCCCCCGCTCTCCACCCCCCGCAGCAGATCCCGCCCGAACTCCACCATCTTCTTCGCGTAGTCCTCGGTCCACTCCGCCTGTTCGGCGATGGTGGCCGGGGTCAGCCGGTCGAACCGGCGCGGGTCCGCGAGCTGGGCCGCGGCCATCGCCTGGAACTCGACGGCGCGGTCGGCGGCGGCGCGGAACGCCTGCGCGAGTTCCGTCGCGCGGGCGAGCAGGGCGCCGGGGTCGTCGATCGACTCCAGGTCGAAGAAGTGCTCCGGGTCGGCGACCGCTTCCGCGGGCTCGAAGAGCAGGGGCGCGGGGCGTAGCCGCGGTTCGTTCCGACGCGGCGTGGGCTCCGCCATGTCTTCTCCTCTACGGTCTTACGGCTTTACGGGGTGCTGCGGTGTTCGGTGCTGCGGTGCCGCTCGGGTTCCTGCTGCTCAGGTGCCGCTCGCGTACCGCTTTCCGGGTGCTACGACGTCGACGGCGGCCCACCCCGGTGAGAGCGGGCCACCGTCCATTGTCCCAAGCCACCGCAAGAGGGCCGAAGCCGCAGACGAAAGCGTGCCCCGACCGCCCCCTCCCGACTCCCGCCGCGGCCCCCTACCTCAAGCGCCCCACCGCACGCGATGTTCCCCGAGATGCGCCAACACGGCGTGATTCGCCTCCCAACCGTCCGGGCTGCATTCATTGGCCGCCTCCGGCGGCGTGCCGGACTCCGTCCGGCGCATCACGGAGTCCACGTCACGCGATGTTCCCCGAGATGCGCCAACACAGCGTGATTCGCCTCCCAACCATCCGGAAACTTCACGGTCACCCCCAGCTGCACCGGCTCCGTCGACGGGTGTTCGTCCAGCAGTTCGGTCACGCCCTCGCGGCACACCACCACGCACGCGTGCCGGTGGCGTGAGGCCAGGACGCACAGGCGGCCGGTCTCCAGGTGGAACGCCGTCGCGTCCGGGCGGCCCGACAGCGGGTGCAGCACCACCGTCACGTCGAACTCCATGCCCTGGAGGCGGTTGGCGGTGTCCACCGTCACGTTCGTGACGCCCAACTCCGAGAGCGCGGAGCGGACCGCGGCGGCCTGGTCGCGGTGTGCCGTGCCCACGGCGATCCGGTCGGCGGTCAGCGGCACCGGCTCCGGCGACCGCTCCGACGTCGACAGCCCGCCCCGGTCCAGCAGCCGCCGTACGACGGTGGCGACGGCGCGCACCGCCTCCGGGTCCGTGCGCGGGGTGTGCCGGGCGGGGAGTTCCAGCAGGCCCCAGCCGGAGGCCGCCGCCTCGTCCAGGACGCGGTCGACGCCCGAGCCGTCCGAGGGCACCCCGAAGCCGAGGTGCCGGTCGCCGTGGTCCGTGCCGCTGCGGAACGGCGTGAACGGGTAGAACGCGGCCGACACCAGCGGGGCGGCCGATGCCGGCAGCCGCCAGGACACCGGCAGCCGGTGCTGCGGCAGGTGGGGGTTGTGGGCCAGCAGCGTCGTCACCGCGGACGCGGACGGGTCGTACGACAGCCCCGCCCACTGCTCCGCGCCGACGATCGCGAACGGGTCCAGCTGCCCCGGATCGCCCACGAACAGCGCCCGCTCGAACAGCCCCGCCACGGCGAGCAGCGCGTCCGAACGCATCTGGTACGCCTCGTCGACGATCGCGTGGCTCCACGGTTCGACGTCCTTGACGTGCGCCCACTTCGCGGCCGTCGAGATGACGACGTCGAGTCCCGCCAGGTCGCCCGCCCTGGTGGACTTCCGTACGTTCGCCAGGTCGTCGAGCGCCTTGTCGTACGGGTCCGGATCGCTGCTGTGCAGGCGGCCCACCGGGAGTTCGGGGTCCTTCTCCGCCAACCGCAGCACCAGGTCGTCGACTTGGGCGTTGGTCTGCGCGATCACCATCAACCGCCGCCCGGCCGCGGCCAGTTCGCGCGCGGCCCGCACGACGAGCGTCGACTTGCCCGCGCCGGGCGGGGAGTCGACGACGACACCGCGGTCCGTGCCGTGCAGGGTGTCGTGGAGGATCGCCTCGGTGGCCCGGCCCGCGGCGACCCCGGGATCCAGCGCGGCGGGTTCCGCGAACGCGGTCACAGTACGTCCTCCTCGGTCACCGGGTCCGGCAGCGGTACGGCGTCGGGCTCGCCCGGCGGCCCGCCGTGCGTCCACGGTGTCTGCTCCGGGTCGGGCAGTTTCGCCCCGCCCCGCTGCTCGTGTTCGAACAGGGTGAAGCAGAGCCGGTCGCCCTTCTCGGGCACGGACCCGGCCTCCGGCTCCTTGCCGCGCCCCATCTTGTCGACGATCCGCAGGACGACGCCGCCGTCCCCCGCCGTGCCGACGAACTCGGCGCCCTGCGGTTTCCCGCCCAACGACCGGTACACCTTGGCCCGTTCACCCAGGTGCGGCCGGTCGTCCGTACGGACGGTCACCAGCGGGCGGGGGCTGGGCCTCTTGCTCTCGCTGTACGCCATCACCACGTCCGTGACCTCGCCCGCGAACGCCTCCCCGGCGAGCCGTCGGGTGGCCATCACCAGGGGGTCGTCCAGGGCCTCCTGGGCGTCCAGGCGGGCCTGTTCGCGCTCGCGTGCGGCGAGTTTGTTCGCGGCGGTGACGGCGTCGTCGTGGCGGGGCTGCGGCGGTTCCCCGGCCGTGATCCGGTCCCGGTGGGCGGTGAACGACCAGCGGTCGCGCGTCCACCGCTCCAGCGTGTGCGCGCCCTCCGGCAGCGTCCGCAGCAGGTCGATGCCGTGCCACACCGCGTCCCAGGTGGGCCGGGTGCGGCTCGCCACGAGCGCGTGGATCTCCCGCTCGGCCGCGGTGAGCCCGGCGAGGCGGTCGTCGGCCTCCAGGCCGTCCTCGGCGGCGGCGAAGTGGGCGCGGGCGCGGTCGTAGCGGTCGATGGCGGGGGAGAGCAGCTTGTTGTCGAAGGCCGGGTCGGTGGCGGGGCCGGCGGGCGGGAGGAGGAGCTGTCCGGCCGCGTCGCGCGCGAGTTCCGCGCGCAGGGCCGCCTCGGCGCCAAAGACGCCCTCCGGCGGGTCGATCCAGGCCAGCAGCTTGCCCAGGTGCTGGTCCTCCACGCTGCTCTGGCCGGTCGCCCAGTGCCGGGCCAGCAGGTCGGTGAGCGCGAGCAGCAGGCAGGAGCCGGGGACCCGGGCGCGCTCCCCGTAGTGCGTCAGCCAGCGCCCGAGCAGCGGCACGCGCGGGGGTGCCGGATACGGGGTCTCCGGGTCCTGCTCCGCCGTCCGCCGGAAGCGCATGGCACGGCCCAGGAGCCGGACGAAGTCGACGCCGGTGCGGCTCGGCACGATCAGCTGCGGGGCGTCCGCGCACAGGTCGACCTCGACCTTGACCCGCTTGCCGGTCTCCGGGTCGGTCTCGCTGCGCTCGGCCGCCTCGACGACGTCGGCGTATTCGTCGACGTACGGCAGGACGATGTCGGCCAGTTCGCCGAGGAACGCGAACCGCAGGTCGCGGTCGCGCGGCTGCGGTACGACGAGCAGGCGCGGCGCGTCCCGGTCGGTGCCGACGAGTGCGCCCAGCGGGGCCCCGGCCTCGCCCGCGGTGGCCAGCGGGACGAGGACGAGCGGGCGGTCGGAGAGGTGCCGGTGCAGCACGGTGGCGGCGGGCTGGGCACGGCCCGCCTGGACGGCCTCCATGCGCGCGAGGGCGGCGATCAGCGACATGCGGCGGCCTCCTGGGAGTCCGAAACGGCGGCCGTACCCGTGCCCACGCGCGCGTGCTCCAGCGCCTCCGTGCGCAGTCGGGCCGCCCGGCGCAGGGCCGCGATCGTCGGGTCGGACGGGTCGCCCGTCGTGCCGTGGGCCGCCGCCAGGACCCTGTCCACCGTCGTCAGGTCGCCCAGTTCCGCCCGCAGGGAGCGGCCCAGGGCGGTGACCGCGCCCTCGGTGCGGGCCCGGTCGCGGCAGTGGAAGGCCAGTTCGCAGGCCGACAGGCACTCGGGCGCGTAGGTGGCCTCGACCGACTCGACGGCCGCCGTCAGGTCCTCGCGGGGCAGGTCCGGGGCGAAACAGGTGCCCTCGGGGAGGGCGTCGGCGATGTCCTCGATGCGGGTGAGGCGGGT
Organism: Actinobacteria bacterium OK074; assembly: GCA_001298575.1. Lineage (GTDB taxonomy): Bacteria > Actinomycetota > Actinomycetes > Streptomycetales > Streptomycetaceae > Streptomyces. The sequence goes on from LJCV01000296.1 coordinate 4,837, forward strand.
GAGCTGGCGCCGGGTGACCGCGCGCTGCTTGCGGACGTCGACGGCGGACGCGGCCGGCAGGTTGGTGAAGTCCTTCGGGCAGACCAGCAGGACGCGGTGGTGCACGCGCGGGGCCGGGTCGAGCCGTTCGGCGACCTCCTCCAGGGCGAGGACGTACACCGCGGACTGCCGGGCGGCGGCGCCCACCTTGGCCGGGTCGGCCGCGCCGTCCAGCATGGGGAACGACTTGATCTCCACGACCGTCCAGGTGCCGTCCGGGTGCACCACCACCGCGTCCGGCTCCAGGAAGGCGGGGGAGCCCGCCACGTCCAGGGCCAGCAGCGGGTGGTCGAGCAGGGTCCAGGCGGCCGCCTCGGTGGCCTCGCGCAGCGCCAGCGCCGTACGGGCCGTGCGGCCCTCGGGGCCGATGGCGGTCAGGTCGGGCACGCGCGCGTGGGCGGGCGGTTCGGCGGCCGGGTCGAGCCGCTCGTGCACCAGCCGCAGCAGTTCGGCGCCGCCGTCGGCCTTGACGCGGGCCTCGAACGCGTTGCCGCGCATGAAGGCGAACTGCGACATGCCGAACGCCGACGGTGCCCCCAGCGCGGACGCCAGCGCCGTCTTGTCCACCCCCGCACCGTCCAGGAGCGCGCGGCGGCGGCAGCCCGGGTTCGCCGCGAGCGCGGCCAGGGCGCGTGCGTCGAGGGCCTTGGGGGCCACGTCCGGGCCCCGCAGGTCAGCGAGCCGGTGCCGGAGCGCCGTCCCCCGCGTCCGTGGGGGCGGCACCCGACCCGGCCGCTGCCCGGCCGAGGGTTGCGTGTTGTCGCGGAGTTCGCTCACCCGCCGAAGTCTGGCATCCGGCACTGACAATCGAGGCGGATGCGCCCTGGGAGACGGCCGCGGCGGGTGCGAAACGCTCCTTGAGACGCGCCCCGATCCGGGCCCGCCCGAGGTCCGCCACCCGCAGCACCTGCCGCGACAGCAGCAGCCCGAGGCCCATCACGGCGGCGCCCGCGACCGCGTCCAGGAGGTAGTGGTTGGCGGTGCCCATGACCACGATCGTGGTGATCAGCGGATAGGCGACGCCCGCGGCCTTGGTCAGCCGGGTGCCGCCGAAGCGCCACAGCATGATCCCGCACCACAGCGCCCAGCCCACGTGCAGGCTCGGCATGGCCGCGTACTGGTTCGTCATGCCGCCCAGGCCCCGCGGGGCGCTCGCGTCGCCGCCCCACCAGCCGTACGAGCTGTACTGCGCCATCGTGTCCACGAACCCGTACGAGGCGTCCAGCAGCCGGGGCGGGCAGGTGGGCAGCAGGGTGAAGCCGATCAGGCCCATGAACGTGGACGTCATCAGCCAGGTGCGGGCCGCGCGGTAGTGCACCGCGCGCGAGCGGAAGAGCCAGATCAGGATCGCGGGGGTGACCAGGTAGTGCAGCGACGCGTACCAGAAGTCCGCCGGAACGCCGAGCCACGCCTCGCGCGTGAAGAGGCGGTTGAGCGGGTGCTCCAGGTTGAGGTGGAGGTCCTTCTCGATACGGAGGATGTCCAGACCGTGGCCCACGGCCGCGGAGGTGTCGCCCCGCACCAGGAGCCGGCCGGCCGAGTACGAGACGTACACCAGCACGATCAGCGGCAGCTCGGTCCACCAGCGCAGCCGGGGTGCGGGCCGCGGCTGCTGCTCCGCCTCGACGCCCGGTGACTCGGTCTGCGGCATCCGATCTCCCTCCCCCTTCTGGCTGTCCGCGTCGCTGCGGTGTCAGTGGCCTGTCGTTTCACTTTACGGCGTATGTGTACGCCCTCGCCGACTGCCCTCGGCCCTTGGAAGACGCGGAGATCGCCCGGCGGGTTGCCCCTGTCCAGGGTGCGCGATGATGGAGGGATCCGCCTCCGAATTCCTCCGCTCCCGTCCACCTCGATTCTCACCACAGGCAACCCGCTCGTGCATGTTCGAAAGGTCCCACCCATGGCACCGCGCATCCTGCTGGCCCGGCACGGCCAGACGGAATGGTCCCTGCTCTCCAAGCACACCGGCAGGACGGACATACCGCTCCTGGAAGAGGGCCGGCGCGGCGCGAAACTCCTCGGCGAACGCCTCCACCGGCCGCCCCTGGACGGCCTGCCCGGCGTCGAGGTCCGCACCAGCCCGCTGGCACGCGCGCGTGAGACGTGCGAACTGGCCGGCTTCGGGGACCGGGCCACCGAGTGGGACACGCTGATGGAGTGGGACTACGGGGCCTACGAGGGCCTGACCCCGGCCGAGATCCAGGCCGACCGGCCGGGCTGGCTGATCTGGCGCGACGGCGTCCCCGAGGGCGAGACCCTGAAGGAGATCACCGCGCGCGCGGACGAGGTCGTGTCCTGGGCGCGCGCCGAGGACCGCGACGTCCTGATCTTCGCCCACGGGCACATCCTGCGCTCCATCGGAGCCCGCTGGCTGGGCCTGCCGATCGGGTTCGCGGCGAAGATCCGGCTGAACCCGACGTCGCTGTCGGCGCTGGGCTGGGCGTACGGCGAGCCCGCGGTGGAGAGCTGGAACGACACCGGGCACCTGCCCGGCTGACCGGCCCCGTCCCGGGCCCTCACGCGGTCCTCGGCAGGCTCGCGTGCCGGTCCAGGAAGCCGGACACCCCCGCGGCCCGGCGGTGCGGCAGCAGCACCCTCGCGGTCGCCGCCAGCATCGTCTGGATCCGCGACGACTGGACCTCGTCCAGGAGGTCCAGGACCCGCTCCCCGGCCGCCGCGGCCTCGTCCGGGTGGCCGTCGCGGGCCAGGTCGTCGGCGAGTTCCGCCGTGTAGAGCGCGATGTTGCGGGTGAAGTGCGGGTCCTGGAGCCGCGCGGCGCGGTGGGCGTGCCGGGCCGCCCGCCGCCAGTCGCCCAGCGTCGACCAGCACTGCGCCTCCAGGCCCGCCAGCTCGGCCTCGCCGTAGAACGACATCCACTCGGGGTCCGCGGCCGTAGGACCCCGCTCGAAGAGCGCCTGCGCGCGTGCCAGCGCCTGTTCGCAGCCCGCCCGGTCCGCGAGCCCCGCCCAGCCGCCCGCCTCCCGCAGCGCGAGCAGCGACATCAGCCGGTGCGAGCCGAGCGGGCGCGCCGCGCGCTGGGCCGCCTGCGCCGCCCGTACGGCCTCGCGCGGGCGGCCCGCGTCGCGCGCGAGGAACGCCGTGTTGCAGAACGCGTGCGCCTCCAGGCCCGCGTCCTGGGACATCCGCGCGGTGGCCAGCGCCTCCGCGTAGTGCGAGCGGGCGTCGTCGAAGCGGCCCGAGTCGTGCGCCAACCAGCCCACCGAGATGGCCAGTTCGCCCGCGCCCGCGTACAGCCGGTCGGCGGTGGACTGCCGGGTCGTGCCCGCGTCGAGCAGCGCGTACGCGGTGCGCAGGGGCGCCGCCGCGCGCCGGTACAGGCCGTCGGCGCCGTGCCGGTCGTCGAGCAGCCGGATGCGGCGTACGGCCTCTTCGAGGGTGTCCGCCTCGGACGAGCCCGCCCGGTGGACGGGGCGGCCCGCGGCCGCGGCGGGGTGGGCGCGGGCGAACCCGAAGGGGCCCAGGGAGGCGGCCGCCACCGTGGCGGTGCCGCCGGTCATGAATGCGCGACGCTGCACGTCGCTCTCCTCGTGGCTCGGAACGTCGTACGCGCGCGTGCCGTACGACTCTTGCTTGTCTTGCTTGTCCTGCGGGTGGTGCCTTTCGTGCGGGTGGTGCTCGTCGTGCGGGTCGTGCTCGTCGTGCGTGTTCGGCGTCTCATACGGCTCGGGCGGCTCGTCCGTCTCAGGGGTCCCCATGGCCTCACTCGTCACATCGCTCGTCCCGTCCGGTTCGTTCGCCGTCCGGGCGCCCCGGCCGCGTACCGCCGAGCGCGGGGCGAAGCCCAGGTCCGTGAGGGTGCGGCCGGGGAACATGTGCAGGAACACCCGTTCGTAGGCGTAGTTGGGGCAGCGGATCTCGCCCGCCTCCACCCGCCCGATGTACCGCGCGTCACAGCTCACCCGCTCGCCGATCTCGCGCGCGGCCCGCCGTACCGCCGCCGCGAACTCGCCCGGCGAACGTCCGCCGCGCAGCCGCCGGAAGGCGAGGTTGGGCCGCGGCGGCCGGGGGGAGTGTTCCGGGGGCACCGTCGACGACGCCATGGCCGGGTCCTCTCGAACTATCCCCACACGCGCGGGGACGACTTTTGATCCTGTGTCCGGCGGTGCAAGAACGTACCTGCCCGACAGGTGTCGTCACGCGTGGTTTGGCTACAAACCGGATATCTCATCCGTGATCTGCCATGAACTGCCATCCTTTGCGGCGCACTTCGGCCGTAGCCCTTGACGCGCCCAGGCGTTGAACCCGTCGGACCGGGAGCCGCCCGCACTCCCGACCCGCTCATTCGTCGAGGAGCCGGGAGGGCCGGAATGATGAAGAGCAGCGACTGGTGTACGACGGCGGCACCGTCGGTACCGGCGGCGGCGCGCTACTTGCCGCCCCAGGAGAGGGCGTTCGCCGAGACGCCGTTCGCCGAAACGTCTTTCCCGGAGCGCGTGCCGCCCCCGTGGCCGGCCGCCCCCGACCTGGTGACCGTTCCGGCGCGACAGGGCCTGGAGGCGGTGGACATCCTGCGGCGCGCCGCGGAGGACGCCGTCGGGCCCGTGCTCCACGACGACGGCTGCGACACCCTCGGCTTCCTGGTGCCGCCCGGCACGGCCGCCGCCTGGGACGTGCCCGGCAGCACCTGCACGGAGACCGACGGGCGCGGGCTGAGCCTCGCCGCCCAGGCCCTGGCCCGGCCCGAACCGCCCGTCGAGGGCTCGGACTGGCTGCTCCCGCCCGGCCAGGCCGAACCGGCGACCGACCCCGCGGTGCTCCGCGCGGCCCTCGGCGAGGCGGCCCGGTTGATCGAGGCGGCGGACAACTGCCAGTAGGGCACGCGCGTGTAGCCGTTCAGTAGGGCACACGCGTGCGGCTGTCGCTGTCCAACGGGGCACACGCGTGTGGTCGTCCCCGCCCGGTGCCGCGGGCTCGTCGTCGGGTGTCGGTGAGCCGTCCCGCCGTCGCGCCCCGATAATGGCCGGATGGGCAGATCGACGGGCAGGGCGGCGGGTCCGAAGCCGGGGCCGGGCGCGGGGAAGGCGGGCGGCGCGCGGCGGGCCCGGGGCGCCGTCGAGGCCGTCGTCGAGGCGGTCGACGGCGGCCTCGCCGAGCTGATACCCGACCGGGACCGCACGCGCGCGTGGACGCTGCTCGTCGACGGCGCCCCCCAGTCGCACGTCGACCTCGACGACCCGGCCCACCTCGGCTTCGAGTACCAGCGCCGCCTCGGGCACGTCATCGACCTGACCGCCCCGCCCGGCCGTCCCGTACACGCCGTGCACCTCGGCGGCGGCGCGTTCACCCTCGCCCGCTACACCGCCGCCACCCGCCCCCGCTCCACCCAGCAGGTCGTCGAACGCGACGAAGCCCTCGTCCGGCTCGTCCGCCGCGAACTGCCGCTGGACGCGAATGCCCGCATCCGCGTGCGGTCGGCCGACGCGCGCGTGGGGCTTGCCAAAGTGCCCGACGGCTGGGCGGACCTCGTCATCGCGGACGTGTTCAGCGGGGCCCGGACGCCCGCGCACCTGACCTCGACGGAGTTCCTCGCCGAGGTGCGCCGGGCGCTGAAGCCGGGCGGCCTGTACGCCGCCAACCTCGCCGACGGCCCGCCCCTGGCCCATCTGCGCGGCCAGATCGCCACCGTGGCCGCCGTGTTCGCCGAGACCGCGCTGATCGCCGACGCGGCCGTACTGCGCGGCAAACGCTTCGGCAACGCCGTCCTCGTAGCCTCCGATCTGCCGCTCCCGGTGGCCGAGTTGACGCGCCGGGCCGCCTCGGATCCGCATCCCGCGCGCGTGGAGCACGGTCGGGCGCTGATCGACTTCAGCGGCGGGGCCGCTCCGGTCACCGACGCGGCGGCGGTGGCCTCGCCGGCACCGCCGCCGTCGGTGTTCCGCTGAGGCCAGTCGCTAAACCGCTGTCCTACGCGCGCGTGCCGTGGCGATGGTGATCGCCGCCGTCACCGCCAGGGCCGTGCTGACCCAGGCCGCGTCCCGGTAGTCGTGCGTCCTCGCGGTGGCGAGGGCGGCCAGCAGCGGGCCCAGGAACGCGCCGGCGTTCAGGGCGACGGTGGCGAACGCGCCGCCCAGCGACGGTGCTTGGGGCGCGAGGCGCAGCACACGGCTGACGAGCGCCGAGCCGATGCCGAACGACAGGCCGCCCTGGACGACGGCCAGGACGAACAGCGGGATCGCGTGCGTGCCCGTCAGGGCGAGTGCCGCCCAGCCGACGGGCAGTGCGCAGCCCGCGAGGACCAGGCCCCGCCCCAACCGCCCGTCGCCCGTACGGCCCGCCGCGGTCACCCCGGCGAAGGCGCCCGCCCCGAACGCGGCGAGCAGTCCGGGAACCGCGGCCCCGGGCAACCGGGCGGCGGCCGTGGCGATGACGGCGAGGTAGGCGAAGGTCGCGAAAGTGGCTCCGTTGACCGCGGTGGCCGCCAGCAGGGCCCGGCGCAGCGGCCGTGACCGCAGCGCGCGTGCCTCCCGCCGGATCGACACGTCGTGACGGCCGGACGCGTCGGTGGGTGCCGAGCGGAGGACGAACGCCAGTGCGGGCAGGCAGAGTACGGCGACCGCCCAGAACGCCGCTCGCCAGCCCGACCAGTCACCGAGCAGCGCTCCCGCGGGCACACCGGCCACGCAGGACAGCGTCACCCCCGACAGCAACACGGCGGTCGCCCGGGGCTGTTGGGCCGGGGCGACCAGAGCCGTCGTCACGGACATCGCGACGGCGAGGAAACCGGCGTTGACGACCGCGGCGACGACCCGGGTCGCGAACAGCACGGCGAAGTCCGTCGTCACCGCGCCGACGACATGCACGACGACGAACGCGGCCAGGAAGCCCGCCAGCGCGCGCCGCCGTGGCCAGCGCGCGCTCAGCGCGGCCGTCACTGGTGCGCCGACGATCATCCCGACGGCGTACGCGGACGTCAGACTCGCCGCCGCGCCCACCGGCACGGACAGGTCGCGGGCGATGCCGGGCACCAGCCCGGACAGCATGAACTCGGAGGTGCCCTGCGCGAAGACGGCGAGGCCGAGGACGTAGACGAAGGCAGGCAGGGGCAGACGCAGGGGGAAGGCAGGCAAGAGGTCGACTCCATGGGTGGCGTGCGCGGTTGGGGACATCCGCGTGCCGGGGTCGGCCTGCTGCGGCCTGGGGCGGCCGGGGCCGAGCGGGACACACGGAGCGCGTGTCCGGGCGCCTGGAGCGAGAGTTGGAGCGTTGGAGAGCCGGTCGGCTACCGGTCGGCTACCGGTTGATCACCGGTTGGGCATCCCAACTCGCCGCCGGGCGACCGGCGGCTCCGTTCTGTCCGACTCGGGGCTCGTCATGCGGGGGACGGTAGCCGTGGTCCGAACGGCGATCAACCGGATTACGGCGGCGCAGGGTTCACCGCGCCTCCGATTCACCGGTCCCGATCAGTGGTTCACCGGTCCCGATCGGTAGTTCACCGGTCCCGATCAGTAGTTCTCGATCTGGACCCGAGGTGCCGTGTCGTGCCAGGTGCAGAACACCGACACGTGGTCCGTGTCGGAGGCGAACTCCACGCGGATCCAGGTCCCCGTCTTCCACACCTGCATCGACCAGTCGGCGGCGGGCGTCGCCGACACCAGCGTCGCGGACGTCTCGCCGAGGTCGAACACCACGCGCCCGCCGTCGGTGTCGTAGGCCCTGACCCGGCTGGATGAAGGGGAGGGAGAGGGGGAGCCGGTCGAAGTGGTGTGCGGGGCAGGGGACTTGGACCGGGGCGACGGGACGGCCTGGGCCGCCTCGGCGGTCGGCGCGGTCGGCGCGGTCGGCGTGCTCGGTGACGGCCGTGCGGGCGTCGGCTTCGGCGCGGCCGGTGCGGACGATGACGCCGCCACGACCGGCAGGGCGCGGTGCGGGTCGTACGCGGTCCCCGTCATCACCGTGTGGACGCCCCACCACGACAGCGCCGCCGCCGCGCAGGTGGCGAGCGACCACGCGAGCAGCTGGACGAGCACGCGGAGTACGCGGGTCGCGCGGGCACCGCGGATGCCACCGACTCCGCTGATCCCGCTGATCCCGCGGCCCCCTCCGGCCGTTTCGACGCCGCTCCGCACCGTGGTCATGACGCGGTCATACTGCCGCACGATCGCACCGCGCGTCCCCCACATGCGCCCCGTGCGGCTCACGGGTGACTCACGGACCGCTCAGCGAGGGCTTGTCGATCGCACATCGGCTCGAATGGCCGCCGGGCCGCCGGGAGTTGTCCACAGGCCCCGGCCGGGCTCTCGCGTTTGGCGTACTTTCGGCGCATGGCACGAGTACTCGTGGTCGAAGACGACCAGTTCGTACGGTCGGCCCTCATCCGGCAGCTGACGGGGGCCGCGCACGCGGTGCGCAGCGTCGGCACCGCGTTGGAGGCGCTGCGCGAGGTGGCCCACTTCGCCTTCGACGTCGTGGTGCTCGACCTCGGGCTGCCGGACCTGGACGGCTCCGAGGCGCTGAAGATGCTGCGCGGGATCACCGACGTACCGGTGATCGTGGCCACCGCGCGCGACGACGAGGGGGAGGTCGTACGGCTGTTGAACGCGGGCGCGGACGACTACCTGACCAAGCCGTTCTCGGCCGAGCACCTCTCCGCGCGGATAGCGGCGGTGCTGCGCCGGGCCCGGGGCACGGCGGGGGACGGACCGGGGGTCGAGGTGATCCGGGTCGGCGGGCTGGTCATCGACCCGCTGCGCCGCCAGGCCGAGCTGGACGGCGCCCGACTCGACCTCACCCGGCGGGAGTTCGACCTGCTGGCCTTCCTCGCCGGACGGCCCGGCGTGGTCGTACCGCGCAAGGAACTCCTCTCCGAGGTGTGGCAGCTTGCGTACGGCGACGACCAGACCATCGACGTCCATCTGTCGTGGCTGCGGCGGAAGTTGGGCGAGACGGCGGCCAGCCCCCGCTATCTGCACACCCTGCGCGGCGTCGGCGTGAAGCTGGAGCCACCGCCATCACCACTGCCACCGCCGCCGTCACAGCCGGGGACGGAACCACCGCCGTCGGAGCCGTCGCCATGAGGTGGGCGCTGGTCAAGGTGTGCGTGGCGGTGACGACGATGGTGGTGGTCGCCTTCGCGGTGCCGCTCGGCCTGGTCATCAAGGAGATGGCGCGCGACCGGGCCTTCTCCAACGCCGAGCGCCAGGCCGCCGCGGTCGCCCCCGCCCTGTCCATCACCACCGGCCGGGACCAGCTCGAACGGGTCGTGGCGGCCGCCGGTGCGGACGACGGCATGGCCGTGCACATACCGAAGGGGAAGGGCACCCGGGCGGTCGAGCTGGGGCGGCGCCGGGCCGCCGACGCCGACATCGCCGCCGTGCGCAGGCTCGGCCGGGCCTCCACCAGCGCGGTGCCGGGCGGGTCCGCGCTGCTGTCGCCCGTGGCGCTGGGCTCCGGGGCGATTGCCGTGGTGGAGGTGTACGTGCCCGACGCCGAGGTGCGGCACGGGGTCGGCACGGCCTGGGCGGTGCTCGCGGCCGTCGGACTCGCCCTGGTCGTCGGCTCGGTCGCGGTGGCCGACCGGCTCGGGGTACGGATGGTGCGGCCCGCGCGGCGGCTGGTGCGGGGCGCGCGGGAGCTGGGGGAGGGAAAACTGGGCGTACGGGTGCCGGAGGAGGGACCGGCCGAACTGCGGCTGGCGGCGGTGGCGTTCAACTCCATGGCCGACCAGGTGGTCCGACTGATGGCGAACGAACGGGAACTGGCGGCCGATCTCTCGCACCGGCTGCGCACCCCGCTGACCGTGCTGCGGCTGAACGCGGCCTCGCTCGGCGAGGGTCCCGCGGCCGAGCAGACACGGGCGGCGGTGGCGCAGTTGGAGCGGGAGGTCGACACCATCATCCGGACGGCGCGGGAGGCACGGCCGCAGACCGCCGCGCCGGGGCCGGGCGCCGGGTGCGACGCGGCGGAGGTGGTGCGGGAGCGGATGGCCTTCTGGTCGGCGCTGGCCGAGGACGAGGACCGCCGGGTGCAGGTCGCGGGCGTGGACCGCCCGGTGCGGATACCGGTGGCCCGCGCCGACCTGGCCGCCGCCCTGGACGCGCTGCTCGGCAACGTCTTCCGGCACACGCCGGAGGGCACGGCCTTCGCGGTGGACGTGCATAACGGGGAGGACGCGGTGATCGTGCTGGTGTCGGACGCGGGCCCGGGGATCCTGGACCCGGAGGCGGCGCTGGCCCGGGGGCGGGGGTCGGGTACGGCGGGGTCGACGGGGCTGGGGCTGGACATCGTGCGGCGGCTCGCGGAGACGACGGGCGGGGACGTCAGGATCGGCTCCTCGGTGCTCGGTGGCACGGAGGTGCGGATCTGGATCCAGGTGGACGGCCGGGCCGCCGGCACCACCGGCCGGCTCGCCCGCGGCCACCGGGGCCGCCGCCTCCGGCTGCTGCGCGGCTCCGCGTGACGGCACCCGGAAGCGGCCGTGCGGGCCGTTCCGAGAGGATCTCCTCCACCCCCGGCACCCCAAAACCACCCCAAAATCCACCCCAACGGCGTACGGAGGTCGCTCACGGGCAGCAACGGGTACTGGCGAGTACCAACGGGTTTCGGGGCGTTTCGAAGGGGCGCCGACTGGGATCGTTCACAGAACGTTTCCGCAGGTCATGGCCAAGAAACCCGGCGTACCCCTGTGCGCCACCTGTCCATCGCTCATGGATGTTGCGGATGTGACCCGCGGTGATGTCGATTACGTTTCGACAACCGCGCCGGTCAGCTATTGACGCATGACGCGACATACGAGTGTTATTGCGCCACCGTGTTCGGTCACGTTGGTTTCTGGTCGGTTACGACCGGCTTCCCTCCGGCCCACCGTTGGCCGAACCTGTCCCCAGGAGCCGTCATGCATGTCACACCCTCCGGTCCTTCCCGCCCCGTCCCCAGCCGTCGCAGCGTCCTGCGCGGCATCGGCGGGGCCGCTGCGCTCGGCGCCGGCATCCCGCTGCTGAGCGCCTGCGGCGGCAGCGGCACCTCCAGCGACCCGAAGACCGTCACCCTGGGGTCCAAGGCGTCCGACCCGGTGCCGAAGAAGGCGTTCGCCGACATCTACGCGGCGTTCAAGAAGGAGTCCGGGATCACGGTCGACGTGAACACCAAGGACTCGAACACCTTCCAGGAGCAGATCAACTCCTACCTCCAGGGCACGCCGGACGACGTGTTCACCTGGTTCGCCGGGTACCGCATGCAGTTCTTCGCGGCCAAGGGCCTCGCCACGCCGATCGACGACGTGTGGGCGAAGATCGGGGACAACTTCCCCGACGCGATGAAGAAGCTCAGCAAGGGCGAGGACGGCAAGTACTACTTCGTGCCGCTGTACACGTACCCGTGGGCGGTGTTCTACCGCAAGAGCGTCTTCAAGCAGTACGGCTACGAGGTCCCCACCACCTGGGACCAGCTCGTCGCCCTCTGCAAGCAGATGAAGAAGGACAACCTGGTCCCGATCGCCTTCGGCGACAAGGACGCCTGGCCCGCGCTCGGCACCTTCGACCAGATCAACTTCCGCACCAACGGCTACGACTTCCACGTCGACCTGATGGCGGGCAAGGCGGAGTGGACCGACAAGCGCGTCCGCACGGTCTTCGACACCTGGGCCGAGCTCCTGCCGTACCACCAGGACGGCTCCCTGGGCCGCACCTGGCAGGACGCCGCGCAGACGCTGGCGTCGAAGAAGGCGGGCATGTACCTGATGGGCACCTTCGTGGCCCAGCAGTTCACCGACAAGACCGCCCTGGCCGACCTCGACTTCTTCGCCTTCCCGGAGATCGACTCCGCGTACGGGCAGGACACCGTCGAGGCCCCCACCGACGGCTTCATGCTCAGCAAGTCGCCGAAGAACAAGGCGGGCGCCGTCAAGCTGCTGGAGTACCTGGGTGCCCCGGCCGCCGAGGAGATCTACCTCAAGTCGGACCCCAGCGTCGTCGCGGCCTCCACCAAGGCGTCGACGGCCGCGTACACCGACTTGCAGAAGAAGGCGTACGACATGATCAGCAACGCCAAGAGCCTCACCCAGTTCATGGACCGCGACTCGCGCCCGGACTTCACCTCAACGGTGATGCAGCCCGCGCTGCAGAAGTTCGTGCAGAACCCCAGCGGCATCGACAGCCTGCTCTCGTCGATCGAACGCCAGAAGAAGACGATCTTCGCCTCTTCTTGATCAGGGAACCCAGGGAACTCAGGGACGTCGCTCCTCATGACCACTGACAGCACCACGGGCATCCCGGAGGCGGCCGACGCGCCGCCTCCGGGCGCCGCCCCCACCAAGACGGCCGCCGGCAAGCGGATCCCCCAGGGACACCGGCGGCTGCTCACCCGCCGCGACCGGATCACGCTCTCCCTGATGGCGGGCCTGCCGACGATCCTGCACGTCCTCCTCGTGTGGGTGACCGCGCTCGCCTCGATCGCGCTCGCCTTCACCACCTGGGACGGCATCGGCTTCGACTCCATCAAGTGGGTCGGGCTCGACAACTTCCGGGAACTGTTCACCAACAACCCGCAGTTCTGGCCCGCGGTCGAGCACAACATCATCTGGTTCGTGGTGCTCATCGCGCTGCCGACGCCGTTCGGCCTGTTCCTGGCCGTCCAGCTGGACAAGAACATCCGCTTCAGCCGCGTCTACCAGACCGCGTTCTTCCTGCCGGTCGTCATGTCCCTCGCGGTCATCGGCTTCGTCTGGCAGCTGGTGTACAACCCGGACACGGGCCTGATCAACAGCGTCATCGGCGCCAACAAGCCCGGCCACTACATCGACTGGATCGGCAACCCGGACCTCAACCTCTGGGCGATCCTGGTCGCCGCGTCCTGGCGCCACGCCGGTTACATGATGATCCTCTACCTGGCCGGCCTCAAGGGCGTCGACCCGTCGCTGCGCGAGGCGTCCGCACTGGACGGCGCCAACGAGTGGCAGACGTTCAAGAACGTCATCTTCCCGACGCTGCGCCCGACCAACACCGTCGTCCTGGTCGTCACGATCATCGAGGCCCTGCGCGCCTTCGACCTCGTCTACGTCTTCAACAAGGGCGCCCAGGGCACCGAGTTGCTGTCGATCCTGGTCACCAACAACATCATCGGCGAATCCAGCCGCATCGGGTACGGGTCGGCCATCGCCGTCGTCCTGCTGGTGATCTCGCTGATCGTGATCATCCCCTACCTGGTGTCCACGTTCCGGAAGGAGCGGCGCGCGTGAGCACGTCAACCATCGCGACGAGCGCTCCCCTCAAGGAGCCCAAGGAGCGCACCCCCGTCCGGCCCGCCCGGGTCCTGTTGCACGTCTTCCTCGTCGTCACCTCGCTCGCCTGGCTCGCGCCGCTGCTGTGGGCGGTGTACGCGGCCCTGCGCCCGTACGCCGAGACCAGCGAGAAGGGGTACGTCTCCTGGCCCAGCAAGCTCACGCTCGACAACTTCAAGAACGCCTACGAGCAGTCGGACATGATCCACTACTTCGGGAACACGCTGGTCATCGCGGTTCCCGCAGTGCTGCTGACGCTGTTCCTGTCGTCGTGCGTGGCCTTCTACGTCAGCCGCTTCGACTTCCGCATCAACCTGTCGCTGCTGCTGCTCTTCACGGCCGGAAACCTGCTCCCGCAGCAGGTCATCATCACCCCGCTGTACCGCATGTACCTGCTCGTGGACCTGCCCGGCATCACCGCCAGCGGCAAGCTGTACGACTCCGCGCTCGGTCTCGTCCTCATCCACGTGGCGTTCCAGTCGGGCTTCTGCGCCTTCGTGCTGAGCAACTACATGCGCTCGCTGCCGCACGAGCTGACCGAGGCCGCGCTGGTCGACGGCGCCTCCGTGTGGCGGCTGTACTGGCAGATCGTGCTGCCGCTGTGCAAGCCCGCGATGGCCGCCCTGGCCACGCTGCTGTCCATCTGGATCTACAACGACTTCTTCTGGGCGCTCGTACTGATCTCCACCGGTGAGAACATGCCGATCACCTCGGCCCTCAACAACCTCTCCGGCCAGTACTTCACCGACTCCAACCTGGTCGCCGCGGGCGCGCTGCTGACCGCGATCCCGACGCTGATCGTGTACTTCGTCCTCCAGCGCCAGTTCGTGAGCGGTCTGACCCTCGGCGCCAACAAGGGCTGATCCCGGGGCCGAGCGTTCGTTCAAGGGCCGACCCCGGGGTCGCGAGTCCGACAAGGGCACACCCCGAGCCCAACCGGGGTCGCCCCGGCACCACTTGCACCACCTGAAAGAGATCACCGTGCACCACCCCTTCACTCCGCTCGCCGCCGTGCCCGTGGACCCCGTCAACGCCCGTGTCCACGAGGAGGGTTGGCAGTCCTGGAGCCCCAGCGGCGCGTATGCGCCCGGCGCGCGGCCGTACCGCCCGACCAGCGGCAACCGGGCACTGGGCTGCTACCGCCCGGGAGTCGACGTCCCCGCCGGGACCTTCCAGGGCGAGGGCCTGCTCGCGCTCGACCCCGGCGACGGCTCCCCGGTCAGGCTGTGGGCGGCCGTCAACCCGACGCACGAGGTCCCGTCCATCCGCCTCGTCGTGCGGGACGGGACCGCCGAAGTCAGTGCCGACGGCACGGTGAAGGAGCTGACGGGCGCCACCGTCCAGCAGGTGCTGGCGGACTGGGCCGAGGGCCTGGCCCTCCCGGCGCCGCGGCCCGCGCCCACCGTCTGGTGCTCCTGGTACGAGTACTTCACCGAGGTCACCGAGGACGACATCCACGAGAACCTCCGTGCGATGGACACCCTCGACCTGCCCATCGACGTCGTCCAGATCGACGACGGCTACCAGCGGGCGCTCGGCGACTGGCTCGTCCTCTCCGGCCGCTTCCGCTCCCGGGCCGGCATCGCCGACGCGATCCGCGCGCGGGGCCGCCGGGCGGGCATCTGGACGGCCCCCTTCCTCGTCGACCCGGCGAGCGAACTGGCCACCCAGCGGCCCGAGTTGCTGGTGCGCGACGCGGACGGCGGCTTCACCCACGGCGGTCACAACTGGGACCGCGACCTGTACGTCCTGGACACCACGCACCCCGAGGCGGCGGCCTACCTCACCGAGGTGTACGCCACCCTGCGTGCCGAGGGCTACGACTACTTCAAGGCCGACTTCCTGTACGCGGGCGCCCTGGACGGCGTACGCCACAAGGAAGTTGATGCCCTGACGGCGTACCGCGAGGGCGTCGGGCTGATCCGGGCCGCGATCGGCGAGGACGCCTACCTGCTCGGCTGCGGGGCGCCCATCCTGCCGTCCATCGGCCTGTTCGACGCGATGCGGGTCAGCCCGGACACGGCCCCGCACCGCCGTCCCGAGGCGGACGACTACTCCCAACCCGGCCAGGACCCGGCCGAGTTCACCGGCGCGGCCCGCCAGTGGCAGCACGGCCGGCTCTGGGTCAACGACCCCG
This sequence comes from Actinobacteria bacterium OK074, assembly GCA_001298575.1. GTDB lineage: Bacteria > Actinomycetota > Actinomycetes > Streptomycetales > Streptomycetaceae > Streptomyces. The sequence goes on from LJCV01000296.1 coordinate 20,247, forward strand.
ACTGCCTGATGGCCCGCCCCGCCGTGGAGACCCGCGAACGGTGGGCCGCGCACGTCGAGGCCACCGGCGGCCTGATGGCCTCCAGTGACCGCCTGTTGTCGCTCGACCTGTGGGGCGTGGACACAACGCGCCGCCTGCTGACGGGAGTTGACCGATGAGCCGCACACTGTCGATCGAGGGGCTCGCCTACGGCGGCGACTACAACCCCGAGCAGTGGCCCGAGGAGGTGTGGGCCGAGGACGTGCGCCTGATGCGCGAGGCCGGGGTGAACCTGGTCAGCGTCGGCATCTTCTCCTGGGCGCTGCTCGAACCGGCCGAAGGCGTCTACGACTTCGGCCGCATGGACCGCATCCTGGACCTGCTGCACGAGAACGGCATCGCCGCCGACCTGGCCACCCCGACGGCGGCGCCCCCGGCCTGGTTCTTCCGCGCGCACCCGGAGGCGCTGCCCGTCGACTTCGACGGCCGCACCCTCTCCTACGGCAGCCGCCAGACCTTCTGCCCGAGCAGCCCCGCGTACCGGGAAGCGGCCCTGCGCATCGCGGGCGCGCTGGCGGAACGCTACGCGGACCACCCGGCCGTGCGCATGTGGCACGTCCACAACGAGTACGGCTGCCACAACCCGACGTGCTACTGCGACACCAGCGCGGCGGCGTTCCGGGTGTGGCTGCGCACCAGGTACGACGACCTGGCGGCGCTCAACCACGCCTGGGGCACCACGTTCTGGAGCCAGTGGTACTACGACTGGGAGGAGATCCTCCCGCCGCGCCGCACCGGCGCCGTACCCAACCCGACCCACCAGCTGGACTGGCGCCGCTTCTCCAGCGACGCCCTGCTGTCGCTGTGCAGGGCGGAGCGCGCGGTGCTGCTGGAGGCGGCCCCGGAGACCCCCGCGACCACCAACTTCATGGTGATGTACAACTTCGACGCGCTCGACTACTGGCGCTGGGCACCGGAGTTGGACGTCGTCTCCAACGACCACTACCTCCGCTCCACCGACCCCCAGTCGGAGATCGACATCGCGCTCAGCGGCGACCTGGTGCGCTCGCTGGCGGGCGGCCGGCCGTGGCTGCTGATGGAGCACTCGACCGGCGCGGTCAACTGGCAGCCCGTCAACCGGGCCAAGAACCCTGGGGAGTTGCGCCGCAACGCGCTCGCGCACGTGGCGCACGGCGCGGACGGCATCGCCTACTTCCAGTGGCGGGCGGCCAGGGCGGGCGCCGAACAGTGGCACTCGGCGATGCTGCCGCACGCGGGCACGGACAGCCAGATCTGGCGTGACGTGGTCGCGTTGGGCGCGGACCTGAAGGCGCTGGCCGAGGTGCGCGGCAGTACGGCCGCCGCCCAGGTCGCCGTCGTCTGGGACTGGGACGCCCGCTGGGCGCTCGAACTGCCCTCCCAGCCCAGCGAAGAGGTCCGCTACCTGGACCAAGTCCGGTCCTGGTACGAGCCGTTGTGGCGCGCGGGCATCGCGGTCGACTTCGTCCGCCCGGACGCCGACCTGTCGGCGTACCGCCTGGTCCTGGCGCCCAGCCTCTACCTGGTCGACGACGCAGGCGCCGCCAACCTGACGGGCTTCGCCGAACGCGGCGGCACCCTCGCGGTCGGCTTCCACAGCGGCGCGGTGGACGAGAACTGCCATGTACGGCTGGGCGGTTACCCCGGAGCCTTCCGGGACGCGCTCGGCGTCCGCACGGACGAACTCTTCCCGCTGCTGCCGGGCGAGCCGCTGGCCCTGAGCGAGGGCGGTACGGCGACGCTGTGGTCCGAGCGGGTACGGCTCGCGGGCGCCGAGGCGGTGACCTCGTACGGCGAAGGCCCGCTGGCGGGTGTGCCGGCCGTCACGCGCAACGCCCACGGCACCGGCACCGCCTGGTACTTGGCCACCCGGCCGGACCCGGAGACGCTGGGCGCGCTGCTCGGCCGGATCGCCGGGGAGGCGGGCGTCGAGCCGGTCCGTGCCGTCCCCGCGGGGGTGGAAGCGGTGCTGCGGCGCGGTGCCGAGGCCGACTACCTCTTCCTGATCGACCACGGCGGGAACGGTGCCGAGGTCGAAGTCGGGCCGGATGCCGTGGAGTTGCTGACGGGCAAGCCGGTGGAGGGTGGCCGGGTCGTTCTCGCGCCCGGGTCGGTCGTGGTGGTGCGGGAGCCGGTGGGGCGGGGCTGAGGGCAGCCCGGGTCCGAGCTGCCCCGCGTCACCCGAGGCGTCCTTGGGCGTCACCCAGCCCACTTGAGGCCGGCAGGTGCCGACCGCCGTGTGCCGGTCCGATCAGGGGATCGTCAGGCGCACGGCGGGGCACATGCCCGAACTCCCGCTGCCGCAGCGGAGTTCGGCCTTGGCGTTCGCGCCGCAGTAGTCCTTGCGCTGCGGCTTCTCCGCGCCGAAGCCCGTGGGCGTGGTGCCCGAGGTCAGGGCCCCGGCCGGGCCGCCGACGACGGTCAGCCGGGCCACCCCGTCCGCCCCGGTGGTCTTCGTGCCGACGAAGACCCCGGACCCCGACGGCTGCCCCGAACCCGTGCCGTACAGCCAGAAGTTGACCTTCTGGCCCGCCACGGGCCTGTCGTCCGCCGTGAGCGTGGCGGTCAGCGGGAGGTCGTCGGTGAGCTTGTCGACGTGCGCGTCCGACACCGCCAGGGACACGCCCGTGCAGCCGTAGACCTGGGACTGCGAGCAGCCCGTGAGCAGGGCGCAGGCCAGCGCCCCGGCCGTCGCGAGGGCGGCCCAACTGGCGGGCCCCTGGGGCAGCTTCGGCATCCGCCCGCACCACCGTCGCGTCAGCATCCGCCCGCACTCCAGTCCGTGGTGTAGCTGATCGGTGCGAACGGCGAGGTGGCGTACGCGAACAGGTTGAGCACGTACTCCGGGACCTGGCCGCCGGGGTCGAGGATGGACACGATCTGCGGGCCCTCGGCCGAGTCCAGGTGCAGGCTGTCCGCCTGGCGCGGGATGTCCGCCCCGGGCTTGGTGTTGAGCTTGAGGCAGCCGATGGGGATGCCCGCCTCCTCGATGTCGAACGGCGTGGTGGTCGTGTAGTCCATCCGGTAGTGGTGCATGAACAGCTGCTTGGACGGCGTGAGTTGGAGCCGCTGGTCGAAGAGGTCGACGCCGGGTTTCTCGATCCGGAAGTTGATGTCGACGTCCGGGTTGAGGTCGACGTCGTACGCCTGGAGGTCGACGGAGCCGTAGGTGCCGGAGAAGCCCTGGAAGAACAGGCCCATCCAGTCCGGCAGGCTGATGCCGAGCGGGAGTCCGGTGTTCTGGCGGCCCGGCTGCACGTTGAGTTCGCTGACGTCGTCGGCGCTGACCAGCAGGGAGACGTTGCTCTGCCGTACGCCCCAGTGGCCTTCGAGGTTGCCGGTGATCAGGCCGCCCGCGACGGAGAACAAGTCGTCCGTGGGCACTGGCTGGTTGGGGATGTCCTCGGTGAACACCGAGAGCCCCAGCTGGAATTGGCCGGTCGTCGGCACGGACCTGAGCTGCACCTGTTTCTGCGCGGCGACGTAGGTGGCGGAGAACGCCTTGCCGAGCTTCTCGAAGTGCGCGTAGGCGTCGCTCAGTCCGGCCGCCGAGGTGCCGAAGCGCTGGGCCAGCCGGGCCTCGACGTGGAAGGTGCCGCCGAGCGTCGAGTCGTCCGCGTGGTAGGTCACCGTCGGCGCGTGTTCGCCCGAACCGCTGCGGAAACCACCGGCCTTGAACTCCATCGACTTCGGGATGCCGGTGAAGTCGATCAGACCGGAGGCCGGGCTGCCGTCGAAGGTGCCGGTCGCGGTGAACGAAAGCTCCTTGATCGGGACGGAGTTGACGACCTTGACGTCGCTGTCGTCGGCGATGGACGCGGTGATGTCCATCGAGCCCGGGATGGGATCGGCGACGGCCAGCGCCCGCGCGGTGCCGAAGACCGGTACGCCGTAGGCTTCCGCACGCAGGGTGAGGCGCCCGGCGGACGCCACGTCCGAGGAGTACTTGATCTCGGTGGTCGCGCCGGTGGTCACCGGGCCGAAGGTGAACCCGGCGGAGCCCGGCAGGTCGGCCAGCGTCGCCCAGACCCTGCCGCCGGTCAGCGGCGCCGGGACGAAGGCCGAGTCGGCGATGTACAGGTCGAGTTGGCCGGACGGCTCGTAGTCGCCGAAGCCGTACTGGTTGTGCGCCGGGTCGATGGTGACGGACTTCGGCAGCCCGGTCAGGTGGATGATGCCGACCGCGCCCCAGCCGCCCTTGGCGGTGACGAACGGCCCGGCGGCGCCCGAGCAGCCGGCCGAACCGGGCGTCGGGCAGAGGCGGTCGGCGACCGAGACGCCGTTGGCGAACTCGTGCACGCCGAGCCCGTCGAGCGCGGCGACCTTGCCCAGCCACAACTGGGCCTCCAGGTCCAGGGTGCGGTCGGCCGTGTAGGTGATCTTCCCGTTGTCCGAGGCGATGGTGAGCGAGCCGGGGATCGGCCCGAGCCGGCCGAGCGCGGCCAGCCGCACGTCGTCGTGGCCGCCCGCGGCCAGCACGACGTCGCCGTCGAGGGCCACGGTCTGCGAGGCGACCTTCGCGGTGACCGTGAAGTCCCGGTCGGTGTGGGCGTATTGGACGCTGGTGACGTCGCTGACCTGTGCGCCGGCGTCCAGGTCACCGGTGGACTGGCGGTAGTGCACGGCGATGTGGGAGCCGGTCGGCGCGAGCGCCCCGGCGTGGTTGGTGACGGCGACGGCCGCCCTGCCGAGCGCCCCGGACAGCCCGCGGAACCGGAACGAGCCGCCCGCCCAGTCGGCGTCGAAGGTGCCGGGGATGTCGCTGACGTCGGCGTACACCGACCAGGTACGGCCCCCGTAGGGCACATGGGCCAGCAGGTGGACCCCGCCGATGGCCGAGGCCATGTCCGCCTGGAGGTGCTGCGCGGCCAAGTCGGCGGTGATGTCGGCACTTTGGGGGACGCCGGTGACCGAACCGGTGAGGTAGCCGGTGCTCGGACCGGTGACGGTGACGCCGATGGCGTCGACCGGCGCGGAGTCGTCCACGTGCACCGTGGTCTTCTGCCCGAAGGTGCCGGTGACGTGCAGCCGCGCCGGGAGTTTCTCCGCGGTGACCCTGCCGCGGAGTTCGGGGAACCGCGCGTTGGTGGTGGTCGCCTGGCCGGTGAGGGTGAGGGTGCCCAGCGGGGCGGAGGCGGTGTAACCGGCGTCCACCGTCGAGCCGTTGAAGTTCATCGGCCCCACCGTGAGGTCCAGCGGCGAGGGCAGGCCGGACAGCGAGGCCAGCGCGCGGACGTCGGGGAGGGCGTCGACGAGGCCGGACAGCCGGACGTACGCCTGGAGCGGGACGCCGGTGGGCGGCCGGTAGCCGGTGAGCGCGACCGTACGGGCCTTGGTGTCGACGGTCAGGCCGGTCGGCAGCCCGGGCAGGTGGACGATCGCGGTCAGGCCGAGGCAGGCGGAAAAGACCGTGCAGAACGGGCTGTTGTCCTGCGCGCAGCCCGCGGAGCCGCCGGTGCAGCCGGCCGCCATCGCCGACACCCCGTTGGCGAACAGCGGGGCCCCGGTCCTGTTGATCGCGGCCACCTTGCCTACGTGGGCTTCGAGTTCGAGGCCGATGTTCCGGTCGGCGGTGTAACTGAGCCTGCCGTCCGCGAAGTTGACGTTCAGCGTGGTGGGCAGGTTGGTGACGTGCCCGGCGAGTGCGAGCCGGGTGTCGTCCGTCGCACCCTGGACGACGTCGGCGTCGAGGTGCACGGGCGCGGTGCCGGTGTCGGTCTGGAGGGTGACGGTCTGGTCGCCGTCGGTGTGGGTGTAGCCAACGGTGGTCAGGTTCCGTACGGAGATGCTGCCGTCGAGGTCGTCGGTGGACTGCCGGTAGTGCACGGCGGCGTGCAGACCGGTCGGCTCGACGGTGTTCGCGTGGTTGGTCACGGTGAACGCGGCGCTGCCCAGTGGCCCTGAGATGCCGCGGAAGCGGAAGGTGCCGCCGCCGAAGTCGGCATCGAAGTGGGCCGGGATCGTGGCGAGTTGGGCCTGTGCGGTCCAGTCGCGGCCACCGACGGGGAAGCGGGCGGTGGCGTCGACCCCGCCGAAGAGGGTGTCGCTGGTGCCTTCGAGGTGGTGGCCGACCAGGTCGAGCGCGTAGTCGAGTCGCTTCGGCAGCCCGGTCAGCAGCACCGACAGGTAGTGGTCGGCGCCGGGGTCCAGCGACTCGTGGTGGTCGGGGCTGGCGAACAGCTCGACCCGCGGAACGGCGCTGGACGCCTGGTACTTGACCTCCGGGGTGTCGCCGAGCCGGTAGTTCACCTTCACGGACTGAGGCAGTTCGTTCACCGCGGCCCGCAGCGTCGGGCCGCCGTTGACGCGGGTGTAGGCGGCCTCGACCCGGTGCACCACACTGCTCGCGGTGTACGTGACGGCGTGCTGCCCGGTGTCGGCGTCGACGGAGAGGTCGGCGGGCAGGTCGCTGACCTGGATCTGCGCCTTCTGGTCGTCGTCGAGGCGGCCCGCGGCCTCGAACTCCTGGCCGCCCGGGTCGAATTGGGCGGTGAGCCGCGGATGCGCGTCGTAATACGCGTCGACGGACTTCAGCCCCGTCACGCGGGCGCTGATCCCGACGCCGTCGCCCTTGGTGACGAGCGTGGCGTGGTCGCCGTCCAGCGGCGCGAAGTCGCCGAGCTTCCGCGAGATCTGGACGCTCGCGGAGCCCAGCGCCTGGTTCGCGGTGAACCGAACCCGGCTGGTCTGACGGTCCGTCACCAGACTTACCTGGGTGGGGAGTTCGCGCAGGCTGCCGTGGCCGACGAGTCCGGCGGCGCGGTCGTAGACGTCCGCGTCGAGCGCGGCGAGGGAACTGCTGGCCGAGTAGTCCAGGGCGATGTGGTCGCTGCCGGAGGCCGAGCCGTTCTGAGCGGTGAGCGCGGCGTCGAAGGAGGCGGGCACCGAGTCCGCGGTCACCTGGGTCTCGCGGTCCAGCCGGGTCCCGCTGTACTCGTCCTCGGCGAACAGGACGTTGTCGATGGTGCCGGACGCCCGGTAACTCACCTTCGCGGCGGGCCCGTTGACCGGCCGGGTGAGCGTGGCCGAGACCGAGGTGGGCAGGGTGTCGACCGACAGCCGGGTGAAGCTGTCCGACGGCGGGGTGCTGGTCTCGTGGTTGGCGAGCACCTGGACGTCGAGGTGGCTGCGGGTGGTGCTGGTCGCGTCGACCTTGACGGTCTGTGAACTCGTGGCGCTGCCCGGGTCGATCAGCTCGTGGGCGCCGAACAGCGTGGGTACGGGCGAGAACCGTGCGCTGGCCACCGTCGGGTCGACGACATCGCCCTCCGAGTTCTGCGCGACCGTACCGAGCCCGGCCGTCACCGCCAGCGAGTCGCCCGCGCCGACCGCGAGCAGCGTCTCGTGGATGTCGTAGGTGCCGCTGAGGAAGGTGCCCGGGTTGAGGGTGAACAGCCCGAGCGTGGCCAGCGGCAGCGAGTCGCCGCGGCGGTAGCCGTCGAAGCCGACCGAGAGCCGCTTGTGGGTGGGCAGGTCGTAGACGCCCCACACGTGCGCGTGCAGCGCCTTGCCGGTCGTCTCGCTGGTGGGCAGGCGCACTTCGAGCATCGCCACGCCCAACTGCACCAGATCCACGAGCGCCTTGACCTTGTCGCCGAGGCTCGCCGTCAGGTCGGCGATCAGGTGGGTCAACCGGAGCTTCTGCAGCAGGAGTTCGGGGTGGAGCGCCGCCTGCAACGGGTCCTTGAGCAGGTCCAGCACCCCGGCGAGGGTGTTCTGCGCGTCGGTGAGCTGCTGCTGGAGGTCGAGCACCTTCTGGGCCGCGGCAACGATGTCGCCGACCCCGGCCACGGGCACCATGTCGACCAGCACGTCCGGGGTGTGGTCACCGGTGACGTCGACCAGCGCGGGCACCGCGAGCGGCAGGGTCAGCGAGCAGGACGCGGACTTGGTGGCGGACTCCGAGCAGACGCGGTAGGTGATCCGCGGCAGGCCGTCCGGGAGTTTCTGCAGCAGCGCCAGCGGGTCGACGGGCAGCGGCGGCGGGAAGTCGCCGCTCTTCAGCGCGTCGATCAGGTCCTGGAGGGTGGCGCGGTGCGCGGGATCGGTGAACTCGGCCGAGGACACCTGGGGTTGGAGCTGTCGCGCGTCGAGGTCCGGTGTGCCGTCGGCGTTCAGCCGGCCGGCCGCCTTGAGCGTGCTGGTCGCCCGCGAGGTGGCCGCGTCCACGAGGTCCTTGGCGGGGCGCGTCGGGAGCGCCAGCGGTGACGGATCCACGGCCGGTTCCGGTGTGAACGTGGCACGGTCCACGTTCACGGCGCCGTTCGCGGGTGCGACGGCGGGGAGCGCGTTGATGCTCTGCAGCGCCTTCGACGGGCCGCGGTTCACGTCAACCGTGCTGTCCGGACCGGGATCCATCGCCTTGACGGGCGTAATGGGTTTGGGCGTCGCCAACTGCTTGCCGACCGCCTTGGCCGTCCTGCGGCCCCCGCTCGCCGCGCCGCTCTCCGGCGTGACGTACGAGGGCAGCACTCTCGTCCCGGAACGCAGCCCCGCCTTGCCCGTACCGGCCGATCCGCCGGAGCTGTCGGCGGTCGCGGGCGGCGCCGCCAGTATCCCCGCCACGAGTGCCGCGATGATCGGTCCGACCATGCCAATAGCCCTGTGTCGCATAAGAGTTGTCCCCCGCCGAGGGCCTGCGCGGCCCGCCGTCCCAACGTCTCGTACTGCTGCGAAAGTAGCGTGGGGTGGGGTTTGCGGGTGCGTCGGGGACTGCGGTTCCTTTGAGGAACTTGTGTGAAGGGAATGAGGTCGGCGGGCTGCTGCGACAAAGGGCGGCCGGGCGGGGGTGGTTGGCCGTCTTGTTGGCCAACAGGGCTGCTTCTACTCTGCTCTTCGGGCATCCGGTGCCCGTCGACGAGGGGGAGCGGCCTTGGACAGGTCACCGTCCGACGAAGAGATCCGCCAGGCGGTCGGCAAGTACGTTGCCCGGCGCGGCATCACGGTCCATCCCACCGAGACCAACACGAACGTTCACCGCAACCCGCTGCTCAAGTTCGAGATCGTGCGGTCCGTCAAGGACACGCGCGAGGGCTCGCGCAAGGTGCCGGGAAGCGGCAAGGACATCGCGAAACGCGGCACGTACACGGACCTTGAGACCTACCCCGTCGACCCGCCCGCCGATCCGCGCGAGTACAAGCGCGTGGATCTGGTCCGGGAGGGGTCGTTCGAGGTGGTCGACTGCGAAGACTGCACCGGTGGCACGTACTTGTGCACGGAGTGCGACGGCCGTGGCAAGCACGACTGCGCCCCGTACGTCGACTGCCCCGTCTGCGACCGCAGCACCAATGTGTGCTGGGAGTGCGAGGGCAGGGGGCGGCCGCGCACCCGGCGGCGTACACCACCGCGGCCCCGCCCCGCGGGTGCGCCCGAGCGGGCCACCTGCAAGCGCTGCGGAGTCGAGGACGTCGCCTGCCCCAAGTGCGAGGGTGAGGGCCAACTGGAGTGCCCCGACTGCGAGAAGCAGGGGTTCGTGACGTGCGAGAGCTGCAACGGGAAGGGGCGGCACACCCACGCGGAATGCAGGGGCACCGGCCGTTTCGCGCTCTGGACGGAGGGAGTCGTCGAGTTCACTCCCGTGCCCGACGGAGCGAACGTGCCGGCCCCGGCCGGTCTCCGTCGGCAGACGGACAGGCTCGGCCGATGGCGTCCGGTCACCCTGACCCGGGCCACCGACAAGCTCCCGGACGACCTGGACCCTGCTCACCGCAGGCTGGTCGAGCCCAGACTCGCGCTTGGGGAAAGGGAGTTCGGCCGCAGCGCCACGCTCCGCCACCTCCCGTTCTGCCACGTCACCATGGTGGCCGACCCGCACCGCGTCTACTACGCCTTCCCCTCGAACTCGGGGATCGAGGTCGTCGCCCGCCCGACGAAGGAACGCGTACGCCACTACGCCGCCATCACGGTGGCCGCGCTGGCCGTCGTGGCCCTCGTCGCGACCCTCGTGCTGGCGGCGCTCAACTGACCTCCCAGCGGCACGAGTTGGCTCAGAAGGGCCCAGGCCCCCCAGGCCCCCCGAAGCCTCCGAACCCACCGGGCCCCCCGAACGGCCCCCCGCCGTGCGGCCCGTGGTGGTGGAAGCCGTCCAACAGGGCGTCCGCCAGCAGGATTCCGCCAACCCCCGCCGCTCCGGCCACCAGTGCGGTCTTCCACCAGGGGGCGCTGTACCAGCCGCCGGGCACGTTGCGGCCGGCGACGACACCGCCGGGGTAGTAGTACGGCGTCGCGGCGCTCTGTTGCGCGGACGCGGCGTAGGTCTGGTCGCCGACCGTGACGCGGTCGCCGTTGCCGGTCACCGTGCCGGTACCGAGGCGCGGCAGCTCCGGGCCCGGGTCGAGCCCCAGCGAGGTGCGCCCGGCCCGCACGTAGTGCAGCCCTTCGAGGGCGGTCTGCTGCACCAGGGCGTACTGCGCGGGGGAGTACGCCGTCGCCAACTGCCCCTGGGCGGCCTGGTGTCGCTCGGCCGCGTCGGCGAGGGCCTGGCGGGCGGCCGGGTTGTCACCGGCGTCCAGCGTGGACAGGCTCCCGCCCAGCCGCTCCACCCAACGAGTGGCCTCGGCACCGGCGTCGGCGTCGTACATCTGCTGCTGTGCGAGCCCGGGGCCGGGCCGCCGGCCACCCGCCTGCCGCTTGCTGAAGGCCACGGCACCGCCGATGATCAGCGCCAGCAGGACCAGCGCGATGAAACCCATGACGACCTCACGTCCTCCCGAATCCCGGGGTCCGGTACGCCCCGTACGAGACGATCAGACACTCGGCCGCTGAGAGGGGTCTGCGGGTTGTCTGAGTGGTTTCTGTGAATCGGGTTGAGGGGATGGGCCGTTGAGCAGGCCCTCGCGCAGCAGCTCGCCGAGGAAGGTCGCCGCGTCCGGCCAGGACCTCGCGCCCACCGCCCGGCCGACGTCCTCGGTGGTATGCATCCGGGCCAACGCGTCCGACATACCGGCGAGTTGGGCGTCCCGATCCGCAGCCGACCCCCGCGGCGGCAGCGTCTCGCGGAAGCACTCCTCCGCCGGGAGCAGCCCGGTGAACCAGCGGAAGAAGCCGACGCCCGTGATGGGCAGCACCGAGTACGTCAGGTGCGGCGAGTGCGTGCCCTCGACCGCCGCCGCCCCGTGCCACCAGCCGCGCGGCAGGAACAGCACGTCTCCCGCCGCCAGGACCGGATCGGCGTACGGCTCCCCGGTCGGCGCGGGCGGCCGGACGACGTCGTGGAGCATCGCGGCCGTACGGGTCGGCGGGTAGTAGCGCCGGCGTTTGCGCGCGGACAACTGGACGACGAGGACGTCGTGGTCGTCGAAGTGCAGCCCGAAGCCCTCGGTGCGGGTCCAGCTCGCGTGGAGGTTCGTCCGTACGACCGTCCTGAACAGGCGTTCCAGGTCCGCCGCGGTGCGTTCGGTGTCGGGGTGCAGCTCATCGACCGCGTCCAGGACCAGTCGTTCTTGGCAACGACCGTGCCAGGACCGGACGAAGCGCCGTTCTTCGCCACGACGGTGCCGGGCCCGAACGTGCACGTCAATCCATACGTCAATCCATACGTCGATCGTCACATCGATCAGGCATGCGCGACTGCCCGGGCCAGGAGGGCGGTTACCCCTCCCGGCCCGGGCAGTCCGGAACCCGCCGCCCCTACTCCGGCACCCCCGGCAACCGCCCCGTCCGGGCCGCCTCCCCGTACCACCGCGCGCTCGACTTCGGGGTCCGCTTCAGCGTTGTGTAGTCCACGTGGATCGCGCCGAAGCGCTTCTCGTAGCCGTACGCCCACTCGAAGTTGTCCATCAGGGACCACAGGAAGTAGCCGCGGACGTCCGCGCCGTCGTCGATCGCGCGCCGGACCGCCGACAGGTGGCCGTGCAGGTACGCGATGCGTTCCGGGTCGTGGACGCGGCCCTCCGGGTCCGGCTTGTCGTCGTACGCGGCGCCGTTCTCCGTCACGTACAGCGGCAGGCCCGGGGCCTCCCGGGTGTAGCGCATGATCAGGTCGTACAGGCCCGTCGGGTCGATGGTCCAGCCCATCTCCGTGCGGTCGCCCGGGGTCTGGTGGAACACCACGTCGTCCGCGCCGGGCCATGGGGAGAACGCGCTCGATCCGTGCCCGTCCGCCCGCGGTCCCGCCTTGACGGCCTCCGTCGCCGCCGACACCAGCGCCGGGGTGTAGTAGTTCAACCCCAGGGCGTCCAAAGGCTGGTTGGCCGCCTCCAGGTCGCCCTCGCGGACGAACGACCAGTCCGTCACCGTACGCGTCGCCGACAGCAGGCTCGCCGGGTAGGCGCCGTGCAGGATCGGGCCGTGGAAGACGCCGTTGGCGAGGTCGTCGATCCGGCGGGCCGCCCGCAGGTCCGCCGGGGAGTCCGAAAGCGGCCGTACCGTCGACGAGTTGAGGCTCACCGCGACCGTGTTGCGGGCCGGCATCGCCGAGCGCAGGGCCGAAGTGGCCAGGCCGTGCGCCAGGTTGAGGTGATGGGCCGCCTTGAGTGCCGCCACCGGGTCGGTCCGGCCCGGCGCGTGCACCCCGGAGCCGTAGCCCAGGAACGCGATGCACCAGGGCTCGTTGAGCGTGGTCCACTGCTCCACGCGGTCGCCCAGCGCCTCGCCCGCGAGCGCCGCGTACTCCGCGAACCGGTACGCCGTCTCGCGCTCCGGCCAGCCGCCCGCGTCCTCCAACTCCTGCGGCAGGTCCCAGTGGTAGAGCGTGGCGACCGGCTTGATGCCGTGCGCGAGCAGCTCGTCCGCCAGCCGCCGGTAGAAGTCCAGGCCCCGCTGTACGGCAGGGCCCCGGCCGGTCGGCTGCACCCGCGGCCAGGCGATCGAGAACCGGTACGCCTTCAGGCCCAGCTCGGCCATCAGCGCCACGTCCTCGCGGTAGCGGTGGTAGTGGTCGACAGCGATGTCACCGTGGTCACCGCCTGCGGTCCGGCCCGGCGTATGGCTGAACGTGTCCCAGATCGAGGGGGTACGGCCGTCCTCCCGCACCGCCCCCTCGATCTGGTACGCCGAGGTCGCCGCGCCCCACAGGAAGGCGGGAGGGAAGGTCACCGGGGTCACAGAAGTGTCGGGTTCGGGCATGGAAGCGCTCCCATGGGGGGTCGTGAGGGCCGCCGGGCGGACGGACCTCGGTGAAGTGGGGGGAGGGAAGGGGGCGGGGCGGCGCTGCCCCGGCCCCCGACGGGCGTACGGAACGATCAACCAGCGTGCTGGTCAAGCGAACTGGCGGATCGTCAGCTCGCGTGCCGCGGCCCGGATCTGACGGACCGTCAGCCCTTGACGGCGCCCTGCATGATGCCCCCGACGATCTGCTTGCCGAAGATCGCGAACACCAGCAGCAGGGGCAGCGTACCCAGCAGCGCACCCGCCATGATCAGCGACTGGTCGGGGGTGAAACCGCGGCCCAGGGCCGTCACCGCGACCTGCACGGTCGGGTTGCCGTTCTGGGTGAGCACCAGGAACGGCCACAGGAAGTCGTTCCAGGACTGGACGAACGTCAGCATGCCGAGCACCGCCATCGCGGGCCGGGCGGCCGGGAACACGATGTGCCACACCACCCGCCAACTGCTCGCGCCGTCCACCCGGGCGGCCTCGATCAGCTCGTCGGGCAGCGCCTGGATCAGGTACTGCCGGATGAAGAACACCCCGAACGCGCTCACCAGGGACGGCAGGATCACCGCCTGCAACTGGTCGGTCCAGTCGAGCTTGGCGACCAGCATGTACAGCGGAATGATGCTCAGTTGGGGCGGCACCATCATCGTGCCGATCACGACCAGCATCAGCGCGCCCCGGCCGCGGAAGCGCAGCTTGGCGAAGGCGAACCCGGCGATCGTCGACAGGAACACCACCACCACCGACGAAGTGCCCGCCACGATCGTCGTGTTGAGGAACGCCTTGCCCAGGTTGGCCTGGGTCCAGGCGAGATCGAGATTGTGGAAGAGGTTGGCGCCGAACCACATGGGCGGCGGTGTCTGCGACAGCCGGTTGGTGTCGCGCGAGGCGGCGATCGCCGTCCACACCAGCGGCAGCAGCGAACCGAGGGAGAAGATGACCAGGATCGTGTACGCGATGGGGCCCGCGTGCAACTGGCCGCCCGCACGGGCCGACTTGGGCCCGCGCACCCGCTTCGGCGCGGCGTCGGCGGGGGGTTTGGTCAGGGTCGTCGTCACGGCCGGGGCTCCTTAGTTACCCGGACTGCTGGCGCGCAGCCGGCGCGAGATGGCGTAGTTGACGATCCCGATCACGATGAGGATCAGGAACATCGTCCAGGCGATGGCGGAGGCGCGGCCCAGGTGCTGGTTCACCCAGCCCTGCTCGTACAGATACAGACCGAGCGTCTGGAACTGGTGCTCCGCGCCGCCGGACGAGGCTTTGTTCGCGTCGAACAGCAGGGGCTCGCCGAAGAGTTGGCTCGCCCCGATGGTCGACACCACGCACGTGAACAGGATCGTCGGGCGCAGCTGCGGCAGCGTCACGTGGAAGAACTGCTGCCAGCGGCTGGCCCCGTCCAGGGCCGCCGACTCGTACAGGTCCTGCGGGATCGCCTGCATCGCGGCGAGGTAGATCAGCGCGTTGTAGCCGGTCCACCGCCAGATCACGATCGACGAAACCGCTATCTGGGACGGCCACTTGTCGTTCTGCCAGTCGATGTGACCGATGCCGACGAAGTGCAGCAGCCAGTTGATCACGCCGTAGTCGCGCCCGAAGAGCAGCACGAAGACCAGCGACGCGGCGGCGATGGAGGTCGCGTACGGCGCCAGCATCACGACCCGGTAGAAGAGGGACGCGCGCAGCCGGTAGTTGAGGATGTGCGCCAGGCCCATCGCCATCGCCAGCTGCGGCACGGTCGAAATGATGCCGATCGTCAGGGTGTTGCGCGCCGCGTTCCAGTAGAAGTCGTCGTCGAAGATGCGGGTGTAGTTGTGCAGCCCCGCCCACTCCATGTGCGTCGGATCCGTCAACTCCACGGTGTGCAGCGACGCCCACGCCGTGTAGATCATCGGGAACAGCCCGAACGCGATGAACAGCAGGAAGAACGGCGAGACGAACGCGTACGGGCTCCAGCGCAGGTCCCGCCGCCAGCGCCGCGACAGGCGGGCCCGCCGGCGGGCGTCCAACTCCGGTACGGGGTCGGCCGGTTGGCGGGCCGGGGCCGCGCCCCCCTCCTGGGCGGGGGGCGCGGCGGCGGTGTCGTGCCGGGTGGCCATACCGGTCACTTCTCCAGGCTGTTGTCGATGGTCTTGACGGCCGTGTTCCAGGCGTCCTTCGCCGACTTGCCCTTCGTCACCAGGATGACGCCGTTGTTGGTCAGCGAGTCCTGGATGATCTGGTCCTTCGGGCCGATCACCTGTGCCGGGATGGACTTGGCGGCCTCGGCGAAGATCTGGCCGATGGGCGTGTCACCGGTCATGGCGTTCTTCGCGTCCTTGACCGCGGGCAGGTCGTAGGCGGCCGGGGTGCTCGGGAAACTGCCCTGCACCGCGAAGAGCTTGGCCAGTTGGGCCGGCGCGGTCAGCCAGGCGGCCAGCTTCTCGGCCTGGGTCACGTGCTTGCCGGTCTTGGGCACGGTCAGGAAGGTGCCGCCCCAGTTGCCCGCCGTGGGCGCCGTGGCCACGTCCCACTGGCCGGTGGCGTCCGCCTTCGAGTGGCCCTTGAGGTAGCCGAGCATCCACGGCGGGCAGGCCACCGTGGCGAACTTGCTGTTGGCGATGGTGGAGTTCCAGGAGTCCTGGAACTGCGTCTGCGGCTGGACCAGGCCGTCCGCGGCCGCCTTCGCGGTCAGGTCGAAGGCGCTCTTGACCGCCGGGTTCGTCTTGTAGACGACCTTGCCGGAGGAGTCGTAGAACTTCTCGGACAGACCGCTGAGGACCGCGTTGAGCAGACCACCGGGCGAGTCCATGAAGTAAGTGCCCTTGGGCGCCTTCTTCTTGTACGTCTCACCGGCGTCGACCAGCTTGCTCCAGTCGCCCGTCCAGAGCTTGCCGACCGCGTCGCGGTCGGTGGGCAGGCCCGCCGCCTTGAACATGTCCTTGCGGTAACAGATCGCCAGGGGGCCGATGTCGGTGCCGAGCCCGATGGTCTGGCCGTCCTTGGTGGTGGCCTGCTTCCACTTCCAGTCCAGCCAGCCGCTCTTGTCCACGCCCGACACCTTGGACAGGTCCACGAGCTTGCTCGCGAAGGTCTGGGTGACCTCGGCGATGTTGCTGACCTCGACGGCCTGGATGTCCTGCAGACCGCTGCCCGTGGTCAGGTGGTTGACCAGCGCGGGGTAGTAATTCCCGTTCTGCTCCACCGAGTTCTCCTCGATGTTGATGTCCGGGTGGAGCTTCTCGTACTCCTTGTAGAGCCCGGCCTCCTTGAAGCCCTGCGTGCCGAACAGCCCCAGCGTGATCGTCGTCTTTCCGCCACCGCCGCCGGAGCCGCCGCCGTCGCTGCTGCCTCCGCTGTCGTCGGCACAGCCGGCCAGCAGCCCGGTGCCCAGCACGGCCACGGCCGCGAGAGCCACCGCCTTCGTGCGGGTCGTTCGGTGAGGTACTCGCATGTTGGTCCTCCTGTTGCCCTGACGTGCCGACCCCCCGGCCAATTGCCTTACTGGGCCCGTGAGTTCTCGCTGCGGCTCGGGCGGGGAACGTGCGGGATGTGTATGAGTCAGGTACTGTGGGAGCGCTCCCACGAGTGATGTGTTGAAGAGTCGTCGGTGCGGGCGGGGGTGTCAAGGGAGCGGACGGCGAGACTTGCCTTCAGTTATCGGCCCGTTAACAAATCTCGGGGGGTGCGGGCGGCGGGAGTTCGGGGCCGGGGGAACTGGCTCGTGTCAGTGGGGGAGCGGGGGCGGGGGCGGCGTCGTAGGCGGGAAGCGCCGGGTCGTACCCGAGGTCATACCCGCGGTCCTGCCCACCGCCGTACCCGCCGTCGTACGCACGGCCGCGTTCCCGACCGCCCCGGACACCCGCCCTCCGGCCGGATCCGGCCCACCGGGGCTGGTTCCGGCCCCCCGGGCTGGTTCCGGCCACGGCTGTTACATTCCAGGCCCAAGCGGTGAACGGAGACGACAACATGGCAGGCCATGGAACGCGGGGCGGCCGGAGCGCCGGCCGGCCGACCCTGGAGGAGGTCGCCGCGCTCGCCGGCGTCGGCCGCGGCACCGTCTCCCGGGTGATCAACGGCTCCCCCCGCGTCAGCGACGCCACCCGCGCCGCCGTCGAGGCCGCGGTCGCGGAACTCGGCTACGTCCCCAACACCGCGGCCCGCGCGCTCGCCGCGAACCGCACCGACGCGATTGCCCTGGTCGTCCCCGAACCGGAGACCCGCTTCTTCGCGGAACCGTACTTCTCGGACATGCTGCGCGGGGTGGGCGCCGAACTGTCCGACACTGAGATGCAGTTGCTGCTGATCTTCGCGGGCAGCGACCGCGAACGCCGCCGTCTGGCCCAGTACTTGGCCGCGCACCGCGTGGACGGCGTGCTGCTGGTCTCGGTGCACGCCGACGACCCGCTCCCGGACCTGCTGGACTCGCTCGGCATCCCCGCGGTGATCAGCGGCCCCCGCTCCGAGCACGAGGCGCTGCCCTCGGTCGACTCCGACAACTACGGCGGCGGCCGCTCCGCCGTCGAGCACCTGCTCGACCGCGGCCGTACGACGATCGCCACCATCTCCGGCCGCTCCGACGTCTACGGCGCCCAGCGGCGCATCGACGGCTACCGGGGAGCGCTGGAGGCGGCGGGCCACGAGATCGACGAACGGCTGATCGTCCCGGGCGACTTCACCGAGGAGGGCGGTCGCCGCGCGATGACCCAACTCCTGGAAACCTGCCCGAAGTTGGACGCCGTGTTCGCCGAGTCGGACGTGATGGCCGCGGGCGCCCGGCAGGTGCTGCGCGAGAGGGGCCGCCGCATCCCCGAGGACGTGGCCCTGGTCGGCTACGACGACTCGGCCATCGCCCGCCACATGGACCCCCCGCTGACGAGCGTGCGCCAGCCGATCGAACAGATGGGCCGCGCGATGACGGGCCTGCTCCTGGAGGAGATCGCCGACCGTCGCCCGACGGTCTCCCGCACCCTTGCCCGCCGCCAACTCGTCCTGCCTACGGAGCTGGTGACGCGGGCGTCGTCGTAACGGCCGCCCCTTCCCAGCGGATCTCACCGCCCTCCCACCGGTCCGTGGGCGCGAGCCCCACGGCCGCGGCGACGGCGGCCGAGACGTGGTGCTCGGGGTGAATGTGCGCGAGGACGCCGACGACACCCCGCCCGCCCAGCCACGCCACCAGCCCCCGCGCCGCCTCGGTGGCGTACCCGCGCCCCTGCCACGCGGCCCCCACCACCCACGCGACCTCGGCCACGCCCGCGACGACGGTCGCCTGGACGGTCCCGCTCAGCCGCCCGTCGCCGGTACGCGTCCGCAGCACCCAGTTGCACCAGGACACCGCCGGGTCCGGTGAACCCGCCGTCAGCCGCTCGTAGCGGGCGCGCAGCGCGGCCAGCGCCCGGGGGCCGCCGCCGGTGAAGGCGTACAGCGCCGGGTCGGCGAGCACGGCGGCCATCTCCTCGGCGTGCTCGGGGCGGAGCGGGACGAGATCCAGGCGGGAGGTGCGGATGGGGGCGGGCACGAGCACGAGAGGAGCCTCCTCCAGGACCGGAACCGTTGCCGGAGTCGGCGTCAGGGCCGTTGTCAGACCCTCGCGGCACAATCGGTCGCATGGTGAGTATCGGATCGACGGTGATGGGTGTGGCGGACGTGCGTCGGGCCGCCGCCTTCTGGACGGCCGCCCTCGGGTACGTGCCCCGGGACGCGGTCGAGGACGACTGGGCGGTGCTCGTGCCGCCGGACGGGGCGGCCGGGCCGCGGCTGTCGCTGGGGCTGAGCGAGACACCCGTCCAGGAGTATCCGCGGGTGCACCTGGACCTGTACGCGGGGGACGCGGCCGACCAGGCGGCGGAGGTGGCGCGGCTGGTGGGGCTCGGGGCGGTGCGGGTGGACTGGGACCTGTATCCGGAGGATCCCGAGGAGGCCGACTTCGTCGTGCTCGCGGATCCGGACGGGAACCGGTTCTGTGTGATCGACACCGGGCGCACGTGATGCCGTCGGAACTCAGGCGGTCGGGTCCGGTGGGAACAGAAAACCGCCCGGTGACCTGTTCCTCCAGGTCACCGGGCAGTTTCACCAGGGTGAGTGACGGGACTCGAACCCGCGGCATCCTGGACCACAACCAGGTGCTCTACCAGCTGAGCTACACCCACCATGACCGGCGATACTGCTTTTTTGGTGTTTGGGTTTCCCCTACCGGCCGAGAAAAAGTGTACAGGGTCCGAAGGCGTGCTCGCGCCAGGGTTTCCGGGCGCTGTTCGCGGGCGCTACCGCGCGGGCAGTACGTGCTTCGCGGCGATCGTGCGGGCGGTGTCCGAGTCCGGGCCGGGCTGGGGCACGAAGATCGCCTCGCGGTAGTAGCGCAGCTCGGCGATGGACTCGCGGATGTCGGCCAGGGCGCGGTGGTTGCCGTTCTTCTCCGGGCTGTTGAAGTACGCCCGCGGATACCAGCGCCGGGCCAGCTCCTTCACCGAGCTGACGTCCACGATCCGGTAGTGCAGGTAGCCCTCCAGGGCCCGCATGTCCCGGCTGAGGAAGCCGCGGTCGGTGCCGACGGAGTTCCCGCACAGGGGCGCCTTGCCGGGCTCCTTCACGTGCTCGCGGACGTAGGCGAGGACCTGCTCCTCGGCGTCGGCGAGGGTCGTGCCACCGGGCAGCTCGGTCAGCAGGCCGGACGCGGTGTGCATCTGGCGCACCACCTCCGGCATCGTCTCCAGCGCCCGGTCCGGCGGCCGGATGACGATGTCGACCCCCTCGCCGAGTACGTTCAGCTCCGAGTCGGTGACGAGGGCGGCCACCTCGATGAGCGCGTCGTCGGACAGCGAGAGACCGGTCATCTCGCAGTCGATCCACACCATGCGATCGTTCATGCGTTTACTTTATGGCCACGGTGGTTCATTGCGCGCTGGTCGGGGGTCGGTTCGTTCCCCGCGGGGTGCGCCCACGCGGGGACGGCCGCACGGACGACAGAGCCCCGCGCCCCGTAGGCGGTACGGGACGCGGGGCTCTGCCTACCTCGCTACGGCGCGCTGCGCTGGCCCGGCAGCCGTCCCGTCGCGTACAGCTCCGGGGCGTGCTTGGCCGGGTCCGTGGACAGGGACGCCGCCGGGCCCAGCGCGTTCGCGGCCGCGGTGCGGCGCGTCTGCATCGGGACCGGGGCCGAGTCCTGGTGCTGGACCGGTGCCGGCCCCGAGGGGCCGCCCGCCTCCGAGGGGTCCGACGGGCGGTCGCCCTGCGGCCGGCGGGCCCGGTACGCGGCCCGGTACGCCGCCGGGGACGAGCCCAGCTGACGGCGGAAGTGCCCGCGCAGCGCCACCGGCGAACGGAAGCCGCAGCGGCCCGCGACCTCGTCGACCGAGTAGTCGGAGGTCTCCAGCAGCCGCTGCGCCTGGAGCACCCGTTGCGTGATCAGCCACTGAAGGGGAGCGCTCCCGGTCAGCGACCGGAACCGGCGGTCGAAGGTCCGTCGGCTCATGTACGCGCGCGCGGCGAGGGTCTCCACGTCGAACTGCTCGTGGAGGTGCTCCAGCGCCCAGGCGACGACCTCCGCGAGCGGGTCGGCGCCGATCTCCTCTGGTAAAGACCTGTCGAGATAGCGCTCCTGACCGCCGCTGCGGCGCGGTGGGACCACCATGCGGCGGGCGAGCGCACCGGCCGCCTCGTTGCCGTGGTCCTTGCGCACGATGTGGAGGCACAGGTCGATGCCCGCGGCCGTACCGGCCGAGGTCAGGACGTCGCCGTCGTCGACGAACAGTTCCCGCGGGTCGACGTGGACCGACGGGTAGCGCTTGGCCAGCGTCGGCGCGTACATCCAGTGGGTGGTCGCGGGCCGGCCGTCCAGCAGCCCCGCCGCGGCCAGCACGAAGGCGCCGGTGCACAGCCCGACGATGCGGGCACCCTCTTCGTGCGCCCGGCGCAGTGCGTCGAGCGCCTCCTCCGGCGGCGGCCCGGTGATCGACCGCCAGGCGGGCACGACGACGGTGCCCGCTCGCGAGATCGCCTCCAGGCCGTGCGGCGCGGTGAGTTCCAGGCCCCCGGTGGTCCGCAGGGGGCCGTCCTCCCCGGCGGCGACGAGGAGGCGGTAGCGCGGTACGCCGGCCTCCTGGCGGTCGATCCCGAACACCGAAAGCGGTATGGAACTCTCGAAGATGGGGCCGCCGCTGAACAGCAGCACCGCGACGATCTCCTTGCGGCGTCGCCCGGAAAGTTTCCGGGCCGCGGCTTCCGGCGCGGCAGTGGAGTCGTGGCTCATCCTGCTAAGCCCCCCTCGGTGGTCGCGGCTCCTCGGTTGTGTCGCTCCTGCACGTTTCCCCTCGGTCCTGCACGAGTCCCCCGCCGTAAGACAGTCATGATCGAATCTACTGTGTCCCGTGGTGCCGGCGTGACCAGTTCACCACCCGGCACATTGTCGACATGGCAACTTGGCGTAAAGCATTCGATCACGAAGCGTTGCACTCACGGGCCCTGCAGGGAAGTGCGCCTCGTCCCGGTGGCCGGTCCCCGTAGGGTGCGCGAGGCTGCTGGGACCCTTTCAGTGCAGGTGGAACGGGGGGAGGGGGGGTGTTCGGGCAAGGGATGTGCGGGGTCCGGAAGTTGGCTGAAAACAAGCGGGAGTGTGCGCGGAAACCGGTCAGTCGACCGGAGCGCTTCCGGAAGTGTGACGAGCGCCTCTGTGCGCCCCCGCGCCGGACCGGCCGTGCCTGCCCCGGTGCGGGAGGTGTTCCTCGGCCACCACGCGCGCCGCGACCCGCTCGGAGCGCCGCAACAGCACCCGGCAGACCCCGGTGACGGCGGCGAGTCCCAGGGCGGTGCCGGTCGCCCCCGCGAGCGAGGTGCCGTACAGGACGAGGACGACCGGGACGAGGACACAGCTGAACACCGACCAGCGGACCACATCCGTGGCGGCGTCGGTGTCCTGGGTGGCGGGTTCCGTATCGGGGGCGGGCTGCGGTCTGGGCACGGGGGCTCCCTGGGGGTGGCTCGCCGGGGTCTAGGGGGTTGGGTTGAGGGGGTTGGGTGAGGGGGGCGGGTTGGGGGACGCAGTGGGGAACGCAGGGGACGGCTCGCGGGGTTCAACGTCTGTACGGGCGTTCGGTCACGTGGCGGACACGGGCGGGTACGGCGGTCCGGTGGCGGGTACGAGCGGGCGCGGACGGGTGCGGCGCGGCGACCGTACGCCGGGCGCGGCACGCCGGATGCGGCGGTCACGCGACCACCACGGTCTCGCACCTGCCCCGCACAGGTAAGTGAATGCTGTGCAAACCGCCTGTACGGGTCAGCAACCATTGCGTTACGGGCGCCTGCTCGTGCATGCTCCCTGGAACCCCCCGCGGCCCGTGCGGGGTATGGGCTAAGGAGGCGTGCCGCCGTACCCTTGGGGGTATGGGGTTGGGAAGATGATTCCCGGACACAGCTCTGCCGCCCCCTGTCGGCCCACCCACTGAGGATCCGAACGCCGAGACACCCATGGCCGGTCACGAATTCTTCGAACCCGCGGACCGCAAGCGGCCGGTCGCCGACCCCACGGCGGCCGATCCCCTGGCGGCGGAAGAACCACGCCAATCCTGCGATCCCGCCTTCAAGCACGGCGTGGTCGTCGGCTTCGACGGCTCCACGTCCAGCGAGCGCGCCCTCGCCTACGCGATCGGCATGGCCCATCGCTCCAGCGCGGGCCTGATCATCGTGCACGTCGCCAACCGGCTGCCCACCACCGTGTGGGCGGGCTGCGAACCACCGGTCTTCGTGGACGTCCCCGACCACCGCACCGAGGTCCTCGGGCTCGAACTCGCCTGCGCGGAGTACCTCGCGGAGGTGCCCTGGATCCTGGTCGAGCGCGGCGGCGACATCTGCCACGAACTCGAAGAGGTGGGGCGGGAGTACGAGGCCGACGCGATCGTGGTCGGCTCGACGCACGGCATCGTCGGCCGCATCTTCGGCTCCGTCGCCGGCCGCCTCGCCAAGCGCGCCCAGCGGCCCGTGATCGTCATTCCCTGAGCCCCGCACGGCACTTGAGGGACTGTCACTTCTGAGCCTTCGGCCTCGCCGGGGCGTGCCGACGTCAACTGCTGCCCGTTCGAGGCGTCCTCAATCCGGGTGGGTTCGCGCCGTCGTCAACCGGCGCACGTTTACGGCCACTTCGCGCCCCGGCGCACGCTTCACTTCCACCCCCGCCGCCGTCCTTCGGTGACGCAGCGTCGTCCCAGGTGGGATGAGCCGTGGATATCGGTGGTCGACCCGTCGCGTTCCGTGAACCTACTCGTGCGTAGATGTGTTCGTGCGCTTGTGAAGGGCATATATCGGTCACCGCACAGCCGAACCATGCCGCACAACGGCACGCACATCACGAAGGGAGCCCGCTGTGGACAACGACGTCTCCGCGGGAGGCCGGGGCAGCACCGGACACACCAGCACGGCAACCACCACCGTCGTCGGCCGACTCGCCCTCGGCATCACCCTGTTGGCCTTCGGCCTCGGGTACACGGACGCGATCAACGGCGTGAGCGCCGCCGACGCCGTCTCCATCGCCCATTACGTGGGCGGAGTCGCCCTCTTCCTCGCCGGTCTGCTCGCGCTCCGCGACCACGACACCGCCACCGGTACGGCCTTCACGGCCCTCGGCTCGCTCTGGTTCACCTGGGCCGTCTCGGCGGGCAACCAGGTCTCCGACAACGCCGCCGGCCTCTTCCTGCTCCTGTTCGCCCTGGTGGCGCTCTCCCTGACCCTGGCCGCGGGCGCCGTGCTCGACCAGGGCGCGTACGGGCTGCTGTTCGTCTCGCTGCTCCTGCTGGCCATCGCCCGCTTCGGCGCCAACGACGGACTCGCCAAGGTGGGCGGCTGGTTCGCCGTCGCCGCGGGCGCGCTCGCCTGGTACGCGGCCACCGCGGCCCTGGCCCACTGGCCCACCGCCCTCCCCCGACGCGCCGCCGGCCGGGGGGTGACGGCCACCGGCTGAGGCAGGCGCGGGGCTCAGGGAATGGGCGCCCTGAGCCCCCACGAGGGAACGGCCCCCCTGCGCAGGTGGCGTTGCAGGGGGGCCGTTCACAACGGGTGTTGAAAGCAGGGGAGTTACTACTCCACCGTCACCGACTTCGCGAGGTTGCGCGGCTTGTCGATGTCGCGCCCCAGGGCCAACGCCGAGTGGTAGGCGAGGAGTTGGAGCGGGATGCCCATCAGGATCGGGTCCAGTTCGTTCTCGTTCTTCGGGACGACGATGGTGTGGTCGGCCTTCTCCTGCTCCTGGTGGGCCACGGCCAGGATCCGGCCGCTGCGGGCCTTGATCTCCTCCAGGGCGGCGCGGTTCTTCTCCAGCAGGTCGTCGTCCGGGACGATCGCCACCGTCGGCAGCGCGGGCTCGATCAGGGCGAGCGGGCCGTGCTTCAACTCCGAGGCGGGGTACGCCTCCGCGTGGATGTAGGAGACCTCCTTCAGCTTCAGCGAAGCCTCCCGGGCCACCGGGTAGCCGCGCACCCGGCCGATGAACAACATCGAGCGGGCCTCGGCGAGTTGCTCCGCCAGCTTCTTGATCTCCTCCTCCTGGCCCAGGACTTCGTTGATCTGCTCCGGCAGCTTCCGCAGACCGGCGATGATCCGCTTGCCGTCGGAGACCGACAGGTCCCGGGTGCGGCCCAGGTGCAGCGCCAACAGGGCGAAGGCGACGGTGGTGTTGGTGAAGCACTTGGTGGAGACCACGCACACCTCGGGCCCGGCGTGCACGTACATGCCGCCGTCGGCCTCCCGGGCAATCGCGGAGCCGACGACGTTGACGACACCGAGCACCCGGGCGCCCTTGCGCTTCAACTCCTGTACGGCGGCCAGCACGTCGTAGGTCTCGCCGGACTGGGAGACGGCCACGTAGAGCGTGTCGGGGTCGACGACGGCGTTGCGGTAGCGGAACTCGGAGGCCGGTTCGGCGTCCGCGGGGATGCGGGCCAGCTCCTCGATGAGCTGGGCGCCGATCATGCCCGCGTGGTACGAGGTGCCGCAGCCGAGGATCTTCACGCGCCGCACGGCCCGCGCGGCACGGGCGTCGAGGTTGAGGCCGCCGAGGTGCACGGTGGAGAACCGGTCGTCGATCCGGCCGCGCAGCACCCGGTCCACGGCGTCGGCCTGCTCGTGGATCTCCTTGTGCATGTACGTGTCGTGGCCGCCCATGTCGTACGACTCGGCCTCCCACTCCACCGTGGTCGGCTCCGTCGTCGTACGGGTGCCCTCGGTGGTGTACGTGCGGAAGTCGTCGGCCTTGAGGGTGGCCATCTCGCCGTCGTCCAGGGTGACGATCTGGCGGGTGTGGGTGACCAGCGCGGCGACGTCCGAGGCGACGAACATCTCCTTCTCGCCGATGCCCAGGACGACGGGGGAGCCGTTGCGGGCCACCACGATCCGGTCGGGGAAGTCGGCGTGCAGGACGGCGATGCCGTACGTGCCCTCGATGACCCGCAGGGTCTCGCGGACCTTGTCCTCCAGGCGCTCGGCCTGGGCGCGGGCGATCAGGTGGGTGAGGACCTCGGTGTCGGTCTCGGAGAGGAAGACCACGCCGTCCGCCTCCAGCTTGCGGCGCAGGTCGGCGGCGTTGTCGATGATCCCGTTGTGGACGACGGCGACCTTGCCCTCGGCGTCCAGGTGCGGGTGCGCGTTGACGTCGGAGGGGGCGCCGTGGGTGGCCCAGCGGGTGTGCGCGATGCCGGTGGTGCCCTTGAAGCGGGCGGGCACCTTGGCCTCCAGGTCACGGACGCGGCCCTTGGCCTTGACCGTCTTCAGTCCGGCGGCCTTCGGCGAGGTGACCGCGATGCCGGCCGAGTCGTAGCCCCGGTACTCCAGGCGCTGCAACCCTTCGAGGAGCAGCGGTGTGACATCACGCTTACCGATGTATCCGACAATTCCGCACATGTGTTGAGTCGTCCCCTAGTGGTCTGGTCGAGTCGGTCGAGTCGTCAGCCGTAGACCATGCGCCGCAGCTGCCGCAGCGAGAGTGCGGGCGGTGCGACCGCGCGGTAGCGCAGTTCCGCCTCGATCCGGTCGAAGATCACCGCGTTCACCAGACCCTGGGTCTGGAGCTCGCGGTGGCGGCGGCGTACGTAGTCCTCGGTCGTCTCGTCGAAGTACGCGAGCACGTCCTGGATCACCCGTAGTGCCTCGCCCCGGCTCAGCGGCGTGGAACGCGTCAGATGATCTACAAGTTCGTCGTGCACCCGGTCGATCCTGGGGGACCCGCGAGCGATTCGCAAGAATCCTGCCCGATTCCGGGCAACAGGCTGTTGAAACTCTTATGGGGCCCTGTTTGCAGCCTGTCCACCCTGTGTCTTGCGTGACGTCGCCCACGCGGAGGAGTTTCTGGAGTCATGGACATTCCACGCATGGGAGTACCGGACAAGCTCGCCGAGCGGATGAGCATGGCCGAACAGCACGAATACCTGCGGGCGAGATTCTCGCGGCGCAACCTGATCAGAGGCGGCGCCGTCACCCTCGGCGCCGTAACGGGCGGAGCCTTCGTGCCCGGCGCGGTCGCCCAGGCCGCCACCCCCACCGCGAGCACCTTCGCGTCGGCGGCGACGGTCGACGGCAGGCTCGTCGCCCCCTTCGGCCGCCACCTGGCCTACGGCGCCGACCCGCGCACCGAGATGACCGTCTCCTGGCAGGTCCCGGTCGCGGTGAAGAAGCCGTTCATCCGCATCGGCGCCCACCCGTGGGACCTCTCGCGCAAGATCGAGGCCGAGGTACGCGCCCTGTACACCCCGGCCGGCGTCGGCACCAGCGCCGACTACACCCAGTACTACCTGCACGCCAAGCTCACCCACCTGCGCCCCGGCAAGACGTACTACTACGGCGTCGGCCACGACGGCTTCGACCCGGCGGCCCCGCACCTCACCGGCACCCTGGGCACCTTCACCACCGCGCCCGCGCACGCCGAGCCGTTCACCTTCACCGCCTTCGGCGACCAGGGCGTCAGCTACCACGGCCTGGCCAACGACAGCATCATCCTGGGCCAGAACCCGGCCTTCCACCTGCACGCCGGCGACATCGCCTACGCCGACTCCTCCGGCGCGGGCGAGACCGCCGACACCTTCGACACCCGCGTGTGGGACCAGTTCCTCGCGCAGACCGAGTCGGTCGCCAAGTCCGTGCCGTGGATGGTGAGTTACGGCAACCACGACATGGAAGCCTGGTACTCGCCCAACGGTTACGGCGGCGAGGAGGCCCGCTTCAGCCTCCCCGGCAACGGCCCCGACAAGGAGCACCTGCCGGGCGTCTACACCTTCGTCTACGGCAACACGGCGATCATCTCGCTCGACGCCAACGACATCTCCTTCGAGATCCCGGCCAACCTCGGCATCTCCGGCGGCACTCAGACCACGTGGTTCGAGGCGCAGCTGAAGAAGTACCGGGCGAGCAAGCACATCGACTTCATCGTCGTGTTCTTCCACCACTGCTCGTACTGCACCTCCACCGCGCACGCCTCCGAGGGCGGCGTACGCCAGGAGTGGGTGCCGCTGTTCGAGAAGTACACGGTCGACCTCGTCATCAACGGCCACAACCACGTCTACGAGCGCACCGACGTCCTCAAGGGCAACGAGGTCGTCAAGAAGCTGCCGATCGGCGGCACCGCGTACCCGCAGACCGACGGTGTCGTGTACGTCACCGCGGGCGCGGCCGGCCGCAGCCTGTACGCGTTCAGCGCCGACCAGTCCTACGAGGGCAACGTCAAGGACAACGACGCGGTCGCCTCCTTCGTCAACACCAAGGACGGCCAGGTCAAGGAGACCGTCGCCTGGTCGCGCGTGCGCTACCTCAACTACTCCTTCCTGCGCATCGACGTGACCCCCGCGAGCAAGGGCCGCACGGCGACGCTGAAGGTCCGCGGCATCGCGGAGTCGGGCGCGGAGGTCGACAACTTCACGGTGGCGCGCACGGTCAAGTAGGCCCTCCCGTATGCCCCGAAGGCAGGGCGTACGGTTCCGGGCCGGTGCCCCGGTCAGTCCGCGGACTCCCACATCCCCTTGAGCACCGCCCGCTTGGCCATGGCGAACTCCTCGTCCGTCAGGACCCGGGAGCGGTGGAGTTCGCCCAACTCCCGCAGACGGCGCAGCAACGCGTCGTGCTCGTCCTCGACGGGCGGCCCGGACTGCTTCGGCAGTTCGGGCCTTCGCGTTACGGCGTCGGCGGCGGGCGCCGCGGCCGGGTGCGGCAGCCGCGCCTGGACGGCCGCCGCGACCAGCGCCATCAGCGGGTCCTTCCTGAACCCCCACAACTCCACGCAGTGCGGGTCGTGTTTGGGCCGCGGGCGCTCCCGGCCGGTGTCGGCCCCGGGCACGGTGAACCGCAGACAGCCGTGTTCGAGACCGGCCGACGGCCGCCACTCCACCGCGGTGATCTCGGCCACCGCCAGCGTGCGCGGCCCACCGGCGGTCTTGGTCTCCTCCGTCTTCCAGTTCCACTCCAGCCGTACGTGCTCGCCGTCGAAGCTCGCGGTGCCGTCCCCGGCGGAGCAGGACAGCGGAACGGCCGGGCCCGGCAGCAGATAGCGGTCGACGGCGTCGGTCGGCACCCCGTCCAGCAGCAGCGCGCCGCGCACCGCCTCGACGAAGTACTCGGCGACGCCGTAGCGGTCGGCGGCCACGGTCAGCTGGTACGGGTCGTCGCCCTCGCCGAGCTTCCCGCCGGTCGCCTGGAGCAGCGGGTCGGCGCCGTCGCGCAGCCGTAGCCGCAACCGTCCCGTCTTCCGGCCCTGTTCGAACGAGACGCCCGCCAACGCGCCCAGCGGAACGGTGAGTTCGCCCAGCGCCCGGCGCAGCAGCCCGACTCCCTTGTCGCGCCCCGGGGTCAGCCGCAGCGCGTCACCGTCGAAGGCCCAGGTGCCGTCCTTCTGGATGATTTCCGCCATGGGAGGGATTGTTCCATCGTGGGCGCGGAACGGCCGGGTGTCGGGGCGGAACGTGGACGTGCACCCCGGAGGACCGTACTCCGGGGTGCACGTCGGCTGCGGGGCCGGAACTCCGGCCGCTGGTAAGGGGATTGACGGATCGTCAGGTGGTTGTCAGCCGACCTTCTCCGCCGTCTCGATCGCCTTGGCGAGGCTCTCCACCATCGGGGTGCACTTGTCGTAGGACAGGATCGGTTCGGCCGAACGCGCGATGACCTGGCCCGCCTTGACCGCGGGCAGCTTCTTCCAGGTCGCCTCGGTGATGTCGGCGGGCTGGATGGCAGCGGAGCGGTCGTCCATCATGATGACGTCGGCCGCGTACTTGTCGACGTTCTCCCAGCTGAGCGACTCGTACCAGCCGCCGTACTTCGCCATGGCCTTCTTCGAGGGCTCGACGAAGTTCACGCCGAGCGCCTTGTAGTACTCCAGGTCGACGGAGAGGTCGCTGCCGGAGACGTAGAAGACCGAGTCGGCCGCGGAGCCCACCAGCACCTTGATGTCGGGGTGTGCCTTGGCCGCCGCGCGCAGCCGGGCGGAGGCGTCCTCGAAGCGCTTCTTGGCGGCGACGACCTTGGCGGACTTCAGGTCGGCGCCGAGCTTCTCGGCGAGGGCGGCCATGTGGGCCAGGGGCGTGGTGAGTTGGCGGTCGTAGCAGGAGACGGCGATGCTCGGCGCGAGCTTGGCGATCTTGTCCTTGGACTCCTCCGGCACGTACCAGAGGGTGCCGGCGGCGTCGAAGGTGGTGGTGATCAGGACGTCGGGGGAGAGGGCCGCGTACTTCTCGATGTTGAAGGCGCCCCAGGTGTTGCCGATGATCGTGACCTTGGTGATGTCGAGGTCACCGGCCTGGACGTCGGCCTTGCCGTCCTTGTCCTTGGTGGGGCCGAAGACGCCCTTCACCTCGACGCCGTAGTCGTACAGCGCCGCCGCGACGCCCGTGAACGCGACGATGCTGCCCGGGACTTCGGCCAGCTTCACCGTCGTACCGCGGTCGTCCTCGAAGGAGAAGGGGCCGGACTTCGCCGCGGCCGTCGAGTCGCCGGAGCCGCTGTCCGTGCCGCCGTCGCCGCCGTCGTCCCCGCAGGCGGCGAGCGCGGCGCGGAGGCCGAGGGCGCCACCCGCGGCGAGGAGGCCGCGGCGGGTGAGTCTGACGGGGCGGGCGTTCGACATGGGTGCGTTCTGCTTTCGGGATCGGTGGTGCGGGCCGTGCGGTGGTGCGGGCCGTGCGAGGCGGCCGAGGTGTTGATTAGGTTAGCCTAACCTGATCCCGAATTCAGCGCCGGGGGCAATCACCGACCGGTCACGATCCGCTGTCGTGGCGGTGAATCATGCGGGCGATCTGGGGCTTTCCTGTGGAGACCGCCGGGTAGGGGAGGGTGATACGCAACCCTTGGCCACGGATTCCGGTTTTCTTTCCCGTACCCCCGCGAAAGGAAGCCCGACCATGGCCGACCCGATGGTGCTGCGCGCCCAGCAGTTCATCAACAGCACCTACGGCGACGTGTCCGGCATCACGAAGGTCGAGGAGACCGGCGTCGTCGACTGGCCGACCCTGTTCGCGCTCACCCGCGCCCTCCAGTACGAACTCGGCATCACCGCCCTGTCGGACGCCTTCGGCCCCACCACCCTCTCCACCCTGACGGCCAAGTGGCCCTCCATCGACGCGAGTTCGGCAACCTCCTCAACTCCCGTGCCCGCCAACGTGATCCGTATCGTCCAGTCCGCCCTCTACTGCAAGGGCTACGACGGCGGCGACATCGACGGCACCTACAACGCCCGAGTCGCCGCCGCCGTACGGAAGTTGAAGGCCGACACCGGGCTCGACGTGCCGTATCCCGGGGACGCGGTGGTGCCCAAGCTGTTCAAGGCGCTGGTGAACATGGACGGTTACGTCCTGCGCGACGGCGGCGACCAGGCGGTGCGGGCCGCCCAGCGGTGGCTCAACTCCCGTTACCCGGACCGCGCGAACTTCTTCGTCATCGCCTGCGACGGCGTCTACTCCGCCGACGTGCACCGGGCGTTGCTGTTCGCCGTGCAGTACGAGGTCGGGCTCAGCGACGACATCGCCAACGGCGTCTTCGGGCCCGCCACCCGGGCCGGGGTCCGGGAGCACCCGGTGTCCGTGGGGTCCACCGGCCCGTGGGTCCAGCTGTTCTCGGCCGCGATGGCGTGCAACCGGCGCCGGGGGATCACCTTCACGGACACCTTCGACGAGGGGCTCGCCGTACGGGTGGCCGCCTTCCAGGAGTTCGTCCGGCTGCCCGTCAACGGCGAGGGAGACTTCCCCACGTGGGCGTCCCTGCTGGCGTCCAGCGGTGACACCACCCGCGCGGGCACGGCCGCGGACTGCGCCAGCGAGGTCACCGCCGCCCGCGCCCAGACGCTGGCCGCCGCCGGGTACCGGTTCGTCGGGCGGTACCTGTCGAACGTGCCCAACACCACCCTCGACAAGATGATCAAGCCGGGCGAACTGCGCACGATGGCGGCCAACGGCCTGCGCTGCTTCCCGATCTACCAGACCTACGGCGGCGCGGCGAGCTACTTCAACGCGACCCAGGGCGCCTCGGACGCCAAGGACGCGCTGTACTGGGCGCGTTACCACGGCTTCCTGCCCGGCACCCGGATCTACTTCTCCGTCGACTACGACGCCGTCGACGCCGAGGTCACCGCCAACGTCCTGCCGCACTTCGGCGCGATCAAGGACGTGTTCGACGCCGACCACGGCGGCTACCGCATTGGCATCTACGGCGCCCGCGCCGTCTGCGCCCGCGTCGGCGCGGCGGGCCTGAGCAGCGCCAGCTTCCTCGCCGACATGTCCACCGCGTACGCCGGGAACGTGGCCTCGCCGCTGCCGGAGGACTGGGCGTTCGACCAGGTCGCCACCATCACCGTCGGCACCGGGGACGGCGCGATCGAGATCGACAACGACATCGCCTCCGGCCGCGACCTCGGCCAGATCTCCTACGCCCCGCCGGCCGCCGGAACCGACCTGGACGTCACCCTCGACCCCTCCTGCCGGGCGGCGGCCCTCGCCGATGTCCGCCTCTACCTCCAGTCCCAGGGCGTGCCCGAACAGGGCGGCGGCGACCCCGCGAACCCGACGGCCGGGTCGGGCGCGAGCACCGCGGAGGCGTTCGACGCGGTCGTCACGTACGACGGCGTCATCACCGACCTGGCGCGGGCCCTGCGGATGCGCAAGGCGCTGATCGCGGCCGGTGTGCTGTGGGCGGTGCGGACGGGCACGACGGCCGCCGACGGGGCCACGGGACTCGTGCCGATGACACCGTCGGCCGCCGTGGCCGCCCGCAACTACTGCGTCCAGCAGCGGGTGTTGCGCGGCCCCCGGCTCGACGTGACCGACACGGACGACCTCACCGCGATGCGCCAGAAGCTGCGCGGCGACGACAAGTTCAGCATCAACACGGCCGCGTACGCGCTCGTCAAGTCCGCCCACGACCTGGGGCTGCCGCGACCGGGCCTGGCGGACACCACCCACAGCACCCGGCTGGTACTGGGCGACTTCGCGGAGGCGTCCGGGGCGGCGGCGGGCACCAACGGGGCTGCCGGGACGGTCCAGTTGGGCCTGTACCAGGTGCTGGAGAAGTACTACGCGCCGCAGCGGGCGGGGAGTTGACGGTTCCGGGACCGCGCCCACACACGAACGCAAGCCGGCAGCACGGCCAGGACAGCAAGGAAAGCAGGGCACACCCAATGGCAGCATCGCGACGCGACTTCCTGCGCTCGGCGGCCACCCCGGCCGTGGCGGTGGGGGCGGTGGGCGGCGGTACGCAGGTGGCGGGGGCCGGGACCGCGTATGCGGCGGACGGGACGGGGGCGGCGTCCGCCGGGGCTTCGACCGGGAGTTCGGCGTCGGCTTCGGCGTCGTCGTCCGGTCCCGTCTCCGCGAACGGCTGGCCGGTCGACACCTCGCCGAACACCGGCGGCAGTGTGTGGACCCGGCCGGTGCCGGGCACGGGCTTCGGCGTCGAGGTGGCGATCGGTGACGTGGAGACGATCCTCGTGCACGTCGTGCGCCGCTTCCACTACGAGGTGGACGCGCTGCGGGCGGGCGACGTGATCGGCTACCGTCCCCTGGCCCGCACCGAGGACTACGAGACCAACCACGCCTCCGGCACCGCGGTCGACATCCGCCCGGACAGCTACCCGGCGGGCGCCCGGGGCGGCTTCTACGCACCGGAGTTGGCGGTCGTCCGCGACATTCTCGCCGACTGCGAGGGTGTGGTGAAGTGGGGCGGCGACTTCGCGACCCCCGACGAGAGCCACTTCCAGATCGATGTGCCGCCCGGTTCAACGGAGTTGACGAGGGTGGCGGCCAAGTTGCGTACGTGGAACGCGACTCCGGGGGAGGGGGCGGGGGTCGCGCAGGACCCGCGCGACGCGGAACGGCGGGCGGCGGCGCGGGAGTTGCAGCGGAGGCAGGCGGGATAGGCGGCTTGGTCCCCTTTCGCCTGTGCGGGAGCCGTCCGGCGCGGCATCATGGTCGGACGGCAACTTCCGTTGGTGACAGGAGAGTTCCCCGTCCATGCTGACTTCCCGCGACGAACCGGACGCCGAGGTCGGCGCCGTACCCATCGATTTGGTCGCTGCCGTCCAGGCGCTCCGGAACCAGATCACGGAGGCGGCGGCGACGGATCCCGACTCCGACGTCCGGTTCCAAGTCGGGCCGATCGAGCTTGAGTTCACCGTGGCGTTGACCCGGGACCGCAGCGTCAAGGGCGGGGTCAAGGCGTGGGTGGTGACGGCGGACGCCGAGGGCCGGTGGTCGAGGGAGCACACGCACCGCGTGACACTCAGCCTCACGCCGGTCTCGGCCACCACCGGCACGAGTCCCGAGATCAGCAACACCGACTCCGGCCATCGCATCGTCCGGTGAGGCGCGATCCTACGACGAGATCCGTCCGGCATCCCGGCCGCGCCCACCTCGTCGCCGTCACCACCGCGGACGACCAAGTGCGCGGCAGCGGCTACCTGTTGGACGTGGACCTGGTCCTGACGGCGGGCCATGTCGTCGCGGACCTCGCCCCCGGTGAACTGCGCGTCTGCCATCTGCCGACGCTGCACACCGTCCCGGCGGTGGTGGAGTGGACGGAAGGGGACCTGGCGCTGCTGCGCACGGCCGAAAACGTCGTGGGCGCAGGCGAGTTGAACCCGCTGGCGCTGCGCGAACTGGCGGCGGACGCCCGGTTCGAGGACTGCGCGGCGCTCGGGCTGCCGGCGGTCATGACCCGGGTCGCCGCCGGGGTCGCCCCGCTGGAGGCGGTCGGCCGCATCGCCCCCAACACCGCCGACGGCCATGGCTACTTCGCCCTCGAACTCGACGGGAATCCGCCCGAAGGGGCCGCGCCGTGGTCCGGCATGTCCGGCGCCCCCGTCTTCCACGCCGGGCGCTGGCTGGTGGGCGTCGTCGTACGCGATTCGGCGGGGTGGGGGCATGCGCGACTGGAGGCGGTGCCCGCGGGGGCGCTGCGCGACGCACCGCCGTTGGCCGGTCTCCTCGTCCGGAATCCGTGGCCGATCAGGGAGGAGGAGGCCCGTGACGCCGCGTTCCTGGACACCTACCGGGAGGAGGTGATCCAGCGCTACGGGCACATCGAGCTGTTCGGCCTCGGCCTGCACGGCCACTTCGCGGACGACATCGGTACCGAGGCCGCGTACGTCAGCCTGCGTGCGGGGCTGCCGGCCGCGCCCGGTCTTTCGCTGCCCGATCAGGCGCGCCCGGTCGAGGGGTTGATCGCGGCGAACGGCCGGCTGCTGCTCAGGGGCGAACCCGGGGCGGGCAAGTCCACGCTTCTCGAATGGCTGGCCGTCACCATGTCCCGGGGCGCCTGCAAGGGGCCGCTGGCGCCCTTCAACGACCAGGTGCCGTTCCTCGTCCGGCTGCGCGACATGTACGCGCCGTGGTGGAAACAGGTCGAGGGGCGGGACGGAATTCCCCCCGACTCCCAGCAGTTCCTCGCCTTCAACCGCATGGCCGCGGACTCGGCCGCCCCGGACGGCTGGACCCGCCGCATGCTCGAACAGGGCCGCGCGCTGCTGCTGGTGGACGGCCTGGACGAGGTACTGGAGGCCCACCGCGACGGGGTTCTGCGCTGGATCCACCGCCTGATCAGGCGCTATCCCAGGCTGCGCGTCATCGTCACCGGCCGCCCCGAGGCCGTACGCGGCTGGAGTCCGCCCGAGAAACTCGGCTTCAAGGCGCTCAAGCTCCTCGAACTGAACGAGGAGCAGCGGACAGAACTCATCCACAAATGGCACCGGGCGGCCATCGCCGGCATCCAGTCCTCCTGGCTCGGCGACGAGGAACGCAAACGCCGTATCGACCGCCTGTCCGCCCTCGAATCCGCGCTGACCAAGCACATCAACGAGTCCGAGGACCTCTCCGCGCTGGCCGCGACCCCGCTGCTGTGCGCGGTGCTGTGCAAGCTCCACGAGGTGCACGGCACCCGACTGCCGCGATTCCGCCAGGAGTTGTACCGCCGCACCATCGACATGATGCTCGGCCTGCGCGACTCGGACCGCGAAGTGCCCGATCCGCTACCGAGGTTGGACGTCGACCAGCGGCGCGCGATCCTGTCGTGGATCGCCGGGTACCTCACGACCGAGGGCGAACGGGAGATCACCCCCGAGCGCTTCGACGAGAAGGTCCAGGACCGGCTGCTGAGCCTGGGCCGCGACGCGGGTACGCATACGGCGGAGGAGATCCGTAAGGGTCTGTACGAACGCAGCGGGCTGCTTGTCGCTCCGGGGGAGAGCGCGTTGCAGTTCAGCCACCGGACGTTCCAGGACTACTTGGCGGCGACGGACATGGTCGCCCAGCGTTCGTTCGGGCAACTGGCCGGTCACGCGGGGGACGAGACGTGGGACGACGTGCTGCGGTTCGCGATGAGCCAGTGCAACCTCGCCGATACGCGGGAGTTCGTGGGGCAGATCCGGCGGAAGCTGAAGCTCGTTGCGAACGGTCGCCAGCGGGCGCGGATGCGGATGGCGGCTGCGGCGTGCATTCCGTATGCGGTGCAGATGGACGAGGCAGACCGGGAGGAGTTGATCGCCGGGGTCGCGAAGACGTTTCGGTCGGCTGTGCCGAAGGTTCTGCGGAGCCTGGTGTCGAATCGCTCGTTCGTGCCGAGGGTTGCCGAAAAGTCCTTCGATCTCAGTCCGTACGTGGCTGTGGGGCCCGACCTGCTGGCCGCGCTACAGCGAGATTTCGACTGGGAGGACTCCGACTTGGCCCACGGGGCGATTTCGTTGGCCGCCGAGTTGGGTGGGCCGGAGGCGTTTCGGTTCCTTACGCAGATTCCGTTCGAGCGGCGTCAGGCGTTGTCCCAACTTTTCGTCAACGCCTGGGAGCGGTTCCCCGGGGCGGAGTACGCACAGGAGGTGCTGGCCGGGCTGGATCTGGAGGTGCTGGGCGTCACCTCCCCGGAACAGCTTGCCCAGGCCCAGGTCTGCGGACGTGTGCACACCCTTGTGGTGGTCACCGACATCCCGGTGGGCGCGATCGTTTTCTTCGCCGTCGATCACTCGGTACACACTCTGAATCTGTTCACGATCGCCCCGGAGGATTTTGCCGCGCTTGCTCCGTTGTCCACCACGGGCACGGTGGAGGCGCTGTCCTTCAGGGTGCCCGCCACGTACCTGGTGCCGCTCTTCAAGCCTGGTGCCACCATGCACGTGCGGAAGCTGGACGACGTGGCCAACGGCCGGTTCCCCGTGCCGGTGTTTCCGACCGTGACCCAGTTGTCCCTCGTCTCCCTGCCTGCGCACTGGCCCGAGCAGGCCGCGGGCTGGACCAGCCTCACTCACCTCGGGCTCTTCGAGCGGGCCGCGCAGGGCATCGACTGCTTGGAGAAACTCCCCGCACTTACCCACCTGCTCGTCGCGTCCGCGTACGAGTACGCGATACCGCAGACTCTCGCTCACTCAAGGGTGACCCATCTGACCCTCTTCCTCGGCGGGGTCTCGAAGACGTGGGACCTCACCAGCCTGCCATCAGCCTTCCCCGCCCTGACCGAACTCGCGATCACCGCCCCCTTGGGCAACCTCCACACCCTCGACCTGACGGGCCTCCACCGCACCCCCCACCTCCGCATCCGCCTCAACGGCTTCACCCGCCAGGACGGCCGCGTAACAGGCGCCGACGCCTTCACCAGACGCCAACTCCGCTGGACCTAGCGCGAGGCTAGTCGCGCGAGTCGTACCACCGGTACATACCGGCCCGGCTGGCATCGGGGTCGAGCCGCTTCAGGACGGCTTCGGTGATGTCGGCGAGTTGGGCGATCTGGTCGGGTGTGAGTGCGTCGATCACGTGGTCTCGTACGAAGGTCACGTGGCCCGGGGCGGCCTGTCGCACCTTCTGCCAACCGGCCTCGGTGAGGCGGGCGTTGGTGGCGCGCCGGTCTCCCGGGCAGGGCACGCGTTCCAGCAGGCCGCGGGTTTCCAGGCGCTGCACGACGTGGGAGAGCCGGGCGAGGGTGGCGGTGGTGCCTTCGGCGAGCTTCGCCATCCGCATGGCGCGGTCGGGTGCCTCGGAGAGCATGGCGAGCACTTGGTAGTCGAAGTGGGTCAGCTGGGCGTCACGTCGCAGCTGGCCGTCCAGGGCCGTCGGCAGCAGTTCCAGCACGGCCGCGAGCCGTAGCCATGCCGACAGTTGCTTCTGGGTGAGCCATTGCGCGTCCACGGTCACAGTATGTCACCACCGAATAGTTGTTGCTACAACCAAATTTGCATGACATGGTTGTAGCTACAACAAAGTGGGGGCCGGTGCGGGCACTCGTACCTGTCACCCGCACCCGCCCCCACACCCGAAGGAGAATTCCCATGAGCATCGGTCCGGTGCGCCTCAACCACGCCGTTCTGTTCGTGATGGACGTGACGCGATCCGAGCGGTTCTACACCAAGGTCTTCGGCATGGACGTCGTCCTGCGCGAACCCCGGGCCAACGCGGTGTTTCTGCGGTTGCCACGTTCGGTCCACGATCATGATCTCGGCCTCATGGGCGTCGGCTCGTCCGCGCCGCCCAAGCGACGCGGCGGGATCGGGCTCTATCACCTGGCCTGGCAGGTCGACACCATCGAAGAGCTCCAGCAGGCCCGCACCGTGTTGGCCGAAGCCGGCGCGTACACCGGAGAGTCCAGCCACAGCGGCACAACCAAGAGCGTGTACGGCGCCGATCCCGACGGCAACGAGTTCGAGATCCTGTGGATGGTCCCGCGCGACCAGTGGGACACGTACGCGACCAACGTGCCCATCGAACGCCTTGACCTGGCAGCCGAGGTCAGCCGCTGGAGCGGCGTGCGCACCGCCGGCGAAATCCGCTGATCAGCACTCCTCTCGGGCGCGTCACCGCCGAACTCGTCAAAGACCGCTGAACCCCGACGGCCGTCTCGGCCCACCATCACCCCGACCCGCCATCACCAACAGACCCCCAGGAGCGACACCATGACCGCCCCCATCACCGACCCCATCACCCTCCTCGAACTCGACCTGGCCCGCCGCGAAGCCATGATCCGCGCCGACGTCCCCACCCTCACCGCGATGTTCGCCGACGACATGGTGTGGATCCACGGCAACGGCGGAGTGGACACCAAGCAGGGCCTGCTGGGCAGCATCGGTTCGGGAAGGACCAAGTACCTCGTCCTCGACTCCGTCGACGAGACCATCCGCTTCCACGGCGGCCTCGCCTTCCTCGGCGGAATCGCGGTCATCAAGGCCGATCTCGGCGGGCACGTTCTCGAACTCCGGAACCGTTACACCGTCGTGTGGGCGCCGGACGGGGACGACTGGAAAGTCGTCAGCTGGCAGTCCACCAACCTTCCCGGGGCTGTCTGACCTTCGGCGAATCGACTACTGGGACGACCGGCATTTCGGTGCGTCACGGCGACGGCGCCGCCGTAGTGCAGTGGCGCCGTCGTGCAGCCTCGGGCCCCCGAAAGCCCGAGGCCGTAAAAACCCCTCCCTATCCCTCTCCCTGCCCCGCCACCCCCAACTCCCGCGCGATCAACATCCGTTGAACCTCGCTCGTCCCCTCCCCGATCTCCAAGATCTTCGAGTCCCGCCACATCCGGGCCACCGGGTACTCGTTCATGAACCCGTACCCCCCGTGGATCTGCGTCGCGTCCCGCGCGTTGTCCACCGCGATCGTCGACGAGTACAGCTTCGCCATCGCCGCCGCCTTCTTGAACGGCTCCCCGGCCACCAACCGCGACGCGGCGTCGTGCCAGGCCACCCGCGCCGTATGAGCCTTCATCTCCATGTCCGCGATCTTGAACTGGATCGCCTGGTACGACCCGATCGCGTTCCCGAACGCCCGCCGTTCGCGCGCGTACTTCACCGACTCGTCGACGCACCCCTGCGCGAGCCCGGTCGCGAGCGCGGAGATCGCGATGCGGCCCTCGTCGAGGATGCGCAGGAACTGCGCGTACCCCCGCCCCGCCTCACCCAGCAGGTTCGCCGCCGGGACCCGGACGTCGGAGAACGACAACTCCCTTGTGTCCGAGGCGTTCCAGCCCACCTTCGAGTACGGCGCCGCCACCGTGAACCCCGGCGTACCGGACGGCACGATGATCGACGAGATCAGCGGGGCGCCGTCCGGTTTGCGGCCCGTCACCGCCGTCACCGTGACCAGGCCCGTGATGTCCGTCCCCGAGTTGGTGATGAAGCACTTGGTGCCGTTGATCACCCATTCGTCCGTCGACTTGTCCAGGACCGCCGTCGTCCGTGTAGCCCCCGCGTCGCTGCCGCCGTCCGGTTCCGTGAGGCCGAACGCGCCCAGGATCTCCCCGGCGCACAACCGGGGCAGCCACTCCCGCTTCTGTTCCGCCGTGCCGTACCGGAACACCGGCATCGCGCCCAGCGACACCCCCGCTTCGAGGGTGATGGCGACCGACGAGTCCACCCGCGCCAGCTCCTCCAGCGCCACGCCGAGCGCGAAGTAGTCGCCGCCCATGCCGCCGTACTCCTCCGGGAACGGCAGCCCGAACAGGCCCATGCGGCCCATCTGGCGCACGATCTCGTACGGGAACTCGTGCCGCTCGTAGAAGTCGCCGATCTTGGGGGCCACGACGTCGTGCGCGAACTCCTCGACCGTGCGGCGGAGTTCCTCCAGTTCGGGGGTGAGACGGTGGTCCATGGCGGTCACTGCTCCTTGTGAGAGAGGGCGCGGACGGTGCGGGACGGGCTCGGGCGGCCCAGCTGCTCCGCCATCCACGCGCTCGTGGCGACGAGCCGCCCCAGGTCCACCCCCGTGTCGATGCCGAGGCCCCGCAGCATCCACACCAGGTCCTCCGTGGCGAGGTTCCCGGTGGCGGACTTCGCGAACGGGCAGCCGCCGAGGCCGCCCGCGGACGCGTCGACCGTGGTCACGCCGTGCTGGAGCGATGCCAGGGTGTTGGCGAGCGCCTGCCCGTACGTGTCGTGGAAGTGGACGCCCAACTTGTCGGTGGGGACGCCCTGTTCGTTCAGTGCCGACAGAAGTTCCTGTACGTGGCCCGGTGTTGCCACGCCGATCGTGTCGCCCAGGCTCAACTCGTCGCAGCCCATGTCGAGCAGCGCCCTGCACACGCGCACCACCTGGGCGACGGGGACCGCGCCCTCCCACGGGTCGCCGAAGCACATCGACAAGTAGCCGCGGACATGGCCGTCGTGGGCCTTCGCCTTGGCCACCACCGGCGCGAACATCGCGAGCGCCTCGTCCACCGTGCGGTTGAGGTTGGCCTTGGCGAAGGACTCCGTCGCGCTGGCGAACACGGCCACCCGGCGGGCGCCGAGCGCCAGGGCCCGGTCCAGGCCGCGTTCGTTCGGCACCAGGACCGGCAGGGCCACCTCCAGATCGCTCACCAGCGGGAACAGCTGTTCCGCGTCCGCCAGTTGGGGCACCCACTTGGGGTGGACGAAGCTGGTGGCCTCGATCGTGGTCAGGCCCGCGGCGGCCAGGCGGCGGACGAACTCCGCCTTCACCGCCGTCGGCACCGTCGTCTTCTCGTTCTGCAGGCCGTCGCGCGCGCCGACCTCGTGGATCCGGACGCGGGCGGGCAGGTCCGCGGCCGGTACGACCATGGGGAGCCCCGGAACGGTCATTCCGCCACCTCCTCGTGTGCCGAGCCAACTTCTGCGACGGCTTCTGCGACGACTTGGGGTGTGACGACGGCGAGCACCTGGTCCATGGCGACCGTCGTCCCCGCTTTCACGTCCAGTTCGGCGACGGTGCCGGCGTGCGGGGCGGCGATGACGTGCTCCATCTTCATCGCCTCCACCACCAACAGGCTCTGCCCGGCGGCCACTTCGTCCCCGACCGCCACCTTCACCACGGTCACCGTGCCCGGCATGGGCGCGGTCAGGGCGTCCGCGCCCGCGTGCGCCGCGTGGGTCAGCGAGGCGGCCACCGGGTCGTGGTCCCGGACCTGCCAGGCGTCGCCGTCGCGGCCGAGCCAGTCGCCCGCGCGGTCGAAGGTGTGCCGGACGCCGTCCAGGACGACCGACACGCTTTCCGCGCCCACCGCGTGCGTGCCGCGCGGCCGGTGCGTGACGGGGTCGAGCCCCGGCACCCTCAACTCGAAGGCCACCGGCCTCGGTTCGCCCCCGAGCCGCCAGCCGCTCGGTACCGAGAACGGGTCCGTCCAGCCCTCGCCCTCGGGTGGCCGCAGCGCCTCCAGCCGGACGGCGGCGGCGGCCTCGTAGACCTCCTCGGGTACGTCGGCGGAGACCAGCCCCGCCGCCTCCCGCTCCACCAGTCCGGTGTCCAACTCGCCCGCCACCACCGCCGGATGGGCCAGCAGCCGGCGCAGGAACCCGGCGTTCGTCGGCACCCCCAGCGTGGCCGTCTCCGCCAGTGCCGCCCGCAGTCTCCGCAGCGCCGTCGCGCGGTCGGGGCCGTGGGCGATCACCTTGGCGAGCATCGGGTCGTACAGGCTGCCGACCTCGGTGCCCTCGCTCAGCCCGGAGTCGGTGCGCACGCCGGGGCCGGAGGGCTCCCGCAGCAGCAGTACTTCGCCGCCCGACGGCAGGAAACCCCGGGCACCCTCTTTGAACGACACGGTCTCCGCACAGATCCGCGCCTCCACCGCGTGCCCCGTAAGCCGCACGTCCTCCTGCCCCAGTGCCAGCCGTTCGCCCGCCGCCACCCGGAGCTGCCATTCCACCAGGTCCAGGCCCGTGACCAGCTCCGTCACCGGGTGTTCCACCTGGAGGCGGGTGTTCATCTCCATGAAGCAGTACGCGGCCGGGTCTCCGCCCGGCACGATGAACTCGACCGTGCCCGCGCCCTCGTACCCGCACGAGCGGGCCGCCTGGACCGCCGCCTCGCCCATCGACGCGCGCGTGGCCTCGTCCAGCAGGACGCTGGGGGCCTCCTCGATGATCTTCTGGTGGCGGCGTTGGAGG
The DNA here is from genome assembly GCA_001298575.1 of Actinobacteria bacterium OK074. Classification (GTDB taxonomy): domain Bacteria; phylum Actinomycetota; class Actinomycetes; order Streptomycetales; family Streptomycetaceae; genus Streptomyces. Next base: position 62,647 of record LJCV01000296.1, read on the forward strand.
GAGCATTCGCGCTCGCCCAGGTGGATCACCTGGCCGTGCGCGTCCGCCAGGATCTGGATCTCGATGTGGCGGGGGCGGTCGATCCAGCGCTCCACGAGCAGGGTGTCGTCGCCGAAGGAGGCGCGGGCCTCGCGGCGGGCGGCGGCGATCTCCTCCGCCAGCAGCGACAGGTCCTGGACCAGGCGCATGCCCTTGCCGCCGCCGCCCGCGCTCGGCTTCAGCAGGACGGGGGCGCCGATCTCCCGTGCCGCGTCCGCGAGTTGGGCGTCGGTCAGGCCGCTGCCGCTGGAGCCCGGCACCACCGGCACCCCGGCCGCCCGGACCGTCTCCTTGGCGCGGATCTTGTCGCCCATCAGCGTGATCGCGTCCGCCGGCGGCCCGATGAACACCAGCCCGGCCTCGGCGCACGCGCGCGCGAAGGCCGCGTTCTCCGCGAGGAAGCCGTACCCGGGGTGGACCGCCTGGGCGCCGGTGCGCGCGGCGGCCTCCAGCAGTCGCTCGGCCGACAGGTAGCTCTCGGCCGCGGGTGCCGGGCCCAGCCGTACCGCGGTGTCGGCCTCGCGCACGTGGCGGGCGTCCGCGTCGGCGTCGGAGAAGACGGCCACCGAGCGCACGCCCAGCGCCCGCAGGGTCCGGACGACCCGGACCGCGATCTCGCCCCGGTTGGCCACCAGCACTGTGTCGAACATGGTCCGATCCCCCCTCACATCCGGAAGACGCCGAAAGCGGGATCGCCCAGCGGGGCGTTCGCGCAGGCCGTCAGGGCCAGGCCCAGCACCTGCCGGGTCTCCAACGGGTCGATCACGCCGTCGTCCCACAGCCGGGCCGTCGCGTAGTAGGCGCTGCCCTGGCGCTCGTACTGCTCGCGGATCGGAGCCCTGAACGACTCCTCCTCGGCCACCGGCCACTCCTCGCCGCGCGCCTCCAACTGGTCCCGTTTCACCGTCGCCAGGACCGCCGCGGCCTGTTCGCCGCCCATGACGGAGATCTTGGCGTTGGGCCACATCCACAGGAAGCGCGGCGCATACGCCCGGCCGCACATCGAGTAGTTGCCCGCGCCGTAGGAGCCGCCGACGACGACGGTGAGTTTCGGGACCCGGGTGCAGGCCACCGCCATGACCATCTTGGCGCCGTGCTTGGCGATGCCGCCCGCCTCGTACTGGCGGCCGACCATGAAGCCGGAGATGTTCTGGAGGAACACCAGGGGGATGCCGCGTTGGTCGCACAGTTCGACGAAGTGGGCGCCCTTCTGGGCCGACTCGGAGAACAGGATGCCGTTGTTGGCGACCACGCCGACGGGGTGGCCGTGGATCCGCGCGAAGCCCGTGACCAGCGTCTGGCCGAACTCCGCCTTGAACTCCGCGAACCGCGAACCGTCCACCACGCGCGCGATGACCTCGCGTACGTCGTACGGCGTCCTGGAGTCCACCGGGACCGCGCCGTACAGGCCGAACGGGTCCACCTTCGGTTCCACCGACGGTTCGACCGCCCAGGGCAGCGGGCCGCGCGCGGGGAGCGTGGCCACGATGTTCCGGACGATGCGCAGCGCGTGCGCGTCGTCCTCCGCCAGGTGGTCGGTGACCCCCGACACGCGCGCGTGGACCTCGCCGCCGCCCAGCTCCTCCGCCGTCACGACCTCGCCGGTGGCCGCCTTCACCAGGGGCGGGCCGCCGAGGAAGATCGTGCCCTGGCCGCGCACGATCACCGCCTCGTCGCTCATCGCCGGGACGTACGCGCCGCCCGCCGTGCAGGAGCCGAGGACGGCCGCGACCTGCGGGATTCCGGCGCCCGACATGCGGGCCTGGTTGTAGAAGATGCGGCCGAAGTGGTCCCGGTCGGGGAACACCTCGTCCTGCATGGGCAGGAAGGCGCCGCCCGAGTCGACGAGGTAGACGCACGGGAGGCGGTTTTCGAGGGCCACCTCCTGGGCGCGCAGGTGCTTCTTCACCGTCATCGGGTAGTACGTGCCGCCCTTGACGGTGGCGTCGTTCGCCACGATCACGCACTCCCGGCCGCTGACCCGGCCGATCCCGGCGATCACCCCCGCCGCCGGGGCCTGCCCCTCGTACAGCCCGTCGGCCGCCAGCGGGGCCAGCTCCAGGAAGGGTGAGCCGGGGTCCAGGAGGGTGTCCACGCGGTCGCGCGGGAGCAGCTTGCCGCGCGCGGTGTGCCGGGCGCGGGCCCGCTCGCCGCCGCCCAGCCGGGCCGCCGCCAGCTTGCCGCGCAGTTCCTCGGCCAGGGCGTGGTGCGCCGCCTCGTTGGCCTGCCAGGCCGCCGACGCGGGGTCGGCCGTACTGGCCAGCTCCGGTGCCTCCTGCATTCCGCCGCCTCCCTCCGCCGTGGGCGGTCCCCTCGGGCGCCCCGTCAGCCGACCGACCGGGCTGGTTAATGAGCGTTAACCCACACCTCCAGGTTAACGACCGCTAACGTTCCTGTCTAGAATTATTCGCATGGCCACCAGAACGGACTCCCTCAGCCGCCGCGACCAGATCCTCAAGGAGGCCGCGCGGCTGTTCGCCGAGCGCGGCTTCCACGGCGTGGGCGTCGACGAGATAGGCGCCGCGGTCGGGATCAGCGGCCCCGGCCTGTACCGGCACTTCGCGGGCAAGGACGCGATGCTCGCCGAACTGCTCGTCGGCATCAGCGGCCAGCTGCTGACCGGCGCCCGGCGGCGGCTGAAGGACGCCGATGCGCAGAGCGGCCCGGACGCGGTCCTCGACTCGCTGATCGAGGGGCACATCGACTTCGCGCTCGACGACCGCCCCCTGATCACCCTGCACGACCGCGCGCTGGACCGCCTGCGCGACAGCGACCGCAAGCTCGTACGGCAGTTGCAGCGGCAGTACGTCGAGCTGTGGGTCGAGGTGGTCCGCGAGGCGTACCCGGACCTCGCCGAGGCGACCGCGCGCTCCGCGGTGCACTCCGTCTTCGGCCTGCTGAACTCCACCCCGCACCTGAGCCGTCCGGGCTCCCTGCCGGGCCGGACGGCGACGGCGGGGCTGCTGCACCGGATGGCGCGGGGCGCGTTCGCCGCGGCGGCGGCGTGACCCGTCGTGCGCGGGAGCGTGACGAGCCTTACGGTGCAGACGGGGCAGCCGGTCTGGACGTCCGAGCCTACTCGCCGGTACGGTAGCTCTCTGAGCAAGCGCTTAGACAGGTGACCGCCCAGGAGGCAGACCGTGCGCCGTACGGTGTTCAACGAGGACCACGAGGCGTTCCGCGAGACCTTGCGCGCCTTCATCGAGGCCGAGGTCGTACCGGTGTACGACGAGTGGTTCGCGGCCGGCCAGGCGCCGCGCGACTTCTACTACAAGCTCGCCGAACTGGGCGTCTTCGGCATCCGCGTCGACGAGGAGTACGGCGGCGCCGGCATCGACTCGTACAAGTTCGAGGCCGTCCTGTACGAGGAGACCGCGCGCGCGGGTGTCTCCTTCGGCGGCTCCGGCGTGCACGTGCTGCTCGGCCTGCCCTACATCAAGCTGCTCGCCAACGACGAGCAGAAGAAGAAGTACCTGCCGAAGTTCGTCTCCGGCGAGGAGATGTGGGCCATCGCGATGACCGAGCCGGGCACCGGCTCCGACCTCGCGGGCATGAAGACCACCGCCAAGCTCTCCGAGGACGGCACGCACTACGTCCTCAACGGCGCCAAGACCTTCATCACCGGTGGCGTGCACGCCGACCGCATGATCGTCTGCGCCCGCACCGCCGCGCCCACCAAGGAGGACCGCCGCCACGGCATCTCCCTCTTCGTGGTGGACACCAAGGCCGAGGGCTACTCGGTCGGCCGCAAGCTCGACAAGCTCGGCCTGAAGACCTCCGACACCGCCGAACTGGCGTTCGTCGACGTCAAGGTGCCCGCGGAGGACCTCCTCGGCGAGGAGAACAAGGGCTTCTACTACCTCGGCCACAACCTCGCCTCCGAGCGCTGGGGCATCGCCTTCGGCGCCTACGCGCAGGCCAAGGCCGCCGTCCGGTTCGCCAAGCAGTACGTGCAGGACCGCGTGGTCTTCGGCCAGCCCGTCGCCGCCTTCCAGAACACCAAGTTCGAACTGGCTGCCTGCCAGGCCGAGGTGGACGCCGCCGAGGCCGTCGTCGACCGCGCCACGGAGGCCCTGGACGCCGGCGAGCTGACCCCCGCCGAGGCCGCCAGCGCCAAGCTGTTCACCACCGAGGTCGCCCACCGCGTGATCGACCGCTGCCTCCAGCTGCACGGCGGCTACGGCTTCATGAACGAGTACCCGATCGCCCGCCTGTACGCGGACAACCGCGTCAACCGGATCTACGGCGGCACGAGCGAGATCATGAAGACGATCATCGCGAAGGACATGGGCCTGTAAGGCACCACGGGAAAAACGCCGGTACGCGCGCGTGGGCCGAGCGGGCCGGACGGCCACGACCCCGTAAGGCCGACATGATCCCGTAAGGCCCGCGAAATTGCGTACCGGTAGAAATGACCACATGAGCCAGGCACTGCACGACCTCCTCGATCTGCTCGACCTGGAGCGGATCGAGGAGGACGTCTTCCGCGGCCGGTCCGGGCCCGCCCTCGTCCCGCGCGTGTTCGGCGGCCAGGTCGCCGCCCAGGCGCTGGTCGCCGCGGGCCGCACGGTCCCCGCGGACCGCCCGGCACACTCCCTGCACGCGTACTTCCTGCGCCCCGGCGACCCGTCCGTGCCGATCGTCTACACGGTCGACCGCATGCGCGACGGCCGCTCCTTCACCACGCGCCGGGTCGTCGCCATCCAGCACGGAAAGCCGGTCTTCGCCCTGTCCGCGTCCTTCCAGACGTACGAGGACGGCCTCGACCACCAGGCCACGGCACCGGCCGCCCCCGACCCGGCGACCCTGCCCACCGCCGAGGAACGGCTCACGTCCTACCGCCATCTGACCCCGGAGATCGCCGAACGCTTCCTGGCGTCCAACGCGGCCGTCGACCTGCGCTACGCCGACGACCCGCCCTACGGTCGCTTCGGCGAGCCCCGCGAACCGCGCTCCCAGGTCTGGTTCCGCACCAACGGCAAGCTGGCGGACGACCCTCTGCTGCACGTCTGCCTCGCCACGTACGTCTCCGACATGACGCTGCTCGACTCCATCCTCCTGGCCCACGGCCGCGGCGGCTGGGCCGTCAACGACGTCGTCGGGGCGTCCCTGGACCACGCGATGTGGTTCCACCGCCCGTTCCGCGCGGACGAGTGGCTCCTGTACGACCAGGAGTCCCCGTCGGCGTCGGGCGGACGGGGCCTGGGACAGGGCCGGATCTACACGCAGGACGGACGGCTGGCGATCTCGGTGATCCAGGAGGGGGTCGTGCGGGTACCGCGCTGAGCCGCACGCACGCGTGGAGCGATTTTTCGCGGGTACGCGCGCGGAGAGATGTCAGTCTTCCGGGCTCTCCTCGGCCTCATCCGTGTCCTCCGGCGTGAGCCCCGAGGCGTGCAGCAGATAGGCGGTCATGGGGTCGTAGTACCGAGGGCTGACGACGTGGTCGTCGAGCGGTACCGCGACCTGGAGGGTGCCCTCGGCCTCGGCGAGGAAGAGCGCGGGGTCGTTGCAGTCGGCGTACCCGACGGAATCGACACCGAGCTGCCCCGCGCACCCCGCCCAGCCGTGGTCGGCGACGACGAGGTCGGGCAGCGGGCGGCCCTCGCGCTCCAGGGCGGTGAGGATGGCGCGCATGGGCTCGGGGGAGTGGGTGTGCCAGAGGGAGGCGCCGTGTTCGAGGACGGCGACGTCGGCGAACTGCATGACGTACCCCTCGTCGGTCTGGAGTCCCTCCGGGATGACCATGATCTCGCACCCGGCGGCACGCAGGGCGACCGCGGTGGCGCGGTGCACGTCGAGGAGGCCGCCGGGGTGCCCGGTGGCGAACAGCACCCGCTGCTGCCCGTCGGCCGCCTTGCGCAGCCGTCCCGCCATCCGCTCCAGCGCGTCGACCGTCAGCTCGGGGTCGATGGTGTCCTGCCCGTACCGGAACTGGGGATCGTCGTTGACCCCGACCCGCTCCGCCATCACCGCGAGCACGTCCTGCTCGTCGCTCCACCGGTCACCGAGTTCCAGCCCGAGCCAGTAGCCGCGGTCGCCGTTGGCGAGCTTGCGGTAGTGGGAGAGGTTGTTCTCGCGCGGAGTGGCGACGCTGCCCGCGATACGGGTCCGTACGAGATGGGCTACGAGCTCGGCGCGACTGGGCGTCCCGGATATCGGCATGCCTCCATTGTGAGCCACACAGCTGTGCGAATCGGGGGTGTTTCGGGGGCTGGGACGGGGCGATCCCGCGGCAGCTTCTCGGGGTCCCGGGCGCGGGGCTGCGGTGGCGGACAGCCGGGCAGAATCAGACCGTGACCGCTACGGAGACCTCTCGGGACGCGCTGCTTCGGCGGGGATTCGCCCTGGAATACGCCACGTTGGGCTGGAACGTCGTCGGTATCGTCGTGCTTGCCGTCGCGGCGGTGTCCGCGCGGTCCGTGGCGTTGGCCGGGTTCGGGCTGGACTCGTTGATCGAGATCGGGGCCTCCGCGGTGGTCGTCTGGGAGTTGTCCGGCACGGGGGAAGTGCGGCGGCGTCGGGCGTTGCGGCTGATCGGTGCCGGGTTCGGGGCGCTCGCGGTCTATCTGCTGGTGCAGTCGACCTGGGTGCTGGCCGCCGGGCACCATCCGCGCCACTCGTCCCTGGGCATCGCCTGGACCGCGGTGACCGCCGTCGTGATGTTCGCCCTCGCGGCGGGGAAGGCCCGGACCGGTGCCGCTCTGGGCAATCCGGTGCTCATGGCCGAGGGGCGCGTGACGATGGTCGACGGGCTGCTCGCCGCCGCGGTCCTGCTCGGGCTCGTCCTCAACGCCGTCGTCGGGTGGTGGTGGGCCGATCCCGCGGCCGGTTACGTGCTGGTCTACTACGCGGTTCGCGAGGTTCGCGAGATCTTTGGCGGCGGTCACTGAGCAGGCGACCACTGAGTCGCGGAGACTCACAACAGCCGCAGTGCGAACCAGAGTTCCATCCGTACGTCCGGATCGTCCAAGTCGCTGTTCAGCAAGGTCGCGCAGCGGGCGATGCGTTGGCGGACCGTGTTGCGGTGGACGGTCAGGGCCACGGCCGTGCGGTCCCAACTGCCGTGCAGGGACAGCCAGGTGCGGAGGGTTTCGGTCAGGGCAACGGTGTCGGCGATGGGGGCCAGGAAGGTGCGGGCGCGGGTCTTCGCCTCCTCCTGGGGGAGCAGTGTCGCCAAGCCGTCGGCGGCCGTGCCGTGCCGGACCAGCGGTGTGCGGGTCGCGCGGGCGCGGGACAGGGCGCGGGCCGCCTGGCGGTCCGCCGTGGGCCAGTCCGGTGGGGACGCGGGCGCGCTGATGCCCAGGGTCCAGCCGGGGAGCGGGGCCTCCGGGGGCTCCCGTACCAGGACTCGTACGACGTCGTCCGTGACGTCCAGCAGGGGGGAGCCGAGCGCCGTGCCCAGCGATGCCGCCGCCGTCGTGTCGCCGGTGGCGTGGACCACCCACCATTGGTCGCCGCCGCCCAGCAGGGGGGCCACTGTCTCCGGGGGTGCTCCCAGCAGCACGCGTACCAGGGCTGACGTGGGGGGTGTCGCCGTCGTGTCATCTGTTAGCAGTGACAGGAGGACCGCCGCGACCGAGGCGATCGTGTGGTCGCCGGGGGTGCGGTGCGGGGTCGCCACGGCCAGGACGTAACCCTGGCCGGTGCCCAGGGCGTACGCCGTGAGGTGGGTGCCGCCGATCGTGTCCGTCGCGGAGGCGGGGCGGGGGCCTCGGCCCGTCGGGCGGACCACCGTCGTCAACTCGGCCAGTGCGGACGCCACTTCGGGGGCCGGCGGCCGGCCCGCCGTCGCGATCTCCGTGCCCTCCGGGCCGTACAGGGCCGCCCGGCCCGCCACGTGCTGGGCCAGGCGGCGCAGGACCGACGGGGTCGGGTCCGGCTGGGCCGCTGCCGCCGCCAGCGCGCGCTGGGCGTCCGTGACGCGGCGGAGTTCCGTGTGCCGGGCCTCGGCCATCAGCTGCCACACCGCGCGGGCCACCGCCGAGAACGTCGTCCTCGGGGGCACCTCCAGGAGGGGGAGGCCATGTGCGTCGCAGGCCCTGACCAGCGCGGGCGGCACCGCCTCGTGCACCGGGGCCAGCCCGAAGCCGAGCGCCGCGCCGCCCGCCTCGACGATCCGCGCCACGTACGTGTCGAAGTACGGGCCCGTGTACGTCCGGTCCCCGGCCGCCTCCGGTACGTGCACGCCCGCCGTCAGCAGCAGCTCCCCGCCCAGCAGGTAGGGGTACGGGTCCGCCATCTCCGAGGTGTGTGCCCAGTGGATCACCGTGGTGGCGTCGGTGGCGGTGGCGGCGTCGGTCATGGGCGGGCCGGCGATCTGGCGCAGGCCCAGGTCCGTGCGGGCCACCAGTTCCGTGAGCGGGACCGGTGGCGTGGGCGGGACCACCGCGGAGGGGACGGGCATGTGTGCGTTTCTTCCATTCACGCCAGCTTCAATGGATGAAACGTACACTTCAGCCCCGCGCCCCGGCCACCTAGATTCAATCCCCGTCACCCGCCGGCGAGAACGAGAACAAGGAGGACGGCGTGGCCGTCGACTACATCGTGATCGTCGTTTATCTGCTCGGCATGCTGGCCATGGGCTGGTGGGGCATGCGCCGGGCCCGTTCCAAGAGCGATTTCCTGGTCGCCGGGCGGCGGCTGGGGCCCGTGCTGTACTCCGGGACCATGGCCGCCGTCGTCCTCGGCGGCGCCTCCACCATCGGCGGCGTGGGCCTCGGGTACCGGTACGGGCTCTCCGGGGCCTGGATGGTCTTCACCATCGGGGTCGGGCTGCTCGCGCTCAGCGTGTTCTTCTCCGCCCGCATCGCCCGGCTGAAGGTCTACACCGTCTCCGAGATGCTCGACCTGCGCTACGGCGGCCGGGCGGGCGTGATCTCCGGCGTCGTCATGTGGGCGTACACACTGATGCTCGCGGTCACCTCGACCATCGCGTACGCCACCATCTTCGACGTCCTGTTCGACCTGAACCGGACGGTCGCGATCGTCCTCGGCGGCTCCATCGTCGTCGCCTACTCGGCGCTCGGCGGCATGTGGTCGATCACGCTCACCGACATGGTGCAGTTCGTGGTGAAGACCATCGGTGTCTTCCTGCTGCTTCTGCCGATCGCCGTCGTCAAGGCCGGTGGGTTCGGCGCGATGCGGGACAAGCTGCCGACGACGTACTTCGACCCGCTCGGCATCGGCGGCGAGACGATCTTCACCTACGTGCTGATCTATACCTTCGGCATGCTCATCGGGCAGGACATTTGGCAGCGCGTCTTCACCGCCCGCACCGACCGCACGGCCCGGCTCGGCGGTACGGTCGCGGGCACGTACTGCCTCGCGTACGCCCTCGCCGGTGCCGTCATCGGTACGGCGGCCAAGGTGCTGTACCCGAACCTCGGCGCCGCCGACGACGCCTTCGCGACCATCGTGAAGGACGAACTCCCGGTCGGTGTACGGGGGTTGGTGCTCGCCGCGGCGCTGGCCGCCGTGATGTCCACCTCCTCCGGCGCACTCATCGCCTGCGCGACCGTCGCCAACAACGACATCTGGGCGCGGCTAAGAGGCGTGGCCCGTAAGGAAGATGACGACGAGGTCGGCGGCAACCGGGCGTTCATCCTGCTCATGGGCATCGCGGTGATCGGTACCGCCATCGCGCTGCACGACGTCGTCGAGGCGCTCACCGTCGCGTACAACCTGCTCGTCGGCGGGCTCCTCGTGCCCATCCTGGGCGGGCTGTTGTGGCGGCGCGGGAACGTGTACGGGGCGCTGGCCTCCGTCGCGGTCGGCGGCACGGCGGTCGTGGGCCTCATGGCGGCCTACGGGATCCTCGCCAACGAGCCCGTTTATTACGGGTTGTTGGGCTCGCTCGCGGCATACGTCGTCGTATCGCTGGCTACGCCTCCTACCGACCCGGTGACGCTGGCCCTCTGGAAGGACAGGCTGGCCGGGCGGGGTACGGAGGCGGCGGCGACCCTGGAGACCGCGACCGCCTGACCCATGTACCCAGCACGTACCCCACACTGGGAAGCGGTGGACCTCACCCACAAGGTGAACCCCCGACCCAACTCACAAGGTGAACCCGCCTCTTGAAACACGGCACCCGCACCCCCCAACACCCCCGGAGGAGCCAGACCATGAGCAGCAACCCGCCCGTCGGCGCCGACAACCAGGCGCCCGGTCCCGTCGGACCCGTCGACTCCTCCCGCATCCCCCGCTACGCCGGTCCCGCCACCTTCGCCCGGCTGCCGCGGCTCGACCAGGTCGGCGGGCGGGCCGATGTCGCCGTCGTGGGCGTGCCGTTCGACTCCGGGGTGTCCTACCGGCCGGGCGCCCGGTTCGGCGGCAACGCGATCCGGGAGGCGTCGCGGCTGCTGCGGCCGTACAACCCGGCGCAGGACGCGGCCCCGTTCGCGCTCGCGCAGGTCGCCGACGGGGGTGACATCGCCGTCAACCCGTTCGACATCCACGAGGCGGTGGAGACGATCGAGGCCGCCGCCGACGAACTCCTGGGCAACGGCGCCCGGTTGATGACCCTCGGCGGCGACCACACCATCGCGCTGCCGCTGCTGCGCTCCGTCGCCAAGAAGCACGGCCCGGTCGCGCTGCTCCACTTCGACGCCCATCTCGACACCTGGGACACGTACTTCGGCGCCGAGTACACGCACGGCACGCCGTTCCGCCGGGCCGTCGAGGAGGGCGTCCTCGACACCGAGGCGCTCTCGCACGTCGGCACCCGCGGCCCGCTGTACGGCAAGCAGGACCTCACCGACGACGAGAAGATGGGCTTCGGGATCGTCACCTCGGCGGACGTCATGCGGCGCGGTGTGGACGAGGTCGCGGACCAGCTCCGCGCCCGCGTCGGTGACCGGCCGCTCTACATCTCCATCGACATCGACTGCCTCGACCCCGCGCACGCCCCCGGCACCGGCACGCCCGAGGCCGGCGGCATGACCTCCCGCGAGCTCCTGGAGATCCTGCGGGGCCTGGCCTCCTGCAACGTGGTGTCGGCCGACGTCGTCGAGGTCGCGCCCGCGTACGATCACGCCGAGATGACGTCGGTGGCCGCGTCCCACACGGCGTACGAACTGACCACGATCATGTCCCGCCAGATTGCCGAGGCACGCGCGCAGTGACCCACGACCACGACCTGGTGCTCCGCCCGACGGCCGCGCAGACCGAGGCCGCCCTGAACCCTCCCACCCGTCGCCCGACCGCCACCCCTCAAGGAGGCGCTACGCGCCACGTGATGACTGGCCGCACCGGCGGAGACCTGGTCGTGGAGACGCTGGCCGGACTCGGCGCGACGACCGTGTTCGGGCTGCCGGGCCAGCACGCGCTCGGCATGTTCGACGCGCTGCGCCGCTCGGACCTGCGGTACGTCGGCCTGCGGGTGGAGAACAACGCGGGGTTCGCGGCGGACGCGTACGGCCGGATGACGGGTGAGGCGGCGCCGTTGCTGCTGTCGACGGGCCCGGGAGCGCTGACGTCGCTGGCCGCGCTCCAGGAGGCGGCCTCGGCATCCGCTCCTGTCCTGGCGATCGGCAGCCAGATCCCCACCCCCGGCCTGGGCGGCGGCCGCCACGGCTACCTGCACGAACTCCCGGACCAGGCGGCCTCGTTCAGGGGCGTGGTGAAGTCGGTCCACACCGTCCGTACGGCGTCGCAGATTCCCTCGGCAATCGCGGCGGCGTGGACGTCGGCGCTGACGGCTCCGCACGGGCCGGTGTGGGTGGAGATCCCGCAGGACGTGCTGCTGGCCGAGACGCCGCTGCCGGTGGTGACGGCGGTGGACGCCTTCCCGGAGGAGTTGCCGCCGCGGCCCGAACTCACCGCCGTGGCCGCGGACTTGCTGGCGCGGGCCGAGCGGCCGGTGATCATCGCGGGCGGGGGAGTGGTGCGGGCCGACGCGGCCCGCAAACTCCGGGAACTGGCCGAGAAGTTGAGCGCCCCCGTCGTCACCACCTTCGGCGGCAAAGGGGCCTTCCCCTGGGAACACCCGCTCTCCCTCCGGTCCTGGCTGGAGGACCGGCACACCACGGACTTCCTGGAGGACGCCGACGTCCTGCTGGTCGTCGGCTCGGGGCTGGGCGAACTCTCCTCCAACTACCACACGTTCAAGCCGCGCGGCCGGGTGATCCAAGTCGAGGCGGACCTCGGCAAGTTGGAGTCCAACCACCCCGCGCTGGGCATCCACGCGGACGCCCGGCTCGCGTTGCAGGCGCTGCTGGAGACGGTGGAGAGGCGGACGGACGAGTCGGCCCCGGAGCGGGTACGGGAACTGCTCGCGAAGGTCGCGGGCCGCATCGCCGCCCAGGAACTCACCCTGGAACAGGACGTGTTGGCCTCCGTACGACAGGCCCTGCCCGCCAAGTCCCCCTCTTTCTGGGACATGACGATCCTCGCCTACTGGGCCTGGTCCGCGTTCGATCCGCGCGGCGCCAACACCATGCACTCCGCGCAAGGGGCGGGCGGCCTCGGCTACGCCTTCCCGGCGGCCCTGGGCGCGGCGGTGGCGGACCCGACGCGCCCGGTGCTGGCGGTGTCCGGTGACGGTGGTGCGCTGTACTCGATCGCGGAGTTGGCGACGGCTCGGCAGTACGACTTGAACGTGACCTGGCTGATCGTCGACGACGGCGGCTACGGCATCCTGCGCGAGTACATGACGGAGGCGTTCGGGGCGGCCACGGGGACGGAGTTGGTTCGGCCGGATTTCGTGGCGCTCGCGGAGTCGTTCGGGGTGACGGGGGTCCGGACGACGCCGGAGAGCCTTGCCGCGGATCTGGGCAAGGCGTTGGGGACGCCGGGGCCCGCGGTTGTCGTGCTTCCGGCGGTGTTGCGGATGTTCGCGGCGACGCACTTGGGCGAGGGGTGATGGGCGGGGAGCGGACCGGTCCGCTCCCCGCCCATCAGAAGGCCGTGCTGTCAGAAGGCCGTGCTTGTCAGAAGGCGGTACGGTCCTCGCTCCGCGGATCCCGTACGCGGTGGGGTTCGTAGATGCCGGTGCGGGCCCGGCGTCGCCACGGGCGGGCCTTGAACACGGGGAACTCGACGTGCTCCGAGCCGGTGTCGAGGTCGGTGACCGCCGTCGACGGTGTGCCGTCCGCGGGGCATTGGGCGAGCCACCCGCCCCGTGGGGAGATCACTCCCGACGGGGCGGTCGTACTGTGGTGTGCCGGTACGGCGAAGCTCACCCAGTAGCCGTTGGCCGCGGCGTGGCCCCGGGCCTCCGTGGCGAAGACCCCGTCCGGGGTGCCCGCTCCGGTCGAGGAGAACAGGACGCAGTCGACGTCGAGGCACTCGTACTCGGTGAACAGTTCGGGGAAGTGCACCTCCATGCCGAGCAGGCATCCGAAGCGCACGCCGTCGGCCTCGAACGTGAGCGGGGCCGCACCCGGCGCGTACAGGTACGACAACTTCGTCTGCGACAGCAGGCGTTCGTCGTAGCGGGTCACCACCTGGCCCTGGTCGGAGATCACGTACAGACTGTTGTGCGGGCGGTGCGGCGGAGTGAGCCGGTGGACCGCGCCCAGGACGGTCCACAGCCCGAGGTCGCGCGCCAACTCGGCCGTCGCGCCCAACTCCTGGCGCAGCACGTCCCATGCGAACCGCTCCCAGTCCGCGGGGGCGGCCTCGTCCGGGCCGGCGGCGGACAGGGCGGACCTGCCGGGGGCGCCCATGGCTCCCTCCGGGAAGTGCACGACCCTCGCGCCCGCCGCCCGGGCCTGCCGCATCAGGTCGCGTACGCCACGGGCGGCGGCACGCAACTCCCGCTCACCGCACGGGTCTTCGACGACGGCACTCTGCGCTACGGCCAGCCGTACACGCTTCACTTCTGGCATGACGTCTCCCATCAGACTCTGACGGAAGTGCCGGAGGACAGTGGTGTAGGACTGGCCCGTCTTGGCGGCGCGCGCACGCACCCGGCGCTTGAAGTTCCTGTTCGCTGTCATCTGGCCTTCCACGCCCCGAACGGCACATCCCCCAGCGAGCGCGTCCGAGACGATCGGACCACAACGACAGCGACCCGAGACAAGAAGTCCCTTTGCCTCCGCGCGAGACCGTGCTGGGGACGGTCCGAGGAGGTTCGGCGCAGGCCACGCCGTCGGTCATGATTCCTCGGGATCCGGATGCCCGTCAACAGGGCCTGGCATCACTTGAGATGACGGTGCGTCAGCCGATCCAGAAAAAGATCGTGTCCTGTCGTTGTCCCAGCTTCCGTGCCGTCTCCCACTCCTGGGCCTCGAAGCGCATCAGCTCTGCGAAGCGGTGGGTTGTTTCGCGGTAGTCGGGGTGGAGGAGGGGGAGGACGCGTTCGTAGGAGTCTGCCAGGGGGGCCGCGAGCGGGGTGGGGAGGGTGCCGATCTGGGGGTAGGCGTCGCCGGTGTGGGGGAGGCGTAGGGGTGGGCCGCTGAAGAGGAAGGTGCCGGGGAGGAGTTCCGGGGGGATGCCGTGGCGGGAGAGTTCCTCGTCCAGGGTGAAGAACCAGGACGGGCGGCTCCATACGCCCAGGTCCGTGGTGTCGGAGAAGTGGGCGGCCACCAGGTGGTGGAAGGCGTGGGTGTAGGCCGGGGACTCGGTCGCGCTGGGGGTGCCGTCCAGGAGTTCCTCCAGGGCCTGGGGCACCGTGACGGTCAAGTCGGCGCCCTGTGCGCGGAGTTCGGCGTCGGCGCGGGCGCACCGGTCGCGTACGACCGTCAGGGTGTGCTCCTGCTTCTCGCTCCGTTCCACCGCGGTGAGCAGCCGGATCACGTCGCGCATGTCACCGGTGCTCATCTCCAGGCAGTACCCCACGGTCCCCGTCCCTTCCTCCGCCGCTGACGTCCTGTCAACGGACCGACCGTTCCATGATCCGTGTTGGGGATCATGGAACGGTCGGCGGGGTGGGGCCAACTCATCGCATGGTGAGTACCGGTGTGGTGAGTACCGGTGGGGCGACTACCAGATCGCGTCGACCCACTCCGGGTGGTCGATGAACGGGTTCCGGTTGTGCTGGTACGTGTTGTAGATGACGTTGTTGCGGTTCTCCTCGAAGGAGTCCGGCGGGTCCTCGTCGTTCCACGTCTTCAGGACCGAGAGCTTGCCTATGTACGGGTTGCTGCCGTTGCCGACCTTGTCGTCGGGCTCCAGGTCCGCGAAGCCGTCGTCGCCCTCGTAGCGGACGGCCATGTACAGGATCATGCGGGCCACGTCGCCCTTGACCGCGTCGCGCGGCTCGAAGGAGTCCGAATCCACCTTGCTGCCACCGCTGTTGGTGAAGGTGCTGCCGCCCTCGTCGAAGTCCAGGTTGCCGCGCTTGCCGTTGACGGCCACGTCCTCCGGGCGGATGTGGTGCAGGTCCGTGCCGGGGCCGGTCGACGTGGTGAGGTCGCCGTGCGAGATCGCCCAGACGTGCTCGCGGTTCCAGTCGCCGCTGTCACCGCCGTTGAGGCTCTTGCTGCGCGAGATGCCCGAGTACAGCAGGATCACGTTGCTGCTGTTGTTCGGGTCCTGGTCGGTCACCTTCAGCGCGTCCCAGAGCGCCGAGTACGACAGCTTCGTCACGCCGGCGCTGATGATCGTGTGGAGGGACGACTTCAGGCTGGTGCCGGTCTTGCCGACCGCGTTCTTGTAGTACGTCGAGTCGTAGTCGGTCGTCGTGGCCGAGGCCGGACCCGCGGTCAGCGCCGGGGTGGCCAGGCCGACCATCACGGCGGCGGTGGCCAGGGCCACCGATTTCCATCGACGGATGCGTGTCGCCAGCATAAAGAGGGTCCCATCTACGCGGGTTGATTGAGGCGGCAGACGGGAGCGTGGCATGAACATGCATACCTGTAAATGAACTGAACGTGTCAATCAGAAGTCAAGAAGCGGCAAATTACCCCCTGTCTACGCGAGTTGACACGTCAAAACGGTCCGAGACGGGAACCGAACGGCCCCCGACCGCGTCCGGGTCGGGGGCCGTTCGAGCTGTTTGCTGTTTGCCGTTCGCCTACTCCTGGGGCGTCAGCCGACGTCCGACGGGTCCAGGCGGTAGATCGACGACGTCGTCGAGGTGGTGCCGGTCGACTCCGTCGAGGACGACGAACTCTTCTCGTACGCGCTCGACTTCACCGCCGTGCCGTTCTTCTCCACCCACGCGGTGACCTGCTGGCTGAGCGTGTTGTCGCCACCCATGCCGCCACCACCGCTGCCGACCTGGATGTAGTGCAACTCGCCCTTCTTCACCAGCTCCTTGAGCTTGGCCAGGGTCATCGCGTTGTCGGACCCGGTGAAGCCCCACATGGAGATCACGGGCTCGTGGCTGGCGAGGATCATCGACCCGGCCGACTGCGAGTTGGACACCGCGATCAGCCAAGTGGCGCCGTCCTGGTGCTTCTTGAGGTACTTGATCAGCGCGGTGTCGGTGGTGCCGCCCATGCCGCCACCGCCGAAGCCGCCACCGCCGCCGGGGCCGCCCTGCGTCGTACCGGTCCCGCCCTCGGTGCCGGCCTCGCCGCCCGCCGTGCCGCCCGGGAACTCCCCGGTGCCGCCGCCCTGTTGGCCGCCGGGGAAGCCGTTTCCGGCGCCGCCCTGCGGGAGTTCACCGGTGCCGCCGCCGGGCTGCATCATCTCGCCGCCCGGGTTGGCACCCGCACCCGTACCCGTACCGCCGCCGGGGAACTCCCCGGTCGCACCGCCCTGTTGGCCGGTCTCACCGCCGGCCCGGCCGCCGCCGAAGCCGCCCCGGCCACCGCCGCCGCCGAAGCCGCCCCCGGTGGACGGACCCGCCGTCGGGTTGGTGCCGCCCATGCCGCCGCCGGTGCCGCCCGCGTCGACGGGCACCGAGATCGCGTACGCCGCCGGACCCGCGAGGGACGCGGCTATCGCCGCCGCGACGGACGCGGCCAGCAGCTTGCCGCGGTTGCCGGACCGGAAGACGAACAGGCCCACGATCGCGAGGACCATGACGACCGCGACGACCGGCCACAGCCAGGTGTTCCAGCCGGACGCCCGGCGCAGCAGCACGACCGCCCAGACGGCGGTGACCGCGAGCCCGGCCGGCAGCACCCACGCCCAGCGCGGGTTGCCGGAGCGGAACGCGCCCCACAGCATGACGCCACCGGCGCCGGTGAGCGCCGCGATGCCCGGGGCCAGCGCGGTCGTGTAGTACGGGTGCATGGTGCCCTGCGCGAAGGCGAAGGTCACGTAGTGCAGCAGCGTCCAGCCGCCCCACAGCACCAGCGCGGCGCGGGTGGCGTCGGTGCGCGGCGCGCGCCCGACCAGGACCAGGGCGCCGACCAGCGCGATCGCCGAGAAGGGCAGCAGCCAGGAGATCTGGCCGCCGAGGATGTCGTTGAACATGCGGCCGATGCCCGCGGCGCCGGCGAACGTGCCGCCGCCACCCCCGCCCCCGCCGCCGTTGCCCTCGCCGCCGAAGATCCGGCCCAGGCCGTCGTAGCCCATGATCAGGTCCCAGGCGGTGCCGTCGGTCGAACCGCCGATGTACGGGCGGTCGGAGGCCGGGACCAGGGACACGGCCGTGGCCCACCAGAAGCTGGAGACGGCCAACGCGACCGTCGCGACGGCCAGTTGGACGACCTTCTTCTTCCAGCCGAGCTTCGAGGCGAACACGTACACGGCGAAGACGGCGGGCAGTGCGATGTAGCCCGCGAGCAGCTTGGTGTTGAAGGCGAGGCCGAAGCAGACCGCGGCGCCGACCAGCGGCAGCAGCTTCTCGGTGCGCACCGCGCGCAGCCCGAGCGCCGCGCCCGCGACCATCAGGAGGACCAGGATGGTGTCCGGGTTGTTGTCCCGGTTGATGGCGACCGTGATCGGCGTCAGCGCGAGCACCAGCGCGGCGATGGCCGCGGCCACGTGCCCGAAGTACCGCTTCACGGAGGTGTGCAGGATCCAGATCGTGCCGAGCGCGGCACCGATCTCGGGCAGCATCATCTGCCAGGTGCCGTACCCGAAGATCCGGGCGGACAGGCCCATGACCATGAGCGCGAACGGCGGCTTGTCGACGGTGATGAAGTTGCCCGCGTCGAGCGAGCCGAAGAACCACGCCTTCCAGCTCTTCGTGCCCGAGTAGATGGCCGAGCTGTAGAAGCTGTTCATCTCCGAGGTGGACAGGTTCCACGAGTACAGCACGGTGGCCAGGACGAGCACCGCGATCAGGACGGGCAGCGACCAGCGCGGGGCCGCCGCGTCGGTGGGGGGCGCGGGGAACGCCGGGGAGGTGGGGGACTGCCCCGCGGGCGGCTCGGTGGCCGTGGCCGCGTCGACGGTCGCGGTGCCGTCGGGGGCGTCGGAAGCGTGGGGATGGGGATCGGTGGCAGACGTCACCAGTTCACCGTGTCGGCCGGGCATGGGCGCGGACTGTGCCGTACCTGGGGGTGAGCTGTGGATCGGGTTCCGGGACGGTAAACGGGGGTAAAGGGATGCCTTTTCGGGGTTTCGACCGCCGTGCGGGTCACGTGGTGCCGTACGGCGGTCGGTCTGAGACGGCGGCCCCGGGTCCCCCCACAGTCGTACCCGCGAGATCCGATCGTGCTCCGACGCGGTGCGGTGCCCGCCCGGCGCATGCTCGACGAGTCGTGCGGACGGCGGCAGCCGCCCAGGTCACCGGCCCGAGCCCGGGCCCATGACGTACCCGGGCCACTGACGGGCCCAGGCCACTGACGTAAGGAGTACCGCGGTGCGTGCCTATGTGATGCCCGAGGCCGGACGGCTGGAACTGACCACCGTCGCGGATCCGGCGTGTGCGGCCGACGAGATCGTGCTGGAGACCGAGGCGGTCTCGGTGTGCTCGACCGACGTCTCACACTTCCGCGGCCACCTCCGCCCCGAGAGCTGGCCGGTCGTCCCCGGCCACGAGTACGTGGGGCGGGTCGTCGAGATCGGCGCGGCCCTCACCGGCCGGGTACGGCTCGGCGACCGGCTCTCCTACTGGGGCCAGACCGACTTCGGCGGCCTCGCCGAGTTCCGCGCCCTGTGCCCGCTGTTCCCGGGCGGACCGGACGGTTCGGACGGGGCGAACGGCGAGACCCGCTGGCACACCCCGCGCAACTTCTACGACGCCGACCAGGCCGCCGCGGTGACCGTGCCGCCCGGGCTCGACCCCGGCCGCGCGACCCTCGCCGAACCGCTCACCTCGGTGCTGCGGTCCCTGCTGGCCAACCCGCCCGCGCCCGGCGACACCGTCGTCCTGCTGGGCTGCGGCCCGAGCGCGCTGCTGGCCTTGCAGGTGCTGCTGCGCTGCATGGCGGTGGGCCGCGTCGTCGCCCTCGACCGCGACCCCGCCCGGCTGCGGCTGGCCCGCGCCCTCGGCGCCGAGACGGTCTTCGACGTCGTCGGCCAGGCGGACGACCTGGAACGCTTCCTGGCCGAGCACGGCGACAGCTTCGCCGACTACGCCCTCGACGCGCTCCCGCACATCGAGACCCCCGAGGGCTGCCGCGACGCCCGCCAGGCGGCCATGGCCCTGCTGCGGCCGGGCGGCACGTACGTCATCTACGGCGCCACGGCCGTCCCGCAGCCCGTGCACACCTGGCTGATCCTGGCCAAGGGGCTGCGCGTGCAGGCATCCGCCTTCGACGTCAGGCTCTTCCCGATGTGGCGCACGGCCCATGTGGCCCGGGTGGCGCTCGGGCTCATCGAGCGCGGGATCGTCGACGTGGCGCCGCTGCTGACCGGGCACGTCGACTTCGCCGACGAGCCCGCCGTGCGGTCCGTCTTCACGCGCTACGGCGAAGGGGGCGCCCTGAAGACGTCGATCGGGTTCGGGGGAGGGCCGACGGGTGCCGTCGGCATGGCCGGTGCGGTGCTGGCGGGCGCGGGGTGAACCGGGACCGGGCGGCGGCCCGCACCTGGACCGGCATCGCCCTGCTGTTCCTCTCGCTCGGCTTCGGGTTCGGCTCGTGGGTCGTGCGGATCCCGGAGATCCAGGCGCGGGCCGGGCTGGACAAGGCGGCGCTGGGCGCGGCCCTGATGGCGGTCACGGCCGGGGCGCTGGCCGGGATGCCGCTGGCCGGACGGCTCGGCGCCACGGTGGGCAGCGGCCGGATCGGCACGGCCGCGGCCGGACTGCTCGGCGTGGGCGTCGTCCTGGTGGCGAACGCCCGCACCTGGTGGCAACTGGCCGCCGTCCTCGTCCTGTTGGGCCTGTCCAACGGCGCCCTGGGCGTCTCGATGAACGGCCAGGCGTCCCAGTGGGAACAGGCGCGCGGCCGGGCGGGCATGTCCACCTTCCACGGCGTGTTCAGCGTCGGCGCCCTGCTCGGCGCGGCCTCGTCCGGCGCCGCGGTGGCCGCCGGGGTTCCGCCCCGGGTGCATCTGTTCGCCGTGGGTACGGGGGTGGTGGCGATGGCGGTGGTGGCGGGGCCGCGGCTGATCAGGCCCTCGGTCCGCCCGGCACCGAGCCGCGCCACGGCCGAGGTGGACACCGCCGACCCCCGCCGTGCCGTGAACGCGCTGGTCGTCGCGGGGAGCGCCACGGCCTTCTGTGCCCTGTTCACGGAGGGCATGGTCGCCGACTGGAGCGCGGTCTACCTCCGGCGCGACCTGCACGCGGGCGGGGTGTGGACCGGCGCCGGGTACGCGCTGTTCGCCACCGGCATGGCCGTCGGCCGCTTCACCGGGGACGCCGCCGTACGGCGCTGGGGCGGGCCCGCGACCCTGCTGGCGGCCTGCGCGGTCAGCCTGGGCGGGAGTGCGGCGCTGGTCGGCGTGGCGGCGGTGCCCGCGGCGCTCACCGGGTTCGCGCTGCTGGGCCTGGGCGGTTCGGTGGTGTTCCCGACCGTGCTGAGCCAGGCCGCGGGCAGCGTCCGCCCGGACCGGGCCGACAAGGCGATCTCGACCGTCTCCACCGTCGGGTACGCCGGGTTCCTCGTGGGCCCGCCGGCCATCGGCCCCCTGGCCGAGGCGGCGACGCTGCGGCTGGCGCTGACGCTCGTGGTCGTCGGGGCGGGGCTGCAACTGGCGATCACGCTGTGGACGCGGCGGGGCGGCGCGGGCGGGGCCGTGGAGAGGAGGCGGCTCGTCAACCTCTCGGTTGAGCCGGCCGAGTGATTCCGTTCACCCACACGGGTCTTTCTCTGGCATATGCCAGCACGGTGCGTGCTCTGCTGAACACACCGGCAGACAAGCCACCGGCAGTACCAACAGACAAGAAACCAACCACCAAGAACCACCAAGAACCACGCAAGAACCACGCAAGAACCACCAAGAAGGTGACCGAAATGGCTGCTGTGCACCCCGGTCCTACGGACCCCACCGCCCCCGTCACCCCCGAGGTCCGCGTCGAGACCGCGCCCACCGCCGACGCCCCCGCCCGCCCCCTGGCCGGCGGCATCCTCCTCGGCGACCGTGCCGTCCTCGTGCCCGACCCGCCCCCCGAACTCCTGGCGAAGGACGGCGACCTGCCCGAGCTGAACGTCGTGCTCGACCGGATACCGGAGGGCAGCGGTCCGGCCCGGACGATACGCGTCGCCCGGGTCGTCCGGTCCCGGCTGAGCGCCCCGTCGCTGGACACGGCCTGTGCGATCCTGGCGCTGGCCACGCCCCTGCCCGACGCCCCGGCCGTCAAGCGCCACACCGTCGCGCAGATGTCCGAGTTCCTGCTACGGCGCCGGGGCGACCTGTGGGCCGCCATGTACGACCTCGGCCGGACCGCCTCGCCGGACGGACCGCGCCACTTCACCGCCCCGGCCGACCCCGAGGACCACGAGGCCGTCTGGGACACCCGGACCGAGTCACCCGCCCTCTTCTTCCAGGGCATCTGCGACGTGTGCGGCAGGTGCTGCAAGCGACCCAAGAACCCGGGGGCGGCCGACGACCCCGACGCCTCCCGGTCCGCCGCCGGAGCGTCCGAGAACTGACCCGACCATGCATGCCGCGAGGCCGAAGCCGCCGAGGAACATGAGCAAGAAGAGGTCCACAAGCGCCGGCCGGGGCCGGCGTCCCCGGTCGTCCCGTTCGGCCGGAGGCCGGAGCCTCAGCGGCCTGGCGTTCAGAGACCTGGCCCTCGCCCTGGGCGTGCTCGTGCCGGAGCTGTGCTTCTTCTCCGACATCGCCACCCCCGAGCCCGGGTGGTGGCGGCGCCTGCTCACCGTCGTCTGGGTCGCCCTCGGCTACGAGGCGCTCCGGGCGCGTCGGGCCTCGGCCGTCCGCGGCTACGTCCTGGCCTGGGCGTACGCGACCGGCGCCTGTCTGCTGTCCGTGCTCGGCGTCTTCGCCTTCACACCGTTCTTCGTCCTCCTGGTGACCCTCTACGCCGTGGCCGGCGAGTGCGGGCGCTCGGCCGCCGTGCGCGCGCTGGTGGCCACGGCCGCGCCCGCCGCGCTGGCGGTCGCCTTCGTGCTGCGGTTCAACGCGGCCCCCGACCACCGGCTGTCGGCGTTCGTCGCCTCCAGCGTCTTCTACGTGGTGCTCGCCCTGGAGGCGTGGATGCTGGGCCGCTGGACCCGCGCCGACCGTACCGCCGCCGAGCGCGACCGGGACCGCCTGGCCGAGGCCCAGGCCGCCATCCAGGAGGAACGCCTGCTGATCGCGCGGGAGTTGCACGACATCCTGGCCCACACCGTCGCCGTCATGGTGCTCCAGGCCAGCGGCGCCCGGCGGGTCCTGGCCGCCGATCCCGCGCGCGCGGACGACGCCCTCAGCCACGTCGAGGAGGTCGGCCGCAACGCCATGGACGAACTGCGCCGCATGCTGGCCGTGATCCGCACCTCCGACCTGGCCCGGGACGAGCACAGCCAGGGCGGACTCGGCGACCTCGGCCGCCTCCTGGACGACGTCCGCCGGGTCGGACTGCGCACGGAGCTGGAGATCGTGGGCGTACCCGTGCCGGTGGCGGAGAGCATCGGCCGGACGGTGTACCGCATCGTGCAGGAGGCCGTGACCAACACCGCCAAGCACGCGGGCCCCGGCACCGCCGTCGCCGTACGGATCTCCTGGGGCGCGCGGCTGGAGGTGGAGGTCACCGACGGCGGCGCCCCCGTCCCCGGCGCGGCCCGGCCCCGGCCGCCGCTGTCCACCGGCCACGGGCTGCTCGGCCTCGGCGAACGCGTGGCCGTCTTCGGCGGCACGCTCACGGCGGGCCCGTACGGCGGCGGGTTCCAGGTCCTGGCCCGACTCCCGCTGAGCGCGCCCGCCGCGCCCGGGATACCGCCTCAGAGTCCGCAGAGTCCCCCGAGCGAAGTGTCCGACCCCCGTCCCCGACAACCGAAGGCAGGCACATGATCCGGGTCGTGGTGGCAGACGACCAGCCCCTGGTCCGCTCCGGCATCGCCATGATCCTGACCGGTGAGTCGGACATCGACGTGGTGGCCGAGGCGTGCGACGGCGACGAGGCGGTCGCGCTGGCCCGGCAGCTCCAGCCCGACGTCGTGATCATGGACGTCCGGATGCCGGGCACGGACGGGGTCGCGGCCACCCGGATCATCACCGAGGACCGGTTCTGCGCGAACCCGGACGCCCCGGTCAAGGTCCTCATGCTGACCACCTACAACATCCAGGACGCCGTCTACCAGGCGCTGCGCGCGGGCGCGTCCGGGTTTCTGCTGAAGGACGCGGTGCCGACCGAACTGGTGCGCGCGGTCCAGGTGGTGGCCGCGGGCAATGCCTGGCTCGACCCCGCCGTGACCGCGGAGCTGATCGGCGAGTTCGCCGCCCGGCACGATCCGCTGCGGCCCACCCCGGAGCAGATGCGCGAACTCACCCCGCGCGAACGGGACGTACTGGTGCTGATCGCGCACGGGCTGTCCAACAGCGAGATCGCCGGGCACCTCTTCATCGGCGAGGCGACCGTGAAGACCCACTTCGGGCGCATCCTCATGAAGCTCAGCCTCCGCGACCGGGCCCAGGCGGTGGCCGCCGCGTACCAGAGCGGCCTCGTCCAGCCGGGCACCGCTCCGCCGGGTACGACACCGCCGGGCACGGCACCGCCCCGGTGACCAGGAGCGGCCCCACCTGATGCCCCCTGGTGATCAAACACACAGTGATTGATCCCTCAGCCCCTCGAACGCGCGTGCCCCTTCGGTCATCCTTGCGTGATGACCGACCGAATACCCCGGCGTCCCCGCCTGCTCGCGGCGGCCCTCGGCGCCGGGGCCCTCGTGCCGCTCGCCGCGCTGCCCGCCGCCGCGGCGACCACGCCCCAAGTCACCTGTACGTCGGCGACGTCCGGCCTCGCGACGAAGTTGCAGAAGGACATCACCGCCGCGCTCAAGAACCGCGCGGGCACCGTCGCCGTAGGGCTGTACGACCGGTCCACGAACACGACGTGCACGCTGCGCCCCACGACCTCCTTCGACTCGGCCAGCGTCGTCAAGGTCATCGTGCTCTCCACCCTGTTGTGGGACGCGCAGAAGCACGACCGGGTGCTGACCAGCAAGGAGAAGTCCCTTGCCACGGCCATGATCACCAAGTCGGACAACGACGCGACCACCACCCTGTGGAAGCAGCTCGGCCTGACGAAGATCAAGGGCTTCGTCGCCGCCGCGAACATGACCCTCACCAAGCCGGGCACGGGCGGCTATTGGGGCCTCACCCAGATCAACGTCCGTGACGAGCAACGGCTGCTCAAGCTCGTCACCGCCAAGAACACGGTCCTGACCGACGGTTCGCGCGCCTACATCCTCAACCTCATGGGCAAGGTCATCTCCTCGCAGCGCTGGGGCACCCCCTACGGCGCCCCCTCGGACGTCTCCGTGCACGTCAAGAACGGCTGGCTGCAACGGGCCACGCACGGCTGGCGGGTCCACAGCGTCGGCACGTTCAAGGGCGGCGGCCACGACTACACCATCTCGGTCCTCACTCACGGCAACAGCACGATGGACTACGGCATTACGACCATCCAGGGCGTGGCGAAGGTGATCCACCGTGACCTCGCGGCGGTGTAGCGACGTAAGCAAAGACGCGCGGCCGTACGGTACTTGCGCGCCCCACGCGTAACCGCTCGGTCTCCCCACGGCCATCGAATCCCCCTACCGTGGCGCCCATGCGCATGCGAACCCTCCTCGCCACCCTCACCGCCGGCCTGGCGGCGGCCACCACGCTGTCCGCCGCCGGGCCCGCCGCGGCCACTCCGGCGACAGCCAACTCCCCGGCCGCCCACGCCTGTTCGCCGTCCGTCTCGCTCACCGGCTTCTCCGACGCCCTCGACAAGACGACGTACGACGGCGCCTACGTCGGCAACCTCTCCGCGCTCGCCGTGGACCGGGACGGTTCGATCGCCGCGCTCTCGGACCGCTCGCAGCTCTTCAGCCTCGACCGAACGACCTACCAGCCCAAGGGAGTCGTGTCCCTGGCCGACGAGAACGGGGCCGCGCTCGACTCCGAGGGGCTCGTCGTCGACCGGGACGGCACCCGGCTGGTCACCTCCGAGACCGAGCCGTCCATCCGGCGCTACTCCGCCGACGGCACCAAGATCCTGGACCGGCTGCCGGTCCCCGCCGACCTCCTCGTCGCCCCGGCCGGACGCGCCGTCTCCAACGGCACCTTCGAGGGGCTGACGCTGCTGCCCGGCGGCCACACCCTGCTCGCGTCGATGGAGTACGCGCTCTCCGGCGACAGCACCACCATCGTCCGTTTCCAGACCTGGACCCGGCAGGGCACGCACTTCGTGCTCGGCGCCCAGTACGCCTACCCCGTCGACGCCGGGCTCGGCGTCCCCGAGGTGCAGGCCACCCCCGACGGGCGGCTCCTGGTCCTGGAGCGCGGCTTCACCACGGGTGTCGGCAACACCGTACGGCTGTACCTCGCCGACCCGCGCCACGCCACCGACACCAGCGGGATCACCGACCTGACCGGGCAGTCCGGCGTCCGGCTGATCAAGAAGACCCTGCTCACCGACATCGTCGACTGCCCCACCCTCGGCGCCACCGCCAAGCAGACCCAGCCCAACCCGCTGCTCGACAACATCGAGGGCATGGTGATCACCGGCCGGGGTCCGGGCGGCCGCCTGAACGTCACCCTGGTCAGCGACGACAACCAGAACGCGGTCCAGACCACTCGCCTGTACTTCCTGCGGGTGCGGACCTAGTCCCGTGGTCCCGGACCCCTCCGACCTTGGCCCGAGCTTTGCCCGCGCCATTGTGACGGAGGGATGAAATCCGCTTCCTCCCGCGTTGGTGCCTTCCGGACGATCAGCAAGGGTCTCTCTTCCGAGAGCCCGACGGAA
This sequence comes from Actinobacteria bacterium OK074, assembly GCA_001298575.1. Lineage (GTDB taxonomy): Bacteria > Actinomycetota > Actinomycetes > Streptomycetales > Streptomycetaceae > Streptomyces. The sequence goes on from LJCV01000296.1 coordinate 88,817, forward strand.
GGAAGGCACCAGCGTGGCAGTGGACCGGGGGAAGGACCGCGGCTGGGCCCGCCGCCTCGCCGGATACGCCTGGCGGTATCCCAAGGACGTCGTCCTCGCGCTCGGCGCCTCGCTGGCCGGCATGGGCCTGATGGCGGTCGTCCCGCTGATCACCAAGGTGATCATCGACGACGTCATCGGCGACCACAGCCGCCCCATGGCCCCCTGGGCGGGCGCCCTGATCGGCACCGCCGTCCTCGTCTACGGCCTCACCTACCTGCGCCGCTACTACGGCGGCCGGCTCGCCCTCGACGTCCAGCACGACCTGCGGACCGAGATGTACGCGACGATCAGCGCGCTCGACGGCCGCCGCCAGGACGAGCTGTCCATCGGGCAGATCGTCGGCCGGGGCACCAGCGACCTCCAGCTGATCCAGAGCCTGCTGTGGATGCTCCCGATGACCATCGGGAACGCGCTGCTCTTCCTGATCTCCCTCGCGATCATGGCGTGGCTGTCGCTGCCGCTCACCCTGGTCGCGCTCGCCGTCGCCCCCGCCCTGTGGTTCATCGCGGGCCGCAGCCGCACCCGGCTGCACCCGGCGACCTGGTGGGCACAGGCCCAGGCCGCCGCGGTCGCCGGGGTGGTCGAGGGCGCCGTCAGCGGCGTCCGCGTGGTGAAGGGGTTCGGGCAGGAGGAACAGGAGACCGGGAAACTGCGGGAGGTCGGACGGCGGCTGTTCGCGGGCCGGTTGCGGACCATCCGGCTCAACTCCCGCTACACGCCCGCCCTTCAGGCCGTGCCCGCGCTCGGGCAGGTCGCGATGCTCGCGCTCGGCGGCTGGCTCGCGGTGCGCGGGCACATCACGCTGGGCACGTTCGTCGCCTTCTCCTCCTACCTCTCCCAACTCGTCGCGCCCGTCCGTGGGCTGGCCATGGTCCTCACCATCGCCCAGCAGGCCAGGGCGGGCACCGAACGCGTCCTCGAACTCATCGACACCCGCCCGTCGTTCGACGACGGCACCAAGCAGCTGCCCGAAGACGCCCCCGCCACCGTCGAGTTCGACGACGTCTCCTTCGCCTACGCCGACGGCGACGGCCGCTCCGTCCTGGCGGGCCTGAGCTTCGAGATCAACCCCGGCGAAACCCTCGCGGTCGTCGGCTCCTCGGGTTCCGGCAAGTCCACCCTCTCGCTGCTCCTGCCGCGCTTCTACGACGTCACCCACGGCGCCGTCCTCGTCGGCGGCCACGACGTCCGCGAACTCACCCTGGAATCCCTGCGGTCCGCGATCGGCATGGTCCCCGAGGACTCCTTCCTCTTCTCCGACACCGTCCGCAATAACATCGCCTACGGCCGCCCCGGCGCCACCGAGGACGAGATCGTGGCCGCCGCCCGCGCCGCCCAAGCCGACCGGTTCATCGGCGAGTTGCCCCACGGCTACGACACCAAGGTCGGCGAACAGGGCCTGACCCTCTCCGGCGGCCAGCGCCAGCGCGTCGCCCTGGCCCGCGCGATCCTCGCCGACCCCCGGCTGCTGGTCCTGGACGACGCGACGTCGGCCGTGGACGCGCAGGTCGAGCACGAGATCCACGAGGCGTTGCGCGAGGTCATGCGCGGCCGTACGACGCTGCTGATCGCCCACCGCCGCTCCACCCTCGCCCTCGCCGACCGCATCGCCGTCCTGGACTCCGGCCGCCTCGCCGACCTCGGCACCCACGACGAACTCCAGCAACGCTCCGCCCGCTACCGCCGGTTGCTCACCGACCCGGACGGCCTCGGCGCGGTCTCGCCCGGACACGAGCGCCCGGTGGAGCCGCCCGAGGACACCACCCTGCGCGACGAACTGGACGCCCAGTTCGACGCCGAGCGCGGGGTCACCCCGCACCTGTGGACCGGCGACCGCGAACCCCGCGACCGCGCCGTCTCCGGCATGCCGGCCACGCCCGAACTCCTCACCCTCGTCGAGGAGTTGCCCCCGGCCGACGACACCCCCGACATCGACGAGGCCCGCGCCGTCCAGCCCGAGGAGTCCTACGGCCTCACCCGGCTGCTGCGCGGCTTCGGGGCGCCCCTGCTGATCAGCCTCGGACTGGTCGCCGTCGACGCCGGGATGGGGCTGCTGCTGCCCGTGCTCATCCGGCACGGCATCGACCAGGGCGTCGAACGGCTCGCGCTCGGCGCGGTGTGGACGGCGGCGACGATCGCCCTGCTGGCCGTACTCGCCCAGTGGGCCGCCCAGTTCGGCGAGACCCGGATGACCGGCCGGACCGGCGAACGCGTCCTCTACTCCCTCCGGCTGAAGATCTTCGCGCAGCTGCAACGGCTCGGACTCGACTACTACGAACGGGAGTTGACCGGGCGGATCATGACCCGGATGACCACGGACGTGGACGCCCTGTCCACCTTCCTCCAGACCGGCCTGGTCACCGCGGTCGTCTCCGTTGTCACCTTCTTCGGCATCATGGCCGTCCTGCTCGTCCTCGACGTCCAGCTCGCGCTCGTCGTCTTCGTGACGCTGCCGCCGCTCGCCGTCAGCACCTTCTTCTTCCGCAGGGCGAGCGTGAAGGCGTACCAACTCGCCCGCGAACGCGTGTCGTTGGTCAACGCCGACCTCCAGGAGTCGGTGTCCGGACTGCGCATCCTCCAGGCGTTCGGGCGCGCGGCGGACGGCCGGAAGCGGTTCACCGCCGAGAGCGACGACTACCGCACGGCCCGCGTCCGCGGCCAGTGGCTGATCTCCATCTACTTCCCGTTCGTGCAACTGCTCGCGTCGGGGGCCTCCGCGGCCGTCCTCGTCGTCGGCGCCCACCGCATCGAGGCGGGCACCCTCACCGCGGGCGCGCTGGTGGCGTACCTGCTCTACATCGACCTGTTCTTCTCACCCGTCCAGCAGCTCTCCCAGGTCTTCGACGGCTACCAGCAGGCCACCGTCTCGCTCAGCCGCATCCAGGAACTCCTGCGCGAGCCGACCTCGACCCGGGCCGCCGCCGAACCCCTCGAAGTCCTGTCCCTGCGCGGCGAGATCGCCTTCCGGGACGTCCACTTCTCCTACGGCGACGAGGAGGAGGCGCTCAGCGGCATCACCCTCACCATCGCCCCCGGCCAGACGGTCGCCTTCGTCGGCGAGACCGGCGCGGGCAAGTCCACCCTCGTCAAACTGGTCGCCCGCTTCTACGACCCCACCCGCGGGCGGGTGCTGGCCGACGGCACCGACCTCCGCTCCCTGGACCTGACCTCCTACCGGCACCGCCTCGGCGTCGTCCCCCAGGAGGCGTACCTCTTCGCGGGCACGGTCCGCGACGCCATCGCCTACGGCCGCCCCGACGCCACGGACGCGGCGGTGGAGGCGGCGGCGCGGGCGGTGGGGGCACACGAGATGATCGCCACGCTCGACGGCGGCTACCTGCACCATGTCGCCGACCGGGGCCGCAACCTGTCCGCCGGGCAGCGGCAGTTGATCGCGCTGGCCCGCGCGGAGTTGGTGGACCCCGACGTCCTCCTCCTCGACGAGGCCACCGCTGCGCTGGACTTGGCGACGGAGGCGCAGGTAACCCAGGCCACTGACCGCCTGACCGGCCGCCGAACCACCCTGGTGGTCGCCCACCGCCTGACCACCGCGGCCCGCGCGGACCGGGTCGTGGTGATGGACCACGGCCGGGTGGCGGAGGACGGTACGCACGAGGAGCTGCTTGAACTGGGGGGTCGGTACGCGGAGTTGTGGCGGGCGTTTGTGGGGGGTGGGGAGGCGGTGGGGTCGTCGGTTGGCTGACGGTGGGTGGGGAGACTGGGTCGTCGGTTGGCTGCGGGCCCGGTGGGGGCTGGTCGCGCAGTTCCCCGCGCCCCTGAAAAGGCGGGCTGCGCCCGCGCTTTTCATAAAGGCGGGGCGCAGCCCCTGCCTTTAGGGGCGCGGGGAACTGCGCGAACAACCCCCACCGGCCCGCAGCCGACCAACAACTACTCCCCGGCCTCGATCCCAGAGATCTTCTTCGTCGCCAAGTCCTGCTGCACCGTCAAGTACGTATACGTGGGATGCGCCACCGACCCCCACGTAAGCCGCACCCGCGACCACGTATGCCCCATCCCACTGTCCGACGGAGTCACCTCCCACCCCCGAGGCACATCCTGCGCCCGCAGCACCCCATCCGCATGATGCACCTCCTCCCACTTGGCAAGACGCACACGCAAGCCCTTCGTCAGATAGAAGTTCCGGAGTTCGTCGGCGAGCCGGCCGGTGCCCTGGTCGGTCACGGCGTCGATGTACGCGCCGTAGAAGTCGGCGACGCGCTCGTACGCGGCACCGCTCGTACCGCTGCGGGACGGCGGCGCCGAGGTGGCGTCCGCGGTCGTGGCGCCCGCGAACGCCGGGGCGGAGGCCGCGGCGGTGGCGACGACCGCCGCCGCGACGAGGAGACGGCCGGTCGTACGGGAGCGGATCGGGAGTCGGGTACGGGACGTGCGGGTCATGGTTACCGCCTTTCGCTTCCGTCCGGTTAGACAGCGGGAAAACCGGTGAGGTTGTGCCAAACCGGCGAAAATCTCCGCGTCCGGGGGTGCGCCGGAGCGCAACCGGCGGGTGCATGTCACGCGTCCGTACACCAGTACGGTGGGCATGCCGATCGACTCGGGGAGGGCGGCAGCAGTGGGCAGGGGAACGTGGGGTGCGACGCGCCGCCAACTGGCGCTGGGCATGGCCGTACTGACCGTCTCGGGGATGTTCGCCCTGGTGGCGCCGGGCAGCGCGGAGGCGGCGGCGTACTGTGCCGGGCACCGCGTCCGGGAGCTGCCCTTCTCCACCGGCTCCGTGCAGGTCTTCCGCAACGGGTCGTACGTCTGTGCGGTCACGCTCGCGAAGAAGACGGGCACCCGGCGGATCATGTCGGTCAGCGTGCAGGCGCGCGGCAGCCGCCCCGTGGTCGACGAGGGCCACTACGTCGAGCACGCGGGCCCGGTGACCGTGCACGCGGGGCACCGCTGCGTGCGGGTGAAGGGGCGGGTGGGGCGCGGCTCGGTCGACTCGGACTGGATGCTGTGCTGAGCCGGGTGCCGCCCTGCCCTAGGTGATCCGACGGGCGCACCCCACCGGGGTCCTGCCGCCCAGCTGTACGTACAACTCGGTCGAGGACGCGCACTGCGAGCGCCGCACGACCGCCGACGTGACCTTGTACTCGGGCGCGTGGGCCCCCTTGCCGTCGCACGCGGTCTCGCGGACCCGGCCCTTGCCCGCGCCGTAGACGCAGTCGCCGACGATCGTGCGCGGCCCGCCCCCGCCGCCGGGGTCGCCCGGGTGCGGTGCCTCCAGGTTGCGCATGCACGCGTAGCCCTGCGGGACCGAGCCGTCGCCGTCCTCGTCCGCGGCGGGCTTCGACTCGCTGATGTGCAGCACGAAGTCGGTGGTCGCGGGGCAGGCGGGGCCGTCCGAGAGGCTGCCGTCGTAGCGGGCGATCACGCGGGCCGCGGCGCGTTCACTGCTGCACGGCACCTCCGTGAAACTGGTGGTGCCGAAGGAACTGCACTCGTCGACGGCGAGGAACACCGCGCCGTAGCCCGCGGGTTGGGTGGACGTCGACACCCCGCTGGGCGGCGCGTGTTCGGCCCCGGACGAGGTGTCGCACGCGGCGGCCCCGACGAGGGTGAGGGCAACGGACAGCAGCGCCACGGGAATTCGGCCGAACGGCGACCTCCGCGACGGCGGCCCGGACGGTCCGGACGGCCCGGCGGATCGCTTGGACGGCCCGGAGGGCGGCTTGGACGGCTTGGGCGACCCGCTCCGTAACGCCCCTGCCGAAGACCTCGACAAAGACCCCGGCAACGGCAACGCTCGTATCCCACGCATGACATTCCCCCGGACCCCCCGCGTTTTCCCCCTGCCCAGCGTGACCGGCCGCCCCTTGCCACGCCAGAGAAGCGGGGTGCATTGCGACAGTTGGGGGTGTCGGGCGGGTGTGTGGGCGTATGGGGGTGTACGCCGGATGCGGCGACCGGGGTCGTACGTGTGGCTCCGGCGGGCCGGTACCCCCCGAGGTTCGTCGAGGTCCGCCAACGGCCGTCAACGGCCGGTGAATTCGGGGGGATCCCGTGAAGGAAACTTCCCGGCGGGAGGCGCCCGGCCGGAAGTTTCTTACGCTCAAGGGGTGCCGACGGGGTCATGCGCACGGGGTGCGCCCCGGGGGAGTGCACCCGAGCCCTGTCGAGGGGCCGTCACCGGCGCAGTTGGAGGGGGGCGCGCCGGTGACGGCATACTGCCGGCCGCGCGCGGCAAAGAGGGTGGTCAGCGCTCGCAGCCAGCAGCGAAGCCGACACCGCGGCACGGTGACTCATCCGGCAGCATGCTGGTTCGACGAGGCGGCAGGGGGAGAGGTTCCCCGTTTCCGGGAAAATCCGGCAAGTTGGAACGAGAGCTGCCGGATGGTGCGGATGGGGCGCCAACTCCCCGGCCCGGCCGCCGCGTTCAGCCGTTCGTCTCCCGCGCCCACTGCGCCGCCCGCAACGTGTTCACCATCAGCATCGCGATCGTCATCGGCCCCACCCCGCCCGGTACCGGCGTCACCCGGCCCACGACGCCGTCGATCTCCGCCGTGCGGACGTCGCCGGTCAGCCCGGCCGGGGTGCGGTGGATGCCCACGTCGATGACGGTGGCGCCCGGCTTGACGTGCTCGATGCCCACCAGGCCGGGCACGCCCGCCGCGACGACGAGGACGTCCGCCGCGCGGGTCAGCGGCGCGAGGTCGGTGGTGTGGCGGTGGGCGACGGTGACCGTCGCGTCGCGTTGCAGCAGGAGTTGGCCCATGGGGCGGCCGACCAGCTGCGAACGGCCCACCACCACCGCGTGCGCGCCCTTCAGCGCGACCCCCTCCGCGTCGAGGAGTTCGATCACCCCGCTCGGGGTGCACGGCCGCAACCCCCGTTCGCCGCGCGCCAGCAGGCCCGCGCTCGCCGTCGTCAGGCCGTCGACGTCCTTGCCGACGGGGATGCGGTCGATGAGCGCGGCGCTGTCCAGGCCCGCGGGCAGCGGGAGTTGGAGCAGGATCCCGGAGACCGCCGGGTCGGCCGCCAACTCGTCGATGACGGCGGCCACTTCGGCCTGCGACGCGGTACCCGGGAGGGAGCGGTGGAAGTCCACCATGCCCGCCTCCCGGATCGCCCGGCGCTTGTTCGCCACGTAGACCGCGCTCGCCGGGTCGTCGCCGACGAGGATGGTGGCCAGGCCCGGGGCGGCGAGGGAACCGGCGAGCGCGGCGACCTCCTCCGCCACCCGGGTGCGCACGTCCCGGGCGATCTTCTTGCCGTCGATCAGGGTCGTCATCGGTCAACTCCCCTTTACGCGAAGACGATGGTGTGGTTGCCGTGCCGGATGACACGGTCCTGGCTGTGCCACTCGACCGCGCGCGACAGCACGTCGCGCTCCACGTCGGCGCCCCGGCGTTGCAGGTCGGCGGCGGTGTCGGCGTGCGTCACGCGGACGACGTCCTGCTCGATGATCGGGCCCTCGTCGAGGTCCTCGGTCACGTAGTGCGCGGTCGCGCCGACCAGCTTCACGCCCCGCGCCTTCGCCTTCGCGTACGGGCCCGCGCCGATGAACGCCGGCAGGAAGGAGTGGTGGATGTTGATGATCGGCACACCCACCTGCTCGATGAAGTCCGAGGACAGGATCTGCATGTAGCGGGCCAGTACGACGAAGTCGACGTTGCCCTTCAGCAGCCTCAAGTGCTCCGCTTCCGCGGCCGACTTGTCGGGTCCGGCCGACGGCACGTGGAAGAACGGGATGCCGAAGCCCCGTACCTCCTCCGCGGTGTCGGGGTGGTTGGAGATCACCATCGAGATGGTGATGGGGAGTTGGCCGTGCCGCTGGCGCCACAGGAGGTCCAACAGGCAGTGGTCGGACTTGGAGGCGAAGATGGCCACGCGCTTGGGGGCCGACAGGTCGCGGAGGGTGAACTCCAGGTCGTAGTCCCGGGATCCGGACAGACGGTCCGTCAGATCGCTTTCTATCCGCGGCAGTACGGCCCGGAGGTTGGCCAGGCTGAAGACCGTCCGCTGGAAGAAGGCGCCGCCCTGCGGATTGTCCGAGTACTGGTCCAGGGAGACGATGTTCGCGCCGTGGTCGCTGAGGACCGCGCCCACCGCCGCGACGATGCCCGGGCGGTCCTTGCCCTTGACGATCAACGACGCCTGGGGCGATGTCTGCGCCTGCCCGCGCGGTGTCGTGGTCGCGGGCGCCGCCTTGGTGACCTGGGCGTCCTGGGTGAGCGTCACGTCAAATCCCTTCCCTCGTACGGAAGTCGGCGACCCACTGGGAGGTGGCCTTGAGGCCGCCGAAGGTGTAGAAGTGCAACTTGAGATCGCCGTGGCGGTTCGCGTCGTAGCCCTGCGCGAGCGCCCGGATGAACTTGTCGGGGCCCGCCGTGCCCATCAGGTTGGTGATCGAGAACCCGTACTTCTTCGCGATGGACGTGCTGGTGCCCACGCCGAAGCGCGCCGCGTACGTCATCAGGCGCTTGATGCCGGCGGGGCCCGGGACGCCGATGCGGATGGGCAGGTCGATGCCCTGCGTGCGGACCTCCTCCACCCAGCTCAGGACCGGGTCGACGTCGAAGCCGAACTGCGTGGTCACGCTGCCGGGCAGCTGCCGTTCGCGCAGTTCCGCGGCCTTGTCCTCAAGCGCGTCCCACAACGCCTCGTCGGGGATGGCCGGGTGGCCCTCCGGGTAGCCGCTGATGCCGATGCCGGTGACGCCGTATTTCTGGAGCAGGCCCGTGCGGATGACGGCGAGGGCGTCCTCGTACGGGCCCTGGGGGGTGGTGGGGTCGCCGCCCACGACGAAGACGTTGTCCACGGTGCCGTCCTCCTGGAGGGCGGCGAGGAACTCCTCCAGGGCGGCGGGGGAGGTGAGGCGGCGGGCGGATATGTGGGGGACCGGGACGAAACCGAGGCGTTTCACCGTGAGGGCGGCTGCGCGGCGCATCGTCAGGTCCTCGTTGCCGAGGAACGTGACGTTGATGCGGGTGCCCGGGGGGATGGTGGGGCGGGCCTCTTCCAGCTTCGCCGTGTCCTTGCCGGTCATCTCCAGGGAGAAGTTGTCGAGGAGGGTGGCTGTGGGTGGGGCGGGGGGCGGTGTGTTGTCCATGGGGTTCCTTCGGGTCAGCGTGGGCGCGGGTTTGTTTGTGGCCGGTTTGCGTGGTTCCCCGCGCCCCTGTTCGCCTGCGGCGTTCCGTGCGGGTTGGTGGGGGCTGGTCGCGCCCGCGCGGCGGTAGCCGCACATCAGACACAGCCCCGCGCCCCTGTTCGCCTGCGGCGTCGGGGGCGGGGGTGGGTGATTCCGTGTGGTGCCGTCTGCGGGGCGGTGGGGGCTGGGCGCGCCCGCGCGGCGGTAGCCGCACATCAGACACAGCCCCGCGCCCCTGTTCGCCTGCGGCGTCGGGGGCGGCCGTGCTCGCGCCGCCTTCGCCGCACATCAGGCACAACCCCGCCCCCCA
>LJCV01000286.1 GCA_001298575.1 Actinobacteria bacterium OK074
TCCGTCAGGGGGGTGGGGGGGCGGGGGGGGCTGCGGGTGAGTTGTGGTTGCTCGCGCAGTTCCCCGCGCCCCTAGAAGGTGGGGGTGCCCGGGGCTTGAAGCGTGCGGGTATCTGCGATCAGAACACGTGCAGGCCGGTGGGGGCTGATCGCGCAGTTCCCCGCGCCCCTAAAAGCAGGGGCTGCGCCCCGCTTTTCCGGCGCTGCGGGCTACCTGCGCGTTTCAGGCTGCGGATACTCGCGCGCTTCAAGCCGCGGACGCCCGCGCGCTTTTAGGTCGCGGACACTTGCACGCTTCAAGCCGCCGGCACCCGCGCATCTTTAGGGGCGCGGGGAACTGCGCGACCAGCCCCCACCGACCCGCACGTCCCAACCCACCGAAACCCACCCGTCTTTAGGGGCGCGGGGAACTGCGCGAGCAACCACAACGCACCCGCAGCCGCCCACGCACCCCCCCCCCCGAGCTATTAGGCGCCCGCGTCCGCACTCGCACCCGCCCCCAACCTCCACCCCTCCGCCCGGCTCCGCTCGCCCCAAAAGTCCGCGTACCTCCCCCCTGCCGCCAACAACTCCTCATGCGTCCCGCTCTCCGTGATCCGACCCCCGTCGAGGAACACGATCCGGTCCGCCGCGACCACCGTCTGCAAGCGATGCGCCACCACCACCAGCGTCCGCCGCCCACCCAACGCGTCCAGCGCCTGCTGGACCGCCGCCTCGCTCCCCGGATCCAGCGCGGACGTGGCCTCGTCCAGGAGCAGTACGGGCGCGTCCTTGAGCAACGCCCGCGCCAGCGACACCCGTTGACGTTCGCCGCCGGACAACGACGTACCCCCCTCGCCGACCGACGTCTCCCACCCCTGCGGCAACCGCCCCACGATCTCGTCGACCCCCGCGAGCCGCGCCGCCTCCTCGATCTGTGCCTGGTCCGCGTCGGGGCGCCCGACGGCGATGTTCTCGCGGATGGTCGCGTCGAAGAGGTACACGTCCTGGAAGACCAGCGCGACCTGGTCGCTGAGCTGCTCCCCGGTCAACTCCCGCACGTCCACACCGCCCAGCCGCACCGCACCCCCGTCGACGTCCCAGAACCGCGCGAGCAGCCGGATCAGCGTCGTCTTGCCGGAGCCGGAGGGGCCGACGACCGCGGTGGTCGTGTGCGCGGGCAGTTCGAGGCTCACGCCGTCGAGGACCCGGGCATCGGCGTCGTCGTAGCCGAAGGTGACCTCGTTCAGGGTCAGCGACGAGTCCGCCGGGCCCGGACCCGGCCGCGACGGCTCCGGGAGTGGACGCGTCGCGAGCAGCGCGTCGATACGGTCCAGCGCCCCTACCGCCCCCCTCAGACTCCCGCCCAACTCCGCCATGCTGGAGACCGGTTCCGCGAAACGGACCACCAGAACGAGGAGGGCGACGAGTTCGGCGACGTCCGCGTCGCCGTGCAGCCCGAGCGCGGCGCCGACGACGATCACGGCGGAGACCGCGAGCAGCACGACCGCGCTGAAGGACGTCCGCCCGGGCGCGGTGCGCGCGGCCTGGCTGCGGACCGTCGCATCCTGCTCGTCGAGGGCCTGTTCGAGCAGTGCCCGGCCGCGGGCGCCGCCGCCCGCGGTGCGCAGCACGGGCTGGGCGCGGACGTACTCGACGACGCGTTCGTTGGCCGCGGCGGCGGCGGTGTCGACGGCCTCGTCGGTGCGGGCGGTCAGGGCGACCGCCCAGCGGTAGACGAGGTACATCACGGGCGCACCGACCGCGGTCGCCAGCGCCAACCGCCAGTCGTAGAAGGCCATCGCGACGACGACGGTCAGCGGGGTGAGGACCGAGGTGACCAGAGGACGGAGGAGGTGGGCGAGGAGAGCGCGTATCTGCGGGATCGCGCGCGTTGTCAACTGGCCCAGTCTGCCGACCTGTTCGCCGGAGAACCAGCCGAGCGGAAGCGTGGCGACATGGTCGCCGAGGCGGTGGTAGAGGCCGTGCGAGACGGCGAGGGCGACCCGGAACCCGGTCATCTGCTGGACGTAGTGCGCGACGGCCGTGGCCAGCGCGACCCCGGCCAGCGCCCAGGTCCAGGGCCAGGCGTCGTCGGGATCGGGGCCCAACAGCGCCCGCAGCAACGGCACTACGAGCACGAAGGAGACGCCCTGGAGGACGGAGTAGACGACGAGGGAGACCAGTCGCGCGATCAGCAGCCCACGCGCCTCGGGCCCGGCCACCTTGAACAGCTTGCGGATCATCGGGAGTTCACCTCGGTGACAGGGGCGGTCGTCGTGTCGATGTGGCGGCGTTCCGTTGCCCACAGGCTTGCGTACAGCCCTTCCCTCGCGAGGAGTTCGGGGTGCGTGCCCTGTTCGGCGATCCGGCCCTCGTCGAGTACGAGGATGCGGTCGGCCGCCGTCACGCTGCCGAGGCGGTGGGCGATGACCAGGACCGTACGGCCCGCGATGAGTCTCGACAGGGCTTCCTGGAGGGCCGATTCGGACTCGGGGTCGGCGTGCGCGGTGGCCTCGTCGAGGACGACCACGGGGGTGTCGGCGAGCAACACCCGGGCGATGGACAGGCGTTGGGCCTCGCCGCCGGAGAGTTTCGCGTCGTCGCCGACGACCGAGTCGTAGCCGCGCGGGAGCCGGAGGATGCGGTCGTGGATGCCGACGGCCTTGCACGCCGCCGCCAACTCCTCGTCCGTGGCCTCGGGTACGGCGAGCCGGAGGTTGTCGGAGATCGTCGTCCGGAGGAAGTTGACGTCCTGGAGGACGAACCCGACGTGCCGGTACAGCTCGGCGCTCGCGATGTCGCGGACGTCCGTGCCGCCGATGAGCACCTGTCCCCGCTGCGGGTCGGCGAAGCGCAGCACGAGGCTCGCGAGGGTGGACTTGCCCGAGCCGGAGGGGCCGACCAGCGCGGTCACCGTGCCCGCGGCGAGGCGAGCGCTGACGTCGTGCAGGACGGGGGCGTCGGCGTCGTAGCCGAAGGTGACGTCCCTGAACTCGACGTCGTGGCCCGCCGGTTGGCGTGGCTCGGCGGTCTCGGGCAGGGGCTCCACGGCGAGGAGTTCGCCGACCCGGCCGGCCGCCGCGCGGGCCGAGCGCAGGGCGTTGGTGGCGAGGCCGAGCGCGAGCACGGGCGCGGTCAGGCCGAGGCCGAGGGTGAGGAAGGGGACGACGTCGATGGGCGCGATCCAGCCCTGCCCGGCGAAGAGGGTGCCGGACAGCGCGACGATGAGGAGGGTGGTGGCGGGCGCGATGACGACGACGTTGACCGACTGGACGCGCAGGATGGGACCGTTGGCGGCGGTGAACGCGGTGAGGTAGTCGTCGGCGGCCTTCGCGAACCGGTCGTGGGCGCGGCGGGCCTGGCCGAACGCCTTGACGACGGCGATGCCCTGCACGAACTCGACGACGGCCGCGTTGAGCCGTCCCATCGCCGCGCCGATGGCGGGGATGCGGGGCGTGGAGATCTTCACCATGATCTTGAACGTGGCGTAGTAGACGGGGATGCCCACGAGGTTGAGCAGCGTCAACCGCCAGTCGATGGTGGCGAGATAGCAGACCGCGGCGACCGGCGCGGCGACCGCGACCGCGAGGTCGGGCAGCGCGTGCGCGACGAGGTAGTGCATCTCCTCGACGTCGTCCTGGAGGGTCGCCTTGACCCGGCCGCTGCCGCGCTCGCCGAGCCAGCCCAGCGGCGCCCGGGAGAGCCGTTCGGCCATGGTGCGGCGCAGCAGGGTCTGGAGTTCGGTGTCGGCGCCGTGCGCGAGGGTGACGGCGAGGCCGCCGATCAGGAACCGCGCGACGGCCGCGCCGAGGGTGACGCCCACGATGGTCCACACCGCGGTGTGGTCGGGCTCGGCGTGACTCAGCTCACGGGCGAGCAGATAGACCGCGGCGAACGGGACGAGCCCGACGACCGCAGAGAGCGCCGACAGGAGGGTCGCGGCGACGATCTTCGGCCGTACCGGGGCGAGGAGCGTGCCCACGGTGTAGGGCGGGCCGCCCAGTCTCGGGGTGGGGCGGCCCGGGTGGGCGTCGGTCATCGCGGGGCTCCTGGGGGCTGGGTGCGGGGCACTGAGTAAGGTCAGCCTAACTTCCCTCTGGTCGTCGGCCGCCGCTTGCTAACTCCCCTGCCGCTGCCGTACCCACGCCTCGTAGTGGTCCAGGACGGTCTCCTCGATCGGGCGGTAGCGCAGGCCCAGTTCGCGCACGCTGCGGCTGTTGTCGACCTGGAAGCGGATGCCGAGGTGCTTGCGGATGTAGTCCTGGGTGAGGCCGAAGGCGGGGCCGAGCATGCGAACGGGCCAGTGGGGCAAGGCGGTTCGCGGGAGGCGGAGGTTGCGCGGATGGCGGGTGCGCACGATCCGGGCCATGTCGTGGAAGGAGGTCATGGTCTCGGCGGCGACGATGTACCGCCCGCCGGCCCCCGGGTTCTCGGCCGCGGCGATGTGCGCGTCGGCCACGTCCCGTACGTCGGCGGTCGTGAAGCTGAAGTCGGGGGCGCCGTAGAAGAAGTAGCCCTTGAAGAGTTCGTCGAGCAGGAAGAGGCTGCCGGACTCGGAGGCCGGGGTGAGCGAGGGGCCGAGGATCAGCCCGGGGTTGACGGACACCATGGTCCACCGGTCCTGCGCGCGGGCGGCCCGCCAAGCCTCCTGTTCCGCGGCCGTCTTGGCGTAGTGGTAGGGGTTGTTGGCCACCGTGCTGGTGGTGTTGACGTACTTCTCCGCCAACACGCAGTCGTCCATGGCGAGTACGTCGACGTAGTCCCCGAAGATCGCACCGACGGTGGAGGTGAACACGAGCCGTTTGACGGTGGGGGTGCGGTCGACCGCCGCCAGGATGTTGCGGGTTCCGGTCACGGCCGGTTCGACCATGTCCCTGCGCCCGTCCTTGATCTTCTCCGGCATCCGGAAGGGCGAGGCCACGTGGAAGACGACCGAACAGCCGGTGGTGGCCTCGTCGAAGGAGCCGTCGGTCAGCAGGTCGGCCTCGAACAGGCCGAGCCTGCCCGGGAATTGATCCTGGAGTTCCTTCAGCGGCGCCACCTTCGCGGGGTTGGCGGCGCTGCGCACGGTGGTGTGCACCTGGTGCCCGCGCTCCAGCAGCCGCCGCACCAGATGGCTCCCGACGAACCCGCTCCCCCCGGTCACCAGCACGGTCTTCGCCGCCGTCGCCCGCATGCCCACGCCCTCAACTCCCGTGCTCCGACGGCACGGTGATCCGCGCGCCGGGATCAGGGTCGGGCATGGCGGGGCCGGAAGGGAACAGGGTCGATGGCCCCGGCGGCCCCGGACCGTCACCCGGGCCGGGCCACGGACCACCCCCCTCAGCCACCCTGTGTGGCCCCTCGGTACCCGCCTGCACCAAATCCACAGAGGAAATTCGGACACATGAAAGTATTGAGATCATTTGTGAACTGAGTAGGCTCCATAGCTGTCATCGCGGGGGCGCCGGTCGGGTGTTGTCCGCCATCGCCAGCATGCCGGGGACATCTGTGGCACTCCACGCAAGAGCGGCAAGACGGCAGGTCGGTCAGGAGACCGGGCACCAGCCGGACGGTCGGGAACCAGCTCCGAAGCGTCAGTTGTCGCTCGGGACGATCCTGCTCGTCCTCGCCCTGGTCCCCAGCATCGCCCTGTTCGCCCTCTGGGCGATGAACTCCACCCAGCTCTACGACGACTGGCACGGCGTCCACAACCGCAACGAAGCGGCGAAACGCATCGGCACGCCGATCGAACTCGTCTTCTCCAACTTGCAGGTGGAGCGGAAGCTGAGCGCCGCGGCGCTCGCCGACCCCAAGGCCGGCGGCCCGGCCCTGACCCGTCAGCGCCGGCTCACCGACACGTCCGTGCAGAGCCTCGAAACGCTCTCCGGTGCCATGCCGGCCGACCTCACCAAGCACTTCCAGGAGGTCCGCGCGGGCCTGGCGAAACTGCCCGACTACCGGCGCGCGGTGGACCGGCAGACCGCCACCCAGCAGCAGAGCTACGACGACTACACCCGGCTCATCACCGCGGACGTGGAGCTGACCGAGGGCTTCAGCGACGTGGGCCTCGGGGACCTCGCCGTCCTCACCAGGCCCGCGCTCGACGCCGGTTGGGGCCAGGAGATGCTCTCGCGCGAGGACGCCATCCTCACCGCGGGGGCGGCCGGCGGCTACCTCACCGGCGCGCAGCGCATCCAGCTCGCCGAGGCGATCGGCGCCCAGCAGCACATCTACGACGACAAGGTCATCCCCCGGCTGCCTGCCGCGCGGGCCAGGGCCTTCCAGAACGTGATGTCCGGCGCCGCCTGGAAGGAGAAGACCAGGGTCGAGCAGGAGGTCCTGAACGCCACCCCCGGGGCCAACGGCCGCACCGCCGTGTCCGCGCGGCTCGGCGAGGAGTGGCAGCAGAGCATCGGCGGGATGACCCCCCAGCTGGTGAAGGCCGTCAACGCGTACGCCGGCGACCTCGTCAGCGACACCGACGCCGAACTCGACAACCTGATGAAGAACCTGGTGGCCAACACCGCCGTGGGCGCCGCGGCCGTCCTGCTGGTGTTCGTCCTGTCCCTGCGCCTCACCGGGGTCCTGCGCCGCCGGATCCTCACCCTGCGGTCCGCGGCCCTGGAGTTGCAGACCCGGCTGCCCGACCTGGTCGAGCGGCTGCGGCAGGGCGAGAAGGTCGACCCGGACGCCGAACTGCCCGAGATCCGGTACGGCAACGACGAACTCGGCATGCTCGGCCAGGCCCTCAACCAGGCGCGCAGCAGCTCCCTGGAGACGGCCGTACGGCAGGTCGAGCAGTACCGCGGCTTCGAACGGCTGCTGCAACGCATCGCCCGGCGCACCCAGTTGCTGATCGGCATGCAGATCAAGCGGCTGGGCGAGATGGAGCGGCGGCACGAGGACCCCGAGGTGCTGGAGGGGCTCTTCGACCTCGACCACCTCGCGGCCCGGCTGCGCCGCTACGAGGAGAACCTGGTGATCCTCGGCGGCGGCCAGCCGCAGCGGCGCTGGCGCAAACCCGTGCCCCTGCTGGACATCCTCCGTTCCGCGCAGGGCGAGGTGCAGGACTACCGGCGGATCCGGATCGAGAGCGCGGGCTCGGTCTGGCTGTCCGAGCGCGCGGTCGGCCCCCTGGTGCACGTGCTGGCCGAGCTGATGGAGAACGCGGTGTCCTTCTCCAAGCCGCCGACTCCGGTGGAGGTGTCCGCCTCCCCGGTGGGGCGCGGCTTCGCGGTCGAGATCGAGGACCGCGGCATGGGCATGGACCCCGACCAGTACGCCGAGGCCAACGAGCTGATGGCCGACCCGCCCCGCATGGACGTGATGTCCCGCGCCGACGACGCCCGGCTCGGCCTGTACGTCGTGGCCCGGCTCTCCGCCAACCTGGGCCTGAACGTGGAGTTCCGGCCCTCGTCCTTCGGCGGCACCCGGGTGGTGGTCCTGGTACCGGCGGAGCTGATCTCCGAGTGGGAGCCGCAGCCGGAGCCGCCCTCGGGGTCCACCCCGGCCCAGCTCGCGGTCGTCGGCGCGGCCGGCTCCGACGCGGTGCGGGGGCCCTCGGGTGCCTGGTCCCAGCAGCAGCCGCCGTTCCTGCCGAACCGCAACGGCGGCGGCAACGGCAACGGGCGGGACAGGGGCCCGCGTCCGTACGGCCAGGAGGGCGGCGGCGCGCGTCCGCTCGTCGGCCCGTGGATAGAGTCACCGGCCCACCCCGCCGCGCCGTCGTCGCCGTCGCCGTCGTCCTACAACGCCGCACCCCCGCGGCCCGCGCCGTCGCGGCCCGCGCCGAGCCAGGATCCGCTGCCGCGGCGCGTACGGCAGGCCAGTCTCGTCGCCGAACTGCGCGACCCTCCCCCCGCGTACGCCGAGGGGCCGCGCCCGGCCCCCGGTGCCGAGCCGCTGCCGCGGCGCAACGAGCCGCGCCGCGCGGGTGCCACCGTCGGCGCCTTCCAGCGCCAGTCGCGGATCGCCCGGCTCAGGCCCGAACCCGAACAAGACCACCCGCCGACCCGCTCACCCTCACCGGGCCAGGACCGGACCCGGAAGGAAGACAGATGACTCTGCGAACCACCGCCACCAACTCCGATCTCGACTGGTTGCTCGACCGCTTGGTCGACCAGGTGCCCGGCACCAGAAACGCCGTGGTGATGTCCGACGACGGACTGGTCGTCAGCCAGTCGAGCAGTATCAGCCGGGTCGACGCGGAACGTCTGGCCGCCATCGCCACCGGCCAGCAGAGCCTGGCCCGGGGCGCCAGCGAGGTCTTCGGGGGCGGCGCGGTCTGCCAGGTCATCGTCGAACTCGACGAACTCTGGCTCTTCGTCAGCTCCGCCGGCCGGGGCACCCACCTCGCGGTGGTGGCCGAGCAGGAGGTGGACGCCGAGGTGATGGCGGTCGCGATGGACACCCTCGTGCAGCAGGTCGGACAGCGGTTGGGCACCGAGGTCCGGGTTGTGCAGGGGCACCGTGAGGACGGTGTACGTGGGTGAACCACTGGGCGGACGCGTCCCCCGACGATGAGGACGCGGAACAGAGCTTCGTCAGGCCGTACACGATCACGCAGGGCCGTACGACCTCGGAACGGGACGACCTCACGCTCATCACCGTGATCGCCACCGTCACCGGACCCGGCGAACAGCCCGACACCCGTGGTCTGCAACCCGAACACCGACTGATCCTCCGCCAGTGCCGCAGTCCGGTGGCGCTCGCGGAGGTGGCCGCCGGCCTGAACCTGCCCGTGGCGGTGACGAAGATCCTCGTCGCCGACCTGATCGCGCTCGGCAGGGTCACGGCCCGGCCGCCGCTGGCGGTCGCGGTGGGCCAGGAACCGGACATGACACTTCTTCAGGCGGTGAAAGATGGTCTTCTCAGACTCGGACTCTGACGACCGCGGCGGGCCCTACGCCCAGCGCGGCGGTTCGTACGCGTCCTCCCCGGGTACGGCCCCGGGTACGGCCTCGGCCGCGGGTGCGGCTCCCGCGCTCGCGGCGGTGAAGATCCTGGTCGCGGGCGGGTTCGGCGTCGGCAAGACCACCATGGTCGGGGCGGTGAGCGAGGTCGAGCCGCTGCGTACCGAGGAGCACCTGACCGTCGCGGGCGTGGGGGTGGACGACCTCGTCGGGGTGGAGTCGAAGACGACCACCACGGTGGCGCTGGACTTCGGCCGGATCACGGTGAACTCGCAGCTCGTGCTGTACCTCTTCGGCACCCCCGGCCAGGAACGCTTCTGGTTCATGTGGAACGACCTGGTGCACGGGGCGCTCGGCGCGGTGGTCCTGGTGGACACCCGGCGGCTGGAGAGCAGCTTCGCGTCGATCGACTTCTTCGAGAACCGGCGCATCCCGTTCGTCGTCGGCGTCAACTGCTTCGACGGCCGCCAGGACCGTACCGTGCAGGAGGTCCGCGACGCGCTGGACCTCGACCCGCGCACCCCCGTCGTCATGGGCGACCTCCGGCAGCGGGTGGCCTGCCGGGACCTGCTGCTGGCCCTGATCGAACACCTGATGTCGGGCCGCACACCCGCCGCCCTCACCGAGTCACCTGCGGCACTGCCCGGCGGGTGACACGGGAACGGTCGACGGGGGCGGGTGTCGGGGGCGGGTGTCGGGGACGGCGTCCGGCTGATGGGCATCGGTCGATGGAGATCGGTCGATGGAGATCGGCTGCCGGGGAAATGGGTCTCCCGGTGCGAGAGGGGAGGTTTGACACTCCTCGATCCGGGTTAACCGGAGGGTCGCGGCTCGGTCCGCTTTCCCCGCGGGACCGGGGTCGCGCTTCCCAGCACAGCACGGAGGGCCGACCGATGACCGATCCGACGACCGACATTCCCCGCGAGCCGACCACCACCGATTCGGGCGCCCCGGTGGAGAGCGACGAACACTCGCTCACCCTCGGGCCAGGAGGGCCGATTCTGCTCCAGGACGCCTACCTGATCGAGCAGATGGCGCAGTTCAACCGGGAGAGGATCCCCGAACGGCAGCCGCACGCCAAGGGCAGTGGCGCCTTCGGGCATTTCGAGGTGACCGGCGACGTCAGCGCCTTCACCAGGGCCGCCGTCTTCCAGCCGGGCACCAGGACCGAGCTGGTCGCCCGGTTCTCGACGGTGGCGGGCGAGCGCGGCAGCCCGGACACCTGGCGTGATCCGCGCGGTTTCGCGCTGAAGTTCTACACCAGCGAGGGCAACTACGACATGGTGGGGAACAACACCCCCGTGTTCTTCGTCAAGGATCCGATGAAGTTCCAGCACTTCATCCGGTCCCAGAAACGCCGTGCGGACAACAATCTGCGCGACCACGACATGCAGTGGGACTTCTGGACGCTCTCGCCCGAGTCGGCCCACCAGGTCACCTGGCTGATGGGCGACCGCGGAATTCCCCGGACCTGGCGCCACATGAACGGCTACACCTCGCACACGTACATGTGGATCAATGCGCGGGGTGCGCGCTTCTGGGTGAAATACCACTTCAAGACCGACCAGGGAATCGAGTTCTTCACCCAGCACGAGGCCGACCAGATGGCCGCGGCCGACACGGATTACCACACCCGGGATCTCTTCGAGCACATCCGTGACGGCGAGTTTCCGAGCTGGACCCTGCACGTGCAGATCATGCCGTACGAGGATGCCGCGGACTACCGGTTCAACCCGTTCGACCTGACCAAGGTGTGGCCGCACGGCGACTACCCGCTCGTCGAGGTCGGCCGTATGACGCTGGACCGCAACCCCACCGACAACCACGCCGAGATCGAGCAGGCGGCCTTCCAGCCGAACAACTTCGTCCCCGGCATCGGCCCCAGCCCGGACCGCATGCTGCTGGCCCGGCTGTTCTCGTACGCGGACGCGCACCGCCACCGGATCGGCGGCAACTACCAGCAGCTGCCGGTCAACGCGCCGGTCGTGCCGGTGCACACGTACTCCAAGGACGGGGCGATGGCCTACCGCAAGAGCGCGGACCCGGTCTACGCGCCGAACTCCAAGGGCGGTCCGGCCGCCGACACCGAGCGGTACGGCACCCCGCCGAGCTGGTACGCCGACGGGGACATCACCCGGTCGGCCTACGTCAGCCACGCCGAGGACGACGACTGGGGCCAGGCCGGGACCATGGTCCGCGAGGTGCTCGACGACGCGGCCCGGGACCGTCTGGTGGACAACGTCGTCGGCCATCTCCTCAACGGCGTCACCGAACCCGTCCTGCGCCGGGCCTTCACGTACTGGTCCACCATCGACAAGTCGATCGGCGAACGCATCGAGCAGGGGGTGCGCGCCAAGGCGAAACCGTGACGCGTACCCCCTGCCCCAATGCCCCGCCGTACTACCCGAGTTACTCGCCCTCCCCGCCCAACACCTCGTACGACGGCGCGATGATCCGTGCGGCGAGGTCGGGCTCGGCCATCTCCCGGTCGAAGGGGAACAGCGGGCGCCGGACCCGGTGGTGGCCGAGCCGGACGAGGTCCTGGTCGACGCCGCCGGGGGTGAGCGCCATCTTCCAGTCGGCGGCCATGGCGTACAGCTCGGGTTCCAGGTAGCCGATCTTGACGATGACGACGTCGGCGTCCCGGGGCGCCAACTCCAGGTCGGTGAAGTCGTGTTCGTGGTGGTACGGCTTGCGCAGCCGGGTCAGGATCGCGTACACGCTGCCGACGCGCAGGACGACCTCGGTCTCGGCGTCGCGGTCGCCGTGCCGGATCGAGTGCACCTCGCCGGTGAGGGTGAGCGGCCCGGCGTGCCGGTCGTCGACCTCGGCCCCGGCGGTCACGGTCACCGTGGCGCCGACGCCCGCCGCCACCGCCGTGTCGACGGCCGCGGGTCCGGGGACGGAGGCGTAGATGACCGTCGGCCCGTCCGGGTCCTTGAACTCCGGCCGGGACAGCACCTGTTGGAGACCCCAGGTCATGTCGCCCGCACCGCCCGCGGTCGGGTTGTCGCCGGTGTCGCTGATGAAGTACGGGCGCTGGGGCGAGCCGAGCGCCTCGTCGAGGCAGGCTTCGAGGGTGTCGACGGGGGCGACGAAGTCGAAGTCGTCCCGCGCGTCCCAGAACCCCCGCGCCAGCCGTTCGGCCCCGGCCGCGACCGCCTCCCGGTCCTCCCCCGTGACGACGACGGCGGCCCGGTTGCGCGGCTCGTCGGCCCAGGCGTACCCGACCCAGATCGCCGCGTCCAGGACTCCGGCGCCGTCGGCGACCTCGTCCACGGCCGCGTACACGCTGCGCGCGGGCTCGATCCGGGTCGAGGTCTGCTCCCCGGCCAGCAGCACCGGCACCGGCACCCACGCCTTGTACGGCCGCGGCGCACCGCTGTGCAGCAGCTCGACGAGGTTGCGCGCGGCCCGCTCCCGCGTCTCCTGCCAGTCGATGTGCGGCGCGGTGCGGTAGCAGGTGATCAGGTCGGTGCGGTGGGCGAGTTCACGGGAGACGTTCCCGTGCAGGTCCATCGAGGTGGAGATGACGACGTCGGGCCCCACGACCTCCCGAATCCGCGCGAGAAGCCCCGCCTCGGCGTCGTCGACCCCCTCCACCGTCATCGCCCCGTGGATGTCGTACCAGAGCCCGTCGATGTGCCCAATGGCACCGAGCCGCACCAGCAGCTCATCACTCAGCTCGGCGAACGCCCCAGCAGTCACCGTCCCTCCGGGCAACGCCTTCCCGACGAGCGCGCCTCGCCACTCGGCGGCCCCCCGCAGCTCCTCCCCGAGAGCGAGGAAGGGGTAACGGGTCAGTACCTCATCCCCCCGGAGCGGATGAAAGGCGGCAGCTTCGGTCCGGGCCGGAGAGAAGGTGGACGATTCGATACCGAGCCCGGCGATGGCGATGACGGGGTGAGCTATGGGCTGGCGCTTTTCCGGCATGCCGGTTTCCTCAATTCACTAGAGTTGATTCTTATGACCATCGGGTACGGGGGCGCCCCTTTAGGGGCGCGGGGCTGTATCGATATGCGGCTCCGCCGCGTGGGCGCGACAAGCCCCCACCGTCCCGCACCTCACAAACTACGAGCAGCCCCCAACCGCACAGCAATAGCCCGCTGCAAAGCGAAAAGCCCCGCACCAGCCACCCCCGCATCCGCCCCAAGCCGCACCCGCTCTATAACAAGCCGCTGCGTAACCAAAGGATGACACCCCTCGTACAACTGACTCCGCACAGCAGCCACAAACGGCTCCAACGTAGAAAGAATCCCCCCCAGATAAACCGCGTCCGGGTTGAAGAAATTAACGTTCGCCGACAGCACCATCCCCAAATACCGCCCAGCCTGCCGCACGGCCCGCGTCGCCTCCGGATCGGCATCCGAGGCAAGCCGCACCACATCCTCGATGGAGTCGACCCCCAGCCCCCGCTCCCGAAGAATCCGCACGAGCGCGGCGCCCGAGGCGACCGTCTCCAGGCACCCCGTGTTCCCGCACGAGCAGGGAATGTCGTGCGCGGCCTCGACCTGGACGTGGGTGATCTCCCCGGCGGCCCCCGTGGCGCCCCGGTAGAGCCGTCCGTCCGCAATAACCCCGACCCCGATGGCGGAACCCGCCTTCACCAGCATCGACTGGCGGTGTTCCGCGGGCCGCACGCTGTGTTCGCCGACGGCCATGCAGTTGGCGTCGTTCTCCACCGAGACCGGCACCCCGAGCCGTTCCTCCATCCACTCCCGTACGGGAAACCGGTTCCAGCCCGGCATCCGGGACGGCAGGGTGACGACGCCGGAGTCGACGTCGACGGGTCCCGGCAGGCACAGCCCGACCCCGCGCAGCAGCTCACGGCCGTGTTTCGCGGCGAGGCCCTCCAGTTCCTCCACGAGCGTGGGCAGCGCCACGTCGGGGCCCTGTGCCGTGGGGAACGGGACCGTCGTGACGTCACCGAGGCCGCCCCCGGGGTGCACCACGCCCACGCGCGCGTGCCGCCCGCCGATGTCGGCGGCGACCGCGAAGCCGTCCGTGCCGCCCAGGCGCAGCACCTTGCGCGGCCGACCCCCGGTGGAGGAGCGCGTGCCCTGCTCGGCGACGAGGCCGTGCGTGACGAGCTGGCTCACCGTGAACGAGATCGTCGACGGGGCCGCGCCGAGCAGTTCGGCCAGCTCGGTACGGGTGGTGGCCTGGCCGGAGGCGAGCAGTTCGAGGACGCGCTCGGCCAGCGCGGAGACGCCGGCGGCGTTCCTGCGGTGCGGTGCCGGACTTTTTTCAGTCATGGGCGCAACAACTTCCGCAACAGTGGGTCATGGGGGTGACCCTACGACCCGGAAGGCTCCGTTCGACTTTTTCCAGAACAGCAGAAACAGCCTTTTTACAGCGACCCACCTGTTTCTCCGAACAAAGGCGACGTTGACTGGCTTCCATCCAGCGCACCCCCCTCACCCAACGCGCTGTTCCCTGTTCCTTGAGGAGAAGAGTCATGTCCCTTGCACGCACGACGCTCGTCGCCGGTGCTGCGGTCTCGGCGGGCACGCTGCTGCTCGCGGGCTGTTCCGGGTCGTCGGGCGGTTCGTCGTCCGCCGACCGCGACTCGATCAACTACGCGCTGCCCGCGAACTTCACGCCGAACTGGATTCTGCCGATCGGCACGGCGGCGCACCTGAACTCCAACAACATCTCCATCGCGAACACCCTGTGGGAACCGCTCATCGCGTACGACGGTTCCACCGGAAAGATCGCCTGGAACAAGAAGGAGTCCGTCGCCACGGCCGCCGATTTCGCGTCCGACAACAAGAGCGTGACGATCACGCTCGGCAATCGGCACTGGAGCGACGGCAAGGCGATCACGTCACGGGACGTCGAGTTCTGGTTCAACGTGATCAAGGCGAACAAGGCGGAATGGGCGGGCTACAACCCCGGAAAGGCCCCCGACAACTGGACGTCCTTCAAGACGGTCGACGCCACCCATTTCACGATCACTTTCGACAAGGCGTACAACTCCCAGTGGATGCTGGCCAATGAGCTGAGCCAGATCACCCCGCTGCCGCAGCACGTCTGGGACAAGGCGAGTGCCTCGGCGAAGGTGACGGACGCGGACCGTACGACGGCCGGCGCCAAGAAGGTGTGGACCTACCTGAACTCGGCCGCGAAGAACATCGCCGGCTACCAGTCGGACGCCCTCTGGAAGACGATCAGCGGCCCGTACGGGATCAAGTCCTTCTCGATGTCCGGCAAGGTCGTCCTGGCGGCCAACAAGAAGTACGACGGCGGCGAGACCCCCGGCATCCCGACGGTGAACCTGCTCCCCTTCACCACCGCCGACGCGGAGAAGAACGCGCTGCGCTCCGGCAGCGTCGACTACGGCTACATCGAGGCCACCGACCTCGACCAGAAGAGCCAGTTCACCGCGCAGGGCTACAAGGTCGAGCCGTGGTCCGGCTGGGCGATCACGTACATGCCGTACAACTTCAACAACCCCGCCATGGGTGCGGTGTTCAAGCAGCTCTACGCCCGCCAGGCCGTGCAGCGCTCGATCGACCAGAGCAGCCTCTCGAAGGTCATCTTCAACGGGACGGCGGTGCCCGGCTACGGCCCGATCCCGCAGGCGCAGTCCTCGGACTTCGTGTCGTCGGAGCAGAAGAACAACCCGTACCCGTTCTCGACGTCGGCGGCGCGCGAGCTGCTCACCGCGCACGGGTGGACCGAGCAGGGCGGCGTGATGGTCTGCACGGACGCGGGCACCGGCGCCTCGCAGTGCGGCGCGGGCGTCGACAAGGGCACCAAGTTCGAGATGCAGGTGCTGTCGCAGTCCGGTTCGACCGTGACGGACAACATGATGAGCGCGATCCAGTCGTCGCTGGAGAAGACCGGCATCAAGTTCTCCATCAAGACCGCGCCGGTCAACTCGGTGCTCTCGCAGACCCCGCAGTGCACCGCCTCGCAGTCGATCTGCAAGTGGCAGCTGTCGTTCTTCGGTACGGCGGGCAGCTGGTACTTCAACGCCTTCCCGACCGGTGACTCGCTCTTCCAGACCAAGGGCGGCGCGAACTTCGGCAACTACTCCAACGCGGACGTCGACAAGCTCATCTCCGGCTCCACGACGGCCAGTTCGAACCAGACCATCCAGGACTACAGCGCGGCCCTCGCCAAGGACCTGCCGGTGATCTGGCTGCCGGAGCCCGACTACCAGATCTCCGTCGTCAAGAACGGCCTGGGCGGCTTCTCCCAGGACTCGCTGGCCAACTTCCACCCGGCGCAGTGGAAGTGGACGAAGTAACCACCGCCTGCTGACCCGACAGAGGACTGACTGAGGCTCAATTCATGGACACACTCGCCTATTTGACCAGGCGCATCCTCCAAGCCCTGGTGGTGATCCTGCTGGTCACGGTCGTGGTCTTCTGTCTGCTGCACGCGCTGCCCGGGGGTCCCGCACGCGGGATCCTCGGGCCGCAGGCCACCGCCCTACAGATCAAGGACTTCAACCGCGACCAGGGCCTGGACCGGCCGCTGCCCGTGCAGTACCTGCACTACCTGAACACCCTGCTGCACGGCGACCTCGGCACGTCGTACACGCTCAACGAGTCGGTCTCCACGCTGATCGGCCAACGGCTGCCGAAAACCCTGGTGTTGAGCCTGCTGTCGGCGGTGGTCGGGCTGCTGCTGGCGATCCCGCTGGGCATGTGGCAGGCGGTGCGGCGCAACCGGCCGGTGGACTACGTCGTCACCACGCTGAGCTTCGTCGCGTACTCGACTCCCGTGTACTTCCTGGGACTTGTGCTGGTGCTGGTCTTCACGCAGTGGCTGCCGTGGTTCCCCTCGCAGGCCCCGCAGGGCGACACGCTCGGCCAGGTCTTCACCCAGCCGAACGCGATGGTGCTGCCGGTGGTGACGGGCGCGGCCACCATGGTCGCGGTGTTCAGCCGGTACATGCGGGCCGCGACCCTGGAGAGCCTCTCCGAGGACTACGTCCGCACCGCGCGGGCGGGCGGTTCGAGCGGCCGGGCGATCATCTTCCGGCACGTGTTCCGCAACTCGCTGACGCCGGTCGTCGCGATGCTCGGCTACTACGTGCCGGTCCTGTTCGGCGGCGCGATCGTCGTCGAGCAGCTCTTCAACTACCCCGGAATGGGGCTGCTGTTCTGGTCCGCGGCGCAGTCCTCCGACTATCCGGTGCTGCTCGGCTGCGTGCTCGTCATCTCGGTGGCGACCGTGATCGGCACCCTGCTCGCGGACATCGTGCAACGGATCGTGGATCCCCGGGTGAAGGCGGGTGAGGGCGCGTGACCGCCGTACTCCCTACAACTGTCGTGGCCGACACGGCGGTTACCGGCTGGCGGCTGGCGCTGCGCCGGTTCAGGCGCAACCGTCTCGCGGTCGCCGGTCTGACGATCGTCGTCCTGTTCGTGCTGTTCTGCTTCGTGGGCCCCTGGCTGTACTCCACCGACCAGACCCACACCAACCTCACGCAGGTCAACCTCGGCCCCAGCGGCGCCCATTGGCTGGGCACGGACGCGGTCGGCCACGACGAGCTGGGCCGGCTGATGTACGGCGGCAAGGTCTCGCTGCTGGTGGGCCTGTCGGCCGGGCTGCTGGCCACGGTCATCGGAACACTGTGGGGCGCGGTCGCCGGGTACGCGGGCGGCTGGGTCGACGCGGCGATGATGCGGGTGGTGGACGCGGGCATCGCGATCCCCGCGCTGTTCATCCTCCTGGTGGTCTCCGCGATCACCACGCCGGGGCTGGGCGGTCTGATCCTGATCCTGGGTCTGGTGTCGTGGCTGGTCCCCTCCCGTCTGGTGCGGGCGGAGACGCTGACGCTCAAGAACCGTGACTACGTCCTGACGTTGCGGGCGATCGGCGGCACGCACGCCCGCGCGATCGTGCGGCACATCCTGCCCAACTCGGTGTCGACGATCGTGGTCGCGGCCACCTTCCAGGTCGCCGACGCGATCCTGCTCGTCGCCTACGTGTCGTATCTGGGCCTGGGCGTGCAGCCGCCGTCGACCGACTGGGGCGGCATGCTGTCCGCCGGTCTCACGGCGGCGTACTCGGGCCGCTGGTGGCTGATCGCGCCGCCGGGCCTGGCGATCATCCTCGTCGTCTGCGCGTTCAACGCGATCGGCGACGGGCTGCGGGACGCGTTCGACGTGAGGGGACGGGGATGAGCACCGTGCGGGACAGCATCCAGGACAACGAGGATCAGGGCATCCTGGACATCGAGGACCTCGGCGTGGCGTTCACGACCGAGAGCGGCGAAGTACCCGCCGTACGCGGCGTGTCGCTGCACGTCCGCCCCGGCGAAACCCTCGCCCTGGTCGGCGAGTCGGGCTCCGGCAAGTCGACGGTCGCCCTGGCCGCACTGGGCCTGCTGCCGTCCAACGCCCGCACGTCGGGCCGGATTTCGCTCGACGGTACGACGGTGACGGGCGCGTCCGAGGCCCAACTGGCGGGCCTGCGCGGCCGTACGGCGTCGATGGTGTTCCAGGAGCCGGCCACCGCCCTGGACCCGCTGACCCGGGTCGGGGCGCAGATCGCGGAGGTCATCCGCAACCACCGGCCGGTGTCGCGCGCGGACGCGGCGGCGGAGGCGGTCCAGCTCCTGGGCCGGGTAGGGATTCCGGAGCCGGAGAAGCGGGCGTCGTCGTTCCCGTTCCAGCTGTCCGGCGGGCAGCGGCAGCGGGTGGTCATCGCGATGGCAATCGCCAACTCCCCCGGCCTGCTGATCGCGGACGAGCCGACCACCGCGCTCGACGTCACCGTCCAGGCCGAAATCCTCGACCTGCTCCGGGCGTTGGCGGCGGACTCGGGCACGGGCGTGCTGCTCGTGACGCACAACATGGGCGTGGTGGCGGACTTCGCGGACCGGGTCGCGGTGATGTTCCAGGGCGAGATCGTGGAGACGGGGACCGTGGAGGACGTGTTGCTGCGGCCTCAACACGAGTACACACGGGGGTTGTTGGCGGCGGTGCCGCGCCTGGCGGTGGCGGAGGAGGAGGCGATGGAGGAGGCGGCGGTGGCGTCAACTGCCGCTACAGCCACCCCTTCGGCCGCCGAGACGGCCGCCCCGGTCATCGAACTGCGTTCCGTGTCCGTCCGGTTCGGGCGCGGGCGCCGTACCGTGCAGGCGCTCGACGACGTGTCGCTGTCCGTGCGACCCGGTGAAACGCTGGGGCTGGTCGGGGAGTCGGGGTCCGGGAAGTCGACCGCGGCGCGGGTCGCGCTGGGGCTGATCAAGCCGTCCGCCGGGGAGGTCTCGCTGTTCGGGGCGGACCTCGGCAAGGCGCGCGGCCGGGCCCGGCGGGCGCTGCTGTCCGGGATCGGTGTGGTCCTCCAGGACCCGGTGGCCTCGCTGGACGCGCGGATGAGTGTCGCGGAGTGCGTGGCGGAGCCGTTGCGCGTGCACCGGCGCGGGATGGGCGCCGCCGAGCGCCGCACCCGGGTCGCGGAGGTGCTCGAACGGGTGCGGCTGCCCAGGGAGTTGGCTAACCGCGGCCCGCGCGAGCTGTCCGGCGGGCAGCGCCAACGGGTCAGCCTGGCGCGGGCGTTGGTGCTCGAACCCCGGCTGCTGGTGGCGGACGAGCCGACGAGCGCGCTCGACGTGAGTGTGCAGCGCACGGTACTTGAGGTGATCGCCGAATTGCAGGGCGAGTTGGGCTTCGCCTGCCTGTTCGTCTCGCACGACCTGGCCGTCGTCCAGCAGTTCGCCCAGCGCGTGCTCGTGCTGCGGGCGGGGCGGATCGTGGAGGAGGGCGCCACCGCGGCGACCCTGCTGCACCCGGAGACCGACTACACGCGACGGCTCGTCGCGGCCGTACCGGTGCCCGACCCGGTCGTCCAGCGCGCCCGCCGGGAGCAGCGCACGGCGGCGCTCGCGGCGGCGACGATGTCGGCGGAGGGTGGCGCGTGACGGCGCTGGAGCCGGGCACCGACTCCGCCCCGCGCCCCGCCGGCGGGTACGCGGGCATCGACATCGGCGGTACCACCACCCAGGTCGCGCTGTTCACGGCCGCCGGGCTCGACCCGGTGGCGGCCGTGGAGGTCCCCACCCCGGCGGCCGAGGGCGGCGCGGCGATGGTGCGGACGGCCCTGGCCGCGCTGCGCGACCTCGTGCGGACAAGTGCCGTACCCCTGTTGGGTGTTGGGGTCGGCGCGGCCGGGCTGGTGGACGCGCGGACCGGTCATGTCCTGGTGGCGAGCGACTCGTTCACCGACTGGGCCGGGTTCGCGGTGACGGCGGTGATGGAGGAGGCGCTCGGCGTACCGGTCTTCCTGGACAACGACGTGAACGCGTTCCTGCGCGGCGAGGTGGCGGGCGGCGCCGTCGCGGGCGCGTCGGAGGTGCTCGGCATGACCCTGGGCACGGGCGTGGGCGGCGCGTTGTGGCTGAACGGCGAGTTGTTCGAGGGTCCGCACGGCGCCGCGGGCGAGATCGGGCACGTACCCGGCTTCGGCGACCTGCCCTGCACCTGCGGCGGCCGGGGCCACCTGGAGACCCTGGCCTCGGGCCGCTCGATCGCCGCGCGGTACGCCGAACGCACGGGAAACTCCCGCAAGTTGAGCGCCCGCCAGGTCGCAGAAGCGGCCGACGCCGGCGACCCGGACGCGCTCGCGGTGTTCGGCGCGGCGGGCGCGGCCATCGCCCGCGCGCTGCTGATCGTCGCGGGCACGCTGGACGTGACGACGACCGTGATCGGCGGCGGCGTCAGCGGCGCCTGGCACCTGCTCCACCCGGCGATAGCCGCCGAGCTGGCGGCCGAACCCCCGGTCAGCGGCCACGCGTTGCACGTCGTACGGGCCCGGCTGGGCGCCCAGTCGGTGGCGGTGGGCGCGGCGGCCCGGGCGCGAACGGAGCTGGAGAAGATCGAAGGGTAAGAAGCGAGGAAGGACGGTGAACTCAATAGGGTGACGGGCCGGTGTGGGCGGATTGGGCCAAATCGGAGTCGATTAAGGCGAATTGGTGAAGATTGGGTGACCTTGCTCTCCGCCGACGTATGACGTGGTGAGCGCGAGGTGCGGACGGGCACGTACGGTTCGAAGGGTGATCCACGTGCCCCTGCCGCCGCCAGGTCACAGAAAGCAGCCGCCCGCATGCGCCACTCCCCCGAACTCCCGTACTTCCGACCCCACTTGGTCACCGCCGGTGAGGTCGCCCCGGGAGACCTGCTCGCCCTGTCCGACGCGGACGTGGCCACGGACCGCTGGTTCGTCGTGCTGCACGCGGAGCCCGAGAGCCGGGCCTCGTCCGAGAGCCGGGCGGAGATACGTTTCACCCTGCGCCCACCCCTCGGCGGCACCGACCACGACGAACTCCTGCCGCCCGACGCCCCCGTGACGGTCGCCTGCCGCCGCCTGGACGTCGACCGGATCCCCAGGGTCACCTCCACCGACCTCACCACGGTGACCTTCCGTGACGGCGACCGGATCACGACGCTCCGGGTCGTGGACCCGAGGGCGACGGAGGAGTCGTACGTACGCCGCTGGTCGCGCTGGTACCGGGACCTGGAGAGCCAGTCCGAACAACCGCTGACGGACGACGAGTTGACGGCCCAGGCCGAACAGGCCGCCGCCGAGGGCCACTTGATACGGCATCACCCGCGCCCGAGGCGTTCGGCGGGCGGAGTGGCACCCCGGCGGGTCGTGGTGACGGGACTCGGGGCGATCACGCCGCTCGGGGTCGGCGTGCCCGAACTGTGGCGCGGTCTACTCGAAGGGCGGCACGGGATAAGGGAGTTGACGGGAGCGGAGTTCGCCGGTTTACCGGTACAAGTGGCCGGGACCGTACCCGTGGACCCGGCGGGACTGCTGGAGCGGACGCGGGCGCGGCGGATGAACCGGGCCGCGCAGCTGGCGGTGGTCGCGGCGCGGGAGGCGTGGACCGACGCGGGGTTCGCCCCGGCGGGCACGGCGGGCAGCGACCTGGACCCCGAGCGGACCGGGGTGTCGGCGGGGGCGATCCTCGGCGACGCGTCGGTGCTGGTCGAGGGCGACCGGCGGCTGCGCGAGAAGGGGCCGCGCGGGATCGGGCCCCTCACCCTCCCGATGACGGTGTCCTCCCAGGCCGCGTCCCAGGTGTCGCTGGCGCTGGGCATCACCGGCGAGGCGCGGACCGTCTCCAGCGCGTGCGCGTCCGGCACGGAGGCGATCGGCCAGGCCGTGGACCGGATCCGCTACGGCCACGTCGACGTCGTACTCGCCGGGGGTGCGGAGGCGGTGGTGACGCCCGCGATCCTGGCGGGGTTCGCCGCGATGCGGACCCTGTCGCGGCTCGCCCTGGCGGACGGGACACCGTCGCGGCCGTTCGCGGCGGACCGGGACGGCTTCGTCGTCGGGGAAGGAGCGGGTTTCCTGCTCCTGGAGGCGGAGGAACACGCCCGGGCGCGGGGTGCGCGGATCTACTGCGAGGCGGCGGGCTGGGGCCTGTCGGCGGACGCGTACCACGAGGCGGCCCCGGACCCGTCGGGCACGGGCCTCGCGCTCGCGCTGCGCCGCGCGCTGCGGGACGCCGGGGCGCACGCGGTCGACGTCGTCCACGTCAACGCGCACGCCACCGGCACCCCCGCCGGCGACCGCGCCGAGGCGGACGCCCTGCGGACGGTACTCGGCGGCCGGGTCCCGGTGACGGCGCTGAAGGGCCACTTCGGCCACCTCCAGGGCGCGGCGGGCGGAGTGGAGGCGGTGGCCACGGCCCTGACCCTGCACCACGGCCTGATCCCCCCGACCCTGGGCTGCGAAGAGCCGGACGCGGAACTGGAGTTGGACGTGGTGACGAAGGGCCCGCGAGCACTGCCGTCGCCGGGCGACGTGGCGTTGAGCAACTCGTTCGGGTTCGGGGGGCACAACGCGGTGCTGGCGTTGCGGCGCGGGGGCGATCAGTAACTGCTCAGGGACGAACGGGGGTTGATCCCGGCTGCTCGGCCGGCCGGGGCCCCTCGACGCCTGGGCGAGGTCTCTCGGCGCGCGGGGCGTGCGTGGACCGACCGGTCGGTCACGGTGACCTACCGGTAGGTCACCGTCGGCGGATGGCCGAGGCCACTCGGCTGCGGAGGCGTTCGTCGGTGATCGTCTCGGCACCGCGCCAGGCGGCGTCGCTCCGCTCGACTCCGATGAAAGTCACAGCAGAACAAAGAGGATGAGTTGTCCGAGCAACAGGCCATCGCCCGGCCAGGAATCGACCCCGCGGGCCACCGTACGGCGGGCCCCATGTTCGCCGCCCTTCACGGCGAGCTGACCCCGCACCCCTGGCGCGCCCCGGAATCCGAGAACGACGCCTACCAACTCTGTTCCACCAGCGATCGATTGCCATGGGCCGGCTCGACGGCCGATCGAGCGCCACGGGAGACGAACGCGCGTCCAAAGCGCCGGGACTGTGGGCCATGAACAACGCCGACTGCGACGCCCGCCATGCCGCTGCCGAACCCTTCGCATGGTTCCAGGTCGAGTGCAGTACGCCGACGAGCGACCGGCCGCTGCCCGTGCAACGCACTCGTCCCCTCCATGGAGACCTGCGCTTGGTCCGGTGAGCGCGCCCCGGGGGCCCGGACGACGGTGAAGGTCGGCACCAACAGTGGGCGCGCCCCCTCGATTCCCACCGTTGCGCACCAGCTCACGGGTCGCCTCGGCCGTCTGGAGCAGGAGGTATTCCGCCAGGACGGATCGGGAAGCACCGACGAGGACGCCGCCCTGCCCCCGCCTTTTGCCGACGGGTTCTGGAACGGCCCGCCTCTGCACGGCATGACCCTACGAGGCGAACTCGCCGAGTGGTCCTGCGACGCGGTCGGCCCGCTGGCCACGACCATCGCCGACTCCGCCGCCCACCTCGGTGTGCGTACGCCGCTGCTGCTTTCTGTCGTACGAGGGTGAACGAAAGCGGGTAACCACCCTCCGGCCGGGCCCAGACAGAACTACGCCCGGCACATCTTGCGCCGGTACGCCGAGTTCCAGCAGCCGAGCACGTCCTGCACTGGTCCCACTGGCGCCGCCATCAACACCGAGCCGCCGTCTGCCACCACCATTGGAACGAGGTCGCCACAGCCGCGTGATCACGAACCACAGCTGCCGTGGCTGAGGATCTCGAACGCCTTGTCGAGGTCATTGACGAAAGCCTGCCACGACGGAAGACAGGTCACCGGCCCCTCCGGATCCAGGAGCTCCAGCATCCGCAGCCGGTGCTGCGAGAAACGCTTCTGGAACTGGGAGAGGCGGCGCCCCTTGTACTCGCTTGCCCGCGCGAGTGAGTCCTTGAGGAGCTGTTTCGGGTCGGCGATCTTCTCCGCCGCAACTCCCCTGGGGAGATCAAGGCCGACCCGACCACGAGGGTTCTCGGCGACTTGGCGCAGACACGCTTCGTCGAGAAGCAGCCAGGCTTCCAGCATACGGACGGGTACCACCGCAACGTGCCGGAGTCCGGGCCACTCAGCGCCCACCGCTCCCTCGATCTCGTCCCTACGGTCCTGGGCAGAACCCCGGTCGGCATCCCGTTGCACTACCACCAAGTCGTAGCCCCCGCCCAGGGCACGGATCGCCCGCAGTTTGTCTGGTACGGAATGACCGGTCGGCAGTCGAAGCAGACCGAAGTCGGGGACGGTGACCGAGACATCGAGTCCCTTGCGGACGGCAATGGCTTCGACGTGCGGTACGAGACCATTGTCGCTGCTGCCCTCGCCGATGAACAGCACGCGAGCGGTCACGCGGCCCCCCCGCTCAGTGTGAGCTGCGCTCCGACGGGTGTGGCGAGGTACGGCAGGATGTCGGCCTTCGTTACGAAGGCGTCGCCCGGGGCCTTCACGGTTCGCCAAGTCCCAGCGAGCGGACGCAGACGCAACGCGCGGTTCAAAGTGCCGTTCTCAGCCTTGTGGATCGCGGTGTCGGCGAACAAGAGATCCTCGTTACCGACGAGTTGTACCACCCCGGGCGAATGCGTGTTGATCAGCACCTGCCGGAACGGATTGTCCGCGCCGGGTTCCTCCGACGGATCGACGGCGAGATCCTGGACAAGGGCGACCATGGCGTTGAGGTTCGCCGGGTGGATGCCATTCTCAGGCTCCTCCATGCAGATCAGACCACGCACGGACGGGTCTTCGAGCAGGACGCACAGGGCCAGGAAGCGCAGGGTGCCTTCGGAGAGGCTGCGCGCGGGCAGCGTCATGCCGGCCACCTCGCGTACGTTGACAGTGAGGAGTTGTCGAACCTCGTCCTGATCGACATCCAGATCGCGGATATGGATACCGGTCAGATCCGAGAGGCGCCCCGCGACCCTGGCGTATACCTGGCTGGGATCCGCGCCGAGAGTGTCGTGGGCCACGCGGAAGAGCGTCGCGGGCAGGTGGGAACCGTCGGCACCCATGGTGTGCGGGTCTACGTATCGGTCAGACCTACGCAGAGCGGACGGCTCAAGAGCGAGCCGTCGCCAGGACTGCATCTCACGGCGGGCCGCGAGGATGGTCGGGTCGTCACTGCTGGTGATGGTGGAGACAACAGTCGCGGGCGCTCGGGACGCTGCGGCAGGCTTGGGCTGACCCCGGCTGCCGCCGTCCTGATGGATCTTGACGATCGACTCGCCGGATTCGGTGGTCGTCGAAATGAAGGGGGCGCCGCTGCGGTGACCCTGGATGACGCTGTCGCGGAAGTGCTTCGCACTGTGCGGGAAGCGAAGGTGCTGGGGAGCCTTGCCCTTGGTGATATGCCCCAGCGTCTCGTGAAGAAGGGTGAGGCGGCCGAAACGGTCCAGGCCGGACGGTTCCTGGTAGCCGACCTCCAACTCATACCGCAGAAAAGTGGTCGTGGCCTTCGCGGCCCGGCCGAAGTCGTCTTGCGTGTGGAGCGGAACGACCATCTCGGCGGCGAACCGCATCCGGTGGCTGCCAGGCTCGAAGCCCTTCCAGAAAAGGTCACGCGGGTCACCCTGCCGTTCACCGTGCACGCCTCGGACCTCTTGGGCCGCCTCCATCATCGACTGGTCGGCGAGCAGGGAAAGGAACTGGATGGCGTCGAAAACGTTCGACTTCCCTGTGCCGTTCTCGCCTGCAATGCAGGTGAAGGGGCCGAAGTCGATGGACAGGTCCAGGAGGTTCTTGAACCCGTTGACTTCGATGCGGGTCAGCATGCGGTCTCCGGAAGCTCGCCGGGTGGATCTACCAAGCCTACTGGCGAGGACCGTCGTCATCCCGTGTACGCGTCGGTGGCACCTCGTCGGAGAGTGAGCAAGGGAAGGGTCACACCCACGCACGTCCAGACGCGTGCGACGGACCTTGGACGCGAATAGGGGTGGCCTACCGGCCGAACTCGCCGCCGCGCGTTCCGGCCAGGAAGGCTTGCCACTGCGGGGAGTTGAAGTGCAGGACTGGGCCGGTCTGCGCCTTGCTGTCCCGTACGGCGCGGCCACCGTTGGCTGTAGGCGCTACCTCAACGCAGTCGTTGTTCTGCCCCGAGTAGGACGACTTCCGGTAGGGGCCTACAACCTTGGGGATCACGTCGTGTCTTCCTTGCTTCTTCGCAGTGCCCCCCGGATGAGCTTGGCGCTCGCGTCCGGGGCCAGTGCCGCCGATCGTAGTTGGTCGAAGGCGTTGGCGTAAGCGGTTAGATCTTCCTCGGCCTCCAAGATCGAGGCGCCTCGCAGGTTGTCCAGGACGACCGCCTCAATGGACGGGTTGTCTCCGAAGGCGAACGTGGTGAACGCAGAAGTCATGCCAACGCGTACGCCCGCGGAGATCGGCAGTACCTGGATGGTGATGTTCCGCCGTGCGCCCATCTCCAGCAGTCGCTCCAACTGCCCACGGTGGACCTCCTCGGCGACCAACGGCTGCGTGACGGTCGACTCCCAGATGATCGCCGCGTACTTGGTGCCCGTTTCTTCGAGCCGCTGCTGTCGCTCCTCACGGACCTTGATCCGCTGGGCGACCGTCTCCGGGGTGACGTCGTCCGGCCCGAGGATGATCGCCTGCTCCGCGTACGCCGCTGTCTGCAACAGGCCGGGCACCAGGGTCGGTTGCCATCCCTGGATGTAGGTGGCGTCGTCCTCCAACGAGATGTGGTTGCGGTAACCCTCGGAGAGTTCGGGGTAGTTGAGCCACCAGCCCCGGTGATTGCTGTTGAGCGCAAGCCAAACGAGGTGTTCGCGTTCCGCTTCGTTCGTTACGCCGTACCTGTCCAGGAGCAGAAGAACTTCCGCAGGCCGGCCGCTCGTAATTCCATCCTCCATGCGGCTGATCTTCGACCGCGACTGATGGATGAATCGCGCGGCGTCGGACTGGTCGAACCCCGCCTTGAGGCGATGGCGTTGCATGCTCAGTCCGAACCGCCTGCTGCGCACTGTCGGCTTCCCACCTGCGGGCATCTCTCATCCTCCCTTTCTCGCCCCAAGCTTGCCCGCTTGGGGCCGCTCCGAGCCACTCACACCCTAGCGCCACAACTGCACGTGTGCACTAAAGAGTGATGTGCGGAGCTAGAAGCTTGCGATTCTAGAGATGCGCCCTCTAACCTCAAGGCCACGCGCCGCCCCACGGCGCGGTCTTGACGACACGTCAGGGGGTACGTCGCCATGTCCACAACCGCCACGGCACAGCCGCGCAGCGAGACGTTCCGGTTGCCGAAGCACAAGAGACACGTGCCGGACGCGCGGGCACAGGTTCGAAAGATCCTTGCCGACTGGGGAGTTGACGCCGAACTCGCCGCCGACGCCGTCACCGTCGCCGTCGAATACGTCACGAACGCCGTCCGGCACTGTCGGGTGACCTTCGCCCAGATCCAGGTCACGCTCTCCGACCGGGACGGGGCCCTGCTGGTGGAGGTGTGCGACCCCGACAACGTGCGGGTCCCGGCTCGCCGCACCTCCGGTGAACAGGACGAAGGCGGGCGGGGGTTGGCCATCGTCGCAAGCCTCGCCGAGGACTGGGGGTACGAGCTGCGCCCCCTCAGCAAGTGCGTGTGGGCCACCTTCCCCTTGCCCGAGCCGTCCAGCACCGCCCCAACACCCCTGTCACGCGTACGGAGTTGACCCTCGCGCGCCAGGCCGGACGGAGGCTCCCGGTACGCCCCCGAAACCGGTCGAGCCTCCGTGGGCGTCCACAACCACAACTTCCCCAAGGAGCCACCGCCGTGCAGACCGCCGTCCTGTGGCTGGTCTTCCTGCTGACCGCGCTGCTCCCGTTCCTGCTGCGGGACAAGGGCCGACGCGGCGGCCGTACCCCGGACCCGCCGCCGGACCCATGGACCACCGCACAGTCCGTACGCACCCCCGACCCCTACGTCCTCCCCCTCCCGAACCCCCACGACGCCCGCTGGCGCCGCTGGTCCAAGCGCTCCCACAGCCCCAACCGACGGCTACCCCTACCGCATCCGGTCGACGACCCGCGCTGGCAGCCGCAGCCGCAGCCGCCGACCCCGCGCACACGGCACCACTTCCCCGAACTTCCGCCGCACCAAAGGGCCTTACCCGACGACGTCGTCCGCCTCTACGTCAACCAGCCTGCGGGCGAAGCCCAGAGCCCGGGTGAGCAGTGATGGCATCTCTCGTCCATTTCAAGAAGGTCTCCGAGGATTCGATGTCCATCCGCTACGCGTTCGGCGAGGACCCCGACGCGATGACGCGACACCTCACCATGAACGCGGCCACCCGGACGTCCCGACCGGACGACGGCGGGAGCACCGATTACCTGTTCCTCAAGGCGTCGCGGAAGATCAACGCGTTGCGCGACGAACGCGGCCACTGGCC
Organism: Actinobacteria bacterium OK074; assembly: GCA_001298575.1. Lineage (GTDB taxonomy): Bacteria > Actinomycetota > Actinomycetes > Streptomycetales > Streptomycetaceae > Streptomyces. Next base: position 28,563 of record LJCV01000286.1, read on the forward strand.
GGAGCGCGGCATGAGCGCCAGCTGACCGCCTACCGGACCGTCACGGCAACGCACCCGCACCCGCACCCACATCCGCACCACACGCGCCGCCCGAGCGCCCGGCCGATCACGCCTCCGACAAGAGCCACCCAATACGGAGTTCCTCCGCCCCCGGGCGGAACGTCCGTATCAGCTCGGCGCGTTCGGGGTCGTCCTCGGGGAGGTTGTCGGCCAAGAGGGCCTGCGCGGCGACCGTTTGAGGCCGGGCGCCCAGCGCGGCGCGCAGCTGGAGGGAGCGGCGCAGCATCGCGAGCCGTTCGGTGGGCTCCTTGTGCGGGGCGAGGTGGCGGATGATGTAGGACTCGAAGTAGCCGTCGCCGTACTTCGTCGCGACCGCGAGAGCCGTCTCGTAGAGCGGGAGGGCGGCGGCCGGGTCCTCGTCGATGTTGTCCAGCAGGACGGCCCAGTGGTACTCGGCCCAGGCGCGCGTCTTCTCGTCGCCGGTCCCGGCCGCCGTGCGGTAGCCCGCCTCGGCCGCGGCGCGGTCGTCGGCGCGGGGGGCGCGCCGGAACAGCAGGCGGCTGTAGGCCAGTCGCCCCGCGAGGAGATGCCGGGTCGGCGACGCGGGATCGAGCGCCTCGACCGCCTTCTCGGCCTCCTCGTGCCCCTCGATCCGGAAGAACCAGCGGTCCACGGCGATCTCCGCGCGCAACTCGGGCTCGCCGTCCGGGCCCAGGGCGGCGAGCGCGGCGTCCCACTCCCCGAGCAGCATCAGACGGCGAGCCGTGTAGGTGTTGTTGGCTATCATGGCACCTACAATAGGAAGCGGCTACGTAGGCGGTCAAATGCAATACGGTGACTACATTGGGAACGTGACACGGCTGGCCGTCGAGCTGGCCAACACCGGGACCCTCGACCAGCACGGCGAGTTGGTCGCCGCGTTCTTCGCGGAACACGAGGTCACTCCGCCGCCGGACGGCGACTACGGCGACCTTCCGGACCTCGTGCGGACGGCCCTGGCACAGTCGGTCGACGGCACCGCCCCCGAGGCCGTGCACCGCCTGCTGCGCGACTACCCGCCGGAGATGCACCTCTCCGACCACGACGGCGACGGCTGGCACATCCACTTCAGCCGCAACGGCACCCCGGCCCAGCGCTGGGCCGGCCAGCTGATCGCCGCCAAGCTCGCCCTGGTCGTCGCCGGGGACCCGGCGGTGACGCTGGGGCGGTGCGCCGCGTCCGGCTGCGGAAACTACTTCGTGGACCAGTCCCGCAACCGCACCCGCCGGTTCTGCTCCAACGCGTGCGCGAGCCGCACGACGGTCGCGGCACACCGGGCTCGGGCGGCGAAGAACACCTAGGAGAACGCCCGACGGGTTCCGGTTGAGCGACATCGAGCCACCCGGCCGACCCCCGCCCAGCGAACAGCGATCAACTCCCGTTCCGCACACGGTAATCTCGGCCAAGTGAGCGTTCCCGTACCCATGGGCCCACCGGAGGTTCCCTCCGCGCCGGACGCCCCCGCATGACCGTCCGCGACGCCACCCCCGCAGACGCCAACGCCATCTACCGCCTGCTGAGCGAATTCGCGACGAGCCACCGGCCCGACCGCGCCGTCTTCGACGACGTCACGTTCCCCCGGATCATCGAGACCGCCGCAGCCGGCGGAGCCGAATTCCTCGTCGCCGAGCGGGACTCGCACGTCGTCGGGTACCTGCTCGCGCTGCGCCTGCCCACCCTGTTCGCCGGCGGCACGGTCCTCGAACTGCTGGAACTCACCGTCGACGCGCCCCTGCGCGGCCTCGGCACGGGTTCCGCCCTGATCCGGGCCGCGCAGGCAAGGGCCCGGCAGGCGAAGGACGTCGAGGTCACCGTGCCGACCCGCCGGGCGGCCGACTTCTACCGCGGCCTGGGGTTCCACGAGACCGCCACCTACCTCAAGTGGTCGACCACGTAAAGGAGTTGAAGGCATGGAGATCCATGGGGCAACGGCGCTGGTGACCGGCGCCAACCGCGGACTCGGGCAGGTGCTGGCCCGAGCGCTCCTACGCCGTGGCGCCCAACGCGTCTACGGCGGCGCCCGCGACCCGCGCTCCGTCGTCGAGCCCGGCGTGGTCCCCGTCCGCCTCGACGTCACCGACCCCGACCAGGTGGCCGAGGCCGCCAAGACCTGCTCCGACGTCACCCTGCTGGTCAACAATGCCGGAATCCTGGCCAACAGCCCCCTCCTGGCCGCGCCCGAACCGGCCGCCGCCCGCGCCGAGATGGAGGTCAACTACTTCGGCACCCTCGCCATGTGCCGCGCCTTCGCACCGCTGCTCACCGGCAACGCGCCCGGCGCCATCGTCAACGTGCTGTCCATCGCGAGCTGGGTCACCAGCCCGGCGCTGGGCTCCTACAGCGCCTCCAAGGCCGCGGCCTGGGCCCTGACCAACGGCATCCGCGGCGAACTCCACGACACCGGCGTCCTCGTCGTCGGCGTGCACTGCGGCTACATCGACACGGACATGGCCGCCCACGTCGACGCCCCCAAGAACACCCCGGAAGCAATCGCCCAACAGACCCTCGACGCCGTCGAATCGGGCCGCACGGAAGTACTCGCCGACGAACGCACCCGCCAGGCCAGGGCGGCCCTGGGGCTCGTTCCCGATACGACCGTGCCCACTCCACGTCCGTAGCGCTGCCGCGTCAACTCCCGCCCCGGAGCGCGGCGATGACGTACGGCCAAGCCTCCGCCCCCAGGCGCGCGTCGGCCTCGGGCGTGCCGCCGTACCGGAAGCGCGGGGACGCCGGCGCCGGGCTCTCGCCGGGAAAACGTGGGCGGTGGCCGGCGTCGTCGCGGGTGATGAGCCGCACCGTCGCCCCGGCCGCGCGCCGCCGCCGTGCCAGGTGTTCCGCGTAGGGGAGGGACGGCCACATCGCGTCGTCGCCGCCCGCGACCAGCAGCAGTTCGGCCCGCGCCTTCTCCACCGGGATCTCCGCCTCGGGGAGCGCGTCCGCGAACGTCCGCCCGCTCAGCTCGTACCAGCCCCGGATGGCGACCGGCTCGCCGTCCGGCTCCGTCCGGGTCCAGGAATCGTCCAACGGGACGAACGGCACCGGCCGCTCCCGCCAGGTCCAGGACGAGCGGTACGGGTGGTGGGCGCCGTCGCGGCCCGGTCCGACGTTGCACCAGACCCACGCCGTGGGCGACACCGCGACGACGACGTCCACCCGCGGCTCGCGCACCGCCGTGAGCAGCGCCGCCTCGGCCCCCTTGGACGTCCCCAGGATTCCGATCCGCTCCGCCCCGTTCCGCCGGAGGAGGTCGACGGCCGCGGTGAAGGTCTCCAACGGGATCTCGCAGATCCCCGGCGACTGCCCCGGACCGCCGAACCAGCGGATCGATACCGCCGTCATGCCCTGCCGGGCCAGCAGCCGGGCCCGTTCCCGTTCGACGCGCCCACTGGAACCCGCCAGGACCAGGACGCCTATGCCTGCGCCAATACCGGCAGTTGGAGCGGCCAGCACACCCTCCCAGGGGTCGACCAACTCGCGCTCCACCACATCCACCACATCCACCACTTCATCCCCGCCCTCACGCCGAACGCCGCCGAGGCGCGGCCTTCTTCGCCGGAGTCTGCTTCTTCGCGGCCCCCGCCGTCGACTTCTTCGCCGTCGCCTTCTTCGAAGTGGAAGTAGTGGAAGTAGACGTCGACTTCCGCGCCGTCGTCGACTTCGGCTTCGGCGCCGGACGGCTCCGCAGCCGCGTCACCTCCCCCTCCGTTTCCCCTCGCGACTCCTTCGCCGCCCGCACGCTGTTCTCCAGCGCGGCCATCAAGTCCAGCACCTTGCCACTCGGTTCGGCGGAACCCGTCGCCGCCGGGACCGGGCCGCCCGCCACCTTCGCCGCGATCATCTCCTCCACCGCCGTGCGGTAGTCGTCGTGCAGATCGGCGAGGTCGATCTCGCCCAAGGTGTCCATCAGCGCGTCCGCTAGGTCCAACTCCTGCTCGCGTACGGTGACTTCGGCGTCCGGGGCCACCCCCTCCGGTACCCGGATCTCGTCCGGCCACAGCAGACCGTGCATCGCGATGACGTCGTCGTAGACCCGGAGCATGCCCAACCGCTCCCGCCCGCGCAGGGCGAACTTCGCGATGGCGACCTTGTTGCTGCGCTTGAGCGCCTCGCGCAGCAGCGTGTACGGCTTCGCCGCGGGGCCGCCGCCCGCCGCGAGGTAGTACGCCGTGTCCATCTGGAGCGGGTCGATCCGGTCCGCCGGGACGAAGGCGACGATCTCGATCGTGCGGGCCGTCGGGATCGGCAGCGCCGACAGGTCCTCCTCCGTGATCGGGACGATCGTGCCGTCGGCGTCCTCGTACCCCTTGCCGATCTCCGCCGACGTCACCTCGCGCTCCTCCAGCTCGCAGACCTTGCGGTAGCGGATCCGGCCGCCGTCCTCCAGGTGGATCTGGCGGAAGGAGACCGAGCGGTTCTCGGTGGCGTTCACGAGCTTGATCGGGATGCTGACCAGGCCGAACGAGATCGCGCCGTTCCATATGGACCTCACGTCCGCCCACCTTTCGTACCCATATCCAGCGATTTGTGTGATTCTCATCCTATGGCGCCCATCACCGAGGTGGCGGGGCGGCGGCTCGCGCTCAGCAACCTCGACAAGGTCATCCACCCCGCGTCCGGCTTCACCAAGGGCGAGCTGCTGCACTACTACGCCACCGCCGCGGACGTCCTGCTGCCGCACCTGCGCGACCGGCCGCTGTCCTTCCTGCGGTATCCGGACGGGCCCGACGGCCAGGTCTTCTTCGCCAAGAACGTGCCGCCGGGCACCCCGGAGTGGGTCGCCACGGCCGAGGTGCCGCGCTCGGAGGGGCCCGCCCGCATGGTCCTCGTCCAGGACCTGCCCTCGCTGATGTGGGCCGCGAACCTGGTCACCGAGTTCCACACGCCCCAGTGGCTCATCGGCGCCCCGGGCCGCTCCGACCGGCTCGTCCTCGATCTCGACCCCGGCGCCCCCGCCACCGTCGTCGAGTGCTGCGAGGTCGCCCGCTGGCTGCGCGAGCGGCTCGCGGCGGACGGGATCGACGCGTACGCGAAGACGTCCGGGGCGAAGGGGCTGCATCTGCTCGCTCCCATCCGGCCCACCCCCTCCGAACGGGTGACCGAGTACGCCAAAACGCTCGCCCTCGCCGCCGAGCGGGCGCTCCCCGATCTCGCCCTGCACCGGATGACCCGGGGCCTCCGCCCCGGCAAGGTCTTCGTCGACTGGAGCCAGAACGCCGCCCGGAAGACGACCGCGACGCCGTACACCGTCCGGGCCCGGCCCGAGCCGACCGTGTCCGCGCCGGTCAGCTGGGACGAGGTCGCCGCCTGCCGCTCACCCGGTCAACTCACCTTCCGCGCCCCGGACATGGCCGCCCGCATCGAGGCGTACGGCGGCGATCCGCTGGCGCCGCTGTTCAACTCCGGCCGCGCGGAAGCGAATGCGCTCCCCGAGGTGTAAACAACTCGGCCCCTGAACACCCTCACCTCACACCCTGCTCCACGTCTGCCGGTCCCGCGCCATCGCGTGCAGCCCCTCCACGTCTCCCGGCTTCAACACCCCGCCCGCGCGCGAGAGTTCGGCCACGTCCGAGTCCTGGATGACGCGGACCTCGCGCATCGGGCCGATGATCTCCAGCCGCGCCGGGCCCGCGAGGGCGAGCACCGGGTGGACCTCCGCCGTCAGCGCGTACGAGGCGCGGTCGGCGTCGGCGCGGACGCCGCGCAGCAGGGGATGCGGCTCGCGGCGGCCGACGGTCACCATCGGGTCGGCCACCAGGACCCGCAGCTTGCGCGCGTACAGCGTGCGGACGCAGAACAGGCCGCCCGGGCCGATCACCAGGTGGTCGATGCGGTCGCCCCCGGGCAGTGGCACCGAGTGCAGGGTGTGCCAGCCCGCGCCCTCCAGGGCGTCCAGCGCCTCCCCGACCGCCTGCTGGGCGGTGAGCGCCCGCCGCCGCGGGTCCGGGCGCAGCCGGTGCGCGGGGCCCGGGTCGCGGTCCAGGGCGATCAGCAGCGCCTCGCCGGGGCGGTTGGGCGCGAGGTCGTCGTCGGGGTGGAGGGAGAGCCGGGCCAGTTCGGCGGGGGTCGGCACGGGCGGTGGTCCGACCGTCACCGGGCCGCTCAGGAAGGGTTTCAGCGCGGCCAGCACCTCCGCCCGCCGGTCCTCGCTGAGCAGGTTGACGCGGCCGGCCTCACGGTCGTACCAGGCCACGTTGCGGCCGTCGACCGCACACACGTAGAGCCGTTCCTGGCCGTGCCGGCGTGCCGGTACGACCCGCAGTCCGCTGCTCATGCAGCCTCACCCCAAACCCCCCGGGAACAGGATCACCCGATCTCCATGGGACCAGGCGGGGTGCTCCTGAAGCAAGAAGCCGGTTACCGTTGAGGGGGCCCGTCTCGAACTGGCCCCACTGGCAAGGGGCTTGGGGAGGCGCCGTTGCGCACGCGCAGAAAGCAACCCGATGTACCGGCTCCGGACAGTCCGTGGACCGAGGTCGTCCCCGGTCTGTGGATGGGCGGGCACGAATTCCGGGACAGTTCCGGGCAGTTGGAGTTCGCCGTCGTCGGAAGCGAGTTCGATCTCGTCCTGTCCCTGCTGCGCCTGCCGGGGCACGGTCCGGATCCGGGCGTCGAGCACCACGTGTGGCCCATCCCGGACGGGCCGCTCGACGGTACCCAGCTCGCCGGGGTGATGCGGCTGGCCCGCGCCGCCGACGACGCGCTGGAGGCGGGCCGCCGGGTCCTCGTCCGCTGTTACAGCGGCTACAACCGCTCCGGCCTGGTCGTCGCGCACGCGCTGATCCTCGCCGGGCACTCCGCGGACGACGCGATCCGGCTCATCCGCTCCCGGCGCGGACCGTGGGCCCTCCACAACGAACTCTTCGTGGAGTACCTGCGGGCGGGGCTGCCCACGGCCCGGCTGCTGGAGGAGTTGGCGGAGTGAACGGGTGGATGCGCGCCTGCCCGAAAAGGCGGCCCGCATCCACGCCGACGGCTCAGCAGCCCCGTACGTCGTCCCCCGTCAACACCCCCTGCTCCGTTGCCAGTCGGTGGTCGTAGCAGAGTCCGCCCGGCGCCCGCAGCCGGTACCGCTCCCCCGTCGTCGCCACCGCGTGCCGGTCCTCGCGGGCCACGCCGAGGGTGAAGGCCGCGTCGCCGTCGTAGGCGTCGTCGAGGCGGACGCCGCCGGGGAGGTCGGCGCGGTCGCGCAGCGACATGACCACCCGCAGGCGGTTGGCGGTGTCGATGGTCGACTTGCCGTCGAGGCTGTACGTGCGGTCGGTGCGCACCTTGGCCCCGTTCGTCGTCACCGCCTGGCGGTCGGTCCAGGTGCCGGTGAGGTTGTCGGTGGTCTCGTCCGGCGTCCACACGTGGTCGATCGCGGTCGTCAGCGTGCGGTCGACCTTGGTGACGACCCGGCCGTGCGAGGTGTTCAGGTACCCGGTGGCCGTGAGGCGGTGGGTGCCCGAGGTGGTCAGGGTGCGGGTGGTGCCGTCGGTGAAGGCGTTGTCGATGGCCGGATCTGTCGCCTTGTACGACGTGAGGCCGCCCGTGACGACCTTCCGGTGGGCGTCCTGCCACACCAGGATGTTCGTGGGCGCGCTCCAGCCGGTCTGCCCGGCCGGCACGCCGACGACGGACACGTCCACCGTGTGCGCCTTGCCGTCGTTGAGGAGGCCCGCGAACGGCGTGAGGTCGAAGGTCAGCGGCCGGACGTCGAAGGCGGTCGGCGAGGGGATGACCGACCAGAGGTAGGGCGACCAGCCGCCCGTCCACACGTTCGGGTACGGCGAGGCGATTCCGGCCACCTTGCCGTCGACGCTGACCTGCACCTCCCGGTAGGGCCCGTCGTCACCGGCCTGGCAGGAGTACGACGCCGCCGGTGTGGTCGCGGTGTACCAGAACTCCTCGCAGCCGCCGCCCGATCCGGTGGCGTACACCTGGGCGAGGATGCGCTCGGAGTTGCGCGGGGTGGTGAGCTCGGCGCCGGTGGTGACGCTGTTGCCGTCGCTGAGCGGGATGACCCGGTCGGGGACGTCCTCGGCGGCGGGCGTGCGGCCGGTGTAGAAGGTCAGGTCGACCTTGACGTCCAGGATGCCGGTGTAGGTGGAGTCGACGACGTTGCCGATCAGCATCTCGACCGACTGAGGGGTGCTCAGCGTCTTCTCGTACTGCGTGACGTCCTTCTCGACCGACCAGTCGATGCCGTCCTGGGACGGCTCCGGGGTCGAGGTGCGCAGGACCTGGACGCCGCCGATGTCCAGGTAGCCGAGCCGGTCGTACTGGCGTCCTGCGACGCTGCCCGTCATGTGCAGCACGACCTGCGACCAACTGCCGGGGGTGCCGCAGCCGGTGGGCGGGGTGTAGGTGCCGGTGTACGGCGTGAAGTCCTTGAACTGGGCCTGGGCGACCGTGACCGTGCACGACTTCCCGGTGGACGGCGTGGCGACCGGCGGGGCGGCGGTGACCGGGTCGTGGTAGTCGGTGCCGAACTCGACCGGGACGGTGACGGCCGTGGCGGCGGCGCCGGGGGCGAGGACCAGGCCGAGGACGGCGGCGAGGACGAGGAGCGCGGGTCTCGCTCTTCTCAGGCTGCTCGGGCCGCTCGGGCTGCTCGGGCGTCTCAGACTGCTCTCGCTTCTCTGGCTTCTCAGGCTTCTCAGAGGGGTCATGCGGCGCAGTGAACACGGACGGCCCACTACCGGTCCAGACCACTTGAGGACATCTTGACCCGCCGGACACTTCCCGGCCGATGTCCACCCGGCGCCCGCATGGCTCATCGCAACCTGCGCCCCACGTAACACGCTCCTAATGTGGCGATAAGTCAGCTTCGCCCCTTCCTGGACTCCCTGTCCCCGGATCCCCCCAAGGAGCCCGCATGTCCCTCCGCCCCCGTTCCCCCCTCTCCCGGCTGGCCGTCGTCGCCGCCACCGCCACGATGGTCGCCGCGGCCACCATCGCCCCCGCCGTCGCCGACGACGACTGGGACAGCGGCGACCCGGGCCACAGCCGCTACGACGACGGCTTCAACCAGCGTGGCGACGACGACGGCGACAACTTCCGCGGCGACCGCGACAACCCCCGCCTCTACAAGGGCCGCGTCACCGCCCGCGACGGACTGCGGCTGCGCTCCGCGCCGACCCGCGGCAGCCGGACGATCCGGATCGCGCCCTACGGCGAAATCGTCCGGATCTTCTGCAAGACGCCGGGCCAGACCGTCGACCGCAACAACCTCTGGTACCTCCTCACCGACGGCACCTGGGCGTGGGGCGCGGCCCGCTACATCGACAACATCGGCCCGGCGCCGCGCTGGTGCTGAGCAAGGCGCTTGACGGAGCGCTCGGCGGAGCGCCATAACGGGTTGATTGTCCCGACATAACGGGACTTCAGGTCGCCCGCTTGCTACGTTCCGGACATGGCCAAGACCGGAATGTCCGGAACCGCGGGCGATTCTCCAAGTGGCGTCGCCCCGGGTGCCGGCATCGCGGTGGTGGCGGCCGACACCCCCGCCCCCGTCACCCGCCCGCTCCCCCGGCGCCGCGGCGTCGAGTTCACGCTGATCGTCGTCGCCGTCCTGCTGTCGGTGTACGGCTACTGCGCCGTCGGCCTGGCCCAGGACGGCACGCTCCCGCCCGGCGCCCTGCGTTACGGCGCCGGGCTCGGCGTGCTCGCGCTGCTGGCCCATCTCGCCGTACGGCTGCGCGCCCCGGACGCCGACCCGCTCCTGCTGCCCATCGCCGTGCTCCTCAACGGCCTGGGCCTGGTGCTGATCTACCGCCTGGACCTGGCGACCCCGGCCGACCGCGCGGCGCCCACCCAGCTGAACTGGTCCACGCTCGGCGTCTCCCTGTTCATCATCGCCGTGGTGCTGCTGCGCGACCACCGGGTCCTGATGCGCTACACCTACGTCTGCGTCGTCGGCGCCCTCGCGCTGCTGACGCTGCCGGTGTTCTTCCCGGCGGTCAACGGCGCCCGGATCTGGCTCAGGATCGCCGGATTCTCCTTCCAGCCGGGCGAGTTCGCGAAGGTGCTGCTCGCGGTGTTCTTCGCGGGCTACCTCGCCGCGAACCGGCACGCGCTGACGTACGCGGGCCGCCGCCTGTGGTTCCTCCAGTTCCCCACCGGCCGCGTGCTGGGCCCGATCGTGGCGATCTGGCTGCTGAGCGTCGGCGTGCTGGTCCTGGAACGCGACCTCGGCACCTCGCTGCTCTTCTTCGGCCTGTTCGTGGTGATGCTCTACGTGGCCACCGGCCGCACCGGCTGGGTCGCCGTCGGGCTGCTGCTGGCGGTGGCGGGCGCGGTCGCCGTCGGCCGCTACGAACCGCACGTGCACAGCCGGGTGCAGGACTGGCTGCACCCGTTCGCGTCCATCGACGCGGGGCAGGGGCCGGGCCAACTCGCCCAGTCCCTCTTCGCGTTCGCGGCCGGCGGGCTGTCCGGCACCGGCCTCGGGCGCGGCCACTCGGTGCTGATCGGCTTCGCCGTCAAGTCGGACTTCGTGCTGGCCACCGCGGGCGAGGAGCTGGGCCTCGCGGGCCTGTCGGCGATCTTCCTGCTCTACGCCCTCCTGGTCACCTGCGGCTACCGGGCGGGCCTGGCCCTGCGCGACCCCTTCGGGCGGCTGCTCGCGGTCGGGCTCGCGTCGATCCTCGCGCTCCAGGTGTTCGTGATCGCGGGCGGGGTGACGGGGCTGATCCCGCTCACGGGCATGGCGATGCCGTTCCTCGCGCAGGGCGGTTCGTCGGTGGTCACCAACTGGATCATCGTGGCGCTGCTGATCCGGATGAGCGACTCGGCCCGCAGACCGTTGGACAACTCCAGTGAGACGAGGGTGAGTTGACACGTCACATCCGCGCGGCCGCCGTGCTGTGCGCCCTGCTGCTGATCGCCCTGCTGGTGAACGCGGCCCGGGTCCAGCTCGTCCGCGCCGCCGCCTACGACGACAACCCCGCCAACCGCCGCCCCGCCATCGCCCGTTACGGCCAGCCGCGCGGCGACATCCTGGTCGGCGGCAAGCCGGTCACCGGCTCCACCGACACCCGGCAACTCCTGCGCTACGAACGGACCTACACCGACGGCCCGTTGTACGCCCCGGTCACCGGCTTCGCCTCCCAGGTCTACGGCAGCACGCTGCTGGAGGCCGCGCAGGACGGCGTCCTCTCCGGCACCGACCCGATGCTCGCCCCGCTCCCCCTCTGGCACGACCTCACCCGCTCCCGCAGCCACGGCGGCGAGGTCGTCACCACCATCGACCCGGCCGCCCAACGCGCCGCCTACGAGGGCCTGGCCGGGCGCCCCGGCGCGGTGGCCGCGATCCAGCCCTCCACGGGGCGGATCCTCGCGCTGGTGTCGGCGCCGTCGTACGACCCCGGTGAACTGTCGGGCACCAGCGGCGCCGTCGAGCGGGCCTGGCGGCGGCTGAACGGGGACGTCTCGCGACCCATGCTGAACCGGGCGATCCGGCAGACCTACCCGCCGGGTTCGACGTTCAAGGTGGTGACGGCCGCGGCGGCGCTCGACGCGGGCGTGATCACCGACCTGGACGCGCCGACCGAGTCCCCGGACCCGTACACCCTGCCGACCACCACGACCCGGCTCACCAACGAGGTGGAGGGGTGCGCGGACGCCTCGCTGCGCTATGCCTTCGAGTGGTCGTGCAACACGGTGTTCGCGAAGCTGGGCGTGGACGTGGGGCTGCGCCAACTCCGGGACACCGCAACCGACTTCGGGTTCAACGACACCGGGCTGCGGGTCCCGTTCGCGGTGGCGCCCTCGACCTTCGACCGCCAACTCGACGCACCCCAGCTGGCGTTGTCGTCCATCGGGCAGTTCGACACCCGGGCCACCCCGCTCCAGATGGCGATGATCGCGGGGGCGGTCGCGGGCGGCGGCACGGTCAAGGTGCCCTACCTGGTGGAGCGGACCACGACCTCGTCCGGCACCACCGTCTCCTCGACCGCCCCGCGCACCCTGCACCAGGCGATGCACCCCGCGACCGCCCAGCGGCTGCGGGAGTTGATGACCGACGTGGTCACCGAGGGCACCGGCACCAACGCGGCCGTCCCCGGCGCCACGGTCGGCGGCAAGACCGGCACCGCCCAGCACGGCATCGGCAACTCCGGTACGCCGTATGCCTGGTTCATCTCCTGGGCCCAGGCGGACGACGCGGCGGAACCGGCGGTCGCGGTCGCGGTGGTGGTGGAGGACGCGGCCGGGGACCGGGGGGAGATCAGCGGGGGCGGGGACGCGGCGCCGATCGCGAAGGGGGTGATGGAGGCGGTGCTCAAATCGACGGCGCGGGACGGCAATTGACGGCTAGTCGGCCCCCTCGCGGCTCGACGGCCGCCGCCCCTCCTCGGTTCCCCCCGCCTCAATGGCCGCCGCCACCTCCGCCACCCGTTCCCGCTCCTCCGTCGCGAACCGTTCCGCGTCCAGGCGGTCGGCGATCTCCTCGTCCTGGGTCATCAGCAGGTCGAGGTTGTGGTCACCCATCTCGAAGACGCCGAGGTCGACGTAGGCGCGCTGGAGGCGTTCGCCCCACAGGCCGATGTCCTTGACGCAGGGCACGATCCGGCTGAACAACAGCTGCCGGAAGAGCTGGAGTTGGGGCGAGCCTTCGGTGATGCGGCCGGCCTCCGCGCTCGGGATGCCGAAGTTCTCCAGGACCTCCGTGCCGCGCAGCCGGTCGCGCATGAGGTAGCAGCCCTCGATGACGAACTCCTCGCGTTCGCGCAGTTCCGCGTCCGAGAGCCGGCGGTAGTGGTCGCGCAACGCCATCCGCCCGAAGGCGACATGGCGGGCCTCGTCCTGCATGACGTAGGCGAGGATCTGTTTCGGCAGCGGCTTGTCGGTCAGGTCGCGGATGAGGCCGAACGCGGCGAGCGCGAGCCCCTCGATGAGGACCTGCATGCCGAGGTAGGGCATGTCCCAGCGGGAGTCGGCCAGGGTGTCGCCGAGGAGGGACTGGAGGCTGTCGTTGACCGGGTACAGCAGCCCGATCTTCTCCTGGAGGAAGCGGGCGTAGATCTCGGCGTGCCGGGCCTCGTCCATGGTCTGGGTGGCGGAGTAGAACTTGGCGTCGAGGTCGGGCGCGCACTGGACGATCCGGGCGGCGCACACCATGGCGCCCTGTTCGCCGTGCAGGAACTGGCTGAACTGCCAGGAGGCGGAGTGCAGTCGTAGTTCGCCCTTGTCCTTGTCGGTGAACTTGTCCCAGTAGGGCGTGCCGTACAGGCTCATGGCCTCGTCGGGGAGGCCGAGGGGGTCGCAGGGGTCCACCTCCAGACCCCAGTCGATCCGGCGTTGGCCGTCCCACTGCTTGTCCTTGCCCTTCTGGTAGAGGGCGAGCAGTCGGTCGCGCCCGTCGTCGTAGTCCCAGTTGAACCGCGCCGAACCGGCGGCGGGGACCTGCCAGACGGGGTCGCCCGGGTCGGTGGCGTACCGCTCGTAGGTCGACATGCCGCCCACCGTCACACCGGCCGGGGAAGCCGTCAACCCGATCGGGGGCTACTGCCCCGTACGTGCCACCGGGCGGAAAAACAGTGCGAATGTCACGGGGATCGACGGTCTCGCTCCCAGGGGTTGACGCTCTTGCTGACAAGCAGTCTCATAAGAGCCGGACGAAGACGTACCGCCGGTAACCCGGAACGAGGGACCAGCCGGTGCCCCGGGACCCCGGGACGAGGGAACGAGGTGGGGAAGCGATGACGACCGTCACGGACGGCGTGGGCGGCACGGACGGCGCCCGAGCCGCGGAGACCGCGGAGACCACAGCAGCCACAGACGTCACAGAGGTCACGGAGGCCGAGGCGCTGCGGGACGCGCTCGGTGTGCTCAAGGACCGCGAGCAGGTCGCCGAACGGCTGCTCGCCGCGTCCGCGAAGCACTCCTTCGACCCGGACCGCGAGCTGGACTGGGACGCCCCCTTCGAACCCGGAAAGTGGTTCTGGCCACCGGAGTTGGTGTCGCTGTACGACACCCCGCTGTGGCGCCGGATGAGCGAGGAGCAGCGCATAGCGCTCTCGCGGCACGAGGCGGCGGCGCTGGCCTCGCTCGGCATCTGGTTCGAGATCATCCTCATGCAGCTGCTGGTCCGGCACATCTACGACAAGGCGGCGACGAGCGCGCACGTGCGCTACGCGCTCACCGAGATCGAGGACGAGTGCCGCCACTCGAAGATGTTCGCCCGCCTGATCACCCGCGGCGGCACCCCGTACTACCCGGTCGGCCGCGCACACCAGACCCTCGGCCGCGTCTTCAAGACGATCTCGACGACGCCGGGTTCGTTCACGGCGACGCTGCTGGGCGAGGAGGTCCTCGACTGGATGCAGCGGCTGACCTTCCCCGACGAGCGGGTCCAGCCGCTGGTCCGCGGCGTCACCCGCATCCACGTCGTGGAGGAGGCCCGGCACGTGCGGTACGCCCGCGAGGAGCTGCGCCGCCAGATGATGACGGCCCCGCGCGCATCCCGCGAGTTCACCCGCGTCACCTCGGGCGAGTTCGCACGTCTGTTCGCGGTCGCCTTCGTCAACCCGGAGGTCTATACGAACGTCGGCCTCGACCGCCGGGAGGCCGTGGCCCAGGTACGGGCGAGCGGCCACCGCCGCGAGGTCATGCAGACCGGCGCGCAGCGGCTGACGGACTTCCTGGACGAGATAGGGGTGCTGCGGGGCGTGGGGAGGCGGCTGTGGAGGTCGTCGGGGCTGCTGGCCTGACCACGCCGGATTACGGCGGAGGTGTTGACCTGACCACGCCGGCTTACGGCGGAGGTGTCGGCCCGACCGCCAAGGCCCATGGCGGAGGTGTTGGCCCGACCGCGCCCCTCGTCACGGCCGTGCGGGCGGTTACGCTGCCCGACATGACCTCCGAGGCCCCCGCCGTCCGTGGCACGTACCGCCGCCTGGGCGTGGAGGAACGGCGCAGCCAGCTGATCACCGCCGCGCTCGCCCTCTTCGCCCACCGCGCCCCGGAGGACGTCTCGCTCGACGACGTCGCCGAGGAGGCGGGCGTCTCGCGCCCCCTCGTCTACCGCTACTTCCCCGGCGGCAAGCAGCAGCTCTACGAAGCCGCCCTGCGCTCCGCCGCCGACGAACTCGAACACTGCTTCGCCGAGCCCCCGCAGGGCCCCCTCACCCAACGGCTGGGCCGCGCCCTCGACCGCTACCTCGCCTTCGTCGACGAGCACGACACCGGGTTCAGCGCGCTCCTCCAGGGCGGCAGCGTCGTGGAGACCTCCCGCACGACCGCGATCGTGGACGGCGTCCGCCGCGCCGCCGCCGAGCACATCCTCGGCCATCTGGACGTCGGCCCGGACGGACCCGGGCCCCGGCTGCGGATGACCGTACGGGTGTGGATCACCTCGGTGGAGGCGACCTCCCTGATCTGGCTCGACGAGGGCAAACAGCCGCCGGTGGCGGAGCTGCGCGACTGGCTGGTGGACCAGTTCACCGCGTCTCTCGCGGTCACGGCGGCGCGGGACGCCCAGACGGCGGCGGTGGTGGTGAGTGGCGGGTGACGTCGCTCTTGTGGTCCCGCCTGTGACACTGGTGCCGTGAAGAGCGAGAACACCCCCTTCGTGGGCGGCCCCCTGGACGGACGCGTCCTGCCCGTCCTGCTCGGCATGACCGGGCACCCCCCGAAGACGTACCGCGTCCCGGTCCCGGACGCCGCCGGCGGCCCCCCGACGGTCCTGGTCTACCGCCGCGTCCAGGCCGCCCGCACCCCGAAGCTGGGCCTGCACAAGGGCTGGCGGTACGAGTACGACCCCGCGGGCGACAGCGCGGGCGGGGGTGGACCGCGGTGGCCGTGGTCGAAGTCAGCCACTCCGGCCCCCTCGGCCGCCGCGCAAGACGCCACGCCGCCCCGTACCCCGGACACCCCCGACGAGTGACCGCCCTGCGCCGAACCGCCCACGCCCCGCGCGCGGACCCCGCCGCCACGGCCCGATGCTCACGTTGTGGGCCGGAGGGGCCGCCCCGCACGGGAGGTGACGATATGTCAGGAAGACTGCTGCGCCTGGTCTGTACGGCGGCGGTGACGGCCGCGGCGGTGTGTGCGCCGGTGACGGCGGTCGCGGCACCGGGGCCGACGGCACCGGAGGCATCCGAGGCGTCACCTGTGACGACCGCGCCGGACGCCGGGCCCAGCCCTCACGACTCCCCCGACAACCGCCCCCTCTCCCGCCTCCTGACCGACCTCCAGCAGCTCTACCGCGAGGCCGAGGCCGCCACCGAGACGTACAACGCGACGGCCGAGCGGCTCAAGGAACGGCAGGCGGAGACCGGCCGCCTGGAGGACCGGCTGGCGAAGGCCCGCCTCTCGCTCCAGGACAGCCGCGGTGCCGTCGGCCGTCTCGCCCGGCAGCAGTACCAGAACAGCTCGCAGATCTCGCCGTACATCCGCCTGCTGCTGGCCCGCGATCCCCAGCACGCGCTCGAAGAGGGCCATGTGATCGGGCAGTTGGCGCAGGAGCGGGTGGAGACGGTGGACCGGCTGGCCGACCGCGAGCGCACGGCGGACACGCTGGCCCGGGCCGCCCGCAAGGCGCTGGACGACCAACTCACGCTCACCGCACGGCAGAAGAAGGACCGCGACACCGTAGGGGCCAGACTCGCGGACGTGGAACGGCTGTTGGCCTCGCTGACGCCCGAACAGCTCGCGCGGCTGACGCGGTTCGAGCAGGAGGGGGCCGAGAAGGCGCAGCAGGAGTTCATGGCGTCGGGTGCGCTGGGCGAGGACGGCAAGGGCGGCGGCCGGGCGCCGTCAAAGGAGGGCGACCGGGCGGTGCGGTACGCGGTGCGGCAGCTCGGGAAGCCGTACGAGTGGGGCGCGGAGGGACCGACGTCGTACGACTGCTCGGGGCTGACCTCGCGGGCGTGGGAGAAGGCGGGCCGGACCGTTCCACGCACCAGCCAGGAGCAGTGGGCCGAGCTCCCGCACGTGCCGCTGACCGAACTGCGCCCCGGTGACCTGGTGATCTACTTCCCCGAGGCGACCCATGTGGCGCTCTACGCGGGCAACGGCATGGTCGTACAGGCGCCCCGCCCCGGCACGACGGTCAAGGTCTCCCCGATCGCCGCGAACCCGGTCCTCGGCGCGGTCCGCCCGGACCCGGAGGCCGCCCCGCTCGCGGACTACGCCCCGCCCGCCGCGGCGGCCAAGTACGCGGCCGCCTTCTCCGGTTCGTAGAAGAAGTCCTCGAAGTCGGCCGGGTCGTCGAAGGCGTTGGCGAACCGGTGGGCGACCTCGGGGGTGCGGGCCGCGGTGTAGAGGAGGTCGTAGACGTGGTCCTGCGGGGGCTCCAGCATGCGGTTGGTCCACTTGGTGACGTGGCGGGCCGTGGCCCAGTAGCGGTCGAAGGTCTGCCGCATCCACGCCTCGTCGAACTCCTTGTCCTCGTGTTCGAGGATGGCCTTTAGGTACGAAGCGGCGCATTTCGAGGCCGAGTTGGAGCCCTGCCCGGTGATGGGGTCGTTGGCCACGACCACGTCCCCGACGCCCAGGACCACCCCGCCGCCGGGCAGCCGGCCGACCGGGTTGCGCACCGTCGGCGTGTAGCGGCCCGCCAACGTGCCGCCGCCGTCGGTCAGTTCGACCTTCGTGGCGCGCGCGTACTCCCAGGGCGTGTAGCGCTCCATCAGCTCCAGCGTCAACGCCAGGTGTTCCGAAGGGTCCTTGACGCCCGCGAAGCGGTCCATGGGGCCGCCGGGGATCGCCTCCAGGAACAGGATGTCGGCGCGCCCGGAGGTCGTCAGGCACGGCATGACGAACAACTCCCCCACGCCCGGCACCAGGTTGCACCGCACGGCCTCGAACCGCGGGTGCTCCGGCCGCGGTCCGAGCCCGTGGACGTACGACACCGCGAGCGCCCGCTGGGGCGTGGTGAAGGGCGAGCGCCGCGGGTCGCGGGCGAACATCGACACCAGCTCGCCCTTGCCCGCGGAGACCAGGACCAGGTCGTAGGCGCGGGAGAAGTAGTCGAGGTCGGAGACCGCCGCCCCGTGGATCACCAGCTGGCCGCCGCGCTGCGCGAACGTCTCCATCCAGCCGGCCATCTTCACCCGCTGGTCGACCGACTGCGCGAACCCGTCGAGCGGCGCCACCCAGTCCGTGACCCGGGTGGCGGTGTACGTGCCCGCCCGCGGCGGCCCCGCGACCGACACGCCGAGCCCGACGATCCGGGGCGTCTGCGACTCCCAGAAGTCGATGCCGAGGTCACGCTCGTACTGCAACGCCGTGTGGAACATGCACTGCGTCGACATGACCCGGCCCGACCGGATCTCGTCCGCGGTCCGGTTGGACATCAGGGTGACCTCGTACCCGTGCGACTGGAGTCCGAGGGCGAGCTGGAGTCCGGACTGACCGGCACCGACGACCAGTATCTTCCGCATGCGGATACCGTCTCCTGGCTACTTTGCTGTTGTGGCTAACTGCTGTTGCTACTCGGGGCTGACGTCGAGGGCGTGGCGCACCAGACCCAGCAGGGTCTCGATGACGGAGATCCGGCGCCGCGCATCCATGATCATGACAGGTATGGACTCGGGGACCGTCAGCGCGTCGCGCACGTCCTCCGGGTCGAACTGCTCACTGCCGTCGAAGTGGTTGACGGCCACGATGTACGGCAGCCCGGTGCTCTCGAAGTAGTCCAGCGCCGGGAAGCAGTCCTCCAGGCGGCGGGTGTCGGCGAGGACGACCGCGCCGATCGCGCCGCGCACCAGGTCGTCCCACATGAACCAGAAGCGGGACTGCCCCGGCGTGCCGAACAGGTAGAGCACCAGGTCGTCGTCGAGGGTGAGGCGGCCGTAGTCCAGGGCCACGGTCGTGGTCTGCTTCTCCGGCGTGTCCGTGAGGTCGTCGGTGTCCACGCCGGCCTCGGTCATCAGCGCCTCGGTGCGCAGCGGCGGGATCTCCGAGGCCGTACCGACCAGCGTGGTCTTGCCGACGCCGAACCCGCCCGCGATCACGATCTTCGTGGCGATCGGGGCGCGCGTGCGGTCGGTCTGCCACGCGTACAGCTGCTCCTCACCGGCCTCGGCGGGAGACCGGCCGGGCAGCGGGGCGACGCGCACGGCGACCTCCGGCCCGGCGGCGGCATCTGGCCCGGAGACGTCGGTGACGTCAGAGACGACGGAGTCCACTCAGCACCCTTTCCAGCAGAGCGCGGTCAGGCTGTCCGGGGCCGTGACCGGTTCCGTACACACGGATCTTTCCCTGGTCCGCGAGGTCGCTGAGGAGCACCCGGACCACACCGAGCGGCATCTTCAGCAGCGCGGAGACCTCCGCCACCGTGCGCATACGGTGGCAGAGTTCGACGATCGCCCGCATCTCCGGCATCATCCGGGCGGCGAGCGAACCGCCGCCCACGGCACCGGGCACGGTGACCGATCCGTCCAACTCCCGCCGCTCCTCCGGAGCTTCGAGCGCGGCCACGAACGTCTCGACGAGCAGCACGTGCCCGAACCGGGTACGCCCGCCGGTGAGCGAGTACGGCCGCACCCGGGAGGCTTTGCGCTCGCCGCTGCGGATGGGGAGTCTGGGGGCGGAGGAGGTCCGCCGTACCTCGGCGGGTTCGGAGACGGCGGGGGCCGCGGGGGCCTCCGGCTCGGGGGCGGACGACGGCTCGGGATCGGCCGGCGGCTCGGGATCGGCCGGCGGCTCAAGGGCGGCCGAAGGTTCCCCGGCTGCCCCTTCCGCTGCCGCTGCCCCTACCCCTGTCCCCGCCCGTTCCGCTTCCGCTTCTTCCGAAGTCCGCGCGTCCCACGGCCCCGACACCTTCACCCGCTGGGGCAGGGCCGATGGCGGCATCGGCCCCGGTGGCGTCAACTCGCCGTCGGAGAAGGTACGTTCCTCCGGCTCGCCGCCGGAGGTTCCGGTACTCATCGGGTGCCTCCGGTGGCCGCGGACACGGTGTCCGTGGGCGCCGCGGGTTCTCCCGCCTCGGTCGTCTCCAGTGACTTCCGGAGTTCCGTGCGGAGTTCGGGCGTCAGGACGTGTCCGGCGCGGCCGACGAAGAGCGCCATGTGGTAGGCCACCACGCTCATGTCGCACTCGGCGGAACCGTGGACGCCGAGCAGCGAGCCGTCGCTGATCGACATGATGAAGACGTTGCCCTCGTCCATCGCGACCATCGTGTGCTTCACGGAACCGAAGTCCATGAGCTTGGCGGCGCCGACGGTGAGGCTGCCGATGCCGGAGACGATGGTGGCGAGGTCGGCGGCGGACCCGCGGGGGCCCTTGCGCTTCTCCTCCAGGCCGGTGCGTGCCGCTTCGTTCCGCCCCGGGTCCGAGGAGAGCAGCAGCAGCCCGTCGGAGGAGACGACCGCGACCGACAGCAGCCCGGGCACCTCCTCGACGAGGTTGGTCAACAACCAGTGCAGGTTACGGGCTTCACTACTCAGTCCGAAGGTACTGGGCGCGGTCAACTGCTTGCCTCCTCGACTGTGCCCCCCGATGTTTCTACGTCTGCGTCGCCCACCGGGCCGCGTGTCACACCCGGTTCGGGTGCCGCGGCCGACGGTGGCGCGGGTGGGTGCGGCGCACCAACCGCCCGCGTCTCGCCGGTGCGTTCGGCGCTCTCCGCCTCGGCGTGCCGGTAGCCCTGCTGGGCTCCGCGGTGGAACCCGCCGAGCCGGCGACGCAGTGCCTCGGCGTCCACCCCCGCGGGCCGCCGCCGCGGTGGCGCGGCGGGCTCGGGCGTGATGTGCGGAGTGCGCTTGGGCAGCCCCTTGACGGTACGCCGGGGCATCGCGGGCGGGTGGTCGGTCCCGCCGTCGTCGGTGGCACGTTCGTGGGTGTCGGGCCCGATGGCGTACGGGTCCGCGGTAGGCGCCGACTCGGCCTGGGGAAGCTCCGGTTCGGCTTCCCCGGCGGGCGGGTCGCCCCAGGGCTCGGCGCCCGCGGGCACCACGACGGCGTCCGCCGCGGGTACCGGGGCGAGCAGCTCCATGGTCGTCTCGGCCGGGGAGGGCTCGTCCGCCTCGGCCTTGCCCCAACTCCCGGGCGCAGCGGCCGTGTCGGGGACATCCTCGTCCTCGGGGGCGGCTTCCTCGTCGGCTACGACGCTGTCGGCGCCCGTGGTGTCCTTGTCGGCGCCCTCCGCCCGCTCCCGGGCCCGTACGGCCCGCTCGGCGGCGGCGATGAACGGGTCGTCCTCCGGCTCCCGTTCAGCGACGGCGGGTTCCTCGACCTCAGCCTCCGGCTCCACCGGTTCCGGCGCCGCCGCCACCGTCGTACGCGAACGCCCCGGCAGGACATTGGAGTTGACCTCGGCGTCGGCACCCGGCAGGGACACCGTGGGGGCGCCGCCGATGGCCGGGCCCTGGGCGGGGACCGCGGCGGGGGGCGCGGTGGCGAGGACCGACTTGGGCAGGACGACGACCGCGGCGACCCCGCCGAGCTTGCGTTCGCGCAACTGCACCTGGATGCCGAGGCGGTGGGCGAGGCGGGCGACGACGTACAGGCCGAGCCCGAGGCCGTCGTTGTCGGGGACGTAGGGCGCCTCGGGGTCGAAGCCGGTGAGACGGGCGTTGAGGCGGTCCATGCGCCCGGCGGCCATGCCGATGCCCTCGTCCTGGACGGAGAGCATGACGTCGCCGTTCTCCAGGAGCCAGCCGGAGATCTCCACGGAGAGGTCCGGCGGGGAGAACGAGGCGGCGTTCTCCAGGAGTTCGGCGAGCAGGTGGGCGAGGTCGTCGGCGGCGAAGCCCGGGAGGTGGCCGTGCGGCGGGATCGCGGAGATGCGGACGCGGTCGTAGCGTTCGATCTCGCTGACGGCGGCGCGTACGACGTCGATCAGCGGGATGGGCCCGGCGTGCTGCTGGACGTGGTCGGCGCCCGCGAGGACCAGGAGGTTCTCGCTGTGGCGGCGCATGACGGTGGCGAAGTGGTCGAGTTTGAAGAGCGTGGCGAGCCGGTCGGGGTCCTGCTCGCGCTCCTCCAGGCCCTCGATGACGGCGAGTTGGCGCTCGACCAGGCCCAGGGTGCGCAGCGCGAGGCTGACGAAGGCGCCCTGGACGGTGTGCCGGATGCCCTTCAACTGGGCGGCGGCCTCGGCGAGTTCGGTGCGCAGCTGGTCGCGTTCGTCGGCCATCAGCTGGCGCTTGCCGATGAGGTGCTTGCGGTCGCCCTCCAGCGTCGTCACGCGTTCCTGGAGCGCGACGGCGTGCGCGTGCAGGGCGTTGACGGAGCGGACGACGGCGGCGAACTCGTCGTCGCGGCCGGTGAACTTGACGGGTTCCTCGGCGACCGGGTCGGCGGCCAGCCGGGCGGAGCCCAGGCGCAGCACGGCCAGCGGCCGGGTGAGGGTGCGGGCCAGCGCGGTGGCGATGCCGATGGCGACCAGGAGCAGCGCGCCGAGGACGGCGATGCGGATCTCCAGCGCGACGACGTCGTCGTGGCGCAATTGGGCGAGTTGGCGGGTGCGCGCCTCGTAGAGGGAGGACTCGACGCCGCGCATCAGCTCGACGCGGGCGGTCAGCGCGCTGTCCAACGTGGTGGTGTTGGTGCTCAGTTCGCTGGTGGAGAGGGTGGGCTGGTCGGTGAGGCGGTCGAGGTAGCTCTGGGCGGAGTTGACCTCGGGTCCGGTGACGGTGGAGTCGTAGGTGTCCTTGGCCGCGGCGGGCGCGGTGTCGCGGAAGTCGGCGATCGCGGCGTCGGAGCGGACGTCGGCGAGCTGGGCGGCGGCGGTGAGCGCGTCGCGCAGTTTGGTGTTGGCGGCCGTGGAGGTGCTGGTGGTGGTCGACAGGCCGGTGACGGGGCTGACGACGGTCTGGCTGGTGCGCGGGATGTTCAGCGCGGCGAGCAGCAGGCCGCGGGCGGCGGCGGCCTGCTGGACGGCGTCGTCGAGTTCGGCGAGCGCGTAGGCGCCGGAGCCCGCGCGGGGCGGGAGTCGCTCGGCCAGCTGGTCGGCGAGGGCGTGCAGGTCGGTGATGACCGCGGTGTACGCCTGGTGCGCGTCGAGAGCACTGCTCCGTCCGGTGAGCGCCGCTCTCCGTACGTCGGTGATGTCGGTGAGGTCGGAGCGGAGCGCGGCGGGCAGGTCCGGTTCGGCGCGGAGTTCGGCGGCCTGGCGGTCGACGCGGTCGGTCTGCTGGGAGCCCGGCGCCCGGGACTTGGGGCGCCCGGCGGCGACGTACGCCGTGACGGTGTCGCGTTCGTCGGCGAGCGCGTGGGCGAGGGCGAGGGCGTCCTGGGTCCGGCCCGCGAGGGTCACCAGGTTGCGCGTGTCACGGAGGTCCGAGGAGGCGGCCAGCACGCTGGGGGCACCGGCGCCCGCGACGGCGGCGGCCACCAGCGCGACGGCGATGACGAGCCGGTTGCGGACATGGGCGGGGCGCCCGCTGCCCACGGAGTCCGCGGACCGGTGCGCACCCTCCGGCGCCTGCGCGGGAGAGTTCTGCTTGCCTGTGCGCCGAGGCCGCGTCTTCTGCACCGGTGCTCGCATTCCTGACTCGTGAACCCATGGACCCGGGTGACGATCCGTCAACTGGGGTGTCGTCCCGGTACGGCTCCCGACCCTCCCAGCGGCGGTCGGCGATGGTCCCGCTTCGCCTGGCCCGCCACTCGAAGGAGTGAACCCCGCTGGGGAGTTGGCGGGCAAGTTCCCATGGCGCATGCCACGGCCCCCGCCCGGCGGGCCGGTTGGACGCGGGCGGCCCCCTTTGACAAGATGCACCACCGCGCTTCACCAGATTCGATCATTCCACATCAAACCCGGCGTCAGGGTGGGTTGGTGGCACCGATCCGGGGGTGCGTGCCAGCCTTTCGCGAACCTTGTGAAGACCTCGTGCAGACTAACCGGATGCGCACTGATCTCGTCTGCGAGCCCGGCACTCCCACCCGCCTCAACGAGGACTTCGCCGCACTCGCGCTACCCGCGTCGGGACAGGGCGGTTCGCTCGTGGTCCTGGACGGGGTGACCCCGCCGGAGGGCGACTACGGCTGTCGGCATTCGGTCCCCTGGTTCTGTTCACAACTCGGCGGAACCCTGACCCAGTTGTCCGTTTCCCGCCGTGATCTGCCCTTGTCGGAGACACTTTCGGCGGCTCTTCTTCGCGTAACCGAGGCCCACGAAACCACTTGTGACCTTTCTCACCCGCGCACACCACAGGCAACGGTGGTGCTCGCCCGCTGGGACGAGCGGACGGTGGAGTACCTGGTCCTGTCCGACTCGGCGCTGCTGTACGAGACCGCCGACGGCGCCGTCGTCCCCGTCCTGGACGACCGCATCGCCCGGCTGCCGCGCTCGGCCCTGGCCACCCACGCCGAGGTGGACGCCACCCTCCGCAACAAGGAGGGCGGCTTCTTCACCGCGGCGGCGGACCCGTCGGTGGCCTCCCGGGCGGTCACGGGCACCCTGCCGCGCGAAGAGGTCCGTACCCTCCTGGCCCTCACGGACGGCGCGACCCGCTGGACGGAGATGTTCCAGGAGGGCGACTGGGACGACCTGTTCGCCGTCGTCCGCAAGGAGGGCGCCCAGTCGCTGGTGGACCGCGTACGGACGCTGGAGCGGGCCGACGAGGGGGAACGGCTGCGGCTGCGGCGGGGGAAGACGCACGACGACGCGACGGTGGCGTACGTGGAGTTGTGAGCCCCGCCCCCGGGTCAGTTCTCCAGGCTGATGTTCAACTGGTGCAGCAGCCGGGCCAGTTCCTCCACCTCGCGGGGGTCCCAGTGGGACAGCTGGCTGACGTAACGCTCCCGGCGGGCCTCCCGGATGCGCCCGACCCGGCTGCTGCCCTCCTCCGTGAGGTCGACGAGCCAGGCGCGCCCGTCCGCCGGGTCGGGCTCGCGGGCGATCAGCCCCAGCTCCTCCAGCGCGCGCAACTGCCGCGACATCGTGGCCTTGCCGACCCCGATGTACGCGGCGAGGTCCGTGGCCCGCTGCCGCCCGTTCTCGTCGAGCCGGACCAGCAGCCCGTACGCGGCGGACTCCAGGTCCGGGTGGACCTGGCGGGCCATGTCGCCCTGCTTGGCCCGCACCCGGCGCATGAACAGCGTCAGTTCACGCTCCAGGGCGAGGAACCCGGGGATCGTGCCGCCGCCCGCCGGGCCACCGGGATCCGGGCCGACCCCGGCCACGCCGGACACCCCCACGCCCCCGCCACCGTTCCCGTCCTCGTGCACGTCTAGCCCCTGACCCGGTTTCCCGATCGTGAAAGTTTCCGCCGGACAACGCCGTAATCCCAGCTCGGCAAGTATTTCGCAGGCATGGACCAACGGCAGTCCCCGGGCCCTCTTCCCAGCCCGGTTTCCGTGTGCGTAGCGTCATCGACAGTGCGACGAGTGGCATGCGCACGCCACAGGGCCCGCGCTCGCCCCCGGCACCACTTCTCCCTTCACCCTTCACCGGCACCACCGAGTTCCCGGAGACCACGTCATGCCCGTGCACAGACCCGGAACGATCCGACTCCCCTTATGGCGCCCGGCTCTAGTAGCCGCCCTCGCGGCAGCGCTCTCACTCCTCCTCGCCCTCCCCTCCCTGGCCGCCTCCGTCCCCGCCCGCGGCTCCGCGTACATGGGCATCGGCGTCCTGGCCCACGAGGGCCGCTCCGACGACACCGGCGTCACCCCCGCCGTCACCCAGACGGAGGGCGTCGACGTCGCCAGCTACCAGGGCGACGTCGACTGGTCGACCCTGTGGAGCAGCGGCGTCCAGTGGGCCTACACGAAGGCGACCGAGGGGACGTACTACACCAACCCCTACTTCGCGCAGCAGTACACCGGGTCGTACGACGTCGGGATGATCCGCGGCGCGTACCACTTCGCCACCCCGGACACCACGACCGGTGCCACGCAGGCCAGTTACTTCGTCGCGCACGGCGGCGGCTGGTCGGCGGACGGGATGACGCTGCCGGGCGTGCTGGACATCGAGTACAACCCCTACGGGGCGAGCTGCTACGGGCTGACGACGAGCGGGATGGTGAGCTGGATCAGCGGCTTCCTGACCCAGTACAAGGCGCTGACCGGGCGGGACGCGGTGATCTACACGTCGACGAGCTGGTGGACCACGTGCACGGGCAACTACAGCGGCTTCGGCGCGAGCAACCCGCTGTGGGTGGCCCGCTACGCCTCCACCGTGGGGACGCTTCCGGCGGGTTGGTCGGTGCAGACGATGTGGCAGTACACGTCGACGGGCCCGACGGTCGGCGACCACGACAGGTTCAACGGGGCGATCGACCGGGTGCAGGCGCTCGCCAACGGGTAGGCAGCCGCGTATATGAGTAGTGATGGCCCGGGCCCCTTACGGGACCCGGGCCGTCACCTTCCGGCGGCGTCCGTCACGCCGCCGCCGGAACCTCCGACGCCGCCGCCCCGCTCGTCGCGGGGGTCAGCGCCAGCTCCAGGACCTGGCGGACGTCGGTGACGGGGTGGACGTCCAGCTTGTCGAGGACCTCCGCCGGGACGTCGTCCAGGTCGGGTTCGTTCCGCTTGGGGATGACGACGGTGGTGATGCCCGCCCGGTGCGCGGCGAGCAGCTTCTGCTTGACGCCGCCGATGGGCAACACCCGCCCGGTCAGGGAGACTTCACCGGTCATCGCCACATCCGTACGGACCGGCCGGCCGGACAGCAGCGAGGCCAGTGCGGTCGTCATGGTGACGCCCGCGCTCGGTCCGTCCTTCGGCACCGAGCCCGCCGGGAAGTGGATGTGTACGCCCCGGTCCTTCAAGTCGCCCACGGGCAGCTCCAGTTCGGCACCGCGGCTGCGCAGGAAGCTCAGCGCGATCTGCGCCGACTCCTTCATCACGTCGCCGAGCTGGCCGGTGAGGGTCAGCCCCGCCGCGCCCGTCTCCGGGTCGGCCAGCGACGCCTCGACGTAGAGGACGTCACCGCCCGCGCCCGTCACCGCGAGCCCGGTCGCCACGCCCGGTACGGCGGTGCGCCGCTCGGCCGGGTCCTGGGCGGACTCGGGCACGTGGTGCGGACGCCCGAGCAGCCCGCGCAGGTCGTCCGCGCCGACGGTGAACGGCAGCTGCCGTTCGCCGAGTTCGTGCTGTGCGGCGACCTTGCGCAGCAGCCGCGCGATGGCCCGCTCCAGGGTGCGCACGCCCGCCTCGCGGGTGTACTCCCCGGCGAGCCTGCGCAACGCGCCCTCGTCGACGCCGACTTCGTCCGCGACCAGCCCGGCCCGCTCCAACTGGCGCGGCAGCAGGTGGTCCCGGGCGATGACGACCTTCTCGTCCTCGGTGTAGCCGTCGAGCCGGACCAGTTCCATCCGGTCGAGCAGCGCCTCCGGGATGGCTTCGAGGACGTTCGCGGTCGCGAGGAACACGACGTCGCTCAGGTCGAGTTCGACCTCCAGGTAGTGGTCGCGGAAGGTGTGGTTCTGCGCCGGGTCGAGCACTTCGAGCAGGGCGGCGGCCGGGTCGCCCCGGAAGTCGGAGCCGACCTTGTCGATCTCGTCGAGGAGCACGACCGGGTTCATCGACCCGGCCTCCTTGATGGCCCGCACGATCCGCCCGGGCAGCGCGCCGACGTAGGTACGCCGGTGCCCGCGGATCTCGGCCTCGTCGCGGACACCGCCGAGGGCGACCCGGACGAACTTCCGCCCCATGGCGTGCGCGACGGACTCGCCGAGCGAGGTCTTGCCGACGCCGGGCGGCCCGACGAGCGCGAGCACGGCACCGCCGCGCCGCCCGCCGACGACCCCGAGCCCGCGCTCGGAACGCCGCTTGCGCACCGCGAGGTACTCGGTGATCCGCTCCTTCACATCGGCGAGCCCGGCGTGCTCGGCGTCGAGCACACCACGGGCGCCCTGGATGTCGTAGGAGTCCTCGGTCCTTTCATTCCAAGGGAGTTCGAGGACCGTGTCGAGCCAGGTCCGGATCCACGATCCCTCGGGCGACTGGTCGGAGCTGCGCTCCAGCTTGTCGACCTCCTTGAGGGCGGCCTCGCGCACCTTCTCGGGCAGGTCGGCGGCCTCGACGCGGGCGCGGTAGTCGTCGCTCTCCTCGCCCTCGCCCGCCGCGGCCCCGTTCAGGTCGCGCAACTCCTTGCGGACGGCTTCGAGTTGGCGCCGGAGCAGGAACTCGCGCTGCTGCTTGTCGACGCCTTCCTGGACGTCCTTGGCGATGGACTCGGCCACGTCCTGCTCGGCGAGGTGGTCGCGCAGCAGCTGGGTGGCGAGCTTGAGCCGGGCGACCGGGTCGGCGGTCTCCAGGAGTTCGATCTTCTGATCAATGCTCAGGAACGGCGAGTAACCGGAGTTGTCGGCCAGCGCGGACACCTCGTCGATGGCCTGGACGCGGTCGACGACCTGCCAGGCCCCGCGCTTGCGCAGCCAGCTGGTGGCGAGCGCCTTGTACTCCTTGACCAGTTCGGTGACGTGCCCCGGCAGCGGCTCGGGCAGGGTCTCGTCGACCCGGGTGCCCTCCACCCACAGCGCGGCCCCCGGCCCGGTCGTACCGGCACCGATGCGTACGCGGCCCCGGCCGCGGATGAGGGCGCCGGGGTCGCCGTCGGCCAGCCGCCCGACCTGCTCGACGGTGCCGAGGACGCCGGTGGTCGCGTAGGTCCCGTCGATGCGCGGCACCAGCAGCACCCTGGGCTTGCCGGGCGTCGACCGCGCGGCGGCCTGGGCGGCCTCCACGGCGGCGCGCACATCGGCGTCGTTCAGATCCAGCGGAACCACCATGCCGGGCAGCACGACCTCGTCGTCGAGCGGCAGCACGGGCAGAGTGAACGGTGTGACCGCATCGGACGCAGTAGCCATGATCTCCCCTTCGGCATTCAAGTTGAGCTATGCCGACTCAATGCACGTGAGCCGTTGATTGTTCCCGGGGGTGCGGCGCGTTCGCTGTGGGCGATCAAGCGGTGCCCTTCGCATCCGGCCCCGGGAGCGTCCGGCCCAGGCGGGCGAGCGGGGACAGGGCCATCAGCACGGGAGACAGCGTCATACCCGCGGCCGTCACCAGGAGGCTGGTGCGCAACCCCCACTCCCCCGCGAGGAACCCGCCGAGCAGCGAGCCGAGGGGGGTCAGCCCCATGCCGACGAACGTGATCGTCGCGGCGGCGCGGCCCTGCATCCCGTCCGGGGTGACGGCCTGCCGTACGGCCATGACCGTGACGTTCACCAACTGGCCGCCGGCCCCGAACACGAAGCCGACCGCGAGCAGCGCGGCGACCGTCACGGCGGAGGAGCCGTGCAGCGCGGGCACGCACAGGAAGGCGCCGTCGCCGAGCAGCGCCGCGGAGACGAGCACCGGGCCGTGGCCGAACCGGCCCGGCAGCCGGGCGGCGAGCATCGAGCCCAGCAGCGCGCCCGGCGCCGGCGCCGCGAGCGCCAGGCCGACGGCGGTGCCCGACAGGTGCAACTCCCGTGGCAGAAAGAGCAGATAGACGGTCATCAGGGCAGCGAAGGAGAACTGGAAGGCGGCCGAGGCGAGACACACGGTCCGCAGCGCGGTGTCGCCGACGACGAACCGGAGCCCCGCAAGGATCCGCCGCCCCACCCGAGCAGGACGCTCCGAGCGCTGTGGGATCGATTCGGCCCGGCGCATCCGCCGAATCGTCAGGAACGACAGCGCGAAGAACAGCGCGCTGGAAGCCGCGGCGATCGGCGCCGAGAGCAGCGACACCAGTGCGCCACCGAGGGCAGGACCGCCGATCTGGGCGGCGGACCGGCTGCCTTCGAGCGCGCTGTTCCCCCGCACCAGTTGATCGCGTTCGACCAGCCGCACGAGAGACGCCTGGTAGGCCACGTCGAAGAACACGGACAGGGCCCCGACGGCGAAGGCGACCACGAACAGCGCGGGCAGCCCGAGCAGGCCGAGGAAACCGGCCACAGCGGCGGCGCCCAGTGCCAGGGTCCGACCGACGTCCGTCAGCACCATCACCGTACGGGTCCGCCACCGGTCCACCCAGGCGCCGGCGAAGAGCGAGAGCAACAGGATCGGCACCTGCCCCACCGCACGGAGGGCGCCCAACTGACCGGCCCCGGCGTCGAGCGTCAGGACGGCGACGAGCGGCAGCACCACCAGGCTTGCCTGCTCGCCGAGTTGGGAGGCGGTCTGCCCCACCCAGAGCCTGCGGAAATCGCCGTCCCGCCACAGGCTCGACGGCACGGGGATCCCCTGGAGTCGTGGGTCACTCACGGCGTCCGGACAGTAGCCCGCGGCGGCTCGACGCGAAAAGCGATTTCTACCGCGGCCCACCCCCTGTTGGACGAGGCGCCGCAGTATGTACAGTGATCCGTAATAGACGTAAACACCTTTCAGTCATTACAGGGGACTGCTGTGGACGGACTCGTACGGGCCTGGATCGACGGCTGGGTGGTCTCGCGCGGGGCGGCGCCGCCCGTGCGGGAACCGTGGGGCTACACCGTCGACGTGGGGCAGGTGGAGCAGGTCACCCGGCACGTTTTCGACGCCCTGAACGACGCGGTGGACGAGGCCGACGTCCGGAAGGTCGCGAGCGCGGTGACCGGCGCCGGGGTGTGGCTCAAGGTCTTCACGGAACCGGAACGGGTGGGCCCCTGGCTCGGCGACGGCTGGCGACTGGACGCGACCGGGTACCTGATGTCGACCCGCCTCGACCCGACGTCCGCACCGCCACCCGCCGCCCCTACGGGGTACCGCACGCGCACCTGGTCCCGCGGCGGGGTGATCCAGACGCTGATCGCCGCACCCGACGGCGCCCTCGCCGCACGCGGCCAGATCGCGCTGCCGGGCCGCACCGCCGTCCTCGACCGCATCGAAACGGCCCCGGCACACCGTCGCAAGGGGCTGGGCAGCCTCGTCGTCCGCACCCTGGAACACGCGGCGGCCAACCAGGGCGCGGAGGAGGCGGTCCTCGGCGGCACACCGGAGGGGCGGGCGCTGTACGAGGCGCTGGGCTGGCGGGTGGAGGCGCCACTGACGAGCGCGAAGTTCACGGGGACGGGCGGCTGAGCGGTCCCGGAAATTCGGTTGCCGCGGACGGTACGGTCCGTACGGTCGTCCCGTGACGAAGAGCGAGACCGAGACCAAGGCCGAGACTGAAGCCGAGACCAGGGGCAAGCCCGGCGGGGGCGAGGCTGGCGGGATCGACACCCTCCCCGCCGCCCTCCTCTCCGCCTACGACGCCCAGATGCGCACCGCACCACCCCACCCCCCAGCAGGCGTCAGCTACGAGCAGGACGGCCCACTGCTCCGGATCGTCGGCCAGTTCCGCGGCTTCGTGAGCGGGCCGCGCGACTTGGGCGTGCGCGGCACCGACCTGGACCAACTCATCGCCCGCCAGCGCGACTTCTTCGCCGCGCGCGGTGAGGCCCTGGAGTGGAAGACCCGCGGCCACGACGAGCCCGCCGACCTCACCGACCGTCTGCGCGCGGCGGGTTTCGTGCCCGAGGAACGCGAGACGGTCGTCATCGGCCGCGTCGAGGACCTGGCGGCCGGGGAGCCCGCCACGCCGGACGGCGTCACGCTGCGCCAGGTCACCGCGGACGCCGACATGCGCCGTATCGCCGCGATGGAGTCGACGGTGTGGGGCGCGGACTGGAGCTGGCTCGCGGACGACCTGATCGGCCGCGTCGCCGCCGCCCCGGACGAGATCGCGGTCCACGTCGCCGAGGCGGACGGCGAGGTGGTCTCGGCGGCGTGGCTGGTGTTCCGCGCGGGCACGGAGTTCGCGAGCCCGTGGGGCGGCTCGACGCTGGCCGAGTGGCGCGGCCGGGGCATCTACCGCGCCCTGGTCGCCGTACGCGCCGCCCTCGCCGCCGAGCGCGGCGTGCGCTACCTGCACGTGGACGCCTCCGACGGCAGCGCCCCCATCCTGCGCCGCCTGGGCTTCCACGCGGTGACCACGACGACGCCGTACGTGTGGACGCCGGACGCAGGGACACCGGACGCCGGGGCGGACGGCCGGCTCCCTGCCGAGTGAACGCCGCGCCGGTCAGCCGGGGGTGTAGCCGCGCAGGAAGTGCGCGAGTTCCCCGGACAGGTCCGGCAGGTCCGGCAGGTCCGGGGCGTCGGCCGACCGCCGCCAGGTGACGCCCACCAGCAGGTAGTTGCCGCCGTGGACGAAGGCGTCGCCGGCCGCGACCAGGTCGTCGATGCGACGTCTCACCTTGGGCTCGCGCGAGTACTCCCCGAGGGCGATCGAGCGGGCCAGCCAGCGCACCAGGCGGTAGCCCTCGGCGCGCGCGTGGCCGAGCACGGGGATCGGTTCCGCGTAGGAGGAGAGCATCACCATCAGCGTGGGGAATCCCGAGGAGATGAGGTGCCGGATCACCTGGCCGCCCGAGGTCCCGCCCCACAGGGAGGCGAGCCTGATGTGGTCGTCGGGGGCCGGCAGGTAGGGCGGGTTGCTGATGGCGACCATGTGGTCCCTGGAGCCCGGCAGTTCCTGGAAGAAGTCCGCGTTGTGGATCCGGTACACGTCGGCCAGCCCCAGGTCGGCGCTCGTCCTGGCCGCGACCTTGTAGGCGGCGTCGTCGATCTCGAACGAGCGGACCGGCCCCGGCCAGCCGGTGCGGCGCAGCACACCGCAGATCGCCTGGCCCGTGCCGGAACCCAGCTCCATCAGGGTCGGATGCTCCCGGCCGTCCCGTAAACCGTGGGCCGAGCCCTGCCAGGAACGACGCAACAACAGGTCCTCGACGCAGAGTCCATAGAACTCGGATTCCTCGGAGTCGTAGAAAGCGTCCAGCGGTACACCTCCGTCAGGGAGAAGAAGAGGACGGGTCCACCGGACATTCCTGGCGGGCGGCTCCCCAGAACTTCAGATCTTCGGCGGCCGTAAACCGGCCGCATTTGAGGACGACCTTGGAGGGGCCCTTCCGGTGCAGCGCCTCCAGAATGAAGATCGGCCGGTCCACCGGCACCTGCCGCCGCCCGAGAAAGGCGATGGCCCCGCTCGCGCCGATGAAGTCGATCTGACCGTCCTGGAGTTTGGTGGCCACGACACTCCGTTCGAAGTCGGCGTCCTTCGACTGGTACGCCTTGTCGATCGCCTCCTTCGCCACCAGGAAGGAGTCGAATCCGAGCGCGGGGTAGCTGGGATCGACGGTCGACCCGAATTCCCTGACGAATTCCGCGAGGAAGGCGCGCCCCACGTTGTTCTCGTGTCCGGGAGCACTGAACGCCGCGTAATAGAACTGGAGGAAGGGGTAATGGACGGTCTCACCGTCGGAGACGAATCCACCTCCGTCGTCGCCGGACAACACGGTGATGTTCTTCCCCGCGCACACCGGGTCGCTCTTCACGGCGTCGAGGAACGCGGGCAGATCGTACGCGCGCTGCGTGTAGTACACGACGGCGCGCTCGGTGTCGATGGCCTCGCACACGCCCCGGGCCAGGTCGTCGGCGTTGCCCACCACCTTGTCGCGATTGCCGAGACGCGGGTCGTGCACCATGTCCGCCGGGTCCGTCGCGGGCTGGTACGAGAACGTCTCCGCGATCTTCCCGTTCATCGCGCGGAAGGACTGGCGGAAATCCTCCGCGAGGTTCTGGCTGTACAGGTCGCTCGGATCCTGGATCACCACCGCCCGGTCGGTGCCCACGAATTCCCCGAACCCGTTCTTGACGATCGGTGCGTTCAGCGCGAAGCGGGCGGCAGCGTCCGCCTGCCGTTTGTTGAGCGGGGCGATCTGGTAGAAGTACGGCGACCGGGAGATCTCGTCCGCGGTGATGGTGCTGGCCACGACGGTCAGCCGGTTCTTGGTCAGTACGTCTATGGCGTCACGCGATTCCTTCCGGCTCTGCGAGACGCCGACCACCGCGACGATCCGCCGGTCGTGCCGGGCCATCGCGGCGATTTTCCTGGCCACCGAAACCCCGGCGGCGAACCGGTCCCCGGGATTGGCGATCAGCAAGCGGATACGCATCTGGTTCTCGTTGGCGACCGCCTCTTCGTTCGCCTGCCGTTGGGCGAGGGCCACGCCCTGCACCTGTTGCAGGAAAACCTCGCCGCTGCGGCCCGGCAGGGAGGGTTTGGTCACCGGCGCGAAGAACACGACGGTGCGATAGGGAAGTCCGTCGTGCCGGAATTTCTCGAGAACCGACTTGTTCTCCTCGCGGACACTGCGCTCGACCGCGTTCAGCCTTTTGTAGTTGAGGGCCTCGGCGCCGGTGGACGAACCTGGTCTGTTCGCGAATCCGCAGGACCCGTCGGTCACTCCGACCCGCTCCCCGAGCGAGGTCGTCCAGGTGTCGCGGCACGGGTCGCGGCGCTCGGCCAGGTACTGGACCGTGCCGATCGAGAGCGTCAGCACGACGGCGACCGCCAGCACCGGCCTGGCGAAGTCGGTCAGCCGGTTCGGCTGGACCGGAACCTTCCGGTTCACCTGGAGCCAGGACTCGGCGGCCCCGTCCACCTCCGCCGCGTCCAGCGCCACGTAGTGGACCTGGCTGCGGCCCGTCCGGCGCGGCTCCTGGAGTTCGTCGGCCAGGTCGCGCAACGACCGGGCCCCGGCGTCGCGGGCGCACGCGGGCCGTTCTCCCGCCGCGGCGGCCAGCACCAGCAGGGGTGTGCTCTCCCGCGACCGGACGACGTCGACGTACGTCTCCAGGAGTTCACGCAGCGCCGACGCCGGGTCCGGCCCGGTCAGCAGCAGGAGCACGAACGGCCAGCGCCGCCTTCTGCGCAGCACACCGAGGACGTGCCGCCACCGGCGGCCCCGGGCCGCTTCCAGGTCCTGCACCAGGGCGTGCACCAGGATGCTGCGGACCACGGTGGCGTCGTCGTGCTCCCGGCCGCCCTCGGCCAGCCGCAGCGCGCTCGTCAGGAAGTCGACGTCGGGTGCTCCGGTGATCCGCCGCATCTGCTCGGTGAACCAGCGCAGCCCGGAGCCGCGGGTCAGCCGCTGGCCGTACCACCACCGGGGGACGAACCGCACCACGGGCATGAGCGTGGCGAGAACGGAGCCGAACGGGCTGCTCGGCACCTGGGCGGGATCGAACCGCTCCAGCAGTCGCGGCACCGTCCGCCGCGCCAGCCGCCGGTCGTAGAGGTACTCCAGGAGCTTGGTCCGCCGGTCGGCGAGGGATCCGCGCACTCCCGGCGCCTCCAGCAGATCCCGGCAGAGGTGGAAGGTGCGCAGCCGCAGGCGTCCGGCGCCCGTCGGCATGGACCCCTCCAGTTGGTTGGCGAGGTCGTCCATGAGGGCGAGTCCCCCGGCCGGCGACGCGGGCGCACCGCCGTCCTCCAGGAGGGCGTGCGGGACCAGCGACGGGTGTGCCCCGAGCGCGGGCTGTGCCGCCTCGTCGACGAGACGCCGCCGCAGCCCGCGCACGACCTGCTCCGGCAGCGGGCTGCCGACGGCGGCACCGAAGACCACGACCGGCAGCGCGGCCCCCTTCGGGGGGCGGCTCATGACGAGGTCGAGCGTCTCGACGGCGTAGTGGATTCCCGGAAGAGCGGGAAGATCCGGCCAAAAGGGTTCTCTGTCGCGCACCGTGCATCCCCCTGAGAACGAGAACCGGGTACCGGTCCGCGCGCAGGACTGAGGGGCGCGGTACCAGCGTGTCCGAGTGCTGTCCGAGTACTGACCGCGACGGTCGAACTTCGGGTGATCGGGTGATCGGGTGAGATGTGCGTGACCTGCGCCTACCCGCGGTTCCATCGCCGCTTGCGGCGGTTTTGCCGAGCGAGGCGCCACGGGCCTGACCCCGCGCCGTACCTCATGCCGTCGACAGCCTCCCGCGTATCGCCCACCGACACGCCGCCCCCTATGCCTTGCCGCGTGGCCGACACCTGCTCCATGGCCACGTGCACAAAAAGGTTAGGGCCGCGCGAACCCCCGCACCAGGGTTTCCGCGAAGGCGGGAGCGCACCCCCGAGGACACGCGTCAGCGCACGCCGTACGACGCCTCGCGCGCCCTTCCGCGCTCCCTCACGCCCCTTGAGCGGTACGGCTGTTGCCCCCCATGCAACCCCACGCAACGCATCCGCCGATGTACTGAACGTGATGACATTGGCGGCCGCTCCTGGGGATCTCGCGGCCCGATCGAACGACCACCACCGAGGCCGCATGACCACCTTCCCGGGGTGCCGGTCCTGCACCGACCCGCCGCCCAGCCAGCCCTCCGCGTCCACATCCGTGAACGTGGCCGCGTGCCCGCCGACCGCCGACGGCGACCCCCTCTGCGACGGCCACCTCGTGCACGCGATGGCCAACGGCAGCACCGAGGCGCTGTCCGAACTCTTCACCCGCCACGCCGGCACCGTCCTCGCCCACCTGCTCAACCGGGGCCTCGCGCGCGACGCCGCCGAGGACGCCGTCCAGGAGACGTTCCTGTCCGCGTGGAAGAGCGCGTCCGGCTTCCACGAGGGCAGCGCGCTGGGCTGGTTGATGCGGATCGCGCAGCGGCGGGCCGCCGACACCCGCCGCGGCCAGTGCCGCCGCGCCGCGCTCGACGAACGCGTCGCCCAACGGCAGTGCGCGGCCCCCGTCGCCCCGTCCGCCGAGGACTGCCTCCTCGCCGCGTCCCCGCGCTACGCCGCCGTCGCCGTCGCCCTCGCCGAACTCCCGCCCGCCCAACGGGACGTGATCGAACTCCGCTACGTCCACGGCCTGAGCGTCCAGCAGACGGCGGAACGGCTGGGCATCGCCACGGGCACGGTGAAATCGCACGCGTCGCGGGGGTGCGCACAACTGCGGGAGTGGTTGCGGGCCCGTGGGGAGGGGGGTGAGGGGGATGACGGCGAGCGTGGGGGTCGGGTTCCTCGGCCGCGGCCGTAGGGCGGGCGGTTCGGGTCATCTGCTGGTGCTGGGGGTGCGGTTGAGGCGGGGGGTGGCTCCTGTTGGGGGGCTGGTGTTCGCGGGGGTGATGCTGCTGGTCGCCTGGAAACTACTGCCACCGTGGCAGGGCGACTGGGTGAACACTGGCGCGACCCTCAACACGAGTGCCTACTTCGCCCTCCCCCTCGCCGTGGCCTTCGCCTGCTGGCAGGGCGGCGCCGAGGCCCGGGCGGGCATGTACTGGGTCCGCGCCCACGCACTGCGCGGACCGCTCGCCCGCACCCTGCTGTCCTGCGCCCCGTCCGTACTGTGGCCGCTGGCCGCGTACGGGGCGTTCGCTCTGTTCGCCGCGGGCACGACCTGGCCATCGGCCACGGCCGGCCCTTTCCCGTTCAGGGAACTGGCCTACGACATGGCCCTGTTGACGGCGCTCACCGGCCTGGCCCACGCCCTGGGCGACCTGGCACCACTGCGTGTCGTACCGATCATCGTGCTGGTCTCGATGCTGGCTCAGCTCGCCCTGCAACAGACCCAGGGCAACGGCTTCGGGCTGAACTTCTACGACATCACTCCCACCCGGGTCTACACGGGCCCCGCCGTCCCGGGCCACGACTGGGACGATCCCTACCTCACCTCCACCACCCCGAACTGGCCGTACTGGCTGCTTCTCACCCTGCTGGCGACCCTCGCGGCCATCGCAATCGCCGTACACGCCCGACGCTGGTTCCCCGCGAGCCTGCTCTGTCTCGCCCTGATCCCCGCGTTCACCTTCCTGCCGCCCGGCACCGACGTCTCGGTGTATGCCCGCATCGGCGTCCACTGCTGGGGCGAGGCACCCGTGCGGTGCCTGTCGGACGACCGATCGGCGGTCCGGGATCAACTGGACGAACTCGCCGACCACTTCGCCCGCAGGCTCACGGGCGTGACGGGCGCGCCCTCGACGTATCTCGCGACGCCGGAGTCGGGCGGCGGCTGCCCGTTGGCGGACGGCAGGAGCAACTGGGCGGCGGAGATCGACCTTTGGCCGAGCCGGAAAGGCCGCTTCGCGGAACTCGCATCCCAGATCGCCGACCCCGCGTGCCGCGACTCCTACGGCACACCCCACGAGAACCTCGTGATCTTGGCCGTCGAGTGCTGGCTCCTCCCAGCCGACCAACGCGACGGCAGCACCCCGGCCCTCCGCCGCCTCACCGCCCTCCCCCACCGCACCCGCACCGCCTGGCTGACCAGCTATTTCACCGCAGCCCGCACGGGGCGCCCCCTCCCCCCCCTCCCCCCCCCCCCCCACGCCCGCCCCCCCCCCCCCCCACCCCCCCCCCACCCCCCCCACACCCCCCCCCCCCCCCCCCCGGACCCCCCCACCGGCCCCGCCCCCCGCGCCCCCGCCAC
The DNA here is from genome assembly GCA_001298575.1 of Actinobacteria bacterium OK074. Classification (GTDB taxonomy): domain Bacteria; phylum Actinomycetota; class Actinomycetes; order Streptomycetales; family Streptomycetaceae; genus Streptomyces. The sequence continues at coordinate 66,626 of LJCV01000286.1, forward strand.
CGCCACCCCACCGGCCCAGGGCGAAGGTCCCGCCCCCCGCCTCGCCGCCGTACACACCGCACTACTCGACCGCCTCACCGACACCGACCCGCCACCAG
>LJCV01000287.1 GCA_001298575.1 Actinobacteria bacterium OK074
ACCCCCACACCCCTGCCCCCAATACCTGGCGCAACACTCCAGCAACACCACGCCCGCCGCCCCCTCCCCATCGTCCACCCATGCCCGACCGCTTCCCGGACCACGCCGGCCAAGGCGCGACCACCGTCGCCGCCCACCGGCGTCGGCTGCGCGCGGACCGGGCCCGTCAGCTCGCCGACCTCCTCCGCCACCAGATCCTCACCGGCGCCTACCCGACCGGCGCGCTCCCCCACGAGTCCGCCCTCGGCGCCGACTACCGCGCCTCCCGCAACACCGTCCGCCAGGCCCTCGGCCTGCTCCGCACGGAGGGGCTCGTCGACCGCCTTCCCGGCGTCGGCACCGTCGTCGTCGCCCGTAAGTACCCGCACGGCCTGGACCGGCTGCTGGGGCTCGCGGAGACCCTCCGCGAACACGGCAGGGTCACCAACGAGGTCCGCACGATGGGCCCGGTCCCGGCCCCCGCCCCGGTCGCCGAACGCCTGCACGTGGCCCCCGGCGCCGACGTCCTCTACATCGAACGCCTGCGCCGCCTGGGCGGCCTGCCCCTCTCCCTCGACCTCACCTACATCCCGCTCGACATCGGCATCCACCTCCTGGGCGCCGACCTGGAGAACACCGACGTCTTCCGCCTGCTGGAGTCGATCACCGGCCGCCCGCTGGGCCACGCCGAGATCACCCTGGAGGCGGTGAACGCGGACGCGCACTCCGCCGCCGTACTCGAAGCCCCGCACGGCGCGGCCGTCCTGATGCTCGAACGGCTCACCCATCTCGACGACCACCGCCCGGTCGACCTGGAGTTCATCCGCTTCCGCGGCGACCGCATCACGATGAGCGGGCTGCTGCACCGCTCCCACTGAGCGCGCCCGTCCCGCTCCGACCGCCCCCTTTCGCAGGACCTCCCTGGAGACAGCCATGCCCTTGGCACCCGAGCGGGCCGACGTGCCCGTGACCATCGACGAGTCGAAGTGCATCGACGGCTGCACCCTCTGCGTGGACATGTGCCCGCTGGACTCCCTCGCCATCGACGAGAGCAACGGCAAGGCATACATGCACGTCGACGAGTGCTGGTACTGCGGCCCGTGCGCGGCCCGCTGCCCCACCGGAGCGGTGACCGTCAACATGCCGTACCTGCTCCGGTGAGAGGCGCGCGCCCCCATGAAGCGAACACTCACTAGCCGAACTCCCATGACAAGCACGGCAGTTGCCCTGCCCACGGACGCCAAGCAGCTCGCCGCCGTCCCCGTCCCCGCACCCTCCGCGAGCGAGGTCCGGCCGAAGGGCGCCACCCGTGTCCGTACCTTCACCTCCCCGGGCGTGCTCACGGACGAGCCGTTCGGCGCGCTCGTCGACGCCCGACCCCGTTCCCGCATGCAGGACCTTGGAGGTGTCGCGCGGCACGGGTGCGCCCCTCGTCCTCGTCACCCCTGACACGGACGAGGCGCTCCTCCTCGGCGACCGTGTCGCCCTGCTCGCCGTCGGCCGCGCGGCCCCCGTGCGGGACGTGCCGCGTCCGCGCGACCGCGGCGCCCTCGACGACCCGGCTCGCGCGCCCCTGCGCCGAGCCATCCTCTCCTCGCTCGGCATCCGAAAGGCATCCCGGTGACCACCCCCGCGAACGCCCCCGCCCAGACCCCCCTGAAGATTCCCGCCGTCGCCGACGCCGAGGAGCTGACCTGCGACGTCCTCGTCATCGGCGGCGGCACCGCCGGCACCATGGCCGCCCTGACCGCCGCGGAACGCGGTGCGAACGTGCTGCTCCTGGAGAAGGCCCACGTCCGCCACTCCGGCGCGCTCGCCATGGGCATGGACGGCGTCAACAACGCGGTCGTCCCCGGCCGCGCCGAGCCCGACGACTACGTCGCCGAGATCACCCGCGCCAACGACGGCATCGTCGACCAGTCCACCGTCCGCCAGACGGCGACGCGTGGTTTCGCCATGGTCCAGCGCTTGGAGTCGTACGGGGTCAAGTTCGAGAAGGACGAGCATGGCGCGTACGCGGTCCGCCAGGTGCACCGCTCCGGTTCGTACGTACTGCCGATGCCGGAAGGCAAGGATGTCAAGAAGGTCCTGTACCGGCAGTTGCGGCGTCGTGAGATGCGGGCTCGGATTCGTATCGAGAACCGGGTGATGCCGGTACGAGTGCTGACGGCGGCGGGGCGCGCGGTGGGTGCGGCGGGCTTCAACACGCGGACCGGCGCGTTCGTGACCGTTCGCGCGGGGGCGGTGATTCTCGCGACCGGCGCCTGTGGGCGGCTCGGTCTGCCCGCCTCCGGCTACCTGTACGGGACGTACGAAAACCCGACCAACGCCGGTGACGGTTACGCCATGGCCTACCACGCGGGTGCCGAGCTGACCGGCATCGAGTGCTTCCAGATCAACCCCCTGATCAAGGACTACAACGGGCCGGCCTGCGCCTACGTCGCCAACCCGTTCGGGGGCTACCAGGTCAACCGGCACGGTGAGCGGTTCGTCGACTCCGACTACTGGTCCGGGCAGATGATGGCCGAGTTCGCCGCCGAGGTCGCCTCCGACCGTGGTCCGGTCTACCTGAAGCTCAGCCATCTCCCCGAGGAGTCGCTCTCCGCCCTGGAGTCGATCCTGCACACCACCGAGCGCCCCACCCGCGGCACCTTCCACTCGGGGCGCGGCCACGACTACCGCACCCACGACATCGAGATGCACATCTCGGAGATCGGCCTGTGCGGCGGCCACTCCGCCTCCGGGGTCCGCGTCGACGACCACGCCCGTACGACCGTGCCCCGCCTGTACGCCGCCGGGGACCTGGCCTGTGTGCCGCACAACTACATGATCGGCGCGTTCGTCTTCGGCGAGCTGGCGGGCGCGGACGCGGCCCAGTACGCGCCGTACGAAGGGGAGTTGCCGACGGAGCAGCTCCGGGAGGCGCACGAGCTGGTCTACCGCCCGCTGCGCAACCCGGACGGCCCGCCGCAGCCCCAGGTCGAGTACAAACTGCGCCGCTTCGTGAACGACTACGTGGCCCCACCGAAGTCCGGCGCCCGGCTCTCGCTGGCCCTGGAGGCGTTCCAACGGATGCGGGACGACATCGCCGACATGGGCGCCCGCACCCCGCACGAGCTGATGCGCTGCGCCGAGGTCAGCTTCATCCGCGACTGCGCGGAGATGGCCGCCCGCGCCTCCCTCGCCCGTACCGAGTCCCGCTGGGGCCTCTACCACGACCGTCTCGACCATCCCGACCGGGACGACGTGTCCTGGTTCCACCATCTCGATCTGCACAAGTCCCCCTCTGGTGCGATGGAGTTCACGGCCCGTCCCGTGGCTCCCTATCTGGTCCCGGTCGACGAGTTCACCCCGACCGGCGGTCCCTCCCGCCCCTTGGGCGAGGTCCATCCCCTCCCGGTGGCCACGGCGGGGGCCCGGGAGACGGCACCGGTGGCGGCGACCGCCGGGGCCGGAGCAGCAGCCGGGGTGGTGGCCGAGGCAGGTGCCCCGGCCGCGGAGTCGCCCTCCCTCCGTCTCCTCGAACTGCTCGCCCTCGCCGAGGACGTCTCCGAACTCGCCGCCGTCGAGCCCTACTTGGCCGACCCCGACCCGGCGGTGCGCCGGACCGCGGTCGCGGTGCTCACGGAGACCGCGCCGCCCGGCACCGGCCGGGCGCTCGCCGTGGCGCTCTCGGACGCCGACGCCGCCGTACGCGCCACCGCCGCCGCCTCGCTCCGCGAACTGGTCGAGACGCTGCCCGCCGAGCCCGCCCTGGCCACGCCCCTCACCCGCGCCCTCGGCCGGCCCGATCCCGTCGTCCGCGCCGCCGCCGTCGACGTCCTGCGCGCCCTGCGCCTGGGCACCGCCGACGCGTTCGCCGCCGCGCTCACGGACCCCGAGATCGCCGTGCGCATCGAAGCCGTACGCGGCCTCGTCTCACTGGACGCCACCGGTCTCCTGGTGCGCGCGGCCTCGGACGCCTCCCGCGAGGTCCGGGTGACCGTGGCGAAGGCCCTGGCCTCCCCGGCCGACGGCCCGTCCGCGGACCTGGTCTCCGCCACCCTCGCCCGGCTCACGGAGGACCCCGACGCCCTGGTCCGGGCCGCCGCCTTGACGTCCCTCGCCACCGCCGGCTGCCCCGACGGGTCGGCGGCGCGCGCCCTGGCCGCCCGCTGCGACCCTGCCTGGCAGGTCCGCGCCGGAGCGGCCACCGCCCTGTCGGCGGCCCCGCCCGGTCTGGCGATCCCGGCCCTGGCCCAGTCCCTCACCGACCCCAACGCCGACGTCCGCAAGGCCGCGGTCCTCGCCCTGACCCGCCACGCCACAAGCCCGGAGGCCCGCACGGCCCTGGCCACGGCCACGTCCGACTCGGACGCGGACGTCAGGGCGTACGCGTCACGCGCGCTGTGACCCGACCGGGGCCTGCGCCCCGACCCCGGCAGCGAGCCTCACGGCACCGCCCCTGCGCGGCGGCCCCCGGCACCGCCCAGCGGCTATATCCAGTCCTCCGGTTCCGGCTCCTCCAACCCCTCCCAGTCCAGCGGCGGTTCCTCGTTCGCCACAACCCGGCCGGCCGGGGCCGCCGCCGAGACCGACGCCCTCGCCGGGGGCGGGACCGAGGCCGACGCCCTCGCCCGGGCCGGGGCCGTCGCCGCGGCCGGAGCCGGGCCCGACGGCGCGGTGGTGGCCGGCCTGCCGCCCAGTTCCGCCAGCACCCCGACCACCCCCTCCCCGTACGTGGCCCGTTTCTTCTCGCCGACGCCGCTGATACCGCCCAGGTCGTCGACCGTCGACGGCCACACCGTCGCGATCTCCCGCAGCGTGGCGTCGTGGAAGATGACGTACGCCGGGACGCCCTGCTCGCGCGCCTGTTCGGCACGCCAGGCGCGCAGCGCCTCGAACGCGGGCTGCAACTCCGGCGGCAGCTCGACCGCGGCCGCCTTCGCCTTGCGCTCGCCGCGCCCACCGCCGGACGACGACCGGGCGGCCGTCGGCGGCTTCTTCGGCTCCTTGCGCAGCGGCACCTCGCGCTCCCGCCGCAGCACTGTCCCGCTCGCCTCCGTCAGCACCAGCGTGCCGTACTCGCCCTCCACGGAAAGCAGCCCCTGCGCCAGCAACTGCCGTACGACGCCCCGCCATTCGCCCTCGGCCAGGTCCTCGCCGATGCCGAACACGGACAGTTGGTCGTGGTCGAACTGGATGACCTTCGCCGTCCGCCGCCCCAGCAGGATGTCGACGATCTGCACGGCACCGAACTTCTGCCGCCGCTCCTTCTCCAGCCGCCACACCGTGGACAGCACCTTCTGCGCGGCGACCGTGCCGTCCCAGGTCTCCGGCGGCGTCAGACAGGTGTCACAGTTGCCGCAACCGCCCTGCTGCGGGTCCTGGCCGAAGTAGGCGAGCAGCTGCCCCCGGCGGCACTGGGCCGTCTCGCACAGTGCCAGCATCGCGTCCAGGTGCGACTGGAGCCGACGCCGGAACGCCTCGTCGCCCTCGCTGCCCTGGATCATCTTGCGCTGCTGTATGACGTCGTTGAGGCCGTACGCCATCCAGGCCGTGGACGGCAGCCCGTCGCGTCCGGCGCGGCCCGTCTCCTGGTAGTAGCCCTCGATCGACTTGGGCAGGTCCAGGTGGGCCACGAACCGTACGTCCGGCTTGTCGATGCCCATGCCGAAGGCGATGGTCGCCACCACGACCAGGCCCTCCTCCCGCAGGAACCGCGACTGGTGGGCCGCGCGCGTGCCCGCGTCCAGACCGGCGTGGTACGGCACCGCCTCGATGCCGCTGCGGCTGAGGAACTCCGCCGTCTTGTCCACCGAGTTGCGCGAGAGGCAGTACACGATGCCCGCGTCGCCCGTGTGCTCCTGCTGGAGGAAGGCCAGCAGCTGCTTCTTGGGGTCGGCCTTCGGCACGATCCGGTACTGGATGTTGGGCCGGTCGAAGCTGGCCACGAAGTGGCGGGCCGCCGGCATGCCCAGCCGCTGGACGATCTCCTGGTGCGTGGCGTGCGTGGCCGTCGCCGTGAGCGCGATGCGCGGGACGTCCGGCCAACGCTCGCCGAGCAGGGACAGGGCGAGGTAGTCGGGGCGGAAGTCGTGGCCCCACTGGGACACGCAGTGCGCCTCGTCGATCGCGAAGACCGAGATCTTGCCGCGCGAGAGCAGGTCGAGGGTGGACTCCAGGCGCAGCCGCTCGGGCGCCAGGTAGAGCAGGTCCAGCTCGCCGGCCAGGAACTCCGCCTCCACCGTGCGCCGCTCGTCGAAGTCCTGGGTGGAGTTCATGAACCCGGCCCGCACACCGAGCGCCCGCAGCGCGTCCACCTGGTCCTGCATGAGCGCGATCAGCGGCGAGACCACAACGCCCGTACCGGGTCTGACCAGGGCGGGGATCTGGTAGCACAGCGACTTTCCGCCGCCGGTGGGCATCAGGACGACCGCGTCGCCGCCCGCCACCACGTGCTCGATGATCGCCGACTGCTCACCGCGGAAGGCCCCGTATCCGAAGACCTTGTGCAGTACGCCCAGCGCCTCGCTCCCGCCCGGCGCCTGCGCCGTGGGTGCCTCGGTCATTACGTCCGTCCCGTCCATCGTCTGTCCCCCGTCCGTCCCCTGCCCTGCGCCTGTCCCGCGCCGCCCGTCCGCCGTACGCCCACGCCTCAGCCGTACGACGACGTCCGTCGCTCCCCGTTCTCATCTCACGCCTGCCACGATAGGCCCCCGCACCGACAGCGACGGAGTTATCCACAGGCAGGGGGCGCCCGCCCGGCCAGGGGGCGTATTCACCTCCCCGAGCGCCCCCGCGCCGGGCCCCGCGCCCCGTCCCGGCGTCACGCCGACCTCCACCGGCCGTCCCCCTGCCGTCTCACCCTGCCGTCAGCCCATCGGACGCCCCTGGATGGCACCCCTCCGCCCGGCCGCACAAGCTGCTGACGGGGAGACCCACCCACGTCCACGGCTCGGCGCCCGTCGCACGCGCCCCTCGCAAGGAGCACCGCCCCATGCCCGCTCGCCCTGCCGGCAAAGCCGCCGTCGCCCTCGTCTCCGCCGCCCTGCTCGCCCTGGCCGCCGCGCCCGCCCACGCCGCCGATGCGCCGCCGCCCCTCGACCCCACGGTCTGGAACGGCCTCGCGAAGACGTATCAGGGCACCGCCAAGTACCAGTACGAGGCGTCCGCCCTCGCCGACGGCTACGTCCGCACCGCGTGCACCGCCGATCCGCAGCTGGGTGGCATGGGCTACCACGACGTCAAGGCGTCCCTGTTCGGCTCCCTCGACCCGGCCAAGCCCGCCGCGCTCCTGTACGAGGACGCGGACGCGAACCGCGACGAGTGGGACTTCGGCGACCTCGGTGACGTCACCGACCCCGCCGACACCGCGGCCGACGAACCGCGCAGGCTCGTCGCCGCGGAGTGGATCGTGGTCGACAAGGACGGTGATCCCGCCACCACCGACGACCGGCCCACCCTCTTCGGCCAGAAGTTCGACGGCCCGACGACGCTCCCGGGGCTGCCGCTCCACTACAGCCTGCACGCGTGGCTGTGGAAGCCGAATCCGAGCGGCATGTTCGCCCCGTGGAACCCGACGGTGAAGTGTCCGACGGGTGAGCCGACCACGACGTACGCCCCGGCCGTCGCACCGGCGTCCGTCACGCCCGCCGTCGTGGCCGCCCCGACCCGCTGAACCCGCGCGAAAGGCCCCGGTTCCGGGAAGGAACCGGGGCCCCACGCGCGCGTACCGGCATTGGACGAGCCGGCCCGAACAGATTCAGCGGGTTCGGCGGGTTCAGCGGACGAAGACGCCCGCCTGTCCCGCCAGGTCCAGGAAGTACTGCGGCGCGACGCCGAGCACCAGCGTGACCGCGACGCCCAGCCCGATCGCCGTCATCGTCAGCGGCGACGGCACGGCGACCGTCGGCCCCTCGGGGCGCGGTTCGCTGAAGAACATCAGGACGATCACGCGAACGTAGAAGAACGCGGCAATCGCGGACGAGATCACACCGACCACGACCAGGGGCGCCGCACCGCCCTCCGCCGCCGCCTTGAACACGGCGAACTTCCCGGCGAACCCGGAGGTCAGCGGGATGCCCGCGAAGGCCAGCAGGAACACCGCGAACACGGCCGCCACCAGCGGGGACCTGCGCCCGAGCCCGGCCCACTTGGACAGGTGGGTGGCTTCGCCGCCCGCGTCCCGCACCAGCGTCACGACGGCGAAGGCACCGATCGTCACGAAGGAGTAGCCGCCCAGGTAGAACAGCACCGACGACACGCCGTCGGGGGTCGTCGCGATGACACCGGCGAGGATGAATCCGGCGTGCGCGATCGACGAGTAGGCGAGCAGCCGCTTGATGTCGGTCTGGGTGATCGCGACGATCGCGCCGCCCAGCATGGTGACGATCGCGATCGCCCACATCACCGGCCGCCAGTCCCAGCGCAGTCCGGGCAGGACGACGTACAGCAGCCGCAGCAGCGCGCCGAAAGCGGCCACCTTGGTGGCCGACGCCATGAAGCCGGTGACGGGGGTCGGCGCGCCCTGGTAGACGTCCGGCGTCCACATGTGGAACGGGATCGCGCCGACCTTGAACAGCAGGCCCATCACGACCATGGCGGCCCCGATGAGCAGCAGCGCGTCGTTGCCCATGGTGTCGGCGAGCGCCGGGTCGACATTGGTGACGGTGCCGTCGACGACCTCGGCGATCTTCGCGTACGTCACCGAGCCCGCGTAGCCGTACAGCAGGGCGATGCCGAACAGGGTGAACGCGGAGGCGAAGGCGCCGAGCAGGAAGTACTTGACGGCGGCTTCCTGCGACAGGAGGCGTTTGCGGCGGGCCAGGGCGCACAGGAGGTACAGCGGGAGGGAGAAGACCTCCAGGGCGACGAAGAGGGTCAGCAGGTCGTTGGCCGCGGGGAAGACGAGCATGCCGCCGACCGCGAACAGCAGCAGCGGGAACGCCTCGGTGGTGGTGAACCCGGCCTTCACTGCCGCTTTTTCGCTGTCGCTGCCGGGTACGGAGGCGGCCTGCGCGGCGAAGGAGTCGACCCGGTTGCCGTGCGCCTCCGGGTCCAGGCGCCGTTCGGCGAAGGTGAACACGCCGAGCAGTCCGGCGAGCAGAATCGTGCCCTGAAGAAAGAGGGCGGGCCCGTCCACCGCGATCGCGCCCATGGCCGCGATGTGCGCCTTCGTCGTACCGAATCCGTCGGCGGCGAGCGCGATCACCGCGGCGAAGGCGGCGCAGAGCGCGACGACGGACACGAACACCTGTGCGTAGTAACGGGACTTGCGCGGGACGAACGCCTCGATCAGTACGCCGACGATCGCGGCGCCGATGACGATCAGGGTGGGCGACAATTGCCCGTATTCGATCTTCGGCGCGTCGATCTTGGTCAGGGGGTCGGCCGCGGTTGTCCACAGGCTGTGGACGGCCGCCGCACTCGCTTGGCCGCTCACTTGGCCGCCTCCGCATCGGGCTTGGGATCGGTCTGGTGGACGTCGGACATGGTGTGCTTGACCGCCGGGTTGACGATGTCCGTGACGGGCTTGGGGTAGACGCCCAGGAGGATCAGCAGGGCGATCAGCGGGGCCACCACCACGAGTTCGCGCACCTTGAGGTCCGGCATCGTGGCGACCTCCGCCTTCACCGGGCCCGTCATCGTCCGCTGGTAGAGGACGAGGGTGTAGAGCGCGGCCAGGACGATGCCGAAGGTGGCGATGATCCCGATGGCCGGGTGGCGCGCGAACGTGCCCACCAGGACGAGGAATTCGCTCACGAAGGGCGCGAGCCCCGGCAGCGAGAGGGTCGCGAGACCGCCGATCAGGAAGGTGCCGGCGAGCACCGGTGCGACCTTCTGCACGCCCCCGTAGTCGGCGATGAGCCGCGAGCCGCGCCGGGAGATCAGGAAGCCGGCCACGAGCATCAGGGCGGCCGTGGAGATGCCGTGGTTGACCATGTAGAGCGTCGCCCCGGACTGGCCCTGGCTGGTCATCGCGAAGATGCCCAGGATGATGAACCCGAAGTGCGAGATCGACGCGTACGCCACCAGCCGCTTGATGTCGCGCTGTCCGACCGCGAGCAGCGCCCCGTAGATGATGCTGATCAGCGACAGGACGAGGATCACCGGCGTGGCCCACTTGCTGGCCTCCGGGAACAGCCCGAGGCAGAAGCGGAGCATCGCGAAGGTGCCCACCTTGTCGACAACCGCCGTGATCAGGACGGCGACCGGGGCCGTGGCCTCCCCCATGGCGTTGGGCAGCCAGGTGTGCAGCGGCCACAGCGGGGCCTTCACCGCGAAGGCGAAGAAGAAGCCGAGGAACAGCCAGCGTTCGGTACTGGTGGCCATGTCGAGCGAACCGTTGGCGCGCGCCTGAATGATGTCGGGCAGCGAAAAGTTCCCGGCGGCGACATAGAGACCGATGACCGCGGCCAGCATGATCAGCCCACCGACCAGGTTGTAGAGCAGGAACTTCACGGCGGCGTACGACCGTTGCGTCGCCGCGGCCTCGTCGCCGTGCTCGTGCGCGCTGTCCCCGAAGCCGCCGATGAGGAAGTACATCGGGATCAGCATGGCTTCGAAGAAGATGTAGAAGAGGAAGACGTCGGTGGCCTCGAAGGAGATGATCACCATCGCCTCGACGGCCAGGATCAGCGCGAAGAAGCCCTGGGTGGGCCGCCAGCGCTTGTTGCCGGTCTCCAGCGGGTCGGCGTCGTGCCAGCCGGCCAGGATCACGAACGGGATCAGCAGGGCGGTCAGCACGATCAGCGCCACCGCGATGCCGTCGACCCCGAGGTCGTAGCGGACCCCGAAGTCCTTGATCCAGGCGTGCGACTCGGTCAGCTGGTAGCGGTCGCCGCCCGGGTCGAAGCGGACCATGACGACCGCCGCGAGCACCAGGGTGGCCACCGACACGGTCAGCGCCAGCCACTTGGCGGCGGTGCGCCGTACGGCCGGTACGGCGGCCGTGGCGACCGCCCCGACGGCGGGCAGCGCCGCCGTCACTGTCAGCAGGGGAAAGGACATCGCTATCAGACCGCCCTCATCAGCAGGGTCAGGGCGATGAGTACCGCCGCACCGCCGAACATGGAGACCGCGTACGACCGCGCGTAGCCGTTCTGGAGCCTGCGCAGCCGTCCGGAGAGGCCGCCGACCGAGGCAGCCGAGCCGTTGACGACACCGTCGACCAGGGTGTGGTCGACGTAGACCAGGGAGCGCGTGAGGTGCTCGCCGCCGCGCACGAGCACGACGTGGTTGAAGTCGTCCTGGAGCAGGTCGCGCCGGGCGGCCCGGGTGAGCAGCGACCCGCGCGGGGCGAGTGCCGGGACCGGGCGGCGCCCGTACTGCGCCCAGGCCAGGGCGGCGCCGACGAGGAGGACGACGAGGGTCGCGCCCGTGACCGCGCCGGCGCTGACGGGCGAGTTGCCCTCCTCGTGGCCGGTGATGGGCTCCAGCCAGTGCAGGAAGCGGTTCCCGATGCCGAAGAAGGCCCCCGCGCCGACCGAGCCGACGGCCAGCACGATCATGGGGATCGTCATGGTCTTCGGGGACTCGTGGGGGTGCGGTTCGTTGCCGTCCGCGTCGGGCTGCCAGCGCTTCTCGCCGAAGAAGGTCATCAGCATCACGCGCGTCATGTAGTACGCGGTGACGGCCGCGCCGAGCAGGGCCGCGCCGCCGAGGATCCAGCCCTCGGTGCCGCCCTTGGCGAACGCCGCCTCGATGATCTTGTCCTTGGAGAAGAAGCCGGACAGGCCCGGGAAGCCGATGATGGCGAGGTAGCCGAAGCCGAAGGTCACGAAGGTGACCGGCATGTACTTCCGGAGGCCGCCGTACTTGCGCATGTCGACCTCGTCGTTCATGCCATGCATGACCGAACCGGCGCCGAGGAACAGCCCGGCCTTGAAGAAGCCGTGCGTCACCAGGTGCATGATCGCGAAGGCGTAGCCGATGGGGCCCAGGCCCGCGGCGAGCACCATGTAGCCGATCTGCGACATCGTCGAACCGGCGAGCGCCTTCTTGATGTCGTCCTTCGCGCAACCGACGATCGCACCGAACAGGAGCGTGACGGCGCCGACGACGGTGACGGCGAGTTGCGCGTCCGGGGCGGCGTTGAAGATCGCACCGGAACGGACGATCAGGTAGACGCCCGCGGTCACCATGGTGGCGGCGTGGATGAGGGCCGAGACGGGCGTGGGGCCCTCCATCGCGTCCCCGAGCCAGGACTGCAGCGGCACCTGGGCGGACTTGCCGCAGGCGGCGAGCAGCAGCATCAGGGCGATGGCGGTGAGCCTGCCCTCGGAGGCGTCCCCGACGAGTCCGGGCTCCGCGTGCGTGCCGAGCACCGGGCCGAAGGCGAAGGTCCCGAAGGTGGTGAACATCAGCATGATCGCGATCGACAGGCCCATGTCGCCGACCCGGTTGACCAGGAACGCCTTCTTCGCCGCGGTGGCCGCGCTGGGCTTGTGCTGCCAGAACCCGATCAGCAGGTACGAGGCGAGGCCGACGCCCTCCCAGCCGACGTACAGCAGGAGGTAGTTGTCGGCGAGGACGAGCAGGAGCATCGCCGCGAGGAACAGGTTCAGATAGCCGAAGAAGCGGCGCCTGCGCTCGTCGTGCTCCATGTACCCGATCGAGTACAGGTGGATGAGCGAGCCGACGCCGGTGATCAGCAGGACGAAGGTCACCGACAGTTGGTCGAGCCGGAAGGCGGCGTCGGCCTGGAAGCCCTCGACGGGGACCCAGCTGAACAGGTGCTGGGTGAGCGTGCGGTCCTCGGCGCCCTTGCCGAGCAGGTCGGTGAAGAGGACCACGCCGAGCACGAAGGAGACGGCGGCCAGGGCCGTGCCGATCCAGTGGCCGACGGCGTCCAGTCTGCGGCCGCCGCACAGCAGTACGGCCGCGCCGAGCAGGGGCGCCGCGATCAGCAGCGCAATCAGGTTGTCCACGATTCAGACCCTCACAACTTCATCAGGCTGGCATCGTCGACCGAGGCCGAGTGGCGGGCGCGGAACAGCGACACGATGATCGCGAGCCCGACCACGACCTCCGCGGCGGCGACGACCATCGTGAAGAACGCGATGATCTGGCCGTCGAGATTGCCGTGCATCCGGGAGAAGGCGACGAACGCGAGGTTGCAGGCGTTCAGCATCAGTTCGATGCACATGAAGACCACGATCGCGTTGCGCCGGATCAGGACGCCGGTGGCGCCGATCGTGAACAGCAGGGCGGCGAGATAGACGTAGTTGGCGGGGTTCACTTCGACGCCTCCTCGGTCCTGGTGACGGCGGGCCGCTCCTCGCCCGTGCGCTCAAGGCGCTGGGCCGACCGCTGCTCCAGGGCGCGCAGGTCGGCGATGGCCTCGTTCGACACGTCACGGATCTGGCCGCGGTCGCGCAGCGTCTTGTTGACGGTCAGCTCGGAGGGGGTGCCGTCCGGCAGCAGGCCGGCGATGTCCACCGCGTTGTGCCGGGCGTACACGCCGGGCGCGGGCAGCGGCGGCAGGTGCCTGCCGTCCCGTACGCGCTGCTCGGACAGTTCGCGCTGGGTCTTGGGGCGCTCGGTGCGTTCGCGGTGGGTGAGGACCATGGCGCCGACGGCCGCGGTGATCAGCAGGGCGCCGGTGATCTCGAAGGCGAACACGTACTTGGTGAAGATGAGGGCGGCCAGGCCCTCCACGTTGCCGTTGGCGTTGGCCGCGCCGAGGCCGTTGAAGTCCGTCAGGGAGGCGTTGGCGATGCCCGTGACGAGCAGGATGCCGAAGCCGAGTCCGCACAGCAGGGCGAGCCAGCGCTGGCCCTTGATGGTCTCCTTCAGGGAGTCCGCGGCGGTGACACCGACGAGCATCACCACGAACAGGAACAGCATCATGATCGCGCCGGTGTAGACGACGACCTGGACGATGCCCAGGAAGTAGGCGCCGTTGGCGAGGTAGAACACCGCCAGGACGATCATGGTTCCGGCGAGGCAGAGCGCGCTGTGCACGGCCTTCTTCATGAAGACGGTGCACAGGGCGCCGATCACCGCGACCGTGCCGAGCACCCAGAACTGGAACGCCTCGCCGGTGGAGGTGGTGTAGGCGGCGAGCTGGGGCCCCGTGTCGACGGCGAGTTGGTGGCCCGCGTGTGCGGCGAGGTGGTGGCTCATGCGTCCACCACCTCCTCGCCCGTGGGCTCCTCGCCCTTGGAGACGGCGACCTGGCGCTCCGTGCCGGGGGCCGCGTGGGTGACCAGGCCCTGGTAGTAGTCCTGTTCGTCCGTCCCCGGGTAGATGGCGTGCGGGGTGTCGACCATGTCGTCCTCAAGGCCGGCGAGCAGTTGTTCCTTGGTGTAGATGAGGTTCGCGCGGCTGGAGTCGGCCAGTTCGAACTCGTTGGTCATCGTCAACGCGCGCGTGGGGCACGCCTCGATGCACAGGCCGCACAGGATGCAGCGGGCGTAGTTGATCTGGTAGACGCGGCCGTAGCGCTCGCCCGGCGAGTAGCGCTCCTCGTCGGTGTTGTCGGCGCCCTCCACGTAGATGGCGTCGGCGGGGCAGGCCCAGGCGCACAGCTCGCAGCCGACGCACTTCTCCAGGCCGTCCGGATGGCGGTTGAGCTGGTGCCGGCCGTGGAACCGCGGCGCGGTGGTCTTGTGCTGTTCCGGATACTGCTCGGTGAGCCGCTTCTTGAACATGGCCTTGAAGGTCACGCCGAAGCCGGCCACGGGGTTCTGGAAACCGGGCTTCGACTGCCCGGTCCCCTCTGGCTCCTCAGCCATCGGACGCCTCCTTTCCGTCAGAAGATCCGTCACTCACAGTGTCCACCCCGCCACTGACAATCAGCTCCCGGTCCCGGCGCGGGCGCCTGCGCGGCACCGGCGGCAGCTCCTGTCCCGGCAGCGGGGGCACGGGGAATCCGCCCGCCATCGGGTCGAACACGTCCGGTCCCGCGGGCTGTTGGTCCGCGTCCCGCTGGCCGCGGAACATGTCGGCGACGAAGGTCAGCAGCAGCACCACGAGGACGCCGCCGCACACGTACAGGGCGATGTCGGCGAAGTCGTAGTTCTCGTTGCGCAGCGCGCGCACCGTGGCGACGAGCATCAGCCAGACCACGGAGACCGGGATGAGGACCTTCCAGCCGAGCTTCATCAGCTGGTCGTAGCGCACGCGCGGGAGCGTGCCGCGCAGCCAGATGAAGAAGAACAGCAGCAGCTGGATCTTGACGGTGATCCAGAGCAACGGCCACCAGCCGTGGTTGGCGCCCTCCCAGAAGCCGCTGATCGGCCAGGGGGCCCGCCAGCCGCCCAAAAAGAGGGTGGCCGTCACGGCGGAGACCGTCACCATGTTCACGTACTCGGCGAGCATGAACAGCGCGAACTTGATCGACGAGTACTCGGTGTTGAAGCCGCCGACCAGGTCGCCCTCGGACTCCGGCATGTCGAAGGGGGCACGATTGGTCTCGGCGACCATCGTGATGACGTAGATCACGAAGGACAGCGGCAGCAGCAGGATGTACCAGCGGTCGTGCTGCTGTTCGACGATCGTGGAGGTCGACATCGACCCCGAGTACAGGAAGACCGAGGCGAAGGCCGCGCCCATGGCGATCTCGTAGGAGATCATCTGCGCACACGAGCGCAGACCGCCCAGCAGCGGGTAGGTGGAACCGGAGCTCCAACCCGCCAGCACGATGCCGTAGATGCCGATCGAGGCCGTCGCGAGGATGTAGAGCATCGCGATCGGCAGGTCGGTGAGCTGCATCGTCGTACGGTGGCCGAAGATCGAGATCTCGTTGCCGGCGGGGCCGAAGGGGATCACCGCGATCGCCATGAAGGCGGGGATGGCGGCGACGACCGGTGCGAGGACGTAGACCACGGCGTCCGCGCGTTTGACGATGACGTCTTCCTTGAGCATCAGTTTCACGCCGTCGGCGAGCGACTGGAGCATGCCCCAGGGGCCGTGCCGGTTGGGGCCGATGCGCAACTGCATCCAGGCGACGACCTTGCGCTCCCACACGATGGAGAACAGCACGGTCACCATCAGGAAGGCGAAGCAGAAGACCGCCTTGACGACGACGAGCCACCAGGGGTCGCGGCCGAACATGGAGAGGTCCTCGGCGGCGAGGTACGGGTTCACGCCTCCACCTCCTTCGGGGCCTCGGCGGCGACCGCCGGGCCGATGCGGACGAGTGCGCCGGGCCGGGCCCCGGTGTCGGAGGCGACGCCCGCGCCCGTGGAGTTCAGCGGGAGCCAGACCACGCGGTCGGGCATCTCGGTGATCTTCAACGGGAGTTCTACGGTTCCGCGGTGGCCGCTCACCCGCAGGGGCTGGCCCTCCGCCACGCCCGCCTCGGCGGCCGTGGCGGGCGACACGCGCGCGTGGGCGGCGTGCCGGGTGCCGGCGAGGGCGTCGTCGCCGTCCTGGAGACGCCCCTGGTCGAGCAGCAGCCGGTGGCCCGCCAGGACGGCCTCCCCGGCGGCCGGGCGCGGCGGCTGGGCCCCGCTCTGGAGGGGCTCGGTGGCGCGGGGGCCGTCCCAGCCGCCGAGCCGGTCGAACTCCACGCGCGCGGTGCGCAGATCCGGCAGACCGAGGTGGGCGTCCATGGCGTCGGCGAGCATGTGCAGCACGCGCGCGTCGGTCGGGGCGAGCGTGCGGGTCAGCTGCTCGGGCTTGAGCGCGGACTCGAACAGGCGTGCGCGGCCTTCCCAGTTGAGGAAGGTGCCCGCCTTCTCCGCGACCGCGGCCACCGGCAGGACGACGTCGGCGTGTTCGGTGACCTCACTGGGCCGCAGTTCGAGCGAGACCAGGAAGCCGACTTCGGAAATCGCCTCACGCGCGCGTGCCGGGTCCGGCAGGTCGGCGACCTCGACGCCCGCGACCAGCAGGGCCCGCAGTTCGCCGCCGGCCGCGGCCTCGACGATCTGGCCGGTGTCGCGGCCGTAACGGTGCGGAAGTTCGGCCAGCCCCCAGGCGGCGGCGACCTCCTCACGCGCGCGTGGGTCGGTGGCGGGGCGGCCGCCCGGCAGCAGCGAGGGCAGCGCGCCCGCCTCGACGGCGCCGCGCTCCCCGGCCCGGCGCGGGATCCACACCAGGCGGGCGCCGGTCGCGGTCGCGGCCCGCTGGGCGGCGGTGAGGCCGCCCTCCACCGAGGCGAGGCGCTCGCCCACGGCGATCACCGCGCCTTCGGTGCGCAGCGCCTCGGTGGCGCGTACGCCGTCCTCGTCCAGGCCGACCCGGGCGGCGAGCGCGTCCAGCCACTCGGTCTCGGTGCCGGGCGCGGCCGGCAGCAGGGTGCCGCCCGCCTTGGCCAGGCCGCGGGTGGCGTGGGTGGCAAGCGCGAAGACCTGCTGGCCGTGCTTGCGCCATGCCTTGCGCAGCCGCAGGAAGACGCCGGGCGCCTCCTCCTCGGCCTCGAACCCGACGAGCAGGACCGCGGGCGCCTTCTCCAGGGCGGTGTACGTGACGCCGTCGCCGTCGAGGTCACGGCCGTGTCCGGCGACGTACGCGGCCAGGAAGTCGGCCTCCTCGCTGCTGTGCACGCGCGCGCGGAAGTCGATGTCGTTCGTGTCGAGCGCCACGCGCGCGAACTTGCTGTACGCGTAGGCGTCCTCGACGGTGAGACGGCCGCCGGTCAGTACGCCGGTACGGCCGCGGGCGGCCAGCAGGCCCCGCGCGGCGGCCTCCAGCGCCTCCGGCCAGGAGGCGGGCCGCAGTTCACCGTTCTCGTCGCGCACCAGGGGGGTGGTCAGCCGGTCCTTCTGCTGCGCGTAGCGGAACGCGAACCGTCCCTTGTCGCAGATCCACTCCTCGTTGACCTCGGGGTCCGGGGCCGCCAGGCGCCGCATGACCTTGCCGCGGCGGTGGTCGGTACGGGTGGCGCAGCCGCCGGCGCAGTGCTCGCACACGGAGGGCGAGGACACCAGGTCGAAGGGGCGCGAGCGGAACCGGTACGCCGCCGAGGTCAGGGCGCCCACCGGGCAGATCTGGATGGTGTTGCCGGAGAAGTACGACTCGAAGGGGTCGCCCTCGCCGGTGCCGACCTGCTGGAGCGCGCCCCGTTCGAGGAGCTCGATCATGGGGTCGCCCGCGACCTGGTTGGAGAACCGGGTGCAACGGGCGCACAGGACGCACCGTTCGCGGTCGAGCAGCACCTGGGCGGAGATCGGCAGGGGCTTCTCATACGTGCGCTTCTTGCCGTCGAAACGCGATTCGGCGTTTCCGTGCGACATGGCCTGGTTCTGCAACGGGCACTCGCCGCCCTTGTCGCAGACCGGGCAGTCCAGCGGGTGGTTGATGAGCAGCAGCTCCATCACACCGTGCTGGGCCTTCTCCGCGACCGGCGAGGACAGCTGGGTCTTGACGACCATCCCGTCGGTGCAGGTGATCGTGCAGGACGCCATCGGCTTGCGCTGGCCCTCGACCTCGACGATGCACTGGCGGCAGGCGCCGACCGGGTCGAGCAGGGGGTGGTCGCAGAACCGGGGGATCTCGACGCCGAGTTGTTCGGCGGCCCGGATGACCAGGGTGCCCTTGGGCACGCTGATCGGGATGCCGTCGATCGTCAGCGAGACGAGGTCTTCCGGCGGGACCGCCGCTTCCCCTCCGCCGGAGGGAGCGCTCGTGGTCACCGTCATGCGTTCACCTCCGTGTGCTTGTCCTTGTCGGCCCAGGCCGTGGACTTGGCGGGGTCGAAGGGGCAGCCGCGGCCCGTGATGTGCTCCTCGTACTCCGCGCGGAAGTACTTGAGGGAGGAGAAGATCGGCGAGGCGGCGCCGTCGCCGAGGGCGCAGAAGGACTTGCCGTTGATGTTGTCGGCGATGTCGTTGAGTTTGTCGAGGTCGGACATGACGCCCTTGCCGGCCTCGATGTCGCGCAGCAACTGCACGAGCCAGTACGTCCCTTCGCGGCAGGGCGTGCACTTGCCGCAGGACTCGTGGGCGTAGAACTCGGTCCAGCGGGTGACGGCCCGTACGACGCAGGTCGTCTCGTCGAAGCACTGCAGGGCCTTCGTGCCGAGCATGGAACCGGCGGCGCCCACCCCTTCGTAGTCGAGGGGCACGTCGAGGTGCTCGTCGGTGAACATCGGCGTGGAGGAGCCGCCCGGCGTCCAGAACTTGAGGCGGTGGCCGGGGCGCATGCCGCCGCTCATCTCCAGCAGCTGCCGCAGCGTGACGCCGAGCGGGGCCTCGTACTGGCCGGGGCTGGTGACATGGCCGCTGAGCGAGTAGAGCGTGAAGCCCGGGGACTTCTCGCTGCCCATCGACCTGAACCATTCTTTGCCGTTTTTCAGGATCGCGGGAACCGACGCGATCGATTCCACGTTATTCACAACAGTCGGACAGGCGTAGAGACCTTCCACCGCAGGAAAGGGGGGACGAAGCCGCGGTTGACCACGGCGGCCTTCGAGCGAGTCGAGCAGTGCGGTCTCCTCACCGCAGATGTACGCGCCCGCGCCCGCGTGCACGGTGAGAGTGAGGTCGAGTCCACTGCCCAGGATGTTCTCGCCGAGGTAGCCCGCCGCGTACGCCTCAGCGACGGCTGAGTGCAACCGCCGCAGAACTGGGACGACTTCACCACGCAGATAGATGAAGGCATGCGACGACCTGATGGCATAACACGCGATGACGATGCCCTCGATGAGGCTATGCGGGTTCGCGAAGAGGAGCGGGATGTCCTTGCAGGTTCCGGGCTCCGACTCGTCGGCGTTGACAACTAGATAATGTGGTTTTCCATCCCCTTGGGGAATGAATTGCCATTTCATTCCGGTGGGGAATCCCGCACCGCCGCGGCCACGCAGTCCGGAGTCCTTGACGTAGGCGATCAGTTCGTCGGGGGACATGGCGAGCGCCTTGCGGAGTCCCTCGTAACCCTCGTGCCTTCGGTAGACGTCCAGCGTCCAGGACCTGTCCTCGTCCCAGAAGGCCGACAGCACGGGTGCGAGCAGCTTCTCGGGGCTGGAGTCCTTGAGTTCGGGTGCCAAGGTCATCACTCCCCCTCCTCGGTGGTCGGCCCCGCCGGGTGGGCCGGGTCGGAGTCGGACGTCTCCTGCGGCGCGTCGTGCGAACTGAGGTGCTCGGCCGGCGACGGGTCGTGCACCCCCTGCTGCGGCTGGTCGTGCGGGCCGCCGTCGCGCGGATGGACCACGCGCGCGGGTGCGGTCTCCCCTCTGGCCAGGCGGAGGCCCACCAGCGAAGCGGGTCCCGCACTGCCGCTTGCCTCGACGGCCCCTGGCCGCTCGTCGGGGAAGCCGGCCAGGATCCGCGCGGTCTCCTTGAAGGTGCACAGCGGTGCGCCGCGGGTGGGTTCGACGTCCCGGCCCTGCCGGAGGTCGTCGACGAGGCTCCGGGCACTGGCGACGGTCTGGTTGTCGAAGAACTCCCAGTTGACCATCACGACGGGTGCGAAGTCGCAGGCCGCGTTGCACTCGATGTGCTCCAGGGTGATCTTTCCGTCGTCGGTGGTCTCACCGTTGCCGACGCCCAGGTGCTCCTGGAGGGCGGAGAAGATCGCGTCGCCGCCCAGCACCGCGCACAGGGTGTTGGTGCAGACGCCGACCTGGTAGTCGCCGGAGGGCCGC
This sequence comes from Actinobacteria bacterium OK074, assembly GCA_001298575.1. Lineage (GTDB taxonomy): Bacteria > Actinomycetota > Actinomycetes > Streptomycetales > Streptomycetaceae > Streptomyces. The sequence goes on from LJCV01000287.1 coordinate 20,495, forward strand.
CTCCGGTACATGGAGTAGAAGGTGGCGACCGCGGTGACCTCCGCCGTGGTCAGGTCCAGCACGTCCGCGCAGAACTGCATCCCGGTGCGCGTGACATGGCCTTCCTCCGCCTGCACGAGGTGCAGCAACGGAAGGAGGGCGGAGCGGGAGTCCGGGTAGCGGGCGACGACCTCGCGCGCGTCGGTCTCCAGCCGGGCGCGTACGTCGTCCGGGTAGGCGGGCGGGGGCAGTTGGGGCATGCCCAGACTGACACCCTGCTCCGAGGAAGAGGTGGTCACCGGTCGACGCCTCCCATCACGGGGTCGATGGACGCGACGGCGACGATGACGTCGGCGACCTGGCCGCCCTCGCACATCGCCGCCATGGCCTGAAGGTTGGTGAAGGACGGGTCCCGGAAGTGGACCCGGTAGGGGCGGGTGCCGCCGTCGGACACGGCGTGCACCCCGAGTTCGCCCTTGGGCGACTCGACGGCCGCGTACGTCTGCCCCGGCGGGACGCGGAAGCCCTCGGTCACCAGCTTGAAGTGGTGGATCAGGGCCTCCATGGAGGTGCCCATGATCTTCTTGATGTGGTCGAGGGAGTTGCCCAGACCGTCCGGTCCCAGGGCGAGTTGGGCGGGCCAGGCGATCTTCTTGTCGGCGACCATGACCGGGCCGGGCTGGAGCCGGTCCAGGCACTGCTCGACGATCCGCAGCGACTGGCGCATCTCCTCCAGCCGGATCAGGAAGCGGCCGTAGGCGTCGCAGGTGTCGGCGGTCGGGATGTCGAAGTCGTAGGTCTCGTAGCCGCAGTACGGCTGTGCCTTGCGCAGGTCGTGCGGCAGGCCGGCGGAGCGCAGGACCGGGCCGGTGGCGCCGAGGGCCATGCAGCCGGTCAGGTCGAGGTAACCGACGTCCTGCATACGGGCCTTGAAGATGGGGTTCCCGGTGGCGAGCTTGTCGTACTCCGGGAGGTTCTTCTTCATCTTCTTGACGAACTCGCGGACCTGGTCGACCGCGCCCGGCGGCAGGTCCTGGGCGAGTCCGCCGGGGCGGATGTAGGCGTGGTTCATGCGCAGGCCGGTGATCAGTTCGTAGATGTCGAGGATCAGTTCGCGGTCGCGGAAGCCGTAGATCATGATCGTGGTGGCGCCGAGTTCCATGCCGCCGGTGGCGATGCACACCAGGTGGGAGGAGAGCCGGTTCAGCTCCATCAGGAGCACCCGGATGATCGTCGCGCGGTCCGGGACCTGGTCCTCGATGCCGAGGAGTTTCTCGACGGCGAGGCAGTAGGCGGCCTCGTTGAAGAAGGGCGTCAGGTAGTCCATGCGCGTCACGAACGTGGTGCCCTGGGTCCACGTGCGGAATTCGAGGTTCTTCTCGATGCCGGTGTGGAGGTAGCCGATGCCGCAGCGGGCCTCGGTGACCGTCTCGCCCTCGATCTCCAGGATGAGCCGGAGCACGCCGTGCGTGGAGGGGTGCTGGGGGCCCATGTTGACGACGATGCGTTCGTCGTCGGCGCGGGCCGCAGCCTGGGCGACCTCGTCCCAGTCGCCGCCGGTGACGGTGTAGACGGTGCCTTCGGTGGTCTCGCGCGCGGACGCGGTCGACGGGGTCTGTGTGCTCACGAGTACGACCTCCGCTGGTCCGGAGCCGGGATCTGGGCGCCCTTGTACTCGACGGGGATGCCGCCGAGGGGATAGTCCTTGCGCTGCGGGTGGCCCTGCCAGTCGTCGGGCATCATGATCCGCGTCAGCGCCGGGTGGCCGTCGAAGACGATGCCGAAGAAGTCGTACGTCTCGCGCTCGTGCCAGTCGTTGGTGGGATAGACGGAGACGAGCGACGGGATGTGCGGGTCGCGGTCGGGGGCGCTGACTTCGAGCCGGATCAGCCGGTTGTGGGTGAGCGAGCGCAGGTGGTAGACGGCGTGCAGTTCGCGGCCCTTGTCGTGGAGATAGTGGACCGCGCTGACGCCGGTGCAGAGTTCGAAGCGCAGGGCCGGGTCGTCGCGCAGGGTCCGGGCGGTCGCGAGCAGGTACTCGCGTTCGATGTGGAACGTCAGCTCGCCGCGGTCGACGACCGTCTTCTCGATGACGTTCTCGGGGACGAGTCCCTGTTCCTCCAGGGCGCCTTCGAGTTCGTCGGCGATCTCGTCGAAGTGGCCGCCGTAGGGGCGGGTGGCCGCGCCCGGGAGGCGGACGGAGCGGACCAGGCCGCCGTAGCCGGAGGTGTCGCCGCCGTTGGCCGCGCCGAACATGCCGCGCTGGACGCGGATCTCCTCGCCCTGCTCGCCGCGCTGGCCGGGCAGGACCTCGCCGCCGGTGTCGTCCGCACCGCTGGTGCCGTTCGCGTCGGTCATCGCAGCAGCCCCTTCATCTCGATGGTCGGGAGCGCCTTGAGGGCCGCCTCCTCCGCCTCGCGGGCCGCTTCTTCGGCGTTGACGCCGAGCTTGGAGGTCTGGATCTTCTGGTGGAGCTTGAGGATCGCGTCGATCAGCATCTCGGGCCGCGGCGGGCAGCCGGGCAGATAGATGTCGACGGGGACGATGTGGTCGACGCCCTGGACGATCGCGTAGTTGTTGAACATGCCGCCCGAGGAGGCGCAGACGCCCATGGAGATCACCCACTTGGGGTTGGGCATCTGGTCGTAGACCTGGCGCAGGACGGGTGCCATCTTCTGGCTGACCCGGCCGGCGACGATCATGAGGTCCGCCTGGCGGGGCGAACCGCGGAAGACCTCCATGCCGAAGCGGGCCAGGTCGTAGCGGCCCGCGCCGGTGGTCATCATCTCGATGGCGCAGCACGCGAGGCCGAACGTGGCGGGGAAGACGGACGCCTTGCGCACCCAGCCCGCGGCCTGTTCGACGGTGGTCAGCAGGAAGCCGCTCGGCAGCTTTTCTTCGAGTCCCATGGCTAAAGGCCCCTCAGTCCCATTCCAGGCCGCCGCGCCGCCACACGTACGCGTACGCCACGAAGACGGTGAGCACGAAGAGCAGCATCTCCACGAGCCCGAAGATCCCCAGGGAGTCGAAGGTGACGGCCCAGGGGTAGAGGAAGACGATCTCGATGTCGAAGACGATGAAGAGCATCGCCGTCAGGTAGTACTTGATGGGGAAGCGCCCGCCGCCGGCCGGCGTGGGGGTCGGCTCGATGCCGCACTCGTACGCTTCGAGCTTGGCCCGGTTGTACCGCTTCGGACCGATCAGCGTGGCCATGACCACGGAGAAGATCGCAAAGCCTGCCCCGAGGGCTCCCAGTACGAGGATGGGCGCATACGCGTTCACCGCTCCTCGCTCCTCTCAGTCGGCACTGACTGCTGGCGATGGCGTCGGGCTCGCGGTCGCCTCGTCCGGCACGCGGTCCCCGTCCGTCCCGACGAAGATCGCGCACATGTGAAGCAGGTCACAAGCCCAACTGCCCCGCATCTTATGCCCGAGCCTGTGTGATCTGCGACACGGGGGTCGCCGCACACTTTGTGATCTCCACCACCTGACGGTGGATCATGAATCCGGTTCGGCGACGATCCGTGCACAAGAGGCGACTAAATGATCACCCGTGGGCGGCACTTGAGGGCGTAGAGGCTGGTCACCGTCGCGCTCCAATATCAAATAACAGGCCGGTTGGGCAAACTGGTGCTGGACCAAATTGCTTGATATAGCGGCCCGTTCACACGTCAGGGGGAGAGATGTGGACGCGAGTGGACACGTGCACGCGTTCACGAGCGCGTGCGACCGGACGCCGAGGGCCGGTGACCGGTCGGGCGGTAATCATTCCGTGACCTCCACCACACCCAAAGAGGCCCCCATGAACCGGGCTTGGCCAACTGTCCCAACCAATGCTAGGCATCGGGCAATTCGGGCGTAACCACGAAAGCACGTGATCAAAGGCATGATCGCGAGTGTCCACAATGCCCGTTACGGCGTCAATAAAGAAAGGGGGGCCGGGGAATTGGCGCCGGCATTGAACAACTGTGGCGCAGCGCACGTTCCTTGTAGATATGGAGGACCCCCTGGTACCGGTTGTACTCATGTCCCACACCGCTCACATACGAAGCCACCGGAAGCCTCGCCGCAGCGCGTCGAACATCGCGGTGCGCACAGGTGTTGCCGGTGGCGTCATCAGCACCCTGGCCGTGGCCGGCGCCTCGGCTTCGGCGTACGCCGCCGAGCCGACCACCCAGACGCTCTCGCTGCCCACGATCACGGCAGACCTGGCCCAGCAGTTGGCGCAGTCCGCGGACGCCACCCAGCAGGCCGCGGCCAACTACCAGCTCCAGGCCGAGCGCGACACGGCCGCCGCCAAGGCCGCCAAGCAGGCCGAGGCCGACCTCGCCAAGGCGAAGAAGAAGGCCAAGGCCGAGGCCGACCGCAGGGCCGAGGCCGCGCGCAAGGCCGCCGCGGCCGCCTCGCGCAGCGCCGAGCGGGCCACGCTCACCGCCTCGACGTCGGCGAGCAGCAGCAGTTCGACGAGCACGTCGTCGTCGACGGCCACCGGCTCGGCCGCGGCGGTCATCGCCTTCGTCAAGGCGCAGATCGGTGACGCCTACGTCCTCGGCGGCACCGGCCCCAACTCCTGGGACTGCTCCGGCCTCGTGCAGGCGGCCTTCAAGCAGGTCGGCGTCAACCTTCCGCGTGTCTCGGAGGACCAGTCGACCGCCGGCACGCAGGTCTCGCTGAGCAATCTGCAGGCGGGCGACATCCTGTACTGGGGCAGCGCGGGCAGCGCGTACCACGTGGCGGTGTATGTCGGGGACGGCATGTTCGTCGGCGCGCAGAACCCGTCCACCGGGATCGTGGAGAAGCCGCTGTCGTACGACCCGCCGACCGGTGCGGTGCGGGTGCTCTGAGCCCAGCCCCGGTTCGCCCTCTTCTCTGGCGACTGTTTCGGCTTCGGCTCCGGCTTCGGCTCCGGCTTTTCGCTTTCCAGTTCAGCCGGTGACTTCGGCCGCCGGGCCCCGGTTCTTCACCGTTCACCACCGGGCCCGGCGCCTGCCGGTTCACCCATCCGTCCGGCTGCCGGTTTCGCCCGGCCTCGGCGCACCCGGGTTCACACCAGAGGGAACACTCTCGTCACCACGGCGACCGGGCGGGCGTTCCCCGGGCGCAGCGACGGGTGTTGTTCGCGGTCGCCGTAGCGGGCGAGCGTCTCGCGTACCGACGCCGCGACCGCCCGCATTTCCTCCGGCGTGAGATAGACGACGGCGCTGAACGCCTCGTCGTGCCGCCACTCCTCCGGCGCCTGTGCGCGCTGCGCGAGCCACTGCTGGTAGCTCTCGTCCTCCAGGCCGCGTGCCAGCGCGCCGAAGCCGTCTCCCGCGGCCGTACCCGCGCCCTGGCCCCCTTCCGCGCCCCGCGTGCCCGACGTGCCCGGTGCGCCCTCCCCCGCCTCCCTGCGCAGCCGCCACGGCTTGGCCCGGCCGCCGCTGCGGGGTACCTCCTCGATGCGGCCGTAGCGGGCCAGTTGGCGCAGGTGGAAGGAGCACAGGCCGGAGCTGTGGCCCAGCCGGGCCGCCGCCTGGGTGGCCGTCACCGTGCCGGTCTCCGCGAGCAACTCCAGCAGCGCGGTGCGCACTTCGTGCGGCGGGAGGCCCTCCGGCTGCCCTGCCTCCTGGTCCCGCCCCGCTTCCTCGTCCTGCGCTGTCCCCCGGTCCTGCCCTGTTTCCTCGTCCTCTTCGGTCACCTCGCCGAGTCTGGTACTTTGCAAAGCACTTTGCAAGCAGTCCGGCGGCGGGTGAGCCCGGCCATGGTGAGCGAGGAGCGTGCGATGCCGCAGGTGTTCGTCCAGGGGAAGGCCGTCGACTCGTATCCGGTGCGCGCGCCCGAGGCGCGGCGCGGGGCGGTGCGGCGGGTCACCGAGGTGGGTGAGGCGGTGCTGCGTCGGCCCGCGCGGGCGGTCACCGCGGCGGAGTTCGGGACGGCGGAGCTGGCCGCGCTCGTCGACGACATGTTCCTCACCATGTACGTCGCGGACGGGTGCGGGCTCGCGGCGAACCAAGTGGACGTCGGTCTGCGGCTGTTCGTGTACGACTGCCCCGACGAGGACGGGAACCGGCACGTGGGGCACATCGCCAACCCCGTGCTCGATCCGCCGGACGGCGGCCCCCGGCGGCTGCTCGACGAACCCGAGGGGTGTCTGTCCGTGCCGGGGGCCTGGAAGGAGGTACCGCGGGCCGATCGGGCGGTGGTGCGGGGGTTCGACCTGGACGGCCGCGATCTGGTGATCGAGGGGCAGGGGTACTTCGCGCGGTGCCTTCAGCACGAGACGGACCACTGTGACGGGCAGGTGTACGTGGACCGGTTGGGGGCCCGGGACCGGCGGGACGTACTGCGGCAGGCCGCCGAGCTGCGGGAAGGGGTGTTCGCCCGGCGGGCGGCCAAAGAAGCCGAACTGGCGGCCGAAGAGGCAGAGCTCGCCGCCAAAGAAGCCGAACTGGCCGCCGACGCCGAGGAAGCCGAACTCGCCGTCGAGGGATGAGCGGCCGCGCCCCGAGGGGCGCGGGGCTGTTTCCGCATCCGCGCCCCCGACGGAGCGCTACGCATCCGCGCCCCCGACGGAGCGCTACGCATCCGCGCCCCAAGCGGAGCGCTACGCCTTCGGTGCCACCTTCGACAGCCCGTTGATCAGCCGGTCCATCGCGTCCCCGCCCGTCGGGTCCGTCAGGTTGGCGAGGAGTTTGAGGGTGAACTTCATCAGAAGGGGGTGGGTCAGGCCGCGTTGGGCGGCGATCTGCATGACCTTGGGGTTGCCGATCAGTTTTACGAAGGCCCGGCCCAGCGTGTAGTAGCCGCCGTAGGTGTCCTTGAGGACGCGCGGGTAGCGCTGGAGGGCGAGTTCGCGCTGGCCGGGGGTCGCGCGCGCGTGGGCCTGGACGATGACGTCGGCGGCGATCTGGCCGGACTCCATCGCGTAGGCGATGCCCTCGCCGTTGAACGGGTTGACCAGGCCGCCCGCGTCACCCACCAGGAGCAGGCCCTTGGTGTAGTGCGGTTGACGGTTGAAGGCCATCGGCAGCGCCGCGCCGCGGATCGGGCCCGTCATGTTGTCCGGCGTGTAGCCCCAGTCCGCCGGCATGGACGCGCACCACGCCTTCAGCACCTCGCGCCAGTCCAGTTCCTTGAAGGAGTCCGAGGTGTTCAGCACGCCCAGGCCGACGTTGGAGGTGCCGTCGCCCATGCCGAAGATCCAGCCGTAGCCGGGCAGCAGGCGGTCCTCGGCGCCGCGGCGGTCCCACAGTTCCAGCCAGGACTCCAGGTAGTCGTCCTCGTGGCGCGGGCTGGTGAAGTACGTGCGCACCGCGACGCCCATCGGGCGGTCCTCGCGGCGGTGCAGCCCCATCGCCAGGGACAGCCGGGTGGAGTTGCCGTCGGCCGCGACCACGAGCGGGGCGTGGAAGGTGACCTCGCGCTTCTCCTTCGAGTCGGCGTCGCCGAGCTTCGCGTGGACGCCGGTGATCCGGCCGGTGCGGTCGTCGAGGATGGGCGCGCCGACGTTGCAGCGCTCGTACAGGCGGGCGCCCGCCTTCTGCGCCTGGCGGGCGAGTTGCTCGTCGAAGTCGTCGCGCTTGCGGACCAGGCCGTAGTCGGGGAAGGAGGCGAGTTCGGGCCAGTCCAGTTGCAGCCGTACGCCGCCGCCGATGATCCGCAGGCCCTTGTTGCGCAGCCAGCCCGCCTCCTCGGAGATGTCGATGCCCATCGACACGAGCTGCTTGGTGGCGCGGGGGGTGAGGCCGTCGCCGCACACCTTCTCGCGCGGGAACGCGGTCTTCTCCAGGAGCAGCACGTCGAGCCCGGCCTTGGCCAGGTAGTACGCGGTGGTGGAACCGGCTGGCCCGGCCCCGACGACGATCACATCGGCGGTGTGTTCGGTAAGGGGCTGGGGCTCGGTCACGGCGGGTTCTCCCGAAGACTCGAAGACGACGGCGGCGGCGCCGGTGGACAACGGCAACCGCCGACGGCTGACGGGCTGACGACATGGACGACATGAACGACACGGACGGCATCCAGCGGACCGCGGGGACCCGCACCGCCGGAACATCGGCGAAAACGGCGTGCTGACCGGCGCTGGACATGGGCAGTCTATTCAGCGGTACCCACCACCCGGCTGAAGGGCTGCCCCCATGACCCTCGTGAACCCGTCCCCACCGCCGCCACCATCCCCACCGTCTCCGCCATCACGACCCGAACACCCGCTGCCCGACCGCCCGTTGCCCGACGTACGGCTGCGCGTGCCGACCGACGAGGACGCGTTCGCCTGGCACCGGGTCTTCGCCGACCCCGAGGTCATGGAGTTCCACGGCGGACGGCCCGCCGAGCTGTCCGTCTACGAGGAGTTGACCGCCCGGCAGCGGCGGCACGACGCCGAACTCGGGTTCTGCCTGTGGACCGTGCTCGACGACGAGGGGCGGGCCGCCGGCTTCACCGGGGCGCAGCCGTGGCCGCGGGCGTGGGGCCCCGCGGGCGAGATCGAGATCGGCTGGCGGCTCGGGCGGGCGTACTGGGGCCGCGGGTACGCCACCGCGGCGGCACGCACCGCCCTCGTACGGGTACGGGCGGCGGGCGTGTCCGAGGTGGTCGCGATGGTCAGGCCGGGCAACGAGCGGTCGATCGCGGTGACGCGGCGGCTGGGGATGGACCTCGCGGAGGTGTACACGCACCCGCAGAGCGGGGAGGAGGCGCACTGCTACCGGCTCGCCCTGTAGCCCCCGCCTCCCCCTGCCGCCCCCTGCCTCGACCTTGATGGCTACGCAGAGTAGTCAATTGCCGTAAAAAGACACTCAGCGCTTCCGAATGGCCCCTTCCGGCGGTTACCCTGCCAGTACCGCTGGGGGTGACATCCGTGCCCATATCGCCCAGAACACCCGAAGTCCGCGTGCCGCGTCTGGTCGGCCTGATGGCCGTGGACGCGCGCGAGTCGGCCGCCCGCCGCGGCGTGCTGCTCGCCGCGGCCGACCGGCCGGACATCCACGCGACGGTCGTCGACTTCGTCATCCGTCAGTACCCGCCGCCCGACACCGAGGTGCCGCGCGGGGCCGTGGTCACCGTCTGGTTCGACTTCGGCGAGGGTGAGGGCGGCGGCGGAGCGGGCGTCCGCGAGCCACGCCGTCCGATGCCGCCCCCGGGCGGCCTGCGGCGCGAACTGCACCAGCCGGGGGACGCGTTCGAGGCCGCGGTGGGGTAGCACCGTCCCTCCAGGAGACCGCCCCCAGGCAGCCGCCGGGGGCTACTCCCCCTTGAACCCCCGGTGCAACGCCACCACCCCACCCGTCAGGTTCCGCCAGGCCACCTTCGACCAGCCCGCCTCGCGCAGGCGTCCCGCCAGCGCGGGCTGGTCGGGCCACGCGCGGATCGACTCCGCGAGGTAGACGTACGCGTCCGGGTTCGACGACACCGTACGGGCCACCGGGGGCAGCGCCCGCATCAGGTACTCGGTGTAGACCGTGCGGAACGGCGCCCACGTCGGGTGGGAGAACTCGCAGATCACGACGCGTCCGCCCGGCTTGGTGACCCGGTACAGCTCGCGCAGCGCCGCGTCCGTGTCCTGGACGTTGCGCAGTCCGAAGGAGATGGTGACGGCGTCGAACACGTCGTCCCGGAAGGGCAGCCGGGTCGCGTCGCCCGCGGTGAACGGCAGCCAGGAGTGGCGGGCCTTGCCGACCCTGAGCATGCCCAGCGAGAAGTCGCACGGCACGACGTAGGCGCCGGTGCGCGCGAAGGGCAGCGACGAGGTCGCCGTACCGGCCGCGAGGTCCAGGATCTTCTGCGCGGGCCGCGCGTCGACCGCCTTCGCGACCTCCCTGCGCCACACCCGGTCCTGGCCCAGGGACAGGACGTCGTTCGTCACGTCGTAGCGTTCCGCCACGTCGTCGAACATCGAGGCGACTTCGTGCGGCTGTTTGTTCAGGGATGCGCGGGTCACGGGCCCATTGTGGCAGTACGGGCCGGGCGCGTCCGAGGCGCCCGGCCCGTACGCCGGTCCGTGCACAGCGGTGGCCCTACTTGGGCAGCAGCTGCGGTTTCTTCTTGGCGGCCACGTCCTCGACCCAGCCGCACGCCACGATCGCGATGGCGATCAGGATCCAGCCGATGCCGAACATGAACCACTGGCTGCCGAGCGGGAGCCACTTCTCGAACGCGGGCACCTTCCAGAACTGGTCGGTCAGTGGAACCGCGAGCACCAGCGCGATCTCGTGCCAGAGGTAGATCGTCACCGCGCGCTGGTTGAAGATCGTGACCACCCGGTTGGTACGGCGGAAACGGGTCAGCCAGGCGAAGTCGATCTGGAAACGGGCCTTGAACCACATCAGCAGCATCACGAACCCCGCCGACCAGAAGGTCTGCGCGAGCGGGATCTCGTCGAGGTCGTAGGTGCCGACCTCGCCCTGGTGCGAGAAGGCGTACCAGCCGCCGTAGCCGATCGCGGCGAGCGAGAAGGCGATCACCAGCACCGGCTTCATCCGCTGGAGGACCCCGTCGCGGTGGGCGAAGCCGAGGATCCAGCAGAAGAGGAAGGTGCCGCCGTCCCACAGCGCGTTGCCGACCCGGTTGTCCGGGCCCGCCCACACGAAGTTGAGGATCAGCATCGGGGCCAGGGACAGGAACAGGACCGGGATCGGGGCCTTGCGGAACAGCCACAGCAGCCCCGGGGAGAGCAGCACGAACCACAGGTAACAGCGCAGGTACCAGAGGATCTCCCATGCCTGCGTGCCCCAGGCGTTGCCCGGCGGGTCGCCGAGCGGGACCACCCAGAAGACGATCTGCCAGCCCGGCATCCAGTCGTGGATCAGCATCGCCAGGACGACGAAGAAGCCCCAGAACCAGAACGGCGGCAGCAGCCGGCGGAACCGGCTCTTGATCACCTTGAGCGCGGGGCGCTCCAGCGACTTCGCCATCAGGGTGCCGGCGAGGCCGAACATGATGCCCATGGAGGGGAACACCATGCCGCACCAGGCCCACCCGAAGGTGTGGTAGGTGACGACCCGGATGAGGGCTATCGCGCGGAGGGTGTCGAAGTAGCGGTCGCGACCGGCCGAACGGGACGCGGGTGCCGCACCTTTCGGCTGGTCGGCGGGGGCGGACTCCGGTGCCGCCACCGCCTCCTCCGCCGGCGGAGCGACCGTCCCCACCGGCGGCCCGTCCACCACCGGCAGCTCCGCCGTCTCCGGCGCGGGTGCCGCGTACGACTGCGCGTACGACTGTTGCTGCCCGTGCTGTTGACCGTGCTGGGGCCCGTACGGCTGGTGCGGATACGGCTGTTGGGGCTGGCCGTAGCCGTACGGGCCCTGGGCGGGCTGCTGTTGGCCGGGGCCGTAGCCGTACTGCTGGCCCTGGTAGGGCTGTTGCTGGTCCCAGCTCATCCGCCCGCACCCGCCGGCGTGCCGACCTCGCCCGTCCGCTTGAGCTTCTGCCAGCGCAGCCGGCCGCCGGTGAGAGCCGTGATGGAGGAGTGGATCAGGACCAGGTACATCATCTGGCGGTAGGCCAGTTGTTGCAGCGGAAGCATGAGCAGATACCTGTACTTCTCGCGGTCCAGGTGGAACGCGTAGGCAGCGCAGATCAGTTGGATCGCCAGCACCGCCAGCCAGGCGACCAGTGAGGCCCAGAAGTCGACGAAGATCATCGAGTAGACGGTGAAGACGTCGATCAGCGGGGCGAAGACCGGCGTGATGATCTGGAAGATCACCACCAGGGGCATGCCGACCCGGCCGAAGCGGCCCGAAGGACCCTTGTCCGTAAGGGACTTGCGGTGCTTCCAGAGCGCCTGCATGGTGCCGTAGGACCAGCGGTAGCGCTGGGACCACAGCTGCTTGAACGAAGCGGGCGCCTCGGTCCAGGCCCGGGCGTGCTCCTGGTAGACGACCCGCCAGCCCTCGCGGTGCATGGCGATGGTGATGTCGGTGTCCTCGGCGAGGGTGTCCTCGCTCATGCCGCCGACCTGGAGCACCGCGTCGCGGCGGAACGCGCCGATCGCGCCCGGGATGGTGGGCATGCAGCGCAGCAGGTCGTACATGCGGCGGTCGAGGTTGAAGCCCATCACGTACTCGATGTGCTGCCAGGCGCCGATGACGGTGTTGCGGTTGCCGACCTTGGCGTTGCCGGCGACCGCGCCGACCTCGGGATCGGCGAACGGCTGCACCAACTGCCGTACGGTGTCCGGCTCGAAGACGGTGTCGCCGTCCATCATCACGACGATGTCGTAACTCGCGCTGCGCACACCGTTGTTGAGGGCGGCCGGCTTGCCCGCGTTCTCCTGGCGGATGACCCGGACGTTCGTCATGCCCAGTGAGCGGGCCGCCTCGCGCGCGATCTCGGAGGTGCCGTCCGAGGAGCCGTCGTCGACGACGATGACCTCGATCGGATGGGTGCTCTTCGCCAGCGACTCAAGGGTGTTGGCGATGCACTCCTTCTCGTTGTACGCGGGCACGATCACGGTCACCGGCCGGGTGACCTCCGGACCCCAGCTGAACCGGCGTTTGTTGCGGATCTTGTAGTGCCGCCTGGCCAGGATCAGCATCATGCCGAAGCGGCCCATCACGGCGAACCCGACCACCGCCAGTCCGGTCGCCAGCCCCGGTACGACCCACTCGGCGACCTTCACCGCCCAGATCAGGGCCCTGCCCTCGTAGAGGGTCATGCCGGTGGCCACGCGCTGGGCGGCCTGTTGCCGGGCCTTCTTGCGCTCGGCGGCCGTCTGCCCCCCGCCGTTGCCGTTGGCGCCGGTTCCGGCGCCGCCGGTGACCGCCTGCTGGTTCACGGTTCCGGTGTCGGACGAGGTGCCGGTGCCGGTGCCCGTGGGCGGCTGGACGGGGGCCGCGCTGGGCTGGGCGCCCGCCTCGACCGTGCCCGTGGTCGTGCTCGTACTGCTCGAAGTCCCGGTCGAGGAGCCCGCGTTGGCGCTGGCCCGTGCGGCGGTGGCGTTCGCCTCGATGGCGCCGCTGACCGTGGTGAAGGTGTAGCCCGCGGCCTTCATCTTCTTGATGTAGGTGGGCAGCGCCGCCATGGTCTGGTCGCGGTTGCCGCCCGCGTCGTGCATGAGGACGGCCGCGCCCTTGCCCTTCTTCGGCGTGGCCCACTTGATGATCTTCGAGACACCGGGCAGCTTCCAGTCGTCGCTGTCGACGTCGACGAAGACGCTGGTGTAGCCGTCCGCGCCGAGTTCCTTGTAGACCGGGTAGCTGTAGTTGTCGATCGCGTCCATCTCCGAGGAGTACGGGGCGCGGAAGAGCGTGGTGGTGATGCCCGCGGCACCGGCGAGGGCGAGCTGCGTCTGCTGCATCTCGCGGTTGATGCGGGCGGTGCTCTGGTACGACAGGTCGACGTGCGTGAAGGTGTGGATGCCGACCTCGTTGCCCTGGTCGACCATGTCCTTCACGATGTCCGGGTAGCGCGACACCATCGAGCCGACCAGGAAGAACGTGGCCGGGATGTCGTACTTCTTGAGGATGTCGAGGACCTGCGGCGTGTAGGTCGGGTTGGGGCCGTCGTCGAAGGTGAGGACGATGGTCTTCTTGGGGATGGTCTGGGTGACGGGCTTGCCGTTGCGGAAGGTCATGATCGGCCCGCCGTTGAGTACCTTGTCGGGCACCTTGCTGGCGCTCGCGCCGTCGCGGACGCGCTGGTCGCCGCCGACCTCCGCGCGCAGGTAGCCGTCGAGCAGCATCACGCTGGTGAGCCCGAGCAGGAGCAGCAGGGCCAGGATCACCCGGGGCCGTTGCAGCGCCGCGGCCTTGCCGGCCGCGCGCTCCATACGGGTCGGGGCGCGGCGGCGGCCGCGTGAGGGAGTCGCTGTGGACATGACGTGACTGGCCCTCCGGTCAGTTGGCGGAAGCGGAGGCGGAGGGGGTGGCGGTCGCGGTCGCGGTGGGGACGGCCGTGGGTGCGGTGCCGGCGGGCGCGTAACCGTTGGCGGGTCCCCCGTTGCCGCCGGGGCCGCCGTTGCCACCGGGGGCACCGCCCGCCTGGCCGCCGCCGAACGGCAGCAGGGAGGAGGTGTTCACCGACAGGCCCCAGCCCATGAAGGTCAGGCCGAGCAGAGCCGCGTAGCCGAGGCACACGACTCCCATGAAAAGACCGATCCGGCGCAGCAGCTTCGCCCTGCGCCCGGAGTTGTCAACGAAGACGGGTCCCTCTTCGGACCCCGCGCCAACGCCGCGTTTGCGTCGGCGGCCCCCCGCGGAGGCACTGTTATCGATGGCGGACTCGGATTGCATTCCCCAGATATTAGGGCGCCTTTATATGATCAAAACCTTGTTTCGCTTGTGAGGCTGCCAAGAAAAACGGTGATTCCTATGCGTTGACTTAGAGTTTCCAGAAAAGCATGTGTGAAGGGCTGGTGATGACCTCGCCCCGAAAGTCCTGTTTCATCCGCTTATTCAGCCAGCTCGAACGGACATGCGCACACAGACTCTATGAATTCGCTGTATTCCACACCCACAGCCGGATGTGTTTGATTTGCTCTTCAGGCCCCCCTCAGAAACGGGCGCTGTTTCGATTCTGAGACGGATATCACGATCCTGAGACATAACCACGAGAGTTGGTGCGTGTGCAATGAGGAGTTTCCTGAAGCCGGCTGCCGGGCTGGTCTGCCTGATGGCGCTGGCCTGCGCCGGGTGCTCCTCGGGCGGTGACGACACCTCCGGTTCCGGCACGGCCACGTCCTCGGCCGACGGCTCCCCCTCGGCCTCGGAGAGCGAGTCGGCCTCGGTGACCACCTACGAGCCGTACGTCAGCGCCTCCGACGCCTCCGACCTCGACTCCGCGGGGTCGCCGACGACGTACAACCTCGCGTTCGTGATCTCCGACGGCAGCAGCTGTACGCCGTCGTGGAACGGGGAGCACGCGATCGACGCCACGAAGGTGACCTCCCGGATCGCCGCGCTGACGAAGTCGGGCGCCGACGTCCGCGTCTCCTTCGGCGGGGCCTCCGGCAAGGAACTCGCGGAGACCTGCACGAGTGCGAGCGCACTGGCGAAGGCGTACGGCGAGGCCCTCGACGCGGTCGGCGCGACGAAGGCCGACTTCGACATCGAGGGCGACGCGCTCACCGACTCGACGTCCATCGCGCGCCGTTCGCAGGCCATCGCGCTGTTGCAGAAGGAACGCACCGACCTGAGCGTCTCCTTCACCCTGCCGGTGATGCCCTCCGGGCTCGACTCCGACAGCAAGGCCCTGCTGGAGTCCGCCAACGACAACGCCGTCGCCGTCTCCACGGTCAACATCATGACCATGAACTACGGCGAGTCCTACGACGGCGACATGGGCGACTACGCGCTCCAGTCCGCGAAGGCCACCAACACCCAACTCGTCGGCATCTTCGGCCTGTCGAGCGCGGCGGCGTGGCGGGGGATGGCGCTCACGTCGATGATCGGCGACAACGACGTGAGCGGGGAGACGTTCACGCTGGCCGACGCGGCGCAGGTACGGGAGTTCGCGGCGGGGAAGGATGTGGCCTGGGTGTCGATCTGGTCGACGTTCCGGGACACGCAGTGCGATGACGAGGACTCTTCGAAGGACAACGCCGCGACGGATTGCAGTGGGGTTACGCAGGGGGATGGGGCGTTTGGGGAGGCGTTCGCTGGGTGAGGGTGGGGTGGCGGGGGGCGCCTGATCGCCTGGGGGTGCGGGTGCGGTTGCGTCGGCGACTGCGGGTGCGTTGTGGCTGGTGGCGCCCACGCGGCGGAGCCGCACATTGACACAGCCCCGCGCCCCTAAAAACGCGCAGGCACCCGCGGCTTCAAGGCGCGTAGGGATCCGCGGCGCCGGAAAAGCGGGGCGCAGCCCCTGCTTTTAGGGGCGCGGGGAACTGCGCGAACGGCCACGACGGACCCGCAGTCGCCAACGCACCCGCACCCCCAGGCGATTAGGCGCCCACCCTCAACGCCCCCGGTACACCAACCGCCCCGACACCACAGTCGCCACACACGTCGCGGCACCCCGCTCCGCCAGCTCCTCCTCGTCCCGCACGTCGAACACCGCGAAGTGGGCGGCGCTGTGCTGCTTCCGCGGGGAGGCGAACTCCGCCGGCAGGTCCCCGGCGTACGGGTCGAGGGTCGGTACTCCGCCGGGGCGCCCGATCCGGCCCAGGAGGGCCATGCCCGAGCGGTGTACCGCGTCCCGTACCGCACGGTTGCGCAGTTGCTCGCAGGCCGCCCTGACCGTGCCGTGCGCCAGCATCCGCTGTACCCCGCGGCGCGCACTCGCCCCCCAGCGGGCGTCGTCCATGTGCAGGGCGGCGAGCGCGGCGCCGGTCAGCGGCTCGGTGCCGAGTTGGTCCGCCTCGCGCGGATCCGGGTGGTACGCCTCTTCCAGCAGTTCGTTGCCGTAGAGGTTGACCAGGCCGGGCGTCAGGATGCCGGGCCACTGCCGGACCCGGGCGCCCGGGTGGACGGCGGTCAGGTCCTCCAGCGGTCCGGCGGCGGCGATCCACGCGCCCTTGACGGCGAGCGCCGCGCCCCGGGAGTCCGCGTGAATCGTCACCACAAGTACGGCTCCGCGTACGTCAGTTGGAGGCCAGGAGCTTCAGCTCGGGGTGGGCCGTGCCCCCCGAGATCGCCGTGGACGAGATGTGGGACATGACCCGCTCGTCCACGGGGTCGTTCGCCGGGTCGTCGTGGACGACGATGTGCTCGTAGGTGGTGGTCCGCTGGGCGGGGACGCGGCCCGCCTTGCGGATGAGGTCGATGATCTCCAGGCGGTTGGAGCGGTGCTTGGCGCCCGCGCTGGAGACGACGTTCTCCTCCAGCATGATCGAGCCGAGGTCGTCGGCGCCGTAGTGCAGGGAGAGCTGGCCGACCTCCTTGCCCGTGGTCAGCCAGGAGCCCTGGATGTGGGCCACGTTGTCGAGGAAGAGCCGGGCAATCGCGATCATCCGCAGGTACTCGAAGAGCGTGGCCTGGGTGCGGCCCTTCAAGTGGTTGTTCTCGGGCTGGTAGGTGTACGGGATGAACGCGCGGAAGCCGCCCGTGCGGTCCTGTACGTCGCGGATCATCCGGATGTGCTCGATGCGCTCGGCGTTGGTCTCGCCCGTGCCCATCAGCATGGTGGACGTGGACTCGACGCCCAGGTTGTGCGCGGCCTCCATGATCTCCAGCCAGCGCTCGCCGGACTCCTTGAGCGGGGCGATGGCCTTGCGGGGGCGGGCGGGCAGCAGCTCCGCACCGGCACCGGCGAAGGAGTCGAGCCCGGCCGCGTGGATGCGGGAGATGGCCTCCTCGACCGTCACCTTGGAGATCCGGGCCATGTGCTCGACCTCGCTGGCGCCCAGCGAGTGGATGACCAGCTGCGGGAAGGCTTCCTTGATGGCCGCGAAGTGCTTCTCGTAGTACTCGACGCCGTAGTCCGGGTGGTGGCCGCCCTGGAACATGATCTGCGTACCGCCGAGTTCGACGGTCTCGGCGCAGCGGCGCAGGATGTCGTCGAGGTCCCGGGTCCAGCCCTTGGCGGTGTCCTTCGGCGCGGCGTAGAAGGCGCAGAACTTGCACGCCGTGACGCACACGTTCGTGTAGTTGATGTTCCGCTCGATGATGTACGTGGCGATGTGCTCGGTACCGGCGTACCTGCGGCGGCGTACGGCGTCGGCGGCGGCACCGAGCGCGTGCAGCGGGGCGTCGCGGTAGAGGACGAGGGCCTCTTCGGGGGTGATCCGCCCCCCGGCGGCGGCACGGTCGAGGACGGCTGTGACGTCGACAGAGGTGAGGTCGGCCTGCTCGGTCACCGGGCGCCCTTTCATCGGCTTCGTCCACGGGTGTTCATGGACGCGACCAGCCTACGCCAGGGGGCGCGGCCGACCGGCGGGGCCTGTGGATAACTCCCCGGAGCGACCAATATCCACCCGTCACGCCGCGTACGCGCCGATCAGTACACCGACGAACGCCCCCGCGATCATGAAGGGCCCGAACGCGATGGCCGTCTTCCGCCCCGCCCGGCGCGCGGCGACGAGCGCGCCGCCGTACAGCCCGGCGAGCAGGAACCCGGCGAAGGTGCCGAGGACGACGGTGGGCCAGCCGTACCAGCCGAGGACGGTGCCGAGGCCGAGGCCGAGTTTGACGTCGCCGAAGCCCATGCCGTTCGGGTTGATGAGGAAGAGGACGAAGTAGGCGCCGCCGAGGGCGAGGCCGCCGTAGAGGGCGTTCGGCCAGTGGCCCGCGTGCTCGGGGGCGAGGGCGGCGGCGCCGAGGAGTGCGAGGGCGAGCGCGGCGAGCGGCAGGGTCAGCACGTCCGGGAGCCGCTGGACGCGGAAGTCGACGACGGTCAGCAGCACCCCGAGGGGTCCGAGCAGCAGCCAGGCGGCGAGTTCGGGGCGGGTGCCGGTGGCGAGGGCGAGGGCGCCGCAGACGAGGGCGGTGGCGAGGGCCGTGGCAAGGGTCCGGCCGTACGGCTTGCCGTCGGTGGCGCAGCGGGCGCGGCCGAGCCAGCCGCGCGCGCGTACGCCGTTGGGCCCGCCGACGGGGTGCCCGTCCGGGCAGGTGTCGCGCCACGGTTGGTCCGGGGGGACGGAGAGGCGGTAGGCGGCGCGCGGGATCAGCGTTCCGGCGCCGAGGCCCCAGAGGGCGGCGGCGGGGGTCAGCCAGCGGTCGGGATCCACGGGGTCACCTTATGTACGGCTGCTTGTGTACGGCTGTGGGAGTCAGCCCGTGGCTCCGGCGCCCGCGCCCGCGCGCCAGCTCGGGAGGAGTTCGTCGAGGAGGGCCTCGGTGCGCGGCGGCAGTCCACGGGCGCCGCTGCGCGAGACGAGGTCGGCGGCGAGGTCGCGCAGCCGGGCCGGGTCGTTCAACGCGTGGGTGGCGCGCAGGAGTTCGTTCCAGAGGCGCTCGTCGGCGGGGGCGGAGCCGAGGGCCGTGTTCAGGGCCTCGATGGCCTTTTCGGCGCGGTCCTTCTCCAGGTGGAACTCGCTGAGCGCGAGCCCGATGTCCGCGACGAGCAGCGGGAGTTGGGCGTCGATGATCTCGTGCGTGAGCCAGCGGTAGCGGCCCTCGGGGCGGTCGGCGATCAGCGGGCCGCGCACGAGCACGAGCGCGTCGGTGAGCAACCGCCCGCGTACGGCACGGGAGTTGGCGCCCCGGCCCTGGGTGCCCTCGTGGTAGAGCGAGCGCAGCACGTCCAGGTCGGAGACGACGGACTTGGCGAGGGCGAGCCGTCCGCTGTCGTCGGTGCGCAGTCGTGCGCCGCCGTCGGGGTCGGCGCCGAGCCAGTCCTTCAGCCGGTCCAGCAGGGCGTCGCGTACGTCGTCGGTGACGCCGCGCGGCCACAACGCCGAGGCCAGCACGCGGGGATGGACGCCTTCGCGGTGGAGCAGCAGCAGCGCGAGCGCCTCGCGCAGCAGCGGGCCGCGGGCGCCGTCGAGGTCGTCGAGGCCGATGAGTTCGTACGTTCCGACCAGGCGCGCGTACACGGCGGGGCGGCCCTGTTCGCTGACGTCGACGAGGAACGGCGGGGTGGACGTGGGCCCGTCGGGGCCGCGTTCCGGGCCGCGTTCGGGGTCGGCCTGGACGAACAGCTCGACGACCGCGCGCTGTTGGGCAACCGGCAGGCTCTGCGCGGTGAGTTCGAGGCCGAGGAGCGGGGCGCGGAGGGTGCCGTCGCCGGTGATCTCCATCTGCCAGGCGGCGCCCGGGAGGTCGCGGGACTCGGTGCCGACGAAGTAGCCGATGCCCAACCGGCTTGCGTCGGCGGCGAGTTCGGCGAGCCGGGCGGCGTCGCGCTCGGAGGGCTGCGCGGCGCACAGCACCAAGTGCGGCGCCCAGCGGGTGTGTTGGGCGGGCCCGGTACGGCCGGTGAGCACCGAGTCCTGCCCGGCGGCGCCCAACGCCCCGCGCCGCTGCCGGGTTTCGGCCTCCATCGCCTCGATGAGGTCCTCGATGGAGTCGAGGTGGCGCAGCCGGTTGGGGGCGAGCGGGGTGAGGTCCTGGCCGAAGCCGACGAGGGTGATCGTCATCCGGTCGGACCAGCCGTTGGTCGCCAACTCGGCGGCCACGGAGGCGAATACGCCCGCGCGGTCGGTCTCGGCGCCGCTGAGCGAGACGATGCCGGGCACCGCTTCGAGGTTGAGCAGCAGCCGCGACTCGTCCATGGTGCCGAGGCTGACCAGACCCGGGTACGGCGCCGCGGTGTCCGTGTCGCCGTAGCTCTCGGCACCGGCCCGCGCGAGCATCCAGAACGTCTGGTCCTGCCCCAACTGCCAGGGCGCGGGCGGCTTTCCGGACGGCTGGGCGAGCTGGAGATGCAGATCGCCGTTGCTGAGCCAGGCCGCGTACACGGTGGGCAGCGGCCGTCCGGCGTCCGCGAGGGAGGCGGCGAGTCCGCGCAGCGAGCGGTCCAGGAGCCGTACGCCGTCGGGGTCCGCGCCGACGAGCAGCGCGTCCTGGACGTCGGCGGCGGCGCCGGTGGGCGTGGGCGGTTCCATGCCGCGCCGCCGGCCGCCGACCGCGGCGAGCGCCGACTGCCACAGGGCCTGCCGGCGGCGCCGGCCGAGGGCGGCGAGGAGGCCGGCGGCGAGGAGGGGGGCGCCGATGAGGGCTTCGGGGAGGCCGAAGCCGTCGGTCTGGTGGGCAGGGGCGGTGATGGGGGTGGCGCGCTCGGTGTGGTCCGTGTGGGCGCCGCCGCCGGTCTGGGCCTGGGGTGTCTGCCGGACCTGGCGGAACTGCTGGGTGTGCTCGGTCTGGTGCTGGTTCTGGGGCGCGGGTGTCGTCGTAGCCGGGGTGGCGGTGGAGGCCGTGGTGGCGGGGGCCTCGACGAGGTCGCCGCCGGTCGCGTCGGCGGGCATCTCCATGATCCAGCCGGGGCGGATGAGGCTGGCCTCGGAGAGCTTGGAGCCGTCGGGCTGCACGCGGTCCTTGTTGAGCGCGAAGATCTCTTTGTAGCGCCGCCCGTCGCCGAGATGACGCTGGGCTATCTCCCAGAGTGAGTCGTGGTGGCGCCCCTCCGGCGGCTGGATCCGGTAGAACTTCGTGGACCCCTCCGCGGACGTACCGCTGTCGGCCTGCGCCGCCGCGTGCGTGGCCTGTTCGGACACGGCGGAGGCGGCGTCGGCGACGGCCTGCTGTTGCTGGGCGAAGATGCCGGGGACACCGGGGGTGGCCTGCGCGGTGGCGACGGTGGCCCGCTGGTTGCCTTCGAGGCTCTGCCCGAACTGGGACAGCCCGGGCGCGAAGCTCGCGGCGGTCGCGGTCACCAGCAGCAGCGCGGCGACGAGTTGCCGGGCGAGCAGCTGGCTGGGCCCGGAGCCGGGCACGTGCCCCGGCATGCCGACGCCGGAGAACGCGGCCTTGATCTCGACGAGCACGCACGCGGTGAACTGCGCCCAGGCCAGCCAGACGACGACGGTCAGCACGTGGATGAACGTCGTGACCGTGATCTCCTGCTGCAACCAGTCCAGCGAGGGGGCCCCGTGGGGCAACGGCCACCCGACGCTCACGACCAGCGCCCCCGGCACGCCCACGAGCAGCACGGCCAGCGCGACGAACGCGAGGAACGCCTTCAGGAAGTCCACGGGGGTACGCCGACGCAGGGTGACCGGCTGCGGCGTACGGTTCCGCGGCCCCGACGGGTTGCCGGTGGGGCGGCTGGAGGTACTGCGTCGCGCCATGCGGGTGTCCTGGGTCGTCGTGTCGTGTGCCGTACGGGGAACGTCGTGTGCCGTACGGGGAAATCAGCGGGCGATGAGGCGAACCGAGCCTACCGGGATCCTAATTCGACGGCCGGGGCGCAAACAGGGGTGAAGGCAGGTAGAGGGAGCGATTCCGCATACGGGGAGGGCGATTGTTGGCTTTACACCCGCTAAGGGTGTTTTACGCCCGCCGCTTGAGTGACGCGCCACCGCCCACCGGGTCAGCACACAATCCCCCACGAGCACTCCGATGTGCTCTACAGCTGACTGCTAGCTTCGTTCACCGCCGCACATGATGCACAAGCGGGGGAACGACGGGGGAACGGGGAGTTCGACGGTGGTCCGGGCTGCACGTATGCATATACGTATACGCATACATACACGTATGTACGTAATGGCTGTTCTGGGTGTGACGGTGTTCGCCCTCGCGGGGTGCGGTGGGGGTGGGGCCGCCTGGAACCCGATGGCCGAGGCCGGCACCGGGCACGGCGCGGCGCTCAAGGGGGCGGTGACGCGGGCGGAGGCGGCGAAGATCGTCGACAACTACGTGGCCGTCAACAACGAGGCGAACGCGACGCGGAACGCGAACCTGCTGGCCACGGTCGAGGGCGGCCAGCTGAACGCGCAGAGCACGGCGGACTACCGGACGTTCGCCACCTGGACGAAGACGGACCAGGACGCCTACGCGAAACCGTTCTCGTACACCGACCGGACGTACTACATCCCGGCGGGCGAGGGGTGGTTCGCGGTGGAGGCGAGGGCGAGCGGTTCGAAGGACCCGGCGCTGCTGGTCTTCGACCGGGAGGGTGGGGCGGGCGGCTGGAAGGCGATGGCGGCGGTGTACATGGACGGCGCGTCGGTACCGGCAATCGCGGTGGGTGCGGATGGCCTGGCCACGGCGGTGGATCCCTCGAAGCGGGTGGGCGCGCTGGCGCCGGACGAGGTGAGCGCGGCGTACGAGGACCTGTTCGCGACGGGCGGCACGACGACGGGGAGGTCGCTGTCGCTGACCAACTCGGTGGCCAAGGACGCGATCAAGATCTACCAGGAACGCGACTCCGGCACGGACTCGGCGTACGCGACGAAGAGTTACGCGGCGGCGAAGGTCGTACGGGACACGGTGTACGCCTTGCGACTGAAGGACGGCGGGGCGGTGGCGGTACTGCCGACCGCGCACACGTCGACGTACGCGCTGAAGCCCCAGTACGAACCGAGCTTCCAGATCACGCCGACAGAGGAGGAGGGGGTGTTCGACCCGGCGAAGAGGGGGGCTGTTGTGGATACGTTTCAGGGGGTGGGGG
>LJCV01000288.1 GCA_001298575.1 Actinobacteria bacterium OK074
CCGCTGCGCCACCACCCCCAACACCACCGGCACCCCACCCCCCCCCCCCTGCATCCCCCTCAGCCACCACTGCCCGTACACATGCGTAGCCCGCCGTTCGATCCCGCCGACCAGCCGGTCGACCGCCGGCCCCAGCGGGTACGTCTTGTTCGCGGGCCACGGCAACTTCGCCCTCAACTCCCGCATCACGTCGTCCCGATCGGCCCCCCGCACCATGTCCGTATCGGTCCACGACAGATACGCGACCCCCACCTTCACCCCTTGATGCCCCACCTCCGCCCGCAGGCAGTGCGCGAACGCCTCCACCCCCGACTTGGACGCGCAGTACGCGGACATCATCGGCGCCGGAGTGATCGCGGCGAGCGAGGCGATCTGCAACAAGTACCCCCGGCTGCGCCCCAACGCGGGCAGAAACGCACGCGCGGTGACGGCCGAGCCGACGACGTTGACCTCGATCACCCGCCGCCACGCGTCGGGATCGGACGCCGCGAAGGGCCCGCCCCCGGCGACCCCCGCGTTGGCGACAACGACGTCCGCCCGACCGAAGCGCTCCTCGACCTCGGCCGCGACACGGGTCATGGCCGCATGGTCGGTCACATCGGCGTGCCAGTACTCGTTGTCGGTGTGCAACCGCTGCGAGACCGCCTTCAACTCCTCGGGTTCGAGCCCGACGAGCGCGATGCGGGCACCACGCGCGGAGAGCTTGCGGGCGAGGAGTTCGCCGACACCACGCGCCGCCCCGGTGACAACCGCGACCTTCCCCTCCAGCACACCCCGCCGGGTACCCCCCGGGTTGGCCCCACTCATGCGCCCGCCTCCTTCAACTCGTCCGATGAGCCTGCTGCGACGTCGAGATACGCCCGTACCAGGGCCTGGACCTGCGCGGTGACCCGCTCGGCCGCCTCCACCGGACCCATGTGCCCGATGCCGGGCAGCTCCACCAACTCCGTACAGTGCGGCAGCGCGGCGGCCACGGCGGGCGCCTGCGCGGGCGGGGTCATCCGGTCCGCCGTCCCGGCCAGCACCACCGCCGGGACATTCAACTCCCGTACTGCGTCGTCCAGTTGAAGCTCGGCGAGAACACGCGACCAGGCGTACCGGGCCCGCCGCGGGCACGCGTGCACGATCCGCGCGCAGACCTCCACCGCTTCGGGGCTCGAACGGGGGCCCATGGTCGCGTACTTGAGGATCCGCCGGGACACGGGCGTGACCGGACCGAGCGGCGCGCGCGAGCCGAGGATCCGCCCGGTGATCCAGGTACGCAACCGCCCGGCCCGGATCGGCACGACCGTCGACTCCGCGGTCAGCCGCGAACTGCCGGTGTTGCACAGCAGAACGGCCGCCACGTGCTCCCGCACCCCGGGCCGGCCGGCCGCCGCCATGACGGTCATGCCGCCCATGGAGTGCCCGGCGAGCACGGCCCGTTCACCGGGCGCGAGGGTGGCCGCGAGCACCGCTTCGAGGTCGTCGGCGAGCGCGGTGGTGGTGCAGGTGGCGTGCACGGGACTGCGCCCGTGACCGCGCTGGTCGTAGGCGATCACCCGGTGCCCGCCGGCGGCGAGTTCACGGATCTGGGCCGCCCAGAAGGAGATCGAGCAGGTCCAGCCATGGGCGAGGACGACGGCGGGCGCCCCCTCCCGCCCGTGCACCTCGACGTGGATCCGGGCCCCGTCGGCCGACCCGACGCTCAACTCGCGCACAGTACTCATGACTCCGCCCCCAGATCCTGCAACTGCCCCACAGAGCCCACGTGTTGCGGCCGCGGCACCCGAAGGACCTCGTACTCCGCCAGGTCGACCTGGCGCGTGGCCGCCCGGAACTCCGTCGTCGTACCGGGCCAGACGGTGGTGTTGCGACCGTTGTCGTCGAGGTACCAGCTGGTGCACCCGCCGGTGTTCCAGACCGTGCGGCGCATGCGTTCCTGGACGCGGTCGTTCCAGTCGTCGACGGCGGCGGACCGGGCGTCGAGGGCGACCCGCCCGGAGCTGCCACCACCGAGCACGCTCAACTGCCGTACGTAGTCCGCGAGATAGTTCAGCTGGGCCTCGATCATCAGGATCATGGAGGAGTTCCCGAGACCGGTGTTGGGCCCGATGACCGTCATCCAGTTGGGGAACCCGGCGACACTCGCCCCGCGCAGCGACCGCATCCCGGTGTCCGCCCACGCCTGGGCGAGCGTCCGCCCGTCCGCGCCGACGACCCGGTCGGCGATCGGCATGTCGGTGACGTGAAAGCCGGTGCCGAAGACGATGGCGTCGACGTCCGGGGTGGTGCTGCCGTCGGCTGCGACGAGCGTGGAGCCGCGCACCTCGGCAAGGGCAGAGGTGACGACATCGACGTTGGGTTGCCCAAGGGCCGGATAGTAGGTGTTGGAGAGCAGGATCCGCTTGCAGCCGATGCGGTAGTCGGGCGTCAACGCGGCCCGCAGCACAGGGTCCTTGACCGACCGGGCCATGTGCCGCCGCGCCAACTGCTCCACCAGACCGAGCTGGTTGGGCCGCTTGGTGAACGCCTGGACCTGCAACTCCCGGATCCCCCACAGGTATCCACGACGGAGCCGGGTGGTGAAGGGCAGTTGCCGGTGGGCCCAGCGCTCGGCCCGGCTGATCGGCCGGTCGACGCGGGGCAGCACCCAGGGCGGAGTCCGCTGAAAGAGCGTCAACTGGGAGGCCAGCGGCTGGACTTCCGGCACGAGCTGGATCGCGGAGGCCCCGGTCCCGACGACGGCGACGCGCTTGCCCCGCAGCTCGTAGCCGTGATCCCACTGGGCGGAGTGGAAAACCCTGCCGGGAAAACGGTCGAGCCCGGGCACGTCCGGAACCTTCGGGTCGGACAACGGCCCGGTGGCGGAGACGACGAGATCGGCGGTGAGGGTCCCGGAGGAGGTCTCGACGACCCACAGCAACCGCTCCCCGTCCCACGTCATCATCTTCACTTCGGAGTTGAAGCGGATGTGGGGCCGCAGCCGGAAGACATCGGCGACGTGCTCCAGGTACGCGCGGATGTGCCCCTGCCCGGAGAAGGTGCGCGGCCAGTCGGGATTGGGCGCGAAGGAGAACGAGTAGAGATGGCTGGGCACGTCACAGGCGCACCCGGGATAGCTGTTGTCGCGCCAGGTACCGCCGACACCGCCGGCCCGCTCCAGCACGACGAAGTCGGTGACCCCCTCGCGCCGCAGCCGCACCGCGGCCCCGAGCCCACCGAACCCGGACCCGACGACGGCGACCCGCACGTGCGGCACCTGTGACCCTTGCGGCACCTTCGGCACCATCCGACGCCTCCTCGCATCGCACGCGAACCGTGCCAGTGTTTACTGGCACGATGAGGAGCGTAGGACAGCCCCGTACCGATGGGTAGGGGTCGGGAGCAGGACGTTGACATCAGCGGCTCCGCCGCGGGTACCGCGGGTACGGCTTAGGGTTCGAGCGTGGCAGAGGACGACGACAAGGGCGGCGGCCCACGCGAACCCAACACCCCCCGCGAGTACCGCATGGCGGAACTGGCGACCCTGGCCGGCCTCCCCGTCCGCACCCTGCGCTTCTACCGCGAACGCAAACTCCTCCCGCCCCCGCGCCGGGAGGGCCGCATCGCCTGGTACGACGACACGCACCTGGCCCGGCTGCGCACGATCTCGGCGCTCCTGGACCGCGGCCACACCCTCAGCGGCATCGCCGAACTGGCGGAGGCGTTCGACCACGGCCGCGAGGTGGGCGACCTGCTCGGCCTGGGCGAGCCGACGGAGGAGACCCCGGTCCGCCTGACCCCGGAGGCCCTGGCGGACGCCTTCGGCGCCGAGGCCACCGCGGAGAACCTGGCGACGGCCCTCGACCTCGGCTACCTCGGCACGGACGGCGTCGACATCGTGCACATCAGCCGCCGCCTGCTGGAGGGTTCGGCGGCCCTGGTCCGCGAGGGCGTCCCCCTGGCCGAGGTCCTCCGCGCGGGCCGCACCCTCCGCGACCACGCCGAAGCCCTGGCCGACCTCTTCACCACCCTGCTCGCCACCACGGGCCCCCACACCCCGGAGGACATCCGCCGCCTGCGCCCCCTGGCCCGCAGCATGGTCCAGGCAGAACTTTCACTGGCACTGGACCGACGGCTCAACCAGGAGCCGTAGGCGGGCCCCTGTCGTCACACCTCGTACACCACACTCACCGGCGCATGATCCGACCACCGCTCCCCATGCGTGGCCGCCCGCTCCACCTCCCCCTTGACCGCCTTCGCGGCGAGCCCCGGCGTGGCGACGTGGTAGTCGATGCGCCAGCCCGCGTCATTGTCGAAGGCCCGGCCGCGGTAGGACCACCACGTGTACGGGCCCTCGACGTCCGGATTCAGGGCGCGTACGACGTCGACGTAACCCCCCGCCACCGGGTCGAACACGGCGCCCAGCCACTCCCGTTCCTCCGGCAGGAAGCCGGAGTTCTTGGTGTTGCCGCGCCAGTTCTTGAGGTCGGCCTCGCGGTGGGCGATGTTCCAGTCGCCGCAGACGACGACCTCGCGGCCGTCGGCGGCGGCGCGCTGCCGCAACTCCTTGAGGTGGTCGAGGAATTCGGCCATGAACCGGATCTTCTCGTCCTGCCGTTCGGTGCCGACCTCGCCGGAGGGCAGGTAGAGGGAGGCGACCGTGACGCCGGGCAGGTCGGCCTCGACGTAACGGCCGCTGCCGTCGAACTCCGCGGAGCCGAAGCCGACTTGGATGCGGTCGGGCTCGCGGCGGGTGTAAAGGGACACGCCCGCGCGGCCCTTGGCGGCGGCGGGCGCGTGCACGACGTGCCAGCCGTCCGGCTGCCGTACCGCCTCCGGCAGTTGCTGCGGCTCGGCCCGCACCTCCTGGAGGCACACCACGTCCGCGGCCGTCTGGGCCAGCCACTCCACGAAACCCTTCTTCGCGGCGGCCCGCAGCCCGTTCACGTTCACGCTGGTCACAGTGAGCACAACCCTCACCCAGTCCTTTCCCGGCCGATTTCTTCCCTCGGGCCGGAGGACAGGCTGTCACACCGGACGGCGCCGGCCCGCTCCAGAACACCCGGTCCCCGCCGGAACACCCGGCCGCGCGGTCTACCGTGATTCCGACACGAGAAGGGACGCCATGACCGACGCCACGCCCGACGCCACGACCGACTTCCCCGCCCGGACCCTGCGCATCGGCACCCGCAGCTCCCCCATGGCCCTCGCCCAGGTCGAGCACGTATCCGCGCTGCTGCGCAAGCACGAGCCCGAACTCGCCGTCGAGGTCGTGCCGGTGACGACCCGGGCCGACAAGTGGCAAGGAGATCTCGCCCAGTTGGGCGGCAAGGGGCTGTTCGTCAAGGAGATCGACCAGCTGGTGCGGCGCGGGCGGGTCGACATGGCCGTGCACTGCGTCAAGGACGTGCCGGGCGACGTCCCCCTGCCCGACGGCCTCGTCTTCGCCGCCCACCTCGCACGCGACGACGTCCGCGACGTCCTCGTCTTCCCGGCGGGCTCCGCGCGGCGCACCCTCGACGACCTCCCCCTCGGCGCCACCGTCGCCACCTCCGCCGTACGGCGGAAGGCGCAGCTCGGCAGGGTCCGCCCGGACCTCGACGTCGTGCGGGTGCGCGGCGCGGTCGGCTCCCGGATCGAGAAGCTCGACGGCACCCGGCCGACCGACACCCCGTTCGACGCGATGATCCTCGCCTCGTCCGGCCTCGAACGGCTCGGCCTGTCCCACCGCGCCGGGCACGTGTTCGGCCTCGACGAGATGCTCACCGCCGTCGGCGCGGGCGCCCTCGCCCTCGAATGCCGTACGGACGACGACGGCGTCCGCGCCCTGCTCCGCCGCCTCGACCACGAGCGCACCACGACCGAGATCACCGCCGAACGCGCCCTGCTGCACGGCCTGCGCGGACACTGCAACAGCCCCATCGCCGGCCACTGCGTCACCGAACCCGACGGCCGGCTCAGCCTGCGCGGCATGGTCTTCTCCCCCGACGGCACCACCTTCGTACACGCCCACCTCCACGGCGAGCCCCCGCACGACCCCACCGCCCTCGGCACCCGCGTCTGCGCCGAACTGCTGCGGCAAGGAGGCCGCGACATCATCGAGAACATCCCCCACTGAGGCCAACGAGTAAAGACATCGCCTCCGCCGACCGCATAGTCGTACGCTAGTCGGCATGAATATTCAGCCCGTCGCCTTCGACCACCCCGACGCCGTCAAGCTCAACGACGAGGTCCAGGCCGAATACGCCGCCCGGTACGAGGACGAGGGCGACGTCACGCCCCTCGACCCGTCGATGTTCGCCCCGCCCGCCGGGCTGTACCTGATCGCCTACGACGCCGACGGCACCCCGCTCGCCACCGGCGGCTGGCGCGGCCAGGAGACGAACGAGGACGGGTACACGGACGGGGACGCCGAGATCAAGCGGATGTTCGTGATCGAACAGGCACGCGGACGCGGCATCGCCCGGCGGATCCTCGCCGCGCTGGAGGAGGACGCCCGCGCCGCCGGCCGCGTCCGCATGGTCCTGGAGACCGGCATCAAGCAGCCCGAGGCAATCGCCCTGTACACGTCCAGCGGGTACGAGCCCTGCACCAAGTTCGGCCACTACCGCAACGAACCGCTGAGCCGCTGCTTCGCCAAGCAGCTGTAAGAGCGCCGCCGGTCAGTGCACCAGCACGATCTTCCCGCGCGCGTGCCGCGTCTCGCTCAGCTCGTGCGCGCCCGCCGCCTCCGTCAGCGGGAACTCCGCCGCGACCGGCACCCGCAGTCGTCCCGCCTCCGCGAGCGTGACCGCGAGCGCGAGGCCGTGCACCGCCACCGGGTCGGCACGGGCGCCCAGCGCCTCGCCGGACTCCTCGGCCGGCGCCCCGTGCGAGACGTGCACGCCGAGGTCCGCCGCGGTGAAGTCGGGCGCGATCGTCACCACGCGCCCCGGCCCGCCGGCGATGGCGACGAGGTCCGGCAGCGCCCCTCCGGCGCAGTCGAACACCGCGTCCACCCCGGCGGGCGCCAGCGCGCGGACCCGTTCGGCCAGGCCCGTCCCGTACGTCGTCGGCGTCGCGCCCAGGGTGCGCAGGAACCCGTGGTTGCGCTCGCTCGCCGTACCGACGACGGCCGCGCCACGCGCCACCGCGAGCTGTACGGCGACGGTGCCCACCGCCCCGGCCGCGCCCTGCACCAGCAGGGTGTGCCCGGCGCCCGCCCCGAGCCGGTCCAGCACCCGCGTGGCCGTCTCCACGCTGCCCGCGGCGCCGTCCGCCTCCGCCCAGCTCCAGCGGGCCGGCCGGCGCGCCCAGGCGGTCAGGACCGCGAAGTCGGCGTTGGCCCCGCGCACGGCCGGGCTCGTCATGCCGAACACCTCGTCCCCGACGCGGACGCCCGTGACGCCGTCGCCGACCTCGTCGACCACACCCGCCGCGTCGAACCCGGTCCGCCACGGGAAGGTCACGGGCACGACGTCGCGCAGCGTCCCGGCGCGGATGTACGTCTCGCCGGGCGAGACCCCGGAGGCCCGTACGGCGACACGGACCTCGCCGGGCCCGGCGTGCGGGGGCGGCACCTCGGCGATGTGCAGGACGCCGGGCGGACCGTACTCGGTGAATTGCAGTGCTCTCATGGGCCGGGAACGTAACGGAACACCCCGTCCGTTCAACCGAAGTGAGAGCGACGACGGCCCAGATGTCCCAGGTCCAGGACCAGCCCCAGGTCCAAACAGGCCGACCAGCGCCCCCGGCCACCGGGATGCCCCCGCTCCGCTCCGACGCCCGGGACAACCGCGAGCGCATCCTCGCCGTCGCGCGTGCCGCCTTCGCCCTGGAGGGGCTTGACGTGCCGGTCCGGGAGATAGCCCGGCGCGCCGAGGTCGGGCCCGCGACCGTCTACCGGCACTTCCGGACGAAGGAGGCGCTGCTGACGGAGGCGTTCGCCGAGCAGCTCGCGCTGTGCTCGGCCGTCGTGCGGGAGGGCCTGGCGGCGGCCGACCCCTGGCAGGGGTTCCGCCTGGTGCTGGAGCGGATCATGGAGGCACACGCCCTCGACCGCGGCTTCGCCCGCGCGTTCACCTCCCGGCTGCCCGAGGCGGCCGGCTTCGCCGCGGACCGCGACCGCACCCTGCGCATGCTGCTCGAACTGGTGCGGCGGGCCAAGGAAGCGGGCTCCCTGCGCGAGGACTTCGTGCTGGAGGACCTCAGCCTGGCGCTGATGGCGAACGAGGGCATCCGCGCCGAGACCCCCGAGATCCGGGTGGCGGCCTCGCGCCGCTTCGCGGCCCTGATGCTCCAGTCCTTCCAGGCCGCCCCCGTCCGCCTGCCACTCCCCCCGGCCGTCCGGCTGCCCCTCTCCCGGCACTGAGGCCCCGGCACTGAGGCCCCGGCACTCCGGAACCCTCCCACTGTCACGGCTCTGCCCCAGCACCCCACGCCCCTCCGATGTCTTAACAAAGGGCCGCTATTGTGACGGGGCAAATCGAACGCGAACGGATCAGAGCAAGGCAGAGCTGGCGGAGGGCACAACTGTGCACGCTGTGTCGAACGAGCCGGACGAGGGACGGCTCGTCGCCGGGCGGTACCGGCTCGTCGAGGAGATCGGCCGGGGCGGCATGGGCACCGTCTGGCGCGCCGAGGACGAGGTGCTGGGCCGCCAGGTCGCGGTGAAGCGGCTGCACACCCAACCGCACCTGGCCGACGACGAGTTGACCACCCTCTACGAGCGCACCCGCCGCGAGGCCCGCAGCGCCGCCCGGGTGGTGCACCCGAACGTGATCGTCGTCCATGACGTCGTCGACGACGACGGCCGCCCCTGCATCGTCATGGAGTACGTCCCCGCCCTCACCCTCGGCGACCTGCTCGCCGGTGGCCGCACCCTGCCGCCCGAGGAGGCCGCCCGCATCGGCCTCGGCATGATCGCCGCGCTGCGGGCCGCGCACGCCGCCCGGGTCCTGCACCGCGACGTCAAGCCCGCGAACGTGCTGCTCGGCGCCGAAGGCCGGGTCGTGCTCACCGACTTCGGCATCGCCATGACCGCGGGCACCTCGACGCTGACCAAGACCGGCGAGGTCGTCGGCTCCGTCGACTTCATGGCCCCCGAGCGGGTGCGCGGCGAGACGCCGGGGCCCGCCTCCGACCTGTGGGCGCTGGGCGCGACCCTGTACCAGGCGGTCGAGGGGCGCCCGCCGTTCCACCGGGACACCGCGGTGGAGACGGTGTACGCCATCGCGGTCGACCCGCTGCCGCCGATGAAGCAGGCGGGCGCCCTCGAACCCCTGATCGAACTGTTGCTGCTCAAGAACCCCGCCGACCGCCCGTCGGCCGAGCAGACCGAACGCGCCCTGCGCACCGCCGTCTCCGGCGGCCCGACCGGCCCCACCCCGGTCCCCGTCCTGCCACGGGAGAACAACCTCCCGGCCGCGGGCCCCGACGCCACCACCGCCGCCAACGCTGCCGCCGCCCCCGCCTCCACCCCGGTCGCGGGCACCCCCGTGGTCCCGCCCGCCCCCGGCCGGCCGCGCAGCCGCAAACGCCCCGCCCTCCTCGCGGTCGCGGCGGTCCTCCTCGCGGCCGGAGCGGTCGCGGGCACCCTCTACGCCACCCACGGCGACGACGGCACGGCCTCGACGGCGGGCACCGGCACCAGTGCGTCACCGACTCCGTCGGGCGCCGCCTCCCCCGTCCCCGGCGGCTACCACCTCGTCCGCGACACCCAGCTCGACATCTCCTTCCCGGTGCCGGACGGCTGGAAGCTCAAGGGCCGGACGGCGGAGCAGGTCACGTACATCGACCCGACCCGCCTGGTCGAGATCACCATCGGCACGGTGTACCCGGCCGGCACGAACCCGATCAGCCACTTCCAGGACATCGAGGCGAACACCAAGGTCAACTACCCGACGTCGTACCGCAAACTGCGCATGCAGAAGACCTCGTTCCGCGGGCTCCCCGCCGCCGTCTGGGAGTTCACCTTCCAGGGCCGCGCACGCGTGTTCCGCGCCATCGACCTCGGCTTCGGCCAGGAGGGCGGCACGGAGTACGACATCTACCTCTCCGCCCCGGACGCGAAGTGGGACACCTACCGGCCCGTCTTCGACAACGTCAAGAACGGCTTCGACACGACGGCGGCGACACCGGACTCGTAGCCGCCGGTACCCACTGGGGGCCTCCCGAGCCCCGGTCGCCGTCCCTCGTTCGGGTGCACTTCGCGGCCCGTCTGCCCCGCGATTCCCCGGCGTAGCAGGGTCGGCGCGCTCGCGGCCGTCCGCGACCCCCTCTCCCCTGTGGGACTTTTGTGGACCGCCGACACGAGTCCCCCGGGACCCCGCGTCGGCCTCCGTCGATGGTCAGTCGACGGTGTCGATGTCTGTCGAGGTTTGGGGAGAACCGTGTACGAATGGCTCAGGAACGTCCTGGTCGAAAGGCTCCAGCTGCCGGCCGCCGCCGTGACGCCGGGCGCGACGGCCGAGGCCGCGGGCCTGGACTCGCTCGCGGTCACCGAACTGGTCCTGATCGCCAAGGACGAACTCGGCATCACCGTCGACGAGGACGAACTCCACGGCCTGCGCACGGTCGGCGACATGGCCGACCTCCTGACGGCCCACGCGGCCCGCACCGGCGCGACCACCTGATGACGACCGCACCCACTGCGCTCGCGGCTGAGGCCGGCGTCCTGTGCGGTCTCGGCTCCTGGCTGCCCCCCGTCGTCGTACCGAACGCGGAGATCGCCGAGCGCCTCGGCGTGACCGACGAGTGGATCCGGCAGCGGGTCGGCGTGCGCGAGCGGCGCCGCGCCGAGCCCGGGACCGCGACGGTCGAGATGGCCGTCGAGGCCGGGGCGCGCGCCCTGAAGTCGCAGGGGTACGCCGACGTCGACGCCGTCCTGCTGGCCACCAACACCCCCGACCGGCTCGGCCCGGCCGGTGCCCCCGAGGTCGCGGCGAAGCTGGGGCTGAGCGGGGTGGCCGCGGTCGACCTGGCGGCGGCCTGCTCGGGCTTCGTGTACGGCCTGTCGATGGCGGCGGCCTACGTGCGGTCCGGGACCTTCGAACGCGTCCTGGTGATCGGCTCGGAGACGATGTCCGCGATGCTCGACCCGGACGACCCGGACACCGCTCCCATCTTCGCGGACGGCGCGGGCGCGGCCGTCGTACGCGCGGGCCGGGCCGACGAACCGGGCGCGCTCGGCCCGTTCGTGCTGGGCAGCGACGGCGACCGGGCCCATCTGGTCCAGGTCCCCGACGGCGGCGCGCTCACCCGCTACCGCCCCACCGAACGCAACCCGCGCGCCTACATCCAGATGGACGGCACGCAGGTCTTCAAGCAGGCGCTGGAGCACATGGGTACGGCGGCCCGGCGCGCCACCGAGCTGGCGGGCTGGTCCCTGGCGGACGTGGACCGGTTCGCCACCCACCAGGCCAACGCCCGTATCTCCGCCGCCCTCGCGCGCCGCCTCGGCGTGCCCGCCGAGCGGTGCCTGTCCAACATCGAGTACGTGGGGAACACCAGCGGCGCCTCGGTCCCGCTGCTGCTCGACCACGCGAACGCCGACGGCAGCCTGCGCCCCGGCCACCGCGTGGTGCTCGCGGCCTTCGGCGCCGGTCTCGCCTGGGGTGCGACGACGCTGGTCTGGCCGGAACTGCGGTCCGGGGAGTGAGCCGCGGGAGGGCCGGGGGCGGGGCCGTCGCGTTCCCCGCCGTCGACCGGGCCATCCGGGAGATGGAGGGCACGGCCGCCGGGCACTACCTGCACATCGGCGCCGTACTGGAACTCGACACCACCGGCCGCCCCCCGTCCCTCGACGAGGTCCGCACCCACCTGCGCCGCCGCCTGCGCCTGCTGCCCCCACTGGCCGCCTGCGCACCTCATCTCGACGACCACGTACGGGAGTTGACGGCGCCGGACGGCGAACCCGCCGCGTACGACGCCCTTTTGAACATCGCGCCGCCGCGCCCTCAGTGCCCGTGGGGCGTATGGCTGGTCCACGACTCCGTTTCGGACCGTCAACTCCTCTGCTACCGCGGCCATCACGCCCTGCACGACGGCGTGAGCCTCGCCCGTCTGATCCGCCGCCTGTTCGGCCTGCGGGAGCCCGCCCACACGACGGCACCGGAGACTACGGCGGCCACGGGCCCCACCGGCGGCGCGGCCCTCACCGCGCACGTGCGCAACGCCGCCGCCTCCGTACGGCTGTTGCTGCCCGCGCCGCGGCGGCCGTTGCTGCCCGGGGCGCGGGCCGGGCGGCGGGTGCTGTCGGCCGTGACCGTGCCGCTGGCCCAAGTGCGGGTGGCAGCCGGGGAGTTGGGCACCACCGTGCTCGGCGTGCACCTCGCCGCGCTGTCGTACGCCGCCCAGCGCACCGACGCGACCGGCTGGACGACCGCCCGCCGACGACCGCACGGCATCGCCGTACCCGTCTCGTTGGCGCCCACGGACCCGACTCCCTACGCGGGCAACCGTTTCGGGGTCGCGCTGCTGGACGCCGCGTGGGCGGAGCAGGACCTCGGCCGCCGGGCCCGGATGCTGTCCCGGCAGTTGGAGCGGTACCGGGACCCGGCGCTGAAGTGGGCGCTCGGGGACGCGCTCGGCCGGCTCGACGCCGACGGCGTCTGCGGTCTGTCCGAGCGGATCTACGCCCGCTGCGGGGTGCAGACCACCGTGCTGCCACTGGCCGCGGACCTCGGCTTCGCGGGCCGCCGCGCCCGCCGCCTCACCGGCCTCAACTGCCTGCCCGCCAACTTCCCCTACCAGCCCGTGCTGGCCCTCTGCCACGACCGGGCGGTCTGCTCCTTCACCGCGGACGCGGCGACGCCGGGCGCCCGGGACCTGGCGCCGTACTGGCAGGAGGCCCTCAACCGCATGGCCCCACCCACCTGAAGAGCCGGAAGAGCCGGAAGCCGGAAGAGCACGAGCCTGATACCCGATGCCTGACACCAGCAGCCACCCCACCCACACCCACACGCACACGCCCACGCACACGCACACCTACCGCTCCCTGCGGGCCCTGATGCGGCTGGCCTCGGCCACGCTGTGCCCGACGACCGTCGAGGGCGCCGAGCACGTACCGGCCCGGGGCCCCGTGCTGCTGGCCGGCAACCACCTGTCGGTCTGCGACTCGTTCTTCCTGATGGCCGCCCTGCCCCGGCGGCTGACCGTCCTCGGCAAGCAGGAGTACTTCCACGCGCCGGGGCTGGGCGGCCGGTTCACCCGGCTGATGTGCACGCGGCTCGGCATCGTCCCGGTGGACCGCGGCGGCGCCCCGGCCGCGGCCCGCGAGGTGCTGGCCCGCGCGGCCGAAGTCCTCGCCGCGGACGCCTCGTTGGTGCTCTACCCGGAGGGCACCCGCTCGGCCGACGGGCGCCTGTACCGGGGCCGTCCGGGCGCGGCGGGGCTCGCGCTGACGCACGGGGTACCGCTGGTGCCGTTCGGCATCACGGGCACCGACCGCGTCCAGCCGATCGGCACGACGGGACTGCGCCCGCACCCGGTGCGCATCCGCTTCGGGCGCCCGCTGGCGTACGAGGAGTTCCAGCGGCGCGACCGCCGTTCGGACGGCTTCCCGACGACGGTGACACTGCGCGACCTGACGCTCCAACTGATGCGGACGGTCGCGGAGTTGTCGGGCCAGGAGTACGTGGACGACTTCGCGCCGCCGAAGAGCGCGGCCCCCGGCGATTCCCAGAACAACTCCCAGAACAGCTTCCAGAACAACTCCCGGAGCAGCTCCCAGAATGCCTCCCCGAGTGCCTCCCCGAGGAACGAGCGATGAGCATGCCCCGCAGGCGGGTTGACGTCCTGGGCGGTCTGGCCCGGCTGGTGCTGGGCCGTCCGGTCCGGGCGCTCGCGCTCACCGCGTGCCTGGTGCTGGCCGCGGCGGTCGCGGGGGCGGGCGTGGCCGGTGAACTGCGGCACGGCGGAACCGTTCCGGCGGGCGCGGAGTCGACGTGCGCGGACGAGCTGCTGACGAAGGAGTTCCACGGGGGCGCCCCGACGGTCACGCTCGTGGTCGGCGCGAGCGCGGGCGGTTCGGTGGACGACGCCCAAGTGGCGGCGGCGGGACGGCAGTTGACGCGGCGGGCGGCCCGGATGCCGAAGGTGGTGGCGGTCGGCTCGTACTGGCCCGCCCGGACCGCCTCCCTCCGTGGCCGCGACGGCCGCACGGCCCTGATCCACCTGCGCATCGACACCACGGAGGCGGACGCCCACCGCGACGTCCAGCCCCTGCTGGACCGACTGACGGGCAGGCAGGGCCCGTTGGAGGTACGGGCGACGGGCCCGACGGCGGTACGGCTGGCGGTGGAGCAGCAGAGCCGAACGGACCTGTTCCGTACCGAACTTCTCGAAGCCCCGCTGGTGGCCTGCGTGTTGGTGGCGGTGTTCGGCGGGGTGGTCGCGGCGGGCCTGGCGCTGCTGGTCGGGCTCTCGGCGATGGTGGCGGCCACGGCGATCGTGCGCGCGCTGTGCGAGGTCACCGAGGTGTCGGTGTTCGCCCTGAACCTGGTCACGGCCCTCGGCTTCGCCCTGGCCGTCGACTTCAGCCTCTTCGTCCTGGCCCGCTACCGCGAGGAACGCGCCACGGCCGACACCCCCTACGACGCCCTGGTCACCACGGTCCGCACGACCGGCCGCACGGTGGTGTGCTCGGCCCTGACGGTGATCGGCAGCCTGGCGGCGCTGGTCCTCTTCCCGGTGGAGATGCTCCGCTCGATCGCGTACGGCGGCATCGCGGTGGTCGCGACGAGCGCGGCCCTGGCGGTCACGGCCCTGCCCGCGGCACTGCTCCTGCTGGGCCCGAAGGTGGACGCCCTGGCCCTGCCGCGCCGACGACAGCGGAAGCCCAACACCCCGGTCGAGCAGGGCAGTTGGTACCGCCTGGCACACCGGGTCATGCGCCGCCCCCTGCTGGTCCTGGTACTACTGGGCACGGTACTGACGGCCCTGGTCCTCCCCTTCACCCACGCCCGTTTCGGCGCCCTGGACGACCGCTCGCTGCCGCCGTCGTCCCCGACCCGCCAGGCGACGGAAACCCTGCGCCGCGACTTCGACTACGACGGGCTGCACCCCGTGACGGTGGTCCTGCCGGGCCTGAACGCGCATACGGGACAAGGGACTACGGCCCTGGACACGTACGCACGCGAGGTATCGACCCTCCCCCACGTGCGCCGAGTGGAGACGGCGACGGGCTCCTACACCTCCGGCCACCGCGACAAGTCCGGCCGTCCGGACGGGAGTTACGCGTCCAAGGCGGGCGTCTGGCTGGCCGCGCTGACGGACGTGTCGCCGGAGACCCCGCAGAGCGTGGCGACCGCGCGCGCCGTACGGGCGGTCCCGGCACCCGTACCCGCGCTGGTGGGCGGAACGGGCGCCTGGCTGGCGGACCTCCAGGACGCCATCCGCGACCACCTGGCCCCCGCGCTGGCCCTGATCGCGGCGGTCACACTGCTGCTGCTCGGCTGGTGCACCCGCAGTGTGGTCCTGCCCCTGAAGGCGCTGGCCCTCAACGCACTCAGCCTGACGGCCACGTTCGGCATCCTGGTGTTCGTCTTCCAACAGGGCCACCTGGACGGCCTGTTGGGCTTCACGGCGACGGGCGTGACGGACACCCTGACCCCGGTCCTCGTGCTGTGCGTGGCCTTCGGCCTGTCGATGGACTACGAGGTGCTGCTGCTGTCCCGCGCGGTCGAGGAGCACGCCGCGGGCGCCCCGACCCGCGAGGCGGTGGCCCGCGCCGTCCAGCACACGGCGGGCCTGTTCACGGCGTCGGCGGCGGTCGTGATCGTGGTGATGTCGGCGCTGGCGACCTCGGGCCTGGTCCTGCTGAAGGTGGTGGGCCTGGGCCTGGCCCTCGCGGTCCTCATCGACGCGACGGCGATCCGGTTGCTGGTGGCTCCCGCGCTCATGGCCCTGATGGGCGAGGGAAATTGGTGGCTGCCGGGCCGACGGAGGCGGAAGCCGAAGACACCGGCACCAGTACAAGTACCCGTACCGGCTATGCGAGCCGACCGCCGGACCGATCAATCGACTCACTCGGCTCAATCAGCTAAATCGGCTCAATCGGCGAAGGACCGAGCCGCGCGATGACGTCCCGCACCTTCTCCTCCCCGATCTCGTAGACGGTCTCGCCCCAGCGCGGATCGCGGGCGTGCAGGGTGTGGAACAACGGCCCCTGCTCACCACCGAGTTGGACGAGCGAGGCGGAGGGCCCGAGCAGGGCCCGCTCGGTCCCGGGCACGGCGGTGAGGTCGACGCGGCTGACGACCCCCGGGGTGACCCACACGGGCGCACCCCCGAGAAACCCGGAGAGCTGAAGATGGAAGTGCCCGCACAGCACGGCCCGTACGTCAGTCCCCCGGATCACCTCGGCCAACTCCCCCGGATTCCGCAGCCCGAGAGCGCGCTGAAGCTCCGAGTCGAGGGAGAACGGCGGGTGATGGAAAACAAGAACGGTGCCGTGCTCGGCGCCAGGCACGGCCAACAGCTCCCGCAACCAGCCGAGTTGGGCCGCCGACAGGTGCCCGTACCCCTTCCCCGGCACAAGCGAGTCAAGGGTGACGACCCGATACCCCCCGACAACGCTGACGGCAGCCCGCTCCCCCTCCCCCGACGGAATGACGAAAGCGGCCAGATCGCCCCCGTCCACACCGACATGCCCGCTCCCGAGCACCTTCGCGAAGCTCTGCCGCTCGTCGTGGTTGCCGGTGCTGTAGACGACGGGCAGCCCCCGCTCGGCGGCGAACTCCCCCACGAGCCCGCGCACGGCGGTGTACCCCTCCACGGACCCGTCGTCGGCGATGTCCCCGCTGACGACGATGACGTCGAGATCGCGCACGTACCGGAGTTCGGCGAGCAGCAGCCGCAGGGACCGCGCGGCATCACTGCCGGGCCCCTCCGGTGCGTCGCGACGGTCGAGATGAGTGTCCGAGAGGTGCAGGATCCGCATGCCCAGAGGGTACGAGGCGGGGGCGCGCGGAACCAGAGGGCCCGGAAGAGGGCGGGCCGGTAGGCGCCGGTGCACGCCCCCGGACTGGCCGTGCGCGACCCTGGCCCGTCAGCGGCGTCGTACAAGATCCGCCCCCACAAGACCCGTCCCGCCCGACCTGTCCGGCATGATCTGTCCGGCATGATTTTGACGTGCTCTACGGTCTCGTCGTCGATCAGTTTCATCAGGGCTTCCCTGGGGTGGAGTTGGCGGCTCAGCGGGAAGTCCTGGCCGACCAGATGCGGCAGCAGCCGGACGAGGTCGTCGTGCTCGCCGGTTCCATGGCTCCCCACGTGGTCGGCACGCTCGTCACGGCCGGTGTCGCCTGTGGCGGTCATCGGGCTTCCTTCTCGCTCGATGGGCCGGGCAGCGAACGCCACCCTGTCAGTTGCCTCTCCGCGGCCCCCGGGCAGTTCCCGCCTGTCGTCCATCCGCGCCACCAACGCGTCGGCGAAGTCCTCGACTTCCTGCGGCCCCCGCTGCTCGGCCAGGTGAGCGAGGAGGCGGCCGCCCCCGCGCCGGTGGTTGCATGCCTTGTTGGTGGCGATCCCGAGCAGCCACGGGCGCAACGAGCCGGTCCCCTGCGCCACTCGCTCGCGGGTGCGCCACGCCACGAGGAAGGTCTCCGACAGCACTTCCGCCGCCACCGACCGGTCCCCGGTGAGCCGGAGGGCGTGGTTGTAGACCACCGTCGCGTACCGGTCGAAGAGCCACGCGACGGCGTCCCGATCACCGTCCCGAACCCGCTCCCGTATCCGGTCCGCCCCGTCCCCTCCGTCTCCTTCTGCGCGCCCTGCCCACCCGGGCGGCCCTCCCGGCTGCCCTGCCTGTCCCCCGTGCTTCACACCGTCGGTCTCCCCGCGGCGGACGCGGGGTTCCTGTGGGCTGAGTCACGAGGCGGCAGGCAGGGCGGCCGGGAGTGGCCGAGCGGCCGTCAGCCGGACTGCGCCGGAACCTGCTTCATGTGGTCGACGATCGTACGGACGACGATGGCGCTGGTGTACACGACGGTGCCGGGCTTCGTCGGGATGCCGGAAACCGCCTTGACCTGGACGGTGTGCTCGCCGAGGAAGACGGAGGTCTTCTTGTCGAAGATCCATTCGGTGCGCTGACCGCTGACTTCGTCGAGCCGGGCCACGGCCACACCGTGGCGGCCCGTCGCATCGACCGCGTCGGGCACCAGGAACACACCGGGGATCTTGGCGGGGGCCGTGTAGAGGGCGGCCGGGGGGTAGCTCTCGACGAGAAGGTCACCGATGACGGTGAACGCCTCCTGGTCGGCGGAGGAACCGTGCCCCTTGGCCTCCTCGTAGACCTTGGCCAGGAGCTTGTCGGGGTCGGTGGTGAGGGTGGCCAGGTAGTCGTACGACGGACGCTCCAGGCTCGCCCCGGAGGACTGGTCCTGCGCGAGGGCGCCCGCGGAATTGTGCGGGGTGACGTCGCCGGACTGGTCCAGGGTGACGCTCTTGGAGCCGCCGGCCGTGGTTCCGGTCGCGGTGCTGCCGCCGCCGTTCCCCATGGCGATGCCGCCGAGGACCGCCCCGGCGAGGGCGAGAGCGGTCACCGGCAGGAGGACGGCGGAACGCGGGAAGCGGTCGCGCCACGACGGCTTACGGTCCCCGGCGGTCTGCGCTGCCTGCGCTGCCTGGTCGACTTCTGCCGCCCGCTCGGCCTGCGTGTCCTGGTCGATCTGGGTCATCAGTCGCTCCTTGTGGAACTGGGGGCGGCCCGCAGGCAGGTCGCGTTCCACGGGAGGCGGGAGGTGTGCGGTCTCCTCCCACTCGGCCGGGTGGGGCCGGGACGGGTTCGCGTTCATCGGATTCCTTCCGGTGCGGACCGGACCGCGTTGACGCGATTCGCCTCTTACCTGTCGAGAACCAGAAACGGATTCCCGTCTCCCCGCCTTCTCCGCCTTCCCCTCCTTCTCCGTCTTCCTCGTCGTCTTGCTCGCCTTCTCCGTCAACGGCTCGTCCGGCCGGGTCAGTTCGGCATCGGTGAGCTTGCGCAGCTTGGCGCGGGCCCGGGACCGCCGGGAGCGGACCGTGCCGACCGGCACCCCGAGCGCCTGCGCGGCGGCCGTCGTCGACCTGGCCGGCGACCGAGTCCGCGCGGTCGGGTACGGCGGCCTCCGCGCGGGCGGCGGCCCGGTAGCGCCGGTCGCCGCGGTGCTGGTTGCGGGCCATGTTGGTGGCGATGCCCAGCAACCAGGGCCGCAGCGAGCCCCCTTCGGCGTCGATTCCCCGGCCCGTACCCGGGTACGCATATTTCGCGTCACCCCCGTCGGCTGTCCGCACCCGACCCCGGGTTCCGGTGACGTACACCACACGCCGCCCACGACGGGCCCACCCCGGACAGACTCACCGCACAGGCTCGAAACAAGCCCCGGAAACGACAAAGATCCCGACCGATCATGAAGATCGGCGGGATCTCGTCAACTGCCCCTGAGCCAACTCAAGAACAATCGTGCGTGGACCTGAGGGGATTCGAACCCCTGGCCCCCTCGATGCGAACGAGGTGCGCTACCGGACTGCGCCACAGGCCCTTGCAACGAGTGAAACTCTAGCACCCCGTTACCGGTGCTTGGAAATCCGTTCCCGGCTGGTCAGGGAGGGCCGTGCGAGACCGTCATTCGTTCGCGGCGCGAGGCCGGCTGCCGTCCTCGTACTGGTCGAACAGGGGCGTACGGCCCCGTTCGCGGGCCCGGCGGGCGGACGCGGCGCGGCGGCGGGCGTCGCCGCGGGAGCCGTCCTCCGGGCGCGCTTCGCCGGAGGCGTCGTCGTCGCAGTCGTCGGCCGTCTCGGCGGCGCCCGGATCACCCGCCGACACATCGGCCCCCGTCGCCCCGCCCGCCTCGGCGCCCCGGCCACCGGCCGGTTCCGCCGTGCTTGAGCGGGCCGCGCTCCACGTGTCCGGGTCGCTCAGGTCGACGTCCGGGGTGGCCCGCGGCGCGACCGGCGCGGTCACGTACGTGGGCAGCGGCACCGGAACCGGGTCCCAGCTCTCGCCGTGGCCCGGTCGGCGCTGCCGTTCGCGCTGCTGGTCGACCCACTCGGCGTGGTCCGTCTGCTCGACGAGTGCCCGGCGGTCCGCGGCGAGCGCGGAGAGACCGGGGTCGGTGGCCGCCTCCGGTCCGTCCTCCGCTTCGTCCGCGTCGTGGTCGGCCGGCGGGCGCCGCCTCGGCTGCCGTTCGCGCAGCCGCTGCGCGGCCACCTCGGCCCGGCGCCGGTCCATCTGGAACGCGAAGCGCTTGCGTTCCTGCGTCCGCAGATACGCGATGTACGTGCTCAGCAGCACCGCCGGGATCCCGGGCGCCCACAGGAACGCCATCCCGCCCACCGCCGCGACGACCGCCCCGACCGTGAACGCGACGAAGAGCAGCACGGTCGTACGCCGACGCCGCGCGAGCACCTTCGTGCGCCGGGCGCGCGCGGCGGCCTCCGCCGAGGACACCTGCCCACGACGCGCCCGCGGCGCGGGTACCTGCGCCGATCCCGATCCTGATCCCGATCCTGATGCGGACCCAGATGCCGACATCGCGTTCAACTGCGGCTGCGGCTGCGACTGCTGCTTCGGCTGCGCCCCGGGCTTCGCCGTACGGCTGTTGGACCCGGCCGCCGCCTGCGCCCCCTTCGGCACCTGCTGCCCCGAAGGCGCCGCGTTCCCCTGCCGCGCCGGCGCCGTCTCCGGCCGCGGTTCCCGGCGCTGGGGCTCCGCCCCCGCCGGTTCCGCCTCGACCCGGGCGCGGACCCGCGGCCCGGCCGGTGGCATGGCGAAGGCCCGGACGTCCACCGAGTCGGTGGCCGCGTCCGGGTCGGCGGCGTGCTCCCCCTCTTCGGCGGAGCGCGCCCGCAGGTCCTTGGCGTAACGGCGCTCCATGCCCGCCCGTCCGGACAGCAGCCGGATGGCGGTGCTGAAGCGTTCCGTCGGACGGGCCTCATTCAGCTCGTCCTGCCTACGGAGCCACATGGGCACCAAGTAGGCGGCCCAGGCCCCGACGATGACTGCGTAGATGAGGCCGCTGCTGCTCACGCCTCACACGGTAGAGGGGTTTACGTGAGGCCATCCGCCAATTGGGCCGGTGTGTCGCACGATCTGGCTGATATTTCGAGCTTTTTTTGTGACCGATGCGATCAGCGGGCCGCCAAACCGGTGAATTCATGACCGCGGGACGATCACCCGCCGACCGGTCGTGGACCGATCGGGAGCCGATCAGGGGCCGATCGCCGAGCGGTGGTCGACCGGCTACGGACCGCCCGCGGACCGGCAGTTGACCGCCGCCGGACCATTCACGGACCGGTACGAGCCGACAGCGACCGATCGCGGAACAGCACCGAACCGTTCGCAAGTCGGCGGTCACCCGATCGCCGATCGGTCGGACTCGAAAGCGACCATCCACCCCTTAAATCGAACGCCCGTTTCATTTCGCGGAACCGCCCGACTGCCCGGGCTGCCGCCACTGCGCCCGCTGGGCCCGCGCCCGTCGCCACCGCGCCAGCAACCCCTCCGGTACCTCTTCGGCGGTGAGCGCGAAGACGAGATGGTCCCGCCAGGCCCCGTCGATGTGGAGATAACGCGGCCGGAGTCCCTCCTCCCGGAATCCGAGTTTCTCCACCACCCGGCGGCTCGGGCCGTTCTCGGGGCGAATGCAGACTTCGACGCGGTGCAGCCCGACCGTGCGGAAGCAGTGGTCGACGGCGAGGGCGACCGCGGTCGGCATCACCCCGCGGCCCGCGACCGCCTCGTCCACCCAGTAGCCGACGTGCCCCGAACACATCGACCCCCAGGTGATCCCGGCGACCGTCAACTGGCCGACGAGCCGCCCCTCGTACTCGATGACGAAGGGCAGCACCCGGCCGGCGTTGGCCTCCGAGCGCAGGTGGCGGACCATCTGGCGGTACGTCGGCCGGTGCGCGATCGGCCCGCTGGGCGTGGGCGGCGGGATGGTCGCCTCCCAGGGCCGCAGCCAGTCGCGGTTGCGCCGGTTGACCTCGCGCCAGGCCCGCTGGTCGCGCACCCTTATCGGCCGGAGGACGACTCCACCCTCC
This sequence comes from Actinobacteria bacterium OK074, assembly GCA_001298575.1. Classification (GTDB taxonomy): domain Bacteria; phylum Actinomycetota; class Actinomycetes; order Streptomycetales; family Streptomycetaceae; genus Streptomyces. The sequence goes on from LJCV01000288.1 coordinate 21,970, forward strand.
GCCAGTTCGACGGGCCAGGACGGGCTGTTCAGCTCGCACCCCCACTAGATCTGGAGTGGTCCCCGGTGGATCCGGAGCGGTTCTCCCCGGTGGATCCGGGGTGGTTCTCCCCGGCGGTCTCCCGCCGCTCACCGTGGGACACGACCGGACTTTCTCCGCCCGCCCGCCGGTCACCGGGAGACACGTCCCGCCCACTTCCGCTCTCCCGGCGGTCGTCGCCGGACGCGATCGGTCCGCCCCCGGTCCCCGGCGCCGGATGGTCGCCCCCGCGGAGCTGCGCCACCGCGTGCCCCAACAGGGGCTCCAGGACCGCGAGTCCGTCCTTCACCCCGCCGGTGGATCCCGGCAGGTTGACGATCAGGGTCCGGCCCGCGACCCCGGCGAGCCCCCGGGAGAGCGCCGCCGTGGGCACCTTCTCCCTGCCGAACGCCCTGATGGCCTCCGGAATGCCCGGCACCTCGTAGTCGAGCACCGCCCGGGTCGCCTCCGGGGTGCGGTCGGTCGGGGAGACGCCCGTACCCCCGGTGGTCACGATCACGTCGTACCCGGCCGCCGTCCCCGCGCGCAGCTCCGCCTCGACGGGCTCCCCGTCCGGCACCACCCGCGGCCCGTCCACCACGAACCCCGACGCCTCCAGCCCCGCCACCACCAACGGCCCGCCCCGGTCCGCGTACACCCCGGCCGCGGCCCGGTTCGACGCGGTCACGACCAGCGCGCGATACGGCACCGCGCCCGCGCCCGCACCCCGCTCGGCTCCCACGACAGCACCCGGCTCCCCCGTCACGACCGGCTCCAGTCGCCCGACTTGCCGCCCGTCTTCTCCTCCACCCGTACGTCCGTGATGACCGCCCCCTTGTCGACCGCCTTGACCATGTCGATGACGGTGAGTCCGGCGACGGCGACCGCGGTGAGTGCCTCCATCTCCACGCCCGTACGATCCGTCGTCTTCACCGTGGCGAGGATCTCCACGGCGTCGTCCGCGACCGACAGATCAAGCTTGACACCTGCCACTGACAACGGGTGGCAGAGCGGGATGAGGTCGGGGGTCCGCTTGGCGCCCATGATCCCCGCGATGCGCGCGACGGCGAGGGCGTCGCCCTTGGGTACGCCCTCGCCGCGCAGGAGTTCGACCACGCGCGGCGATACCAGGACGCGGCCACTGGCGCGTGCGGTGCGCGCGGTGACGTCCTTCCCGGAGACGTCGACCATGCGGGCGGCCCCCGCCTCGTCGATGTGCGTCAGTCGGTCCTGCGTACTCATGCGGTGTCGCGCTCCCGGTCAGGGCCCCGCGGCTGTGACACGCGGGCTGCTGTGCGCGACACGGTACCGCCATCGCGGCCCGCCCTGCGGCGCAGGCCGCGCCCGCTCACCGGACCGGCCCCGCGCCGGCCGGGGCGCCGAGCGCCGTCAGCCGAGCAGGACGACGTCGACCTCGGCCCCGGGCTCCACGGATTCCGTGTCCTCCGGCACCACGATCAGCGCGTCCGCGTGCGCGAGCGCCGCCACCAGGTGGGAGGAGGAGCCGCCCACGGTCCGGGCCTCGCCGTCCGCGTACATGCCGCGCAGGAACTGGCGGCGGCCGGCCGGTGAGGTCAGCGCCTTGTCGGTGCGCAGGGTGGCCCGGACGGTGGGCCGGTGCACGTCGGTGAGGCCCATCATGGTGCGGATCGCGGGCCGTACGAACAGTTCGAAGGAGACGTACGACGACACCGGGTTGCCCGGCAGCGCGAGCAGCGGCGTGTGGTCGGGGCCGAACGTGCCGAAGCCCTGCGGCTTTCCGGGCTGCATGGCCAGACGGCGGAACTCGACGCCGCCGCCCGCCCCGTCCGCGTCCCCGGCGCCCTCCAGCGCCTCCTTGACGACGTCGTACGCGCCCACGCTGACCCCGCCGGTGGTCACCAGGAGGTCGGCGCGCACGAGTTGGTCCTCGATGGTGGCGCGGAGCGTCTCGGCGTCGTCGGCGACCGCGCCCACCCGGTAGGCGATGGCCCCGCCGTCGCGCGCGGCGGCGGTGAGGGCGAAGCTGTTGGAGTCGTAGATCCGGCCGTCGGCCAACTCCTCGCCGGGCTGGACGAGTTCGCTGCCGGTGGACAGGACGACCACGCGCGGGCGCGGGCGCACGCGTACGGTGCCGCGGCCGATCGCGGCCAGCAGGCCGAGCTGGGGCGCGCCGAGGACGGTGCCCGCCGCGAGCGCCCGGTCGCCGGCGCGTACGTCACTGCCACGCGCGCGTACGTGCGCGCGTGTCGGGGCCGGGCGGTGGACGCGGACCTGTCCGCCGGCGTCCTGCGGTGCGGCGCTGCGGGCGCGCATGCCGGTGGCCGGGCCGCCGCCGAGGCCGCCGTCGGTCCACTCGACGGGTACGACGGTCTCGGCGCCGGTGGGCAGCGGGGCGCCGGTCATGATGCGGGCGGCCTGGCCGGGGCCCACGTGCAGCAGGTCGGCGGTGCCCGCCGCGACGTCGCCGACGACCTCCAGGACGGCCGGGAACTCCTCGCTCGCGCCGGCCACGTCCGCGACCCGTACCGCGTACCCGTCCATGGAGCTGTTGTCGAACGGCGGCAGGGACACCGCGACCGTGACGTCCTCGACCAGGACGCAGCCCTGGGCGTCGAGGAGGGGCAGCTCGATGGGTTCGAGGGGGCGGACGGTGGCGAGGATGTCCTCCAGGTGGTCGTCCACCGACCAGGTGCGGTCCGGGTCGGTGGAGCGGGTCGCGGCGGCTGCGCTCAAAGTTCCTGCATCTCCTCGGCTACGTAACTGCGAAGCCAGGTCCGGAAGTCCGGGCCCAGGTCTTCACGTTCGCATGCGAGTCGGACAATGGCACGCAGATAGTCGCCGCGGTCGCCGGTGTCATAGCGGCGGCCCTTGAAGACGACGCCGTGCACGGGCCCGCCGGCCTTCTCGTCCTCGGCCAGCTGCTGGAGGGCGTCGGTGATCTGGATCTCGCCGCCGCGGCCGGGCTCGGTCGTGCGCAGTATGCCGAAGATGCGGGGGTCCAGGACGTAGCGGCCGATGACGGCGTAGCCGCTGGGGGCGTCGGCCGCCTCGGGCTTCTCGACCAGCCCGGTGACCTTGACGACGTCGCTGTCCCCGGTGGGCTCGACGGCGGCGCAGCCGTAGAGGTGGATCTGTTCGGGGGCGACCTCCATGAGGGCGACGACGCTGCCGCCGTACTGCTCCTGGACGTCGATCATGCGGGCGAGCAGGGGGTCACGGGGGTCGATGAGGTCATCCCCGAGGAGGACGGCGAAGGGTTCGTCGCCGACGTGCGGGGCGGCGCACAGGATGGCGTGGCCGAGGCCCTTGGGGTCGCCCTGGCGGACGTAGTGCATGGTGGCGAGGTCGCTGGATTCCTGGACCCGGTTGAGGCGGTCGGCGTCGCCCTTCTTCTGGAGGGCGGATTCCAGCTCGTAGTTGCGGTCGAAGTGGTCTTCCAGCGGGCGCTTGTTGCGGCCCGTGATCATGAGAACGTCGTCGAGACCCGCGGAGACCGCCTCTTCGACCACGTACTGGATCGCGGGCTTGTCCACGACCGGCAGCATTTCCTTCGGCGTGGCTTTGGTGGCCGGCAGGAACCGGGTGCCGAGACCTGCTGCGGGGATGACAGCCTTGCTGATCCTGGGGTTCGACTCAGTCATGCCCGCAACCATAACTGTCTGGTATATGCGGAATCTGTGTCTCTGATTAATACGTTCTCATATGAACACATTGGAAAGGGTACGGCGGCTGTCTGTGCGTCACATGGGAGATACACCAGAGCCTGACAAGCGAATGTTGCGCCGGGAATTCATCGCGGTGAGAAGCCGGTTGACACCCGCCGACCTGCGCGCGTCGGCGACCGCCCTGGCCAAGGAGGCCGTCGGCCTGCCGGAGCTGGCACACGCGGGCACGGTCGCGGCGTACGTCTCCGTGGGCGGCGAACCGGGCACCCCCGCCCTCCTGGACGCGCTCCACGCGCGCGGGGTGCGCGTCCTGCTGCCGGTGCTCCTGGCGGACAACGACCTCGACTGGGGCGTCTACGCCGGCGCCGGTTCCCTCGCGAGCGTCCGGCACGGCGGGCGGATGGCCCTCCTGGAGCCGTCCGGCGAACGGCTGGGCCCCGACGCCGTCCTGACGGCCGACGCCGTCCTGCTGCCCGGCCTGGCCGTCGACGCGCACGGCATGCGCCTGGGCCGCGGCGGCGGCTCCTACGACCGGGTCCTGGCCCGCCTGGAGCGCGCGGGCGCCGATCCCGCCCTGGTGGTGCTGCTGTACGACACTGAGGTCGTCGACCACGTTCCGGCCGAGCCGCACGACCGGCCGGTGCACGCGGTGGTGACGCCGTCGGGGGTGCGGCGGTTTCGGCCTTCTTAAGCGGCGTTCCACGCGAAAGGGCCCTCCACGCACGCGTGGAGGGCCCTTTCAGACCAGACGGACAACCGTCACGGTTCCAGCGTCAGCGTGTCGCTCGTGCTCTCGTCGACCGCCTTCTTGGAGAAGCTCCACGACAGCAGTTCGCCCTTGACCCACAGGCCGGTCTGGTCCGTGTAGTGGGCGCTGTAGGCGTGCCCCGAGGCTCCGGAGAGGTTGATCCACTTGGAGTTGTCGAGGTCGGAGAGGTCGACGACCATCCGCATCGACGGCACCCACACGGCGCTGTAGCCGCCCGCCGCGTTCCACCCGGTCGCGTTGACGGTGGCCTGGCCGCCGTCCAGTTCCCAGGGGCCGCGGTTGAGCATGTACTTGATGACGGCGGGGCCGTCGGTGCCCAGGGTCTGGTTGTTCAGGAACAGGCGGTGCAGCCGGCCCCAGCTCCAGGTGTCGATGTCCTTGCCGAGCTTGGCGGTCAGCTCCCAGCGGGCGTCCTTCATGGCACGCGCGAACAGCTGGTCGCGGGTCGTGGTCGCGTTGTCGGTGCCGGACTTGGGCGACTGCCACCAGGCGTTGTTCTGGTCGTTGATGATGTTGCGCACCACCTCGAACCAGCGGTCGCCGCCGTCGGGCTGGGCCTCGTCCGCGTCGCGCTCGCCGCACTCGCGCACCTTGCGGTCCTCGTCGGCGGGCCCGGTGTCGTTGGCCGGTTCGACGGACAGGCACTGGCCCTTGACGCGCAGTTCCTTGGGCAGCTTGTCGCCGAAGGCCAGCAGCAGGATGTTGCGCCACACGGCGTTGAAGTAGGCGGCGGCGGCCGAGTCGGAGTCCTGGGTGTAGTCCCAGCCCTCCAGGAGCTTCTGGGCCTCGCGCACGCTCGGGTCGGAGATGTCGATCTTGAGCAGCTTGGGCACCAGGAGCTTGGCGATCTCGCTGCTGTTGTCGAGCTGCATCTGCCGCATGTCGTCGGGCGAGATCTTGCCGCCGTCGTCGATCTTCGACTTGATCAGGTCGATGATCCGCTGGCTGCGCGCCCCGTAGCCCCAGTCCGTGGTGAGCGTGTACGGGTACTTGTCCGGGTCGATCACGGCCTGGTTGGCGGTGACGATGTAGCCGCTCTTCGGGTTGAGTTCGTAGGGCAGTTCGGCCTGCTTGATGTAGCCGGTCCAGCGGTACTTGGAGTCCCAGCCGGGCACCGGCAGCGCGCCGTCGTCGCCCTGCGCGCGCGTGGGGATCTTTCCGGGCAGCTGGTAGCCGATGTTGCCCTGGGTGTCGGCGTAGACGAGGTTCTGCGAGGGGACCTCGAAGTCGGCCGAAGCGGCGCGGAACGACGTCCAGTTGGTCGCCTTGTCGATCTCGAAGACGGCGTCCATGGTGTTGCCGGGCGTCAGCGCGGTCCAGCGCAGGGCGACGCCGTAGCCGTCGCCGCGGTCGGGTGCGGCGGTGTCGACGGTGGCCTTCTTGCCGACGGTGACGAGTTCGTCGTCGCGGTCGGACAGCAGGGGCCCGTTGTTGGTCCCGCGGACGACGATCTTCCGGCTCGAACCGCCGGCCACCTTGATCGTCTCGGTGCGCGTGGTGAACGGGACCGTCTTGTTGTCGTAGAGGTAGCCGTCGCCGCTGAGCTTCTCCAGGTAGAGGTCGGTGGTGTCGACCCCGGAGTTGGTCATGCCCCAGGAGATGTTCGCGTTGTGGCCGATGATCACACCGGGCATGCCCGCGAAGGTGTAGCCGGAGACGTCGTACTGGCACTTGCTGGAGACCGTGGTGCAGTGCAGGCCCATCTGGTACCAGACGGACGGCAGGGTCGCCGACAGGTGCGGGTCGTTGGCCAGCAGCGGTTTGCCGGTGATGGTGTGGGCGCCGGAGACGACCCAGGCGTTGGAGCCGATGCCGTTGCCGTTCACACCGACGGCCGTCGGAAGATCTTCCAGAGCCCCCGAGAGGCTCGCCAGCTGGCTTGTGAGGGCCGAGGAGGTCGAGGTGGACGTCGAGGCCGAGGAACCGCTCGTGGAGGCCGTGGAGGACGACGTGGAGGCGCTCTGCTCGAACGCCTGGGTCAGGCTGTCGTACTCGCCCTCCTGCACGATCGTCTCGTTGCGGCTGTAGGGGTAGTCCGGGTACAGGTCCGCGATCTGCTGGGGGCCCAGCCTGCTGGTCATCAGGGAGCGGTCGATCTCGTCCTGCATGTTGCCGCGCAGGTCCCAGGCCATCGCCTTGAGCCACGCGACCGAGTCCACCGGGGTCCACTTCGCGGGCTTGTAGTTGTTCTCGAAGCCCAGCGCCGCGTACTCCAGCGAGATCTCCTTGCCGTCCTTGCCCGCGAGGTAGGCGTTGACGCCCTTGGCGTATGCCTGGAGGTACGCCTTGGTGGAGGCCGACAGCTTGGTGTCGTACTCCTGCTTGGCGACGCGGTCCCAGCCCAGGGTGCGCAGGAACTCGTCGTTCTTGACCTGGCTCTTGCCGAACATCTCCGACAGGCGGCCCGCCGTCATGTGGCGGCGCACGTCCATCTCGTAGAAGCGGTCCTGCGCCTGTACGTAACCCTGCGCCATGAACAGGTCCGCGTCGGAGGAGGCGTAGATCTGCGGGATGCCGTAACTGTCGCGCTTGACCTCCACCTTCCCGGACAGGCCCTGGAGGGTGAGCGTGCCCGTGGTCTGCGGGAGGGAGGCGCGCACCGTGCTCACGGTCCAGAAGGCGCCGTAGCCGATGCCCCCGATCACGGCGAGCACCAGGACGATCACGAACAGGCGGGCTCTGCGCCCCTTCTTCCTGCCGGACCTGCCGGACTGCTGACCGGAAGAGGCGGTGGTGTTGGGGGGCATCGCTTTCCTTGCTGTCCTTACGCGAGCGGCAGGGCGGGCTGTGCTGTGTGCTGGGCGGCCGGCCGCTACCGGTGAGCGGCAACTGAGCGCAGGAGCAACCATAGGCGCAGGGCCCACCGCCGATTGACGCGGAGTCGGAAACGGGGCGGACGAGAGTTCGATCTCACCCTCGAACAGTTCGGTCCGGCTTCCGCCCGACCCCGATCCGACCCTGGTACGACCCCGATCCAACCCCGGCGGGACCCTGATCCCACCCCGGGAACGTCAAGAAAGCGTCAAGAGTTAGGTAAGGTAACGAAGTACTTGGATGCGGCACGCCGCAATCCTGGATCTTGTGTACGTGAGCACGCGCGACCTCACCACGCGCGCGTGCGGTGCTCGTGCGCGGCCCGCGCGTGAGCCTGTGAAGGGAACCGCCACTGACCGTCCACCACCTCAACCAGCTCCTGCTCGTCTGCTCGCTCGTTCTGCTCGTCGCGGTGGCGGCGGTCCGTATCTCCTCGCGCAGCGGGCTCCCCAGCCTGCTCGTCTACCTGGGCATCGGCGTCCTGATGGGACAGGACGGCATCGGCGACATCCACTTCAGCGATGCCGAGATGACCCAGGTCATCGGGTACGCGGCCCTGGTCGTGATCCTGGCCGAGGGCGGCCTCGGCACGAAGTGGAAGGAGATCAAACCGGTACTGCCGGCCGCGTCCGCGATGGCGCTCGCCGGGGTCGCGATCAGTGTCGGCGTGACGGCCGCGGGCGCGCACTACCTGGTCGGGCTGGAATGGCGGCAGGCGTTCATCATCGGGGCGGTGGTGTCCTCCACGGACGCGGCGGCGGTCTTCTCGGTCCTGCGCAAAATCCCCCTCCCCGCGCGCGTGACGGCCACGCTGGAGGCCGAGTCCGGCTTCAACGACGCCCCGGTGGTCATCCTGGTCGTCGCGTTCTCCACCCAGGGGCCGGTCGAGCACTGGTACCACCTGCTGTTCGAGATAGCCCTGGAGCTGGCCATCGGCGCGGCCATCGGCATCGCCGTCGGCTGGCTCGGCTCCTGGGGCATGCGGCACGTGGCGCTGCCCGCCTCCGGCCTCTACCCGATCGCCGTCATGGCCATCTCGCTCACCGCGTACGCCGCCGGAGCGCTCGCCCACGGCAGCGGCTTCCTCGCGGTCTACCTGGCCTCCATGGTGCTCGGCAACGCGAAACTGCCGCACTGGCCGGCCACCCGCGGCTTCGCCGACGGGCTCGGCTGGATCGCCCAGATCGGCATGTTCGTCCTGCTCGGCCTGCTGGTCACACCGCACGAGATGGGCGACGACATCCTGCCCGCCATCCTCATAGGGCTGGTCCTGACCGCGGTCGCCCGCCCGCTGAGCGTGGTGATCAGCCTGCTGCCCTTCCGGGTGCCCTGGCAGGAGCAGGCACTGATGTCCTGGGCGGGCCTGCGCGGCGCCGTCCCCATCATCCTGGCGACCATCCCCATGGTGAACGGCGTCGAGGAAAGCCGCCGGATCTTCAACATCGTCTTCGTCCTGGTCGTCGTCTACACCCTCGTGCAGGGCCCCACCCTGCCGTGGCTGGCCCGCACACTGCATCTGGGCAAGGGCCCCGAGGCCGACGACCTGGGCATCGAGTCGGCGCCCCTGGAGCGGCTGCGCGGCCATCTGCTGTCGGTCGCGATCCCCGAGGGCTCCAAGATGCACGGCGTCGAGGTCAACGAACTGCGGCTGCCGCCGGGGGCCGCGGTGACCCTCGTCGTGCGCGACGGGAAGTCCTTCGTGCCGCTGCCGACGACCGTGCTGCGCCGCGGCGACGAACTGCTCGTGGTCGCCACGAACCCGGTCCGGGACGCGGCCGAACAGCGGCTGCGGGCGGTCGGCCAGGGCGGCAAGCTGGCGGGATGGCTGGGCACGGCGGACCCGTAGAGCCGCCGCGTTTCCCCCGTGTTTCTGTCCGCATTTTCCCCTGCGTTTCACAGCCCAGGTCCGCCCATGTCACCGGTTTCACAGGTGGGCGGCGACCATCCCCTGTACGATGCAGGCGCACCCTGATCGAACCAACTCTGCCTGACGCAGAGCTGGCGCGACCGTATGGCGGTCGGCAGACCCTCTTGCACGAGGTACCGGCATCTACCGCAGTCCGCGCAAGAGGACAGCTCTCGGCGTGCCCGCGCGGGCACGCCACCAGGCGGCAGAAAGGCACGGGCCGTGGCATCCACGGTCTCCCGGACCACCCGTCCGGACCGCCCGGGTTACGGACGACTGCTGCGCACCCGCGGCGCCTTGACGTTCCTGCTCCCCGGCTTCGCCGCACGCCAGCCGTTCGCGATGCTGACCATCTCCCTGGTCCTGCTCGTCCAGCACACCACCGGCTCCTACGGGACCGCCGGCGCCGTCGCGGCCGTCACGGGCGTCGCCATGGCCCTGTGCGCGCCCCTGGGCGGCCGTCTCGCCGACCGTTACGGACAGCGGGCCGCCTGCTGCCCGGCATCGCCCTGCACGCCCTGGCGGGCCTGTCGCTGACCGCGCTGGCCCTGCTCGACGCTCCCCTGTGGGCGCTGTTCGCGGCGGCCGTGCCGACCGGCGCGTCGGTGCCGCAGATCGGGCCCATGGTCCGCGCCCGCTGGGGCGTGGTGCTCGGGGACTCGCCCCTGATGACGACGGCCGCGGCCTTCGAGTCCGTCACGGACGAGCTGACCTTCGTCTTCGGCCCACTGTTCGCGACCGCCCTGTGCACGGCCGTGCACCCGGCCGCGGGCCTGCTGACGGAGGCCGGACTGACACTCGTCGGCGGTGTGCTGTTCGCGGCACAGAAGCGCACGCAGCCGACGGTGACCGGGCACGCACGCGTGGCGGACGGTTCCGGCGCGGTGCGCGACGGTTCCGGCGGACCGGAGAGCGGTTCTCGCGGCCACGCGCGCGTGGGGCACGTTTCCGCACTGGGCATCCCCGGGGTGCGGGTCCTGGTGGTGGCCTTCCTGGGCATCGGTTCCGTCTTCGGCGGCATGCAGGTCTCCCTGGCCGCGTTCGCCGAGTCGATCGGCGAACCTGGCCTGAACGGGGTCCTCTACGGGGTCTTCGCCGCCGGCAACATGCTCTCCGGTGTCGTCTGCGGCGCGGTCGCCTGGAAGACGGCACCCCGACGCCGTCTGGTCGTCGGGTACACGGGCCTCGCGCTGACCGCGTCCGGCCTGTGGGCGGCCCACTCCGTGGTGGCGCTCGCCGGGCTCGGCCTCCTGGTCGGCATGTGCATCGCGCCCGCCCTGATCACCGGCTACACACTGGTCGACGGCCTGGTCCCGGCCGGTGCGCGCACCGAGGCGTTCACCTGGCTGACGGGCGCGGTCGCCTTCGGCCAGGCGGCCGCCGTGACGCTCGCCGGACAACTGGAGGACCGGCTGGGGGACGGCGCCGGATTCCTGGTGCCGCCGGCCGGCACGATCCTCGCCCTGGCGGTCGTGGTGACCCTGCGGTCGCGGCTGTCCGTGCGCTCCCGCAGCCGTACGGTCGCACGTGGTGTGGGTCACCGCGTGAAGGTCGCAGTGGACTGATCCGCTGGAATAGGCCAGTATTGAACGTCGTTAGCACTCATTGAGTGAGAGTGCCAGGAGGAAGACACAGTGCCGACCTACCAGTACCAATGCACCGAGTGCGGCCAGGGCCTTGAGGCGGTGCAGAAGTTCACCGACGACGCCCTGACGGAGTGCCCCAACTGCAGTGGCCGCCTGAAGAAGGTGTACTCGGCCGTCGGCATCGTCTTCAAGGGCTCCGGTTTCTACCGCAACGACAGCCGCGGCTCGTCGTCCACCAGCAGCCCGGCGTCGACGTCATCGTCGTCTTCCTCGTCCTCGAACGGGTCGAAGTCGTCGGACTCGTCGTCGTCCTCGGGATCTTCCGGTTCGTCCGGGTCCTCGGGGTCCTCCGGCTCGTCCTCGTCGTCCTCCAGCACCTCCGGCGGATCGAGCAGCAGCTCCGCCGCGTAGGTCGGAAACGGCGTTCGTCGCCTTCCGGAAGCCCTCGCCGTCCTCCTGACGGCGAGGGCTTCTCCGTCTGCCGGTCGGGCGGTCCGCATTCGCTAGGGTGCGGCCCATGGCGACCACGGAGAACGTGCAGAGCCCGGCCGACGCACCGACGTCGTACGGGGCCGGGATCGGTGTCATAGGCGGATCCGGCTTCTACTCCTTCCTCGACGACGTGACCGAGGTCCGCGTCGACACCCCCTACGGGCCACCCAGCGACTCACTCTTCCTCGGCGAACTCGCCGGCCGGCGGGTCGCCTTCCTCCCCCGGCACGGCCGCGGCCATCACCTGCCGCCGCACCGCATCAACTACCGCGCCAATCTCTGGGCGTTGCGCTCCGTCGGCGTACGGCAGGTGCTCGGGCCGTGCGCGGTGGGCGGGCTGCGGCCCGAGTACGGGCCCGGGACGCTGCTCGTGCCGGACCAGCTGGTCGACCGGACGAAATCACGCGCCCAGTCGTACTTCGACGGGCTCGAACTGCCCGACGGCACCGTCCCGAACGTCGTGCACGTCTCGCTGGCCGACCCGTACTGCCCCGTCGGGCGCGAGGCCGCGCGGGGGGCGGCGCGCGGGCGGGCGTGGGAGCCGGTGGACGGCGGCACGCTCGTGGTCGTCGAGGGGCCGCGCTTCTCGACCCGCGCCGAATCGCTGTGGCACCAGGCGCAGGGCTGGTCCGTGGTCGGCATGACCGGGCACCCCGAGGCCGCGCTCGCCCGTGAACTGGAGCTGTGCTACACGTCGTTGACCCTGGTCACCGACCTCGACGCGGGCGCCGAGACGGGTGAGGGCGTCGCCCACGAGGACGTGCTGAAGGTGTTCGCGGCGAACGTCGACCGGCTCCGGGACGTCCTGTTCGACGCGGTGGCCGCACTGCCGGAGAACGGGACGCGGGACTGTTTGTGCGCGGGGGCGCTCGGGGGGATGGATCCGGGGTTCGTGCTGCCCTGAGCCGGACCCTCCGGGGGTGGGGGCGAGGGGAGTCCGGCGGGTGTCGGGGGGCGGGGCGGGGTGCCGAGCCGCCGGGAGGCGGAACTTCCCGTTCGGGTGAGCGAGTTATCCACAGCCGGTGGGTTGTCCACAGGCTTCGGCGGGGTTCGCCGCGAGGCGTCATCGTGGGGACCGCAAGCCGATCTCGGACTCTCGATGCGGGTGGTGGTCACCATGGCTCAGCTCTTCCCTTCCAGCGCTTCCGGTACTTCCAGCGTTTCCGGCACTGACGCCGTCGCGGGCTCAGGCTCGGGCCCGGGCGACAACACCAGCCCTGGCGTCGGCATGCGCCCGCGTCCGCCGGGTGCGGGCACTCCCCCGACCTGTCCGGTGCCGCACTTCGCCCCGGTGCGGGTGCGCGGCGGCCAGTACCGCCTGCGGCGTCTCGTACGGCACCGCAGGCGCGCCCTGGCACTGGGCCTCGCGGTCACCGCGGCCGCGCTGGTGGCGGCGGGACCGCAGACCGCGGGGCGGGCCCGTGGCCACCCGGACGCGGCACCGGCCGCTCGCGCGGAACCGGAGGGTGCGGCGGGGCGGTCACCGGGGCGGCACCCGGTCGAGCTGGTGACGGCCCCGGTGCGGATCGCGGACGCGGCGACGGTACGGCTGCTGCGGCGCGGCGACCGGGTCGACGTGATCGCGGCGGGCAGCGGCGGCGAGGCTCGGGTGGTGGCGTCGGGGGCGCGGGTGACCGACGTGCCCGTGGACGGGGACGGCGAAGGTGCGGGCGGTTCGGTCGGGGCGGGCGCGCTGCTGGTGCTGTCGGTGCCGCGGGCCACGGCCGCCGAACTGGTCGGCGCGGGCGCGAACTCGCGGTTGGCGGTGACGCTGTGCTGAGCATGAACATCACCAAACGATTGTCAAGTCCCTCGTTAGGGGTACCCAATTGGACAGGGCGGGGACGCTCTGACGTAGGTTGCGGAGCTGTTTGTTCCACAACTTGTGCTGTCGAAGAGGGGCCCTCTCGTGAGCGAGAAGAAGCCGAGCGTGTGGGAGGGCTTCAAGGCTTTCCTGACGCGAGGAAACGTCATCGACCTGGCCGTCGCCGTGGTCATCGGCGCTGCCTTCACCAACATCGTCAACTCCGTGGTGAAGGGGATGATCAACCCGCTGGTGGGGGCGATCGGCACCAAGAACCTCGACGCCTACAGTTCCTGCCTCGAAAAGCCCTGCAAGGTGGCCTCGGACGGCACGGTGACCAGCGGTGTCCCGATCCTGTGGGGTTCGGTGCTCGGCGCGACCCTCACGTTCGTGATCACCGCGGCCGTCGTCTACTTCCTGATGGTGCTGCCGATGTCGAAGTACCTGGCCCGCCAGGAGGCCCGTCGCAAGGCCAAGGAAGGCACGCACGAGGTGATCGAGGTCAGCGAGCTGGAGGTCCTGAAGGAGATCCGCGACGCCCTGGTGGCGCAGCGGGGCTCGGGCCACCACGAGCAGTAGCGACGGCTGTTGCCGTAGCCGGGGCCGGGGTTACGGGCGACCGTCCGCGGCGTGGGTCCCGGCTCGGCGGTCAGATGTGGTGGGGCGGCTTCTCGTCGAGGAAGCGCTTCAGGTCGGCCGCGGCGTCCGTGTCCGTGCCGGGGCGCTCGCCCCACCCGCGGTCCGTGTCGTCGGCGGACTGCTGGCTCAGCGGGTCGTCGAAGACCAGCGCGGGCCGGGGGGTACTGGGCTCGGGGTCGCGGGGCTCGGGGGCGGGGCTCATGCCACCAGGGTACGGGGCGGTGGGGGGAGGGGGGGGGGAGCGGGAGTACCGGTGCGGGCGGTGGGTGTACCCGGCCGGACAGTGGGAGTACCGGTGCGGGCGGTGGGCGCGGCGGGCCGGGCAGCGGGAGTACCGGTGCAGGCGGCGATCGGGCCCGAACGCGGATGCGATCCCGATCCCCCGCGCGAGAATTCCGGCAGGTTTTCTGCTGTGCTGGGATGTATGACGTCCCCCTCCGCACGTGGTCCCTCCGCACGTGGTCCCCTCCGTCGGCTGACCGCCCGTGGGCGCGGTGAGGCGCACCGGGTGGCCTCGCCGCTGGAGCTGTTCTTCGATCTCTGTTTCGTCGTGGCGATCTCCCAGGCCGGCCTGGAACTCGTGCACTCCGTCGCCGACGGCCACCCCGGCAGCGGCATCCTCAACTACGCGATGGTCTTCTTCTCCATCTGGTGGTCGTGGATGAACTTCAGCTGGTTCGCCTCGGCGTACGACAACGACGACGCGCTCTACCGGGTCGTGACGCTGGTGCAGATCGCCGGAGTGCTCGTGCTCGCCGCGGGGGTGTCGCGGGCGTTCGAGGACCACGACTTCTTCGTGGTGTGGCTCGGCTACGTGATCATGCGGTGCGCGCTGGTCTTCCAGTGGCTGCGGGCGGCCCGGTCCGCCGAGGGGCCCGAGCGAACCATGGCGCTGCGGTACGCGGGCGGGGTGCTGCTGTGCCAGGTCGGCTGGCTGGGGCCGCTGCTGCTGCCGGAGGACGGCCGCCCGTGGGCGTTCCTGGTGATGGCCGTCGTCGAGATGTGCGTGCCGGTGTTCGCGGAGAAGGACTTCGCGACCTCCTGGCATCCGCACCACATCTCCGAGCGGTACGGGCTGTTCACGATCATCGTGCTCGGCGAGGCCGTCGCCGCGGCCACGGTCGCCGTGAAGTCGGCGGTGGACGAGCACGACGCGCTGGGCGAGTTGCTGCCGATCGCGGTGGGCGGGCTGCTGATCGTGTTCGCGGCGTGGTGGATCTACTTCGTCGTCCCCATCCACGGGCATCTGCGCTCCAACAGACAGGCGTTCCTGTGGGGTTACGGGCACTACCTGATCTTCGCGACGGCCGCCGCGATCGGAGCGGGGCTGGAGGTCGCGGTCGAGGAGGCGGTCGGGAAGGCACACGTGTCGACGTTGTCGGCGTCGGCCGCGGTGACCCTGCCGACGGCGCTCTTTCTCCTCACCGTGTGGGTACTGCACGCGCGCCACTACAAGGTGGGGACCGCACAGCAACTGGTGCTGCCGGGCTCGGCCCTGCTGGTGATCGTGTGCACGTTCCTGGGCGGTCGGGCGGTGCTCGCGACCGGGATCGTCCTGGCGGCGACGGTGGCCACGGGGACGACACTGACGGCGCGGATGGTGTCGCGGGAGGAACGGGAGCGGGCGGGCCGGGAAGCCGCGGAGGCCGGGGAGCCGAGGGAGGAGGCCGCCGCAGGGTAGGGCGCGGGCGGGGGGGCGACGGAGGATCATGGTGGGCATGACACGTACCAGAGTTGACGCGCTGACCGATGTGGCCGGGCTGCGGGTGGGGCACGCCACGGTGACCGGGGACGGGTGGCTGACCGGTACCACGGTCGTGCTCACACCGGCGGAGGGTGCGGTGGCCGCCGTGGACGTGCGCGGGGGCGGGCCCGGCACCAAGGAGACGGACGCGCTGGATCCGCGCAACCTGGTGCAGCGGGTGCACGCGGTGGTGCTGACCGGCGGCAGCGCGTACGGGCTCGACTCGGCGTCGGGGGTGATGGCCTGGCTGGAGGAGCAGGGGCGCGGGGTGCGGGTCGGCACGGATCCGGCGCACGTGGTGCCGGTGGTGCCCGCGGCGTGCGTCTTCGACCTGGGGCGCGGCGGCGACTTCCGGGCGCGGCCGGGCGCGGCCACCGGGCGGGCGGCGGTCGAGGCGGCCGCGGCGCAGGAGTTGGGGGCGCCGGTGCCGGAGGGGTGCGTGGGCGCGGGCACCGGGGCGGTGATCGGGCAGTTCAAGGGCGGGGTCGGCACGGCGAGCGTGCTGCTGGCCTCGGGGACAACCGTCGGGGCGCTGGTGGTGGCCAACGCGGCGGGGCCCGCGGTGCAGGCGGAAACGGGGGCGCTGTACGGGGAGTTGGCGCTCGGGCGGGTGGCGTATCCGGCGCCGGAGGTGCACGCGGCGGCGCGGGAGCGGCTGGCGGAGGCGGTGGAGCGGACCGGGCCGCCGCCGCTGAACACCGCGCTGGCCGTGGTGGGTACGGACGCGGTGCTCACCAAGGCGCAGGCGCAGAAGCTCGCGGGGACGGCGCACGACGGCATCGCGCGTGCGGTGCGGCCGTCCCATCTGCTCAACGACGGCGACACGG
This sequence comes from Actinobacteria bacterium OK074, assembly GCA_001298575.1. GTDB lineage: Bacteria > Actinomycetota > Actinomycetes > Streptomycetales > Streptomycetaceae > Streptomyces. The sequence goes on from LJCV01000288.1 coordinate 38,216, forward strand.
TGTTCGCCCTGGCCACGGGGGCGCGTCCGCTCGCGCCGGACGACCCCTACGCGCTCAACGAGTTGCTGGCGGCGAGCGCGGACGCGGTGACACGGGCACTGGTACGGGCGGTGCGGGCGGCGGAGTCCGTACGGGGGCCGGGGGGCGACTGGCCGGCGTACGAGGAGTTGTACGGGAAGGGGTGAGGGGGCAGCGAGGCGGTGAGCCCCGGGGGGGGTATGGGCGTCGGTGGCGCCGAGCCCGGTCGGCGGGTTCTCAGCGCGTGGGGTGGGCGGTGGATTCGTTCAGCAGGGCGGGCAGTCCTTCGTGGACGGTGGGGTGCTCGAAGCGGAAGCCGAGCGAGGTCAGCCGGGTGTTGGAGTACAGGGCGTCGGTGGCCAGGTACTCGTAGCCGATCCGGCCGGCGAACAGGCGCATCAGTAGCTGTTGCCGCTGATGTAGACCACCCGGGCGCCGGGGGCGACCGCGTCCAGCAGCGCGTTGTCCTGGGCCGGCCGCTCGGCCCGGTAGCGGCGGCCGGCGGGGGGGGGTGAGCCGGCTGCCGGAGGTGGACGGCTGTGCCGCGTGCACCACGCGGTCGGCAGCGCGTACCTGCTCGCGCCAGGAGCCGGGGGTCGACAGATCCCCGGCGGCGGGCTCCGCCCCCAGCGCGCGGACCGCCTGCTCGCCGCGGTCGCCGCGGGCCGGCACCTGGACCCGGTCGCCCGCCGCGAGCGGTTCGCCCACCACGGCGCGGCCGATGAATCCCGTGCCGCCCGTCACGAATGTCGTTGGAGCGCTCATGGCCGGGTCTCCTGTTCCCCGGCGGCCGTACTCGGCCGTCCGGCGTTGTCGATGATCGTCTTCAAGGTGTCGCCGAGCTGGACCAGCGACCGGGCGGGGATGCCCTCGGTGAGCCCGGCCAGCGTGGCGGCCACGGTGGCCCGCATCCGGGGGTACCGCTGCCGCGCCTCCGCGCTCAGGGCGAGCGGAGTGCGGCGGGTGGCTCCCGGCTCCCCGTCGCGCACCACCAGGCCCTTGTCGACCAGCCGGCCCACCAGGCGTGAGGTCGCGCCGCTGTCCGTGCCGAGCGCCCGCGCCAGGTCGTTGACGGTCCGCGCACGCTCCTCGTGCAGCAGGTAGATCACCGTCCACTGCGCGCCCGTGACACCCAACGGGGCCAGCGCCCGGTCCTGGGCGCCGTTGAGCGCGAGCACCGCCTGGTTCGGAAGAAAACCGGGACTGTCTCCCGGCTGCGCCGACTCCGCCATGTGCCCTCCTTGTGCGACCACCACCAAACTGCTGCCTAGGCAGCAGTCACGCAAAAGGCTCCGCCCGCACATCCGCCCGCACAAAAGGCTCCGCCCCGCATTTGTCGCGGTTCTGTCACGCGATGGCGTTCATCGGATGAGGGTGGGAACCCTGCGCCGAGAGGTTCGCTCTATGTCCGTGTGAGTTCCGTGTGAGTCCCTGTGGTTGGGCGAAGCACGCACCTCCGCAACCGCACGCCCCCTCACGCACCCACTGGAGAAAGCTCGTGACAATGCTGGACTCGTCAGCCAGGCGTGGCCTGTTGGGCTCTGCCGCTCTCGTGGTCGGTGTCCTGACGCTCACCGCCTGCGGTGGCAGCGCCAAGGCCAGCATCGAAGACAACAAGAACGGTTCCGCCGAGACCAAGACCTCCACGACCTCCACCGCGAAGATCGCGATATCCGCGAAGGACGGCGCCACGAACGCGTCCATCAACGCGACCGGAGTGAAGGTCACCCACGGCACGCTGACCGACGTCAAGATGACGGTCGCGGGGACGGGGACGGCCGTCGCGGGCGCCCTCTCCGCGAACGGGACGGTCTGGAAGCCCGGCGAGCAGCTGGAGCGCGGCACCAAGTACGAGATCTCCGCGACCGCCAAGGACGCCAACAACCGCACGGCGGCGGCCAACGCGATCTTCACCACCGTCTCCTCGGCCAACAGCTTCATCGGGACGTACACGCCCGACGGCGGGACGACGGTCGGGGTCGGGATGCCGGTGTCGTTCACGTTCGACAAGGCGATCACCGACGAGAAGGCCGTGCAGTCGCACATCACGGTCACCTCCAGCAGCGGGCAGCAGGTCGTGGGGCACTGGTTCGGCTCGCAGCGGCTCGACTTCCGGCCCCAGGATTACTGGAAGGCCGGTTCCAAGGTCTCCGTGAAGATCGACCTCGACGGGGTCGAGGGCGCCAACAGCGTCTACGGGGTGCAGGAGAAGACGGTCACCTTCACCGTCGGGCGTTCGCAGGTCTCCACCGTCGACGCCACCACCCAGACCATGACGGTCGTGCGCGACGGCCAGACCATCAAGACCGTCCCGATCTCGACCGGCAGCGCCGAACACACCACGTACAACGGCCAGATGGTCATCTCGGAGAAGTTCCAGCAGACGCGGATGGACGGTTCGACGGTCGGTTACGGCGGCGAGTACGACATCCCGGACGTGCCGCACGCGATGCGGCTGACCTCGTCGGGGACCTTCATCCACGGCAACTACTGGTACAACAAGGCCAATCCGCCCTTCGGCAAGGAGGGCACGAGCCACGGCTGTGTCGGTCTCGCGGACGTCCAGGGCGGGCAGGGCGACACGACCGCCAAGTGGTTCTACGACAACTCGATGATCGGCGACGTCGTGATCGTCAAGAACTCCCCCGACACCACGGTCTCCCCCGACAACGGCCTCAACGGCTGGAACATGTCATGGAGCCAGTGGACCGCCGGCAGCGCCGTCTGACACCAGCCGCCCGACACCAGCCGCCGGACGGCAACCAACGGGCATCGGCCGGCGGGCATCCGCCGGCGTCCGTCGGCTCCACCGGCTCGCCGCCCGGCGTGTGCGCCCCCTCGGTGCTTCGTGCGCCGGGTGGGGCCTTCGCCGTAGGGGCGGATCCGTTGTCCGAGGCTCCGGCCTGCTGACACGTCAAAGCTTCGGTCTTTCGTGGGCCGCGCGGGAACTTCTCGCGCGGCCCACGCGTTTTTCGGGGCATACGTTTTCTCGGTTCACGGACATGATGTCCCACCGAAGGACTACGGTATGCACCCACAAGGTGACATGCAGCAACGCCGGGAGAAACCTTGAGCGTTCCGTACGAGACGGCAGCGTACGAGCCAGCCGAGTCGCCCGAGTCTCCCGAGGAGCACCTCGCGCGACTCCTCGGCCGTGCTCTCAACACCTTCGAGCTGCCCGACGAGACGATAGAGCGGCTGGACTCCGCGCTGGCGCACGCCTGTTCGCTGTACTCCGCCCATCACAGCTCGGGCCTGTACCGCGAGACCCACCGCCACACCTGGCTGCTCGCGGACGGCTCGGCGGTCACCCTGTGGGAGCTGTCCCACAACACCGGCCCCGAGGGCCTCCTCCAGCACGAGGTGTACCTGGACGAGGAGGAGTTGCGCACCGCCACCGCCCGGCTGCCGCTGCCCTCGGACGACCTGGACCGCCCCGACGACCCGGACGGCCCGGACTTCGAGATGTCCGTCCTGCTGGAGCTGTCCGACTTCCCCGAGCCCCGGCACGAGTACGAGCCGGACGACTCGGCGGACCACGCCCGCCGCCTGCTGCGCCGGGCCGAGAACCCCGACCGGCCCGACACCGAACTCGCCGCGCTCCTGCTGGACTTGGCGTTCGCCCACGAGATCACCCAGGCATTCGGACGCCCCTGCCGACCCGGCGGCGGCCGACCCGGCGCCTACTTCTCCCTCTACGAGCACGCGTTCCTGCTCGCCGACGGCCGCGAGATCTCCCTCTGGGAGGTCGAGCACACCGCGACCCCGGACGGCCACCACGTGTGCGAGGTCTACGAGACGGAGGAGACGGCCCGCGAGGCGATCGAGCGCCGGGCGGCGCGACTTGGGGGGCCGACGGCGTTCGGGTGGTGAACCACCGACTCGGGCAGGGCGCGTTACCCCGGCCCCCGCGCACTCGGGTCCCGCTAGCCCCGGTCCTCGCTGAACTGCCGCACCAGCCCCGCGAAAGCGTCCCGTTCCGCCGGAGTCAGTTCCACCGTCTCCTCGTGCGGGCCCGCGTCCGTCTGGCCGGGCAGGGCACCGAGGGGTTGGGCGGGACGGCGGAGCACGCTGTCGAAGCGGTGACGTCGGAGGATCCGGGCCAGGACGGCCAGCCAGACGAAGCCCGCCAGGACGAGTACACCCACGCCCAGGAACTGGAGTATCGACACGTGCTCAGGCATGGCCCAAGTAGACACCACGGGTGCGGCATTTGCCGGGGATCGTGAGTTATCTCGCAGGTGGGACTACTTGGGTGAGTTCCGGGGGTACTGATTCCGGCTCGACTCCCGGACGCAACCTGCCCGTAAATCCCGTACGCGGAAAGCCGCGCACACGGCTGTGCGGTCGCCGCCCTCCCGAAGAGGGCAGCGACCGCACGCCGTTGGAGCCGTCAGCTGTCAGCAGCCGTCAGACCGCGACCGGCTCCTTCTTCTCGCTCGTCGACGAAGGCGCTGTCGTCGTACCCGCCGCGGCGGCCTCGACCCCCCGCTGCCGCAGCCCCTTCAGGAACACCACGATCGTCGTCGTCACGCAGACGCCGGCCACGAGGGCGATCAGGTAGAGGAACGGGTTGCCGATCAGCGGGACCACGAAGATGCCGCCGTGCGGGGCGCGCAGGGTGGCGCCGAAGGCCATCGACAGGGCGCCGGTGATCGCGCCGCCCACCATCGAGGACGGGATGACGCGCAGCGGGTCGGCCGCCGCGAACGGGATCGCGCCCTCGGAGATGAAGGAGGCGCCCAGCACCCAGGCGGCCTTGCCGTTCTCGCGCTCGGTCTCGGTGAAGAGCTTGCCGCGCACGGTGGTGGCCAGGGCCATCGCCAGCGGCGGGACCATGCCCGCCGCCATCACGGCCGCCATGATCTTCATCGCCGAGTCGCTGGGGTTGGACACCGCGATGCCCGCCGTGGCGAAGGTGTACGCGACCTTGTTGACGGGGCCGCCGAGGTCGAAGCACATCATCAGGCCGAGCAGGGCGCCCAGCAGGACGGCGTTGGAGCCGCTGAGGCCGTTGAGCCAGTCGGTCATGCCCTTCTGCGCGGAGGCGATGGGCTTGCCGATGACGACGAACATCAGGAACCCGACGACCGCCGAGGAGATCAGCGGGATCACCACCACCGGCATGATCCCGCGCACCGCCGCCGGGATCCTCACCTTCTGGATCGCCAGCACCACCCCACCGGCGATCAGACCGGCGGCCAGGCCGCCGAGGAAGCCCGCGTTGATGGTGGAGGCGATCATGCCGCCGACGAAGCCGGGCACCAGGCCGGGCCGGTCGGCCATGCCGTAGGCGATGTAGCCGGCCAGGACCGGGACGAGGAAGCCGAAGGCGACGGCGCCGATCTGGAACATCAGTGCGGCCCAGCTGTCGGTCTGCGTCCACACGAAGTGGTCCATGACCGACGGCGCCGACTTGATCTTGTAGCCGCCGATCGCGAAGCCGAGCGCGATGAGCAGACCACCGGCCGCGACGAACGGGACCATGTAACTGACGCCGGACATCAGCCACTTGCGCAGCTTGGTGCCGTAGCCCTCGGCGGAGTCACCGGCCCGCTCGACGGGGGTGGCGGCACCCGAACCGGCCGTCACCTCGCCCCGTTCCGCCTTGCCGCGGACCTCGGAGATCAGCTCGGCGGGGCGGTTGATGCCCGCCTTCACGCCGACGTCGACGGTCGGCTTGCCCGCGAAGCGGTCCTTCTCCCGTACGGGGACGTCGTGCGCGAAGATCACGGCGTCCGCGGCGGCGATGACCGCCGGGTCGAGCCGGGTGAACCCGGCCGAGCCCTGCGTCTCGACGACCAGTTCGACGCCCGCCTCGCGGCCCGCGTTCTCCAGCGACTCGGCCGCCATGTAGGTGTGCGCGATACCGGTGGGGCAGGAGGTGACGGCGACGATACGGAAGGGGCTGTCGGGAGCGGCTTCGGGGGCGGGGGCCTCTTCGGAAGTCACAGCCGTAGCCGCAACCGGCTCCTCGGCGGTCTCCGCTACGGCGGCCTCCGGTGCCGTCTCGTCGCCCCGGATCAGCGCCGCCGCGGCGCCCGCGTCGCCGACGGCCCGCAGCGCGTCCGTGAACTCGGTGTTCATCAACTGCCGGGCCAGGGACGACAGGATGGTGAGGTGCGCGGGCGCCGCGCCCGCCGGGGCGGCGATCAGGAAGATCAGGTCGGCGGGGCCGTCCGGCGCGCCGAAGTCGATGCCGGCCGCGCTGCGCCCGAAGGCGAGCGTGGGCTCGGTGACGTGCTCGCTGCGGCAGTGCGGGATGCCGATACCGCCGTCGAGGCCGGTCGGCATCTGGGCCTCACGGGCGGCCACGTCGGCCAGGAAGCCGTCGAGGTCGGTCACCCGGCCCTTGGCCACCATGCGTTCGGCCAGTGCACGGGCCGCCGCTTCCTTGGTCTCGGCGGACAGGTCGAGGTCGACCAGATCCGCGGTGATCATCTCGCTCATCGCGGGCTCCTTCGCACGCGTATCGCGGGGGGGGGGGGGGAGACGGGGAC
>LJCV01000289.1 GCA_001298575.1 Actinobacteria bacterium OK074
CGTTGGGGGGTGGGGGGGGGGCGGTGGGGTGATTGCCCACCCACGCACCGCCCGTGCGAGGGGGCTGAGAGGTGCGGGTTTCTCGTGGGGGTGGGGCGTCGTTGGCGGCTGCGGGTTGGGGGCGCCCGGCCGCGCGGTGCGGCTTGGTCTTCGGCTCGCTTCGCTTCGCCTTCGTGGCCTGGCTTTGTCCCGTCTCGCTTCGCCTTCGCGACCTGGCTTTGTCCTGCCTCGCTTCGCTTTGCCTTCGTGGCCTGGTCTTGGCCCCCCTCGCTTCGCCTCCGCGGCCTGGCCTGTTTCGCCTCGCTTCGTCTCGCCCGATCACGTCCTGCGCAGCGGGGTAGTGGCGCGATCTTGCTGAATCTCTGCGTTGCGCTGACCGGGGCGCTGGTGCTGGTGCAGGCGGGGCCCGAGAGGTGATCGCTGCTACGCCACTCGGTGGGACGGCATCCTCCGCCCCTGTGCCATCTGCCTCACCCCTCCTCCGTCCCCGCCAACCGCCCGAAGTCCCTGTCCGCCGGTGGTGGCGGTGTCGTCGTGTTCAGGCCGTAGTGGTGGTAGAGCTGGAGTTCCTGGTCGGGGGAGAGGTGGCGGCCTACGCCGAAGTCGGGGGCGTCCTTGATCAGGGTGCGGTCGAACGGGATGCGGAGAGCGCCCTCCACGAGTTCGCTGGGCTCCAGGGGGACGAAGGCGTCCCTGGTGAACAGGCCCGTGCGTATCGCTGCCCACTCGGGTACGCCCGTGGCGTCGTCGAGGTAGACCTCGTCGATGGTGCCGATCTTGGTGCCGTTGCGGTCCAGCGCCTTGCGGCCGATCAGACTGCGCGGATCGATGTCGGTCTGCACGGGTCCTCCAACTGGTCGCAATGGGTGTGTAGGCACTACAAAAGAGCAGTTTTGTGAAGGTGGCCACTCGAAACCTGTGCCTCAGACGTCGCTGGTAGGCTGGCAAATGGCTGTTGACCCCGCGCGGGAGAGTCCTCCGGAGAGCGTTCCGGAGGCGCCGAAGGAGCAAATCCTCCCCGGAATCTCTCAGGCTCAGGTACCGCACGGGTGAGGTCACTCTGGAAAGCAGAGCGGGTGCCGACGGTCTCCGCTCTCACCGACGGTGAAAGCAGGAGCGCCCCCGGGCGGTCCGGCGAAGCTCTCAGGTTGAGATGACAGAGGGGGAGGGCGTCGGGGCACCCGTGCCGTGGTGTCCCTCGAAGGTCGTGTCCGACCAGGAGGCCCTCCGCCATGACCGCCCAGACCGCCCGTCACGTTCCGCTCACCGAGCTTGAGCAAGGCATCCCCTTCGAGCAGCGTCACATCGGCCCCGACACCGGGGACCGGGCGAAGATGCTCGCCCAGGTCGGCTACGGCTCGCTCGACGAGCTGACCGCGGCCGCCGTCCCGGACGTCATCAAGAACGCCGGGGCCCTCCAACTGCCGGGTGCGCGCACCGAGGCCGAGGTACTGGCCGAGCTGCGCTCCCTCGCGGACCGCAACCAGGTGCTCCACTCCATGATCGGGCTCGGGTACTACGGCACCTTCACCCCGCCGGTCATCCTGCGCAACGTCATGGAGAACCCGGCCTGGTACACCGCATACACCCCTTACCAGCCCGAGATCTCCCAGGGGCGGCTTGAGGCCCTGCTCAACTTCCAGACCATGGTCGCCGACCTCACCGGCCTGCCGACCTCCGGTGCCTCGCTCCTCGACGAAGGCACCGCCGCCGCCGAGGCCATGGCGCTCTCCCGGCGCATGGGGAAGAACAAGAACGGGCTCTTCCTCGTCGACGCCGACGTCTTTCCGCAGACCATCGCCGTTCTTCGGACGCGGGCCGAGCCGACCGGTGTCGAGGTCGTCGTCGCCGATCTCCGGGACGGGATTCCGGCCGAGGTCGCCGCGCGGGAGATCAACGGCGTGCTCGTCCAGTACCCGGGTGCCTCCGGTGCCGTACGGGATCTGCGGGGGCTCGTCGAGCAGGCGCACGGGCTGGGGGCGCTTGTCACCGTGGCCGCGGATCTGCTCGCGCTCACGCTGCTGGCCTCGCCCGGGGAGCTGGGGGCGGACATCGCGGTCGGGACCACGCAGCGGTTCGGGGTGCCGATGGGGTTCGGGGGGCCGCACGCCGGTTACCTCGCCGTGCGGGAGAAGTTCGCGCGCAGTCTGCCCGGGCGGCTCGTCGGAGTGTCCGTGGACGCCGACGGGAACCGGGCGTACCGGCTGGCGTTGCAGACGCGTGAGCAGCACATTCGGCGGGAGAAGGCCACCAGCAACATCTGCACCGCTCAGGTGCTGCTCGCCGTCATGGCCGGGATGTACGCCGTCTACCACGGGCCCGAGGGGCTGCGGACGATCGCGCGGCGCACCCACCGGTACGCCGCGATCCTCGCCGCCGGGCTCACCGCGGGCGGGGTCGAGGTCGTGCACGGGGGCTACTTCGACACGCTGACCGTGCGGGTCGCGGGCCGGGCGGCCGAGGCCGTCCGCGCCGCCCGCGACAACGGCGTCAACCTGTACCTCGTCGACGCGGACCATGTGTCGATTTCCTGCGACGAGACCACCACGCGGGACCAACTGGCCGCCGTGTGGGGTGTGTTCGGGGTCGAGGGGGATGTGGAGGCCCTCGACGCGGGTACGGCCGATGCGCTGCCGGGCGAGCTGTCGCGCAGTGACGACTACCTCGCCCACCCCGTCTTCCACCAGCACCGCTCCGAGACCGCGATGCTGCGCTACCTGCGGCGGCTCGCCGACCGTGACTACGCGCTCGACCGGGGCATGATCCCGCTGGGCTCCTGCACGATGAAGCTCAACGCGACCACCGAGATGGAGCCGGTCACCTGGCCCGAGTTCGGGCAGCTGCACCCCTTCGCGCCCGCCGAGCAGGCCGAGGGCTACCTCACGCTCATCCGCGAGCTGGAGGAACGTCTCGCCGAGGTCACCGGGTACGACAAGGTGTCCCTCCAGCCCAACGCCGGTTCCCAGGGGGAGCTGGCCGGACTGCTCGCCGTCCGCGGGTATCACCGGGCCAACGGCGATGACCAGCGGACCGTGTGTCTCATTCCGTCCTCCGCGCACGGCACCAATGCCGCCAGCGCCGTCATGGCGGGCATGAAGGTCGTCGTCGTCAAGACCGCCGAGGACGGCGAGATCGACGTCGAGGACCTGCGGGCGAAGATCGAGCAGTACCGTGACGAGCTGGCCGTGCTGATGATCACCTACCCGTCCACGCACGGGGTGTTCGAGGAGCACGTCGCCGACATCTGCGCGCAGGTGCACGAGGCCGGCGGGCAGGTCTACGTCGACGGGGCCAACCTCAACGCGCTGGTGGGGCTGGCCAAGCCGGGGCACTTCGGCGGGGACGTCTCGCACCTCAACCTGCACAAGACGTTCTGCATCCCGCACGGCGGCGGCGGTCCGGGCGTCGGACCCGTCGCCGTACGGTCGCACCTGGCGCCGTATCTGCCCAACCACCCGTTGCAGCCCGCGGCCGGTCCGGAGACCGGGGTCGGGCCGGTCTCGGCCGCGCCCTGGGGGTCCGCCGGGATCCTGCCGATCTCGTGGGCGTACGTGCGGCTGATGGGCGGCGAGGGGCTCAAGCGGGCCACGCAGGTGGCGGTGCTGTCCGCCAACTACGTCGCCAAGCGGCTCGAACCGCACTACCCCGTGCTGTACAACGGGCCCGGCGGGCTGGTCGCGCACGAGTGCATCATCGATCTGCGGCCGCTGACCAAGGCGACCGGTGTCACCGTGGACGACGTGGCCAAGCGGCTCATCGACTACGGCTTCCACGCGCCGACGATGTCGTTCCCGGTGGCCGGGACGCTGATGATCGAGCCGACCGAGTCGGAGGACCTGGGTGAACTCGACCGGTTCTGCGCGGCGATGATCGCCATTCGCGGGGAGATCGAGAAGGTCGGGTCGGGCGCCTGGCCCGCGGACGACAACCCGCTGCGGAACGCGCCGCACACCGCCGGAGCCCTGGGCGGTGACTGGGCGCACGCGTACAGCCGCGAGGAGGCCGTGTTCCCGGCCGGGGTGTCCGCCGCGGACAAGTACTGGCCGCCGGTGCGCCGGATCGACCAGGCGTTCGGCGACCGGAACCTGGTCTGCTCCTGCCCGCCGCTGGACGCCTACGAGGACTGAGCGCGCGGGCGCCCGGATACGCGTCGGGGCCGGTTGGGGAGGCGCTGCTCCCGGCCGGCCCCTCGTGTTGTCCCGGCGGCTGACCGGTGGGTCAGGCGGCCGTCATCACCAGGGGGCGGTGCGGGGCGATGATCCTGCCGTCCGGCAGCAGCTCGCCGGTGTCCTCGAAGAGGAGGACGCCGTTGCACAGCAGGCTCCAACCCTGCTCCGGGTGGTGCGCCATGAGACGGGCGGACTCCCGGTCGGCGGAATGGGCTGTGGGACACGACGGCTGGTGCTGGCACATGATGGGTGGGATCTCTCGGGTTGGCGTGTGGTCGTGGTGTAGGTCGCTGATCGGGTCTGGCGCGCGGCGTGAAACGTGGTTCATGGCCGTTCCCCCGTTTGTGAAGCGTTTCTGGAACCCAGTGTTGCCCCAAGGGCGTCGATCCGCAGGTATTTCGCGGCACCGCTTCTCACAGGTTCATGACGCTTCCACCCATGCGGACGGTTCAGCTCGGGGGCGGGGTCACTTCGGATGGTTCCGCGTGGCCGGATAGGGCTAGTCAAGGCGGTTGACCGGCGCTTTTTCTCTCGTATGAGCGGGTGTTGGGGCAAAGGAGCGCCGGCCTTCGCGTGCGCCTCGGGCACGCGCGCGTGCCCCGCGGCCGGTCGGGGTCGACGGCCGCGGGGCACGAGGTGCGGACGGGCGTGGCCTACGCGGGCGAGCCCGCCGGGGTCTGGGCCGTGGTCGAGCCGCGCACGGGGGTGAGGGTGACGCGGTGGGTGAGCACCGGGAGGAGGTCGGCCACCCGGTGCGGGCGGTGCGCGGCGATGCCCGGCGGTGCCGGGGCGAGCGGGACGAGCAGGTCGGTGGCGGCCGGGTGGCCGCCGGCGCCGTCGGCCGTGAGGTCGGTGTGCAGCCAGAGCGTGAGCATGTACAGCTCTGGGACGGACAACAGGCGTGGCTGGTACGGCTGTTTCATGGCCTCGGCCTGGCGCAGCGCGAGTTCGGTGGCGGCGACGTAGGGGCCCTCGAAGAAGTGCGAGAAGGCCCAGCCGTCGGCGGTGAGCATGGTCTCGGCGGCTGCCAGGGCGCGGCCGTCGCAGTGGATGTGGAACCGCCAGCCGGTCAGCCGGGTGGTCGCGGTGCCGTCCTTGGCGCCGCGGTTCAGGACGTGGACGGGCAGCGGGAGTTCGGGGGTGAGGGGTCCCTGGGCGGTGCGCAGGGAGGGGGTGCGGGCCTCGCGGACGGCGGTGGGGGAACCGAGGGCCGTGAGGACGGTGCGCAGGGCGGGCGTGGGAGCCTGGGGGACGTGCAACGGCATGGTGGGTCGCCTCTCTTCGAAGGCGCGGTGGCGCGAGGGCGGGGGCGGACGGCGCTGTCAGCTCTCGGAGCGGGAGTCGGCGGGTCCGCGCCCGGCGAACTGTGGCGCTGCGACGAGGAAGCGACATGACGACGTAAAGACATTCCGACGACAGGACGACAGGACGCGGAACCGCGGGTGCCAACTCTCTGCCTCGTTCGCGGAGTTTATACGACAAGTGTTCAGGTCGTGTTTCACCTAGGTGTTCTCCGGATGCCGGGCAAGTGGATATTCGGCCACGGAGAAGTGGGGTTCGTCCCGGTTTCCGACAGGTACTCCGAGGGTGACCTCGTAATGCTTCCGCGGTGCGGTCGGCCGATTCTCGCCGGTGTTTTCCGTGAGATTGCTGAGCGGGATTGCTGAGCGAGGAAACTGTTGTGCGCCCCTTGTGTTCCCTATCCGCCAGGACATCAGCTGCGACATGCCGGTGGAATGTGCCAAAGGAACGCGGGGACGCTCCTTTCCAGCGTAGCGGGCGCCGGTCGCGGCCGTGGGCGTTATCGGCGGTCCGTGCCGAGGCGCGGCCGTGACCGGCGGCGACGCGGGCGGCGTGGACCGGACGTTAGCGATAGCGCAGCCGGGGCATCATCACCCGTGACCCGGGACACCGAGCGGCCGGACATTCGGCCGCCCCATCCGAGGAGGGACACTTCGATGGGGGAGAAGGTCGTGGCGGGCTCGTTCGACCCGTCCGCCCGCCAGCGTTACCGCGACAAGCTCCGGCAGTGTCTGGCGGGGCTGGCGCGGTTGTTGGCGGAGGAGCGGTTCGACCGGCCCAGGAACCTGATGGGTGTGGAGATCGAGTTGAATCTCGTCGGTCCGGACGGGCGGCCGAGAATGATGAATGCGGAAGTGCTCGAAAGGATAGCGAGCCGCGATTTCCAAACAGAACTCGCCATGTTCAACCTGGAAGTCAACATAGCCCCACACGGATTGGGCGGCCGGGTATTCGACCGGCTCGCCGAGGAGTTGCGCACCTCCCTCGCCTACGCCCACCGGAAAGCCGGCGAGGTGGACGCCGGGATCGTAATGATCGGCATTCTGCCCACGCTCGACCGGGACCACCTGGTCTCCTCCAACCTCTCCGCGTCCGACGGCGACCGCTACACCGTGCTCAACGACCAGATCGTCGCCGCGCGCGGGGAGGACTTCGCGCTCGACATCCAGGGAGTGGAGCACCTCGCGTGCACCGCGCGGTCGATCGTGCCCGAAGCCGCCTGCACCTCCGTGCAGTTGCACCTCCAGGTGACGCCGGACCGGTTCGCCGCCGTGTGGAACGGGGCCCAGGCCGTCGCCGCCGCGCAGGTCGCCATCGGCGCCAACTCGCCCTTCCTGTTCGGCCGTGAGCTGTGGCGCGAGTCCAGGCCGCCGCTGTTCCTCCAGTCCACCGACACCCGGCCGCCCGAACTCCAGGCCCAGGGGGTACGGCCGCGCACCTGGTTCGGGGAGCGCTGGATCACCTCCGCGTACGAACTGTTCGAGGAGAACCTGCGCTATTTCCCGGCGCTGCTGCCGATCTGTGACGACGAGGACCCGACCAGCGTCCTCGACGCCGGCGGCGTACCCAGACTCTCCGAACTCACCCTGCACAACGGCACGGTGTACCGCTGGAACCGGCCCGTGTACGGCATCGCCGACGGCGTCCCGCACCTGCGCGTGGAGAACCGGGTGCTGCCCGCGGGCCCCACCGTCACCGACGTGATCGCCAACGCCGCCTTCTACTACGGCGTCGTCCGCGCCCTGGCCGAAGAGGCGCGGCCGGTGTGGACCCGGCTGCCCTTCGAGGCCGCCGCCGCCAACTTCGACACCGCGTGCCGGTACGGCATCGACGCCCGCCTGCGCTGGCCGCGCCGCGGACGCTACGGCGGGGTCACCGAGGTGGACGCCGTCACCCTCGTACGCGAGGAACTGCTGCCGCTGGCCGCGGCCGGGCTCGACGCGTGGGGTGTGGAGCCCGCCGACCGGGACCTGTACCTCGGGGTCGTGGAGGAGCGCTGCCGTCGCCGGGCCAACGGGGCGACCTGGCAGGCCGCCACCTTCCACCGGGCCCTGGACAAGGGCTACGACCGCGACACCGCCCTGCCCGCGACCACCCGCCGCTACGCCGAGCTGATGCACGCGGGGGAGCCGGTGCACACCTGGCCGGTGGGGCTGCCGGAGCCGGTGCCGTTGGGGTAGGGGCGGGGGCTGTCGTCACTGGCTGCCCGTCTCCACGATCGCCTTCAGGATGACCGACTGGATCTGGGCGGGGTTCTCGACCTTGTAGCCGGAGCCGCCGGTGGCCCTGGCGATCTGGTCGGCCGTCTCCTCGTCGGACTGGGGGCCGACCGCGATCACGATCAGCGGGACCGGGCGCTTGGGGTCCGTCAGCGTCTGCAACCGCTGGATCAGCGACGAGCGGGAGATGCTGCCCGGGTCCTCGTTCACGCCGTCGGTCAGCACGACCAGCGCGTTGAACTTCCCCGCGGAGTACGAGGAGACGGCCTCCTGGTACGCGGCGAGCGTGGTGTCGTAGAGGCCGGTCGCCCCGCCCGCCACCGGTTCGAGCCCGTTGAACGCGGCGGACAGCCGGGCGCGTTGGGTGGTGCCGGCGACGCGGTCGCCGAGCCGTTCGGTCGGTACCAGGACGCGGTAGTCCTTGGCGCCGTCGAGCTTCGTGGAGAACTCCCACAGGCCGATCTCGTCCTCCGCGGTGAACGTTGACAGGGCCTGGAGCAGCGACGCCTTGGTGACCTCCATGCGCGACTGGTCGGTGCCCGGGACCTTCTCGGCCATGGAGCCCGAGGCGTCGACGACGGTGGTGATCCGGGCGCTCTGCACGGTGATCGTCCAGGTGCCGAGCGCCGCCTGGACCGCCTCGTCGGACGCCGGTTCGAGCGCGGCCTTGTCGTAGGGCTGCGGGGAGCGGCCGCCGGCCCGGGAGACCAGCGCGGCGGGCGGGTTCGCGTCCTCCACGCGGAAACCGTCCCGCTGGAGGAGCTTGCGGCCGGGCGCCTGCCCGAGGTAGGTCATGAACCGCAGCGCGGCCCGGCTCTCGTCCGTGGACAGCTCGCTCTCGTCGACCAGCGTGTACGGGTAGTCCAGCGCCGGTGAGCCGTCCTTGGGGTAGAAGAGGTCGAGCGCGTCGCCGTCGTCCGCCGAGCCGTTGTACGTGTACGCCGCCTGCTCGGAGAGGATCACCGCCTCGTTGCGCTTCGGGTTGCCCAGTTCGGTGCCGGACGCGTCGCGCGGGAGGGTGTCCAGGACCTGGCCGTCGCTGTCGGAGGCGCGCTCGGACAGCGTCTTGGTCAGGGCCGCCGCCTGGGTGGCGCCGGCCGCGGACTTGGCCACGGTGGTGCTCAGCTGGGTGAGCGCGAGCAGGCCGGTGGCGCTGCGGGACGGATCGGCCGCGCCGAGCCGGAGCGCGTCGTTCTGCATGGTGGTGGCGGCCAGTTGGGACCAGGTGTACGTCTTGGTGGGCCAGCCCAGGGACTTCGCGGCCGACGGCACCATGGCGATCCCGATCGGCGTGGACGCCACGTTGCCCGCCTGCGTGACCTGGGTCGAGTCGATGGCCGCCGTGTCCGCGCTGCCGGAGTTGACGCGCTGGAGCCACACGGCGGAGTCCGGCACCCACACCTGGGCGTCCGGCTTCTTCCCCGACCGCAGCGAGTCCACGACCTTGTACGAGTCCACCGCCTTCACGTCGATGTCCAGGCAGTGCCCGTCGGAGGTGACGTTCGTGGCACGGGCCTGCCGGGCCGCCGTGCGCAGGGCCGGCGCGAGGTCCGGGGAGGAGTCGACGGTGAGGTGGACGGCCGCGTCTCTGCAGGAGGGACCGAAGGACAGCAGCCCGCCGCGGACCGCGCCGGTGCTGCCCGCCGCCACCGTGAGCACGAGGGCCGTGGTGATGACGACGGTACGGCGGCGCGCGCGAGGACGGGGGTCGGGCGTGGCCTCGTCGTAACGGGGGCCGGGCGTGGCCTCGTCGTAGTGCGAGTCGGCCGGGTCCGCCGTGTCCTCGTCGTACCGGGGGTCGGGCGTGTCCTCGCCGTGTTCGTCGGGCAAGCTGTGACGTCCCATGAGGTGGGTCCCTCCCTGCTGAGCGCAGAGTCGTGCACAACCCGTAAAAGGGCACAGCGGTGCCCGGAAACGGGCACAGGGGAGGGGCACGTCTCGTACGGTGTCCGTCCCCCCGACGGTCTGTCGCGCACGATCTTCGCAACTACTTTCGAGACCCTAGCGGGGCGAAGATGGCCGTGCGGCGGGATTACACAACTGGAGGCGTCAGTGCAGGTGGAGGCGGGGTCCGTGGCCGATTCTGTTCCGGAGGAGCGGCCGAACCGACGGATTTTCCGGGACGAAACCCTCCTTGTCCTCGCGCTCTCACTGGGCGCGAGCGGGGTGTCGGCGCTGATCAGCTTTGTGGGATCGGTCACCAAACCGGGCGGTCTGAAGAACCAGGCGGCCACCATGAACGCCTCGGCCGCGCCCGGCCGTCCGTGGCTCGATCTCGCCTGGCAGCTGTTCGACATCGCCGCCGCGCTGGTCCCCGTGGTGCTCGTCGCGCACCTCCTGCTGCGCGAGGGCAAGTCACTGCGCACGCTCGGCTTCGACCGCACCCGGCCCTGGCCCGACCTCGGCCGCGGGGCGGTGATCGCCTCGGTCATCGGCAGCACCGGGATCGCCTTCTACCTGTCGGCGCGCGGGCTCGGCTTCAACCTCACGGTGGTGCCGGAGGCGCTGCCCGACGTGTGGTGGAAGTTCCCCGTCCTGATCATGTCCGCGATCCAGAACGCGGTCCTCGAAGAGGTCATCGTCGTCGGGTATCTGCTGCGCAGGCTCGGCCAGTTGGGGTGGACGCCCGCCGCCGCGCTGGTGGGCAGCGCGGTGCTGCGCGGCTCGTACCACCTCTACCAGGGCATCGGCGGCTTCCTCGGCAACATGGCGATGGGCGTCGTCTTCGTCTACCTCTACCGCCGGTGGGGCCGGGTGGGGCCGCTCGTGGTGGCCCACTCGCTGCTCGACATCGGGGCGTTCGTGGGGTACGCGCTGCTGGCGGGGAAGGTGGGGTGGCTGCCTACGGCGTGAAACGGGGGGTGTGCGGGGGCATATGGGGCGTACGGCGTTGTCGTACGCCCCGCTTCCTGTGTTTACGCCGGTGGCGCGAGGAGTTCGCCGTCGATGACCGTGACCGCGTGGCCGGTCAGGAGGGTGCGGGTGCCGCGGAGTTCGGTGCGGACGAGGCCGGAGCGGGCGGATGCCTGGAGGCCGGTGAGGGCGGGGCGGCCGAGGCGCTCGGACCAGAACGGGGCGAGTGCGGTGTGGGCGCTGCCGGTGACGGGGTCCTCGTCGATGCCGACGTTCGGGAAGAAGCAGCGCGAGACGAAGTCGTAGGCACCGGTGGGGTCTTCGGCGCGGGCGGTGGCGATGACGCCGCGCTCGGAGTAGCGGCCCAGGGAGCGGATGTCCGGGGTCAGGCCGCGCACGGTCTTCTCGTCGGCCAGTTCGACGAGCAGGTCGCCGATGTTCGGGCCGGTGTCGAACACGGTGAGCGGCTCGGCGCCGAGAGCCTCCGCCGCGTCGTCCGGCAGCTCGGCCGGGGTGAGGGGCGCGGTCGGGAAGTCGAGGGTGAGGGAGCCGTCCGCGGCGGGTGTCGCGACGAGCACGCCACTGCGGGTGGCGAACCGTACGGGGCCCTCGTGGGCGCCGGTGGTATGCAGGACGTGCGCGGTGGCCAGCGTGGCGTGGCCGCAGAGCGCGACCTCGGTGGCGGGGGTGAACCAGCGCAGTGCCCAGTCGGCCCCGCCGCCCGCGGGCAGCCGGTGGGCGAAGGCGGTCTCGGCGTGGTTGACCTCCCGGGCGACCTGTTGCAGCCAGGCGTCGCCCGGGAAGGCGTCGAGGAGCAGGACCCCGGCCGGGTTGCCGGCGAAGGGGCGGTCGGTGAAGGCGTCGACGATTCGGATCCTCATGGGGCGACCGTAGGGGGCCAATGGGTGGAGGGCCAAGGCCAATTCCAGGGAGGTGGACCCTTTGGTCTCTTGCTTCGGCCCCCGTCGGCCCCTTGTCGTCAGGAGAAGCTGACGTCCTGGGCCAGGGCCACGTGGCCGGAGTAGTTGACCGTTGTCGTCACCCGCCGCATGTACGCCCGCCAGGCGTCGGAACCGGACTCCCGGCCGCCGCCGGTCTCCTTCTCCCCGCCGAAGGCGCCGCCGATCTCCGCGCCCGAGGTGCCGGCGTTGACGTTGACGATGCCGCAGTCGGCGCCGTCCGCGGCGAGGAACCGTTCGGCCTCGGCCTGGTCGCGGGTGAAGATGCCGGAGGAGAGGCCCTGGGGGACGTCGTTGTGCAGGGAGATCGCCTCGTCGAGGGTGGTGTAGGTGAGGACGTGGAGGACCGGGGCGAAGGTCTCCTCGCGGACGACGGGGGTCTGCGCGGGCATGCGGACGACGGCGGGCTCGACGTAGTACGCGTGCGGCGCGTCCGGGGCGAGACGGCGGGCGCCGCCCGTGACGAGACGGCCGCCCTCGGCCTGGGCTCGCTCCAAGGTCGTCCGCATGCGGGCGTACGCGGCCTCGTTGACCAGTGGCCCGATCAGGGTGGCCGGGCCGAAGGGGTCGCCGATCGGCAGCTTCGCGAAGGCGGCGGCGATGCGGTCCACCAGCGGGTCGGCGACGTCCTCGTGGACGATCAGCCGGCGCAGGGTCGTACAGCGCTGTCCCGCGGTGCCCGCGGCGGCGAACACCAGGGAGTTCAGGGTCAGTTGGAGATCCGCCGACGGGGTCACCACGGCGGCGTTGTTGCCGCCGAGTTCGAGGATCGTGCGGCCGAAGCGGGCGGCCACGCGGGGGCCCACGGCGCGGCCCATGCGGGTGGAGCCGGTGGCGCTGACCAGCGGGACGCGGGGTGAGTCGGCCAGGCGTTCGCCGAGGTCGGCGCCGCCGAGCAGGACCTGGTTGAGGGCGGGCGGGGCACCGCGGTCGGCGGCGGCCCGCGCGAGCAGGGCGGTGCAGGCCAGCGCGGTGAGCGGGGTGAGTTCGGAGGGTTTCCAGACCACGGTGTTGCCGCAGACCAGGGTGATCGCGGTGTTCCAGGCCCACACGGCCACGGGGAAGTTGAAGGCGGTGACGACCGCGGTGACGCCGAGCGGCTGCCAGGTCTCCGCGAGGCGGTGGCCGGGGCGTTCGGAGGGCATCGTGCGGCCGTAGAGCTGGCGGGAGAGGCCGACGGCGAAGTCGCAGACGTCGATCATCTCCTGGACCTCGCCGAGCGCTTCGGAGCCGATCTTTCCGGCCTCGACGGTGACCAGGGTGGCGAGGTCCGCCTTGTGTTCGGTGAGCAGTTCGCCGAGGCGTTTGACCAGGGCGCCGCGGACGGGGGCGGGGGTGGTGCGCCACTGGAGGAAGGCGGTGTGGGCGGTGTCGATCGCCGCGTCGGCCTCCGCGGGCGTCGTCGCGCGCAGGGTGAGCAGCGCCTCGCCGGTGACCGGGGTGCGGGCCGTGACGCCGGTGCCGTCGAACGCGGTGAGGTCCACGCCGCAGGCGCGCAGCGCGGCCAGGGCCCTGGCGCGGACGGTGTCGGTGGAGGGGAGCGCGGCGGTGGTCGTCATGCGGGGTCCTCGCCTGGGGTCGGGCGGACGGGGGCGATGCCGAGGGCCTTGGCGGCCTCGTCGAGCGACGTCCGGCGTTGGCGGGCGTAGTGCTCGGCCGGGTCGTGGACGGGGCGGTCCAGTACGGCCGCGAGCCAGTCGGTGTCGCGCGGGGACGCGGTCTGCCCGGCGTCCTTGGAGCCCTCGTCGTCGAGGTTGGAGCGGAAGATTCCGGCGGCCGGGCGGGGCAGGAAGTCCTCGTGGACGACGGGGTGGGCGGGGGGGGGGCCGCCGTCGAGGAGCGCGGGCAGGTCGTGCGGCGGGTGGCGGCCGTCGGCGGGGCGGTCGGCGGCCTCGTAGGTGAAGAACGCGAGGTCCTGGCGGGCGAGTTCGGCCTCCGTGGCGGGCAGCCGCCGGGTCCACACCGTGCGGGCGGCCTCCTGGCGGGGCAGCGAGGGGTCGGCGGCGAGCAACTCGTCGACCTCGGCGGTGAGTTGGTCGTAGCGGACACGCCCGGCCGGGGTGAGCGCGATGCCGCGGGCCTCGACCTCGCCGAAGCGCACGCGCAGCGCGCCCGGGGTGACGCCGCCGTCCGGTTCGCGGAAGCGGCGGGGCTCGGACAGCGCCTTGAACGAGGTCTGGCGCAACAGGATGTCGGGGCCGTCCCAGCGGGGCGGGCCCTGGATCTCGTCGATCATCGCGATGCCGCGGTCCGCCATGCGACGGTACAGCTCGTCGATGTCCAGGACCCTGGGCGTGAGGTGGTTGATGTGCGTGGAGCCGACCCCGGCGATGTCCGCGGCCACGCTCGACACCTTCTCCAGCGTCGCGTACCAGGCGCGGTCGACCGGCTCGGGGGAGAGCTCGAAGGCGGCGGTCGCGAGGGTCAGGAAGCGCAGCGCCTCCGCCTCCGGCAGGCCCTGTTCGCGCTCCGCCTGCTCGGCCAGGTACAGGAGTTCGGGCGGGAACAGGGTGCGGCGGGCGAGGAACTCCTCGATACGGCGCTGGAGTTCGGCGTCGAAGAAACGGCGGTCGTCCGCGACGAGTACGGAGGTGAACACGCGGAAGGGGTTGCGGGCCAACTCCCCCGGATCCACCGGGCGGAACGCCGTCGACACCACCGGGATCGAGCTGGCGGAGGCGTCGCGCAGGTCGTAGAAGCCGGTGGGGTGCATGCCGAACGCGGCGAAGATCTGGGCCACTTGGTGTAGTTCGGTGGGGGTGCCGGGGCGCTGCGCTGTGCTTGTGCCGTCTCGGTGCAGGACTGTGGTGTTTACCTGTGCGGTTGCGTTTACGAGGGTGGTGTAGGCGGGGACTTCGGTTCCGTACATTTTGGAGAGGGAGATGGCGGAGTGGGTGCGTAGTTTCCAGGTGGGGAATGGGGGGTGGGGGTACATGGGTCGACCTGTACCCCGATTGTGGGGGGTGACCACGTCTGGGGGTGGGGGGGCTGTGGTCGGTGGTCGGGTGCGGCTTCGTCGTGGCTGGTCGCGCAGTTCCCCGCGCCCCTATCGGGGCGCTGTCGAACCCGCGGCGGATTCCATCGGCCGACCTGGGCGGATTACGCTGGGACGGTGAGCGAACGGTAGAAGTCGACGTGGCGTTGGGCCGCCGTCTCCCACGTATGGCTTGCCGCCAAGTTGCGTCCTGCTGCCCGCCGGGCCGGGTCCGGGGTCGTCAGGGCCCTGTCCAGTTCCCTCGCCAAGTCCTCCGGCGTTGTCGCGAATTGGGCCGTCTGGCCGAAGACCTCGCGTAGGACCGGGAGGTCGCGTACTACCAACGGGACGCCTGCGGCCAGTGCCTCCATCGCGGCCAGGCCGAAGCCCTCCTTCACGGAGGGGAAGGCGAAGGCGTCGGCGGCGGCTACCAGGGAGGGGAGGTCGTCTTCGGGGACCTGGCCCAACACGACCGGTTCCAGCGCCAGTTCGGCCGCACGGCGCTCCCAGTGGGTGCGGTAGTCGCGGTAGTCGAAGAGGGTTTCGCCGCCTGCGACGACCAGGCGTACGTCCGGGTGCGTGGTGCGCAGGAGGGCGTACGCCTCCAGGAGGTCCAGGGAGCCCTTGCGGGGTTCGATGCCGCCGACGGTCAGTACGTAACGGCCGAGGCGGGTGCGCCAGTTGGCGCGGGCGGTCGGGTCGGTGGCCGCGAAACGGTCGTACGCCACGCCGTTGGGGATCACCGTCGCCTTGATGCCCCAGCCGTCGGCGAGTTCGGTGGCGACCGCAGCCGAGACGCAGAGGTGCGCGTACGGCTCGACGACGGCGCGCTCGTGGCAGGCCGCGAGTTCGGGCGTGGTGAAGTGGTCGAGGTGGTGGACCGTACGGACGCAGCGGCAGTCGACCGCGTTGGCGCTGATGCAGTCCTGGGCGTGGACGACGTCGTAGTCCGCCGCGCGGAGTGCGAAGGCGGCGCCCAGGGTGGCGATGGAGCGCAGGATGCGTTCGCCGACCGTCTCGTGCTCGGGGCCGTCCGGGAAGGGCACGACCCGCAGCCGTACCGCCGGGTCGACGGGGCGGAAGAAGCCGTCGTCGCCGCCCCGGCCCAGCGTCCACACCGTGACGTCCTGGCCGGTCGCGGCGAGTGCCTCGGCGAGGGCGAGGGTGTGGACGACACCGCCGCGCGGCTTGGTGGAGTAGCTGAGCAGGGCGATCTTCACGAAGAGGTCTCCCGGTAGGCGTCGGGGCGGCGTTCGTCGAGGTGGCGCAGGATGCGGCGGGCGCGGTCGATCTCGGCGGCGACGTCGAGTTCCGCCACCGCCAGGCCCGCCTTGGCCCAGGTGCGGGCGAGGATGTCGCCGCCGGGGCCGACCACCTTGGACTGGCCCAGGAAGCGCATGCCGCCCATGGCGCCGGTCTGGTTGGAGGAGGCGAGGACGACCTGGTTCTCGGCGGCGCGGGCCTGGTCGTAGAGGTCGAAGAGTTTGGCCTGGCGGTCCTGGGCCATGCGGGGGGCGCGGTTGGTGATGCTGGTGGGCCAGGCGGAGAGGCAGGCGAGGATCTCGGCGCCGTCCAGGGCCAGGGAGCGGGCGGACTCGGGGAAGGTCTTGTCGTAGTCGATGAGCATGCCGATGCGGCCGACGGGGGTGTCGAACGCGTCGAAGCGGTCGCCCGCGGTGTAGGCGGCGACCTCGCCGGCCGGGAGGTGGACCTTGCGGTGGCGGCCCAGGACGCCGTCGCCGCTGACGCAGACGGCGGCGTTGTAGCGCTCGGTGCCGCCGTCCTCGCAGTAGCCGACGCAGACCACCATCTCGGCGGCCAGCCGGGCGACTTGGAGGATCAGCGGGTCGTCGGGCTTGAGGGCCGGGGGCAGCGCCTCGGGGTCGGGGTGGCGCAGGTCGGCGAGGTAGCCGCCGAGCGCGGCGTCGGGCAGCACGAGCAGTCCGGCGCCGGAGGCCCGCGCGTCGTCGACGAGTTTGGCGATGCGGGCCAGGTCGAACTCCAGGTCGCGGCCGAAGTGGGCGGCCGCGGCCGCGATCCGGATGGTGCTCATGGGGTTGGTGCTCCTGCGGGTGTGTAGGTGTCCGGGCGCCGGTCGCGCAGGTGCCCCATCGACCGGCGGGCGGTCTCCAGGGCCTGGGCGACGTCGAGTTCGGCGACGGCCAGGCCCGCTCCGACGCCGGTGTCGGCGAGGATCTCGCCGCCGGGGTCGACGACCTTGGCGCTGCCGACGAAGCGTAGCGACCCGAAGGTACCCGCCTGATTCGCGGAGATCCACACGATCTGGTTCTCCAGTGCGCGAGCCCGGTCGAACAGGTCGAAGCGGCGCTTCCAGCGGTCGTTGACCAGGTCGGTCGTGGCGTTGGTGCGGGCGCCCGGCCAGGCCGAGACGACCACGCCGATCTGGGCGCCGTCGAGGGCGAGCGCGCGGGCGGACTCCGGGAACGCTTTGTCGTAGCAGATCATCATGCCGATGCGGCCGGCCGGCGTGTCGAAGGCGTGGAAGCGGTCGCCGGAGGAGTAGCTGGCGTCCTCGCTGAGCGGCTGGTGGACCTTGCGGTGGTTGCCGAGGACGCCGTCGCCGGTGACGCAGACGACGCTGTTGTAGCGCTGCCCGTCCGCGGCGGCCTCGCAGTAGCCCGCGACGACCGTCATCTCCCCGGCCAGGGCGGCCAGTCGGCGGATCTCGGGGCCGTCGAGGGCGAGCGCGGGCGGGCCCTCGTCCAGCTCGCTGTCGTCGTCGAGGCTGAGCAGGTAGCCGCCCAGGCACGCCTCCGGCAGCGCGAGCAGCCGGACGCGCTCCTCGCGGGCCTCCTTGATCAGCCGTTCCGCGATCTGGAAGTCCTCTTCCAGGTCGCGGCCGAACTCGGCGGCGACGGCCGCCATGCGCAGGGTGGTCATGCCGTCCCCATTCCGGTCACGGTGGACGTGACAGCTTCGGTGATCTCTCCGTCGGGCCAGCGCAGCCCGACGCCTTCCCCATCGGTCAGCTCCCCGCACACCGCGCCCCTCGCGGGCCCGGCGGGCAGGGGCGGTGCGTCCGGCGCGTCGGCCGTGAGCATCGCGAAGCCCGGGAAGCAGGTGAACCAGTCGCCCACGGTCGCGGCCGGCGGCCGGGGCACGGCGGCCACGTCGAGCACCGCGCGGCAGCCGCTCGCCTCCGCGAGCATGCCGAGCGTGCCGGCGATCCCGGCCATCGACACGTCCTTGGCGGCGGCGGGCCGGGCGGCGGCCACCGCGCCGGTCATCGTGCGCAGTTCGTCGCCACGACGGCAGGTGGTGGAGTCCCACTGACGGCCGCCGTAGCCCGGACGCCAGCCGCCGCCGAGGTCGGCGGTGAGCCGTACGGCGTGGCCGGGGCGTCCGCCGCCGCCGGGTACGGGGCGGTCGGTGCGGCCGAGCGCGGTCACCGACAGGGCGGCGGGGACGCCGAGTTGAGTGTGCCCGCCGAGCACCGGGACGCCGTACGCCCGCGCCGCCCGGGTCAGTCCGGCGAGGATCCGCGCGGCGTGCGCGGCGTCGCGGGCGCCGACCGCGTCCAGCAGCCCGAGCGGTGAAGCACCCATCGCCGCAAGGTCGTTGACATTGACGAGGACCGCGCACCAGCCCGCCCACTCGGGGTCGCGCTCGACCATCGACGGCACGATCGCGTCGCACGCGGCGATCACGTCCGTGCCGGGGACGGGCGCGCCGTCGTCGCCGACGAAGCCCGCGGGCGCGGGCAGCGTGGCGAGCAGCGGGCCCAGCGCGGCCTTCGTCGCCGCGCTCTGTGCCGCGATCCGGCCGATCGGCCGGCGCATGAGGACGTGCGGCGCGCCCGCGACCTCCGTGTCCCGGATCCGCTGCCAGCCCAGACGCCGGAACAGCGCCTCGCCCGCGGCCCGGACGGTCGCGTCGAACCGCAGCACGCCCTCGGCCTCCGCCCGGGCGCACGCGGCCCGGACGAGCGCCGCGCCGATGCCGCGCGGGCCCCGGGAACCGCGGGCGACCACCAGCCGGCCGCCCTGCCACCAGCCGATGTCGGGGCCGTCGTCGACCGGGCACAGCCGCACCCCGCCGATCACGGCACCCTCCGGGTCCCGCGCGACCAGGACGACGGTCCGCGGGTCCGCGTCGCGGTCGTCCAGGTCGTGGCCGGTGAACAGCCCCTGCTCGTGCACGAAGGCGTCCCGGCGCAGCCGCCGGTAGTCGGCCAACTGGGCTTTGTCCGCGGCCTGTTCGATACGGAACGCGGGCCGCCGGGCGAGCGTGTTGCGGTCGCCCAGCAGCGCCAGGATGTCCTGCGGGCCGTCCACGGGCGGTACGGCGACGGAGCCGTCGAGGTACACGGCGCTCACCCGCCCGCGGCCGGAAGCACGCTGCACGCCCCGCAGGCGGCGCAGCCCGCCCGCTGGTCGGCGCCGCTCATCCCGGCGGCGCGCAGCTTCGCGGCGACGCCCTCGGTGACGTACGTCAGGAGTTGCGTGCTGGGCGCCCGTACGCCGTCGCGGGCGGCGAGCGTGCCGCTCATCGGGCGGAACGGGACGACGAAGGGGTACACCCCGCGGTCGATCAACTCCCCTGCTCCCGCGATCAGTTCGTCCGGATCCTCGCCAAGTCCCACGAGCAGGTAGGTGGAGACGCGGTTCGGCCCGAAGACGCGCACCGCCTCGTCCCACGCGGCCTCGTACTCGGCCATCGAAACCGTCGACTTGCCGGGCATCCAGCGCCGCCGCACCTCGTCGTCGAGGGACTCGACATGGATGCCGATCGCGGTGGCCCCGGCGTCGTGCAGGGCACGGATCCAGGAGAGGTCGCCGGGCGGCTCGCACTGCACCTGGACGGGCAGCCCGGGGACCGCCTTGAGAACGGCGCGCACCGACCGTACGAGGTTGCGGGCGCCCCGGTCGGGTCCGGTGGTGGTGCCGGTGGTCATGACCATCTGCCGGACGCCGTCCAATCGTACGGCGGCCTCCGCGACCTCGGCGAGCTGCGCGGGGGTCTTGGCGGCCACGGTGGCGCCCGCGCGCAACGACTCCTCGATCGTGCAGAAGCGGCAGCGGTCGGACTCGGCGTAGCGGATACAGGTCTGGACGACGGTGGTGGCCAGGACGTCCGATCCGTGCAGCCGGGCGATCTGCTCGTAGCGGGTGCCGTCGGCCGTGGTCAGGTCGTAGAACCTGGGGCGGCGTACGGGGGTCAGGGTGAGGCCGGTGTCGGTGAGATTGCCGTCCTCGTCGCCGAGCCACACCTTGCCGTCCCGTACCGAGTAGGGGCTGGCGGGGTTGCGGGGGAGCGCGGCGTTGGCACCGTCGACGAGGACGTGTCCGTCGTCGCTGGGCCCCGCGCCGTCCGGCCGCCGCACGGGCGCGTCCAACGCGACGCCGCGCAGGGCGAGTTCGGCGCGGGTCATGATCCGCACATCCACCGCCGTACCGCTCGTACCAGGTGTATTGGTGCCAACGCGCACGTCGTACTCCCTACAGCTGGTAGGTGGAGTTGATGATGGCGCCCTTGCGCGCGTAGTGGATCAACGCGTCCTGGACGTCCAGCGGGTGGGTCGGGATGACGCCCTCGATCAGGTCCTCCTCGCGGGCCCCGTGCAGCGACAGGCCGAAGCGGCAGCAGAAGACCTTGCCGCCCTCGGCGATGAACGTCTTGAGCTGGTTGTTGATGTTGTGCTCGCCGGGGAACGCCGAGTTGCCCGTGGTCGGAAAACCGCGGGTGGCAAGGCAGTTGAGGGAGCCGGGGCCGTAGAAGTAGATGGCCGTCTCAAAACCCTTGCGCAGGGCGCGAGTTGCCTGGAGGACGGCGACGAAGGAGACCGACGACTCGTGGGCGATGCCGTGCACGAGGGTGAAGTACGTCTCCCCGTTCTCGGCCTGGTAGTCGGGGAAGACCTTGGTGGAGCCGTAGATGCTGGAGCCCTCGGGGAGCGAGGGGTGCGGGATCTCGGTGAGGGACTTCTGCTCGACGTCGGAGAGTTCGGCGGTGACGGCGGACACGGATTCGGACATGACTGTCTCCTTGTGCGGTACGGAATACGGGAGTTGGGCGGTACGGGGGGTCAGTCGTAGAGCGCGGCGAAGGTGTCCCGGAAGACCAGGTCGCCGAGTTCGCCGCCGCCGGTGGCTTCGGCGAGGCGGGCGTATTCGCCGGTGAAGTCGCCCCACGGCTGGTCGCTGGCGAAGAGCACCCGGTCGTGGCCGAGACCGCGGCGCCCGATCTCCTGGGCCAGCCAGCGGGGAGTGAAACCGATGGCCCAGGAGAGGTCGGTGTAGACGTGCTTGCCGGCGTCGATCCAGTCGAAGAACCGGGAGCCGACGAGCTTGATGTGGCCGCTCATCCCGCCGCCGAAGTGCACGAGATGGACGGGAACTTGGTCGGCGTACCAGTCGACCAGATGGCCGACCTCGTCGATGTCGGAGGCGGCGCCGGGGGAGGTGTGCACGTGGACGACCAGGCCGTGCCGGGCCGCCGTGGCGAAGATGCGGTCCAGCATCGGGCGGCAGGCCGGATCGGTGGGGCGACCGCCCAGCAGGAAGCTCAGCTTGAGGGCCTTGACGCCGCGCTCACCGGCCAACGCCAGGGCCTGTTCGGTGCGTTGCTCGTCCTCGGGGCGCGGGGAGACCCACAGGCCTGCCCGGATCCGGTCGTCGCTCTGCGCCGCCTCGATCGCCAACTCGTTGAAGGAGAAGGCGATGGCGGGGTCCGGGACGCCGTAGTTGGGGATGACCAGGGCGCGTTCGGTGCCCTCCGCGTCCAGGTCGGCGATCAGCTGCTTGACGGTGGCGCGGGCGGTGGTGTCGGGGTTGACGGGCGGGCCGCCGTAGAAGGGGTAGGCGGGCAGGACACCGATGTGGCGGTGTGCGTCGTAGACCATGGTCTTCCTCGGTCTTCCTTGGTCTTCCTCGTGTTCCTCGTGTTCCTTTTCCTCAGCCGATCGGGAGGGCGGAGGCGAGTTCGGTGGGCGCGCCCGTGAGGGTGCCGCACACGTCGGCCAGGCGGCGCGAGGCGTCGATGTGGTTCGCGAGGAACTCCGCGTCCCGGCCCACCGATTCGAAGCGGCCCGAACCCCACGAGTACTGCCAGGGCAGGCCCAGGAAGTGCAGCCCGGGGGTGCTGGTGGCGCCCCGCCAGTGCATGGGGTAGCCGCGGCCGTCGAAGACGGGGGCCTCGACCCACCGGTGGTCGCGGCGGAAGCCGGTCGACCACACGACGGAGGTGATGTCCGCCTGTTCCAGGTCGAGTTCGCGCGGCTGCTCGTCCGGCTCCCACACCGGAACGTAGCGGGACTCCTCCGGCGCGGTGATGCCCTCGGCGGCGATGTGGGCGTCGATGGCGTCCTTGATGCCCTCGGCCACCGCGTCCGCGCGGTCGAGGTTCACCTTGAGGTCGTCGGCGAACTCCAGTGCCGTACCGCTGACTCCGGTCAGCCGCCCGTACAGCCGCATGCCGTCGCGGGCGAAGGCGCGCAGGTCGATGTCGCGACCGCCGTCGCGCCCGGTGACGTAGTGGTTGACCCGCATCCGTACGGCACCGGCGTCGTCGAACTCGTCGATGCCCTTGCCGTAGTGGCCCATGTCGTCGAGCCAGGCCACGCAGTCGCGGCCGCGGTAACGGCGGGCCACGCGCGGGGCGCTGCCCACGGCCAGATGGACCTGGCGGCCGGCCAGGTGCAGGTCCTCGGCCAGCTGGCAGCCGGACTGGCCGGTGCCGACCACCAGGACGGCGCCGTCCGGGAGTTGGGCCGGATTGCGGTAGCCGGAGGAGTGCACCTGGGTGATGCCGTCGGGCAGGCGCTGGGCCAGCGGCGGGACGGACGGCGTGTGGTAGGGGCCGGTGGCCACCACGACCTGGTCGGCGGTGAAGTCCCCTGCCGTGGTGGAGAGTTCGAAGACACCCGCCGGGGTGCGCCGCAGCCGGGTGACCGACACCCCCTCGACCAGCGGCGGTTGGAAGAACGCCACGTAGTCCTCCAGGTACCGGAGGATCTCGTCACGGACCATGAACCCGTCCGGATCGTCCCCCGGGTAGGGGTAACCGGGCAGCTTGCACTGCCAGTTGGGCGTCACCAGGCAGAAGGAGTCCCAACGGCGCTCCCGCCACTCGTGCCCGACCCGGTCCGCCTCGACGACGACGTGCTCGACGCCCCGCTCGCGCAGGCAGTAGCTCATCGAGAGCCCGGCCTGGCCGCCGCCGACCACGGCCACCGGGAAGTGCGCGCCGGCCAGCCGTATCGCGGGGCTCACCTGGTCCTCCCGTTGGCATCGGTCAGCGACTCGACCGTGACCTTGGCACCGCCGACGGCGGTGAACGCGGCGGCGGTCCGTTCGATCTGCGCGAGCTGGTCGGAGGCGCCGGTACAGAAGAAACCGAACTTCTCCCGAACCCGCTCCCCGGCGATTCCGAGCGCCGTACGGCTGCGCTCGACGAATTCCGCCAGCTCGTATTCACCACCGGCGGAGAAGTAGTCCTCGACCACCGTGGAGGGGGAATAGCAGCGCTGGGTCACACCATCGGGCCAGCGCACATTGAAATACATCTCGGGCATGACATTCCTCCATGCCGGGCACCGAGGTCTTGACACCTCGCCGCTGTCTGTGGAGACCAACTTCAGCCTTCGCAGATTTCCGAACGAAGTCATCCGGAATAAAGGGGGGTTGCCAAAGCCTCACGTGGGTTTGGGGTGGGGTGGTGGTGCTGTTCGCGAGGTGGGGGCGCGATACCGCGCTTATCCGCGTGCTCCGCGTAATCCGTGCAACCCGTGCAATTCGTGCAATCCGTGTATTTCTCGGCGTCCTTTGACGGCGTGCAGCAGTGTGATGGCGAGTCACGGGCTGGTGGGCGACCCCGGCCGCAGCCGCGTTGGTGAGCGTGGCCGCGGGCCGCCTCGATCAGCACCGCGCCGCGACCGCAGCCCAGGTCCAGCAGCTGCTCGTCACCCTTCAGGCCGGCCCGGTCCAACTCCCGCCGCCAGATGTGGAGTTTGCCGTGCAGTGTGGTGTGCAGGTAGATGCCAATGCTGGCGAGCAGTGTCGTCCCCGCGGTCGCCATCGCGGTCCGTCCCGGCCGCCATCGGTCACTGGCCGCGGCCAGGGAGCTGGATCCGCCGCCGCTTCGGGCTCTCCCCCTGCGGTGCCGCAGTGACGTACGACCGGCCTTCCCACCGTTTCACCTTCACCTGGCCGGGCCCGGTCGTCCCCTTTCCCGACGAGTTTCCGCCACCGTGCTCCGCGTGAGTGGCCAGCCGCTGACGAGTGTTCTCCGGTGTTCGACGTACGCGGCGGTGCCGTAACAGGGCCAGACCTCCGCTTCCACGATGGCACCCATGATCACCCCCGGCTTCGTTTCGTCGCTGCCTGTCGCTGCCTGTCGCTGCCTGTCGCTGCCTGTCGATGCGGAGCCTGGGGGCCCGGGCCCTTGCTCAACTGCGAACCCGGTCAAAGTTCAGTGAGATCGGCCAAGGTTCAGTGAGACGGGGCACCGAGTGTCCTGTGCCAGTGAACCTTGACCGATTGCCACTGAAGTCCGACCGCGTGGAGGCGCTCTACCGGCGGACCGCCGAGATCAGTCCGCCGGGCCGCTCCTCGCGCTGCGGCGGGGTGCTGATCGGGCGGCCGTAGGCGGCGGCGCGCTCGCGCAGGGTGTGGCTGCTGGCCTCCCAGCCGTGCCCGGCCAGCCAGCCCACCGGGTCGTCGGGCGTCTCCGAGACCCACATGGACGCCGCCGATCCCGGCGCCGCGTCCGCGCCGAAGCGGTCGATCACGCCGCGCGAGCCCAACGTCAGCCCCATCCGGCTGTCTGCCGCCGACTGCGCGCTGATCCGGGTCAGCAGCAGTTCCACCGCGTCCTCGGGCAGATAGATCAGCAGTCCTTCGGCGATCCACACGGTCGGCGCCGCCGGGTCGTGCCCTGCGGCGGCCAGCGCGGCCGGCCAGTCCTCACGCAGATCCACCGCGACGGTGATCCGCTCGCAGCGTGCGACGGCCCGCTCCTGGCGCAGCACCGAAGCCTTGAAGTCCAGTGGCGCGGCGGTGTCGACCTCGAACAGCCGGGTGCCCTCGGGCCAGTCCATCCGGAAGGCCCGGCTGTCCATGCCGGCGCCGAGCAGCACGACCTGCCGGATCCCGGACGCGGAGGCATGTTGCAACAGGTCGTCGAGGAACTTCGTTCTGATGACGATGGAGAACGCCACGGCCAGCCGGCGGCGGCGCGCGGCCTCGTCATCGGGCAGCGGCGGCGAGGAGGGCCACAGGCCGCCGGCGGTGGCGAATGCCTGTGCCAGTGGGTCGCGGAACAGCGCGTTCTCCCGCTCGGTCTCCAGCGCCCGCACCCGGGCCACCCCCACCGCCGTGGCCCACACTCCCGACGGCTGCACCCGCTCCTGCTCATCAGTCACCACGCCAGCCTAGAAGATCGACTCCAAGGGGCCTGACGAGGGGGAGCCAGCTTCACGCGCGGCCAGCCAGTCATGCGCGCACTGACCGCCTACGACCACTAAAACCACCATTAGGCGAAGAGCAACGGTCACCCTGTGTACGCGACCACACGAAGTGGACCAGAGCCGGCTCTCGGCGACAAAGTCAGCCACCAGCCTTCACCGAGGCGGGTCAGTGATCCGCGGGGACACGACATCCAACGATCAGCTGTATCTGGCACAGACAGCCAAGTGGTCAACCTTCGCTGACACAAAGCAGCTTCGATCGGCCTTCCCTGGCGATCGATCACCGATCACTGGCACAGGACAACCGAGGTCTGACCCGAGGCTTGCCAAGCGACGGGTTCCGATATATCGTTGACGCATCGCGACAGATCAACGATGGAATGGAGTGATTGCGATGCGTACCCGAGGAGAAGACTTCGGATTCGAGCATGGACATGGCCGTCAGGGCGGTCCCGGCAAGCGTGGCCGGGGCGGTTTCGAAGGGCGGCGTGGGGCCTTCGGTCCCTTCGGACCCGGTGCGGGCGGCCCTGGTGGCCCCGGCTTCGGACCCGGTGGACCGGGCTTCGGTCCCGGTGGGCCCGGCCCGTGGGGCGGGCGTGGCCGGGGGATGGGTCCCCGTGGCCGGGCGCGCCGCGGTGACGTGCGTGCGTCGATCCTGGCGCTGCTCAAGGACCGGCCCATGCATGGCTACGAGATGATCCAGGAGATCGCCGAACGCAGTGGCGGGGCGTGGAAGCCCAGCCCCGGTTCGGTCTACCCCACCCTCCAGCTGCTGGAGGACGAGGGCCTGATCGCCAGCGAGAGCGAGGGCGGCAAGAAGCTGTTCGCGCTCACCGAGGCGGGCCGCACGGCGGCCGACGAGGGTCCCGACGCACCGTGGGAAGCCGCTACGCGCGGGGTCGACTGGGAGGCGCTGAGCGAGATCCGGACGGCCGGGTTCGGCCTGATGGAGGCGTTCGGCCAGGTCTGGAAGACCGGCAGCAAGGAGCAGCGCGAGAAGGCGCTGGCCGTGGTCAACGAGGCCCGTAAGAAGCTGTACCTCATCCTTGCCGATGAGAGCTGACGGTGGGGCGCGGTGCTTGGGGCTCCGCGCCGTGCCGGATGCGGGAGCGCCCCGTGGACTTGGGTCCGCGGGGCGCTTTTGTGACTGCGGTCCCGGGTGTGGCTTCTGTACGAGGGCGGGTTCACGTCACGCGCGCGGCCAGTTTCCGCAGTGACTCGTTGAGGGCCGCCGTCGCAGAGTCCTTGAGTTTGCCCGCCATGAGGGTGACCGCGCCGCCGGTGAACTCGCCGTCAATACGTACTGTCGTCGCGTCGCCGTCCGGGGTGAGCGTGTAGCGCGTGACCAGGTGGACGGCCATGGGGCCCTTGCCCTGGATCGCGAGCACGCGCGCGGGGGCCAGTTCCGTCACGGTCCACTCGACCTCCGCGGGGAACCCCATCAGCTTCATGTTCTCCTGGAAGGTCGCGCCCACCTCCAAGGGGTCCGGGCCGCCCTTCGGGAAGCCGGTGTGGGTGGTGTTCCACTCGCCGTACGCGGACCAGTCGGTGAGCCGGGCCCAGACCTCGTCGACCGGTGCCTCGATGCGCGCCTCGGCGGTGACTTCGGCCATGCGACCACCTCTTCGTCTTGGGCGGGTTCGTCTCGGGCGTAACCGCCTCTGCGGTGTCGCGGAACGTAGTCTCCAGGCCCGTAACATTCAAGACTGGCGAACCGTCAGAACATGGCTCTCAGCCGACCCTGCGTATCTCCGCCGCGTCGAACAAATCCCACGCGCGTGGGAAGCCGCTCTCGTCGTGGCAGTGCCATGCCTCCCAGAAGAGGTCGGCGGGGAGGGCGTCCGCGGGGGCGTACACCCGGTACACGTACTGTCGGCCGTCGACCGCCGGCAGCGCCACCAGCCAGCACCTGCTCTCCATGTTGCTCTGGGACGTTCGTCCGAGCGCTCCGGTTGCGGGAGGGGCGCACGGTACGACGGCGCGCGCCCCTACGGGATCCGGAGTGTGGAATGTCCTCCCCAGGTATGAGGAACCCGTTTCGTGCCCACCCTCTGTGGGACATGCGAATGCTGCCGTACGGGGATGACAGGGACCGCGGGAGTTGATGGGGTAGGGCTGTGCCACCCCGAAACCCCCTGTACACGGCCGCCGTTGCGGGGCCGAACCACCTGGACATCGACGCCGGACTCACCGTGGAGCTGGCGTCGACGATCGCGGGCGCCCGGCGGCGGGCCCAGCGGGACGGGGACCATCAGGTCGACACCGCGCATCTGCTGCACGCCCTGCTGGAGGCCGATCCCGAGGTGCGGGCCACGTTCGCGGAGGGCGGGCAGGTGGGGCGGCTGCTGGGCTACCTCGTGCAGCGCAGCATCGGCTACGGGCTGCGCTGGCAAGGTGGCATCGAGGACTCCGGCGCCCTGCCCGTGCTGGGTTACAGCGAGGTGGAGGGCTGGTCGCCGGTTGCGGCGCGGGCCCTGGACGCCGCCTACGAGCGCGCCGAACTGCGCGGCGGGAAGCGGGTGCGCGGCGTCGACCTGCTCATGGCCCTCCTCGTGGATCCGCGGGCACGGGCCGTGGAGGTGTTCGAGGGCACGGGGATCGACATGGGGGAGTTGGTGGCGCGGGCGGAGTTTCAGGAGGGCTGGGAGGAGAGCGAGGGGGAGGGGTGACCCGCACGGCGGGGGTCCGGCCCGTGTGCTGCCCGCCTCTCCATGCCGGTTCACCCCGTCCGGGCCGGTCCACCCGTCCGGGCCGGTCCATTCCGTGAGACAGGTGTCATGTGGAATGACGCTCCTGTCGGCTCCTGGCATCATGTGCCGGTGCATACCTCTCAGAGCGGCCGGGGCGGCGGCGGACGCGGTGCCTCGCTGGGGCTCGCCCTCGTCTCGGCGGTCGCCTTCGGCGGATCGGGTGTCGCGGCCAAGCCGCTGATCGAGGCCGGGCTCGACCCGCTGCACGTCGTGTGGCTGCGGGTCGCGGGCGCCGCGCTGGTGATGCTGCCGGTGGCCGTGCGCCACCGGGACCTGCCCCGCCGTCGTCCCGGGCTGCTCGCCGGGTTCGGGCTGCTGGCCGTGGCCGGTGTCCAGGCGTGCTACTTCGCCGCGATCTCCCGGATCCCCGTCGGCGTCGCGCTGCTCGTCGAGTACCTGGCGCCCGCGCTGGTGCTCGGCTGGGTGCGGTTCGTGCAGCGGCGTCCGGTGTCGCGCGCGGCCTCGGTCGGTGTCGTCCTCGCGGCCGGCGGGCTCGTGTGTGTCGTCGAGGTGTGGTCGGGGCTGAGCTTCGACGCCCTCGGCCTGCTGCTCGCGCTCGGCGCAGCCTGCTGCCAGGTCGGCTACTTCGTCCTGTCCGACCAGGGCAGCGACGCGGGCGACCGGGCGCCCGACCCGCTCGGCGTCATCGCCTACGGGCTCCTCGGCGGTGCCCTCGTGCTGACCGTCGTCACGCGGCCCTGGGACATGGACTGGTCGGTGCTCGGCGGCAGCGCGGACCTGAACGGGACCTCCGTCCCGGCCGTCGTACTCCTCGGCTGGGTCGTGCTGATCGCGACCGTCCTCGCGTACGGCACCGGGGTGCTCGCCGTGCGCCGGCTCTCGCCGCCGGTCGCGGGGGTCGTGGCCTGCCTCGAAGCGGTCGTCGCGACCGTGCTCGCCTGGGTCCTGCTCGGGGAGCATCTGTCGGCACCGCAGATCGTCGGGGGTGCGGTGGTGCTGGTGGGGGCGTTCGTGGCGCAGTCGGCCACGCCGGTGCGGGCGGCGGAGTCGCCGGTGGCGGCCTCTTCGGCTGCCGGAGCGGAGCCTGAAGCGGCTGCCGAGGTAGCTTCCGAAGCGGCTTCCGAAGCGGCTTCCGGTGGCGCGGAAAACGCGTTGTCCACCCCCGGCCCCGCCGCCTAGGGTGCCGATCATGCCGACGACCCTCGTCCTTCCGCCGCCCGCCGTCTGAGGCGGGCCCCACCTCCGCTCCGGCACCCGCCCGCACCGGGCCCGTGAAGCCGGACGGAACCGTGCTGCCCGCAGAAGGGTCCTGGGGACCTTGCCGTACGGGAGCGCGGGGTGGACGGGCGCGGGCGGGCACGGTGATGTGCACGGCCGCCGCCCACTCGGCGCACGCCATACGCGTCGCGCTCCCGTCACGGCGTGGCCCTCCCCGAACTTCTGCGCGTCCCGCGCATTCGCGGAGAGAACACACGTATCGTCCACCGAAATCGGTACCGATACCGGTACCGATGCCCATACCCGAATCGATGCCGCTTCCGGCCTGCCCGTCGGACGTGGCCTGCTCTATCTGATCGTCGCCGGTCTCGCCTGGGGCACCGCGGGCGGGGCCGCCTCGCTGGTCTACGAGGCCAGTGACATGGGGCCGATCGCCCTGTCCTTCTGGCGCTGCGCGGGCGGGTTCGTGCTGCTGCTCGGAGCCCGCCTTGTCCGCCGACTCCGTTGTCCCGGGCGGCCCGTCCGGTGCGAGCCGCTCGCCCGCAAGGGGGCGCGGATCGCCGTCACCGGCGTCGGCCTCGCGGTCTTCCAGACCGGCTACTTCGCCGCCGTCGAGGTGACCGGCCTGGCCGTGGCCACCGTGGTCACCCTCGGCGCCGGACCCGTCCTGATCGCCCTCGGCGCCCGGCTGGCCCTGGGCGAACGCCTCGGCCGCGGCGGTACGGCCGCGGTGGCCGGAGCCCTCGTCGGCCTGGCGGTGCTGGTGCTCGGCGGCGGTGGCGCCACCGTACGGCCGTACGGGGTGCTGCTCGCGGTCGTGGCCGCCGCCGGGTACTGCGTGACGACCCTGCTCACCCGGTGCGGCGGCGGGGGCGGCGGCGCCGACGTGTCCGGTACGACGATGTGGGCGTTCGCGGTGACCGCGCTCTGCCTGCTGCCGTTCGCGACAGCCGCGGGGCTGGTGCCGCACACCGCCCAACCCGCCCGTCTGGTGGGCCTGTTGGTGTACATCGCGGCCCTGCCCACGGCCCTCGCCTACGCCCTGTACTTCGCGGGCGCGGCCGTCGTCCGGTCCGCCGTCGTGTCCGTGGTCATGCTGCTCGAACCCGTCGGCGCGTCCGTCCTGGCCGTCACGCTGCTCGGTGAGCGGCTGACGGCCGGGACGCTCGTCGGCACGCTGATCCTGCTGGCGTCGGTCCTCGGGCTCGCGGGGGCGGAGGCGCGAAAGTGAGGTCGCGGGGGCCGCGCCCGCGTCACAACACCGCCAAGTACGGCGGGAGTTCGGTCCCGGGGGCCAGATCGGCGGCCGGGACCGGGGTGCCGTAGCCCCTGCTGGTGGGGAGGACGCCGGACCAGTGGGGGAGGGACAGGTCCTCGGGGTCGTCGTTCGGGCCGCCGGTGCGGGACTTGGCCGAGACCTCGGCCAGGTCCAGGCGGAGGACGGCGGTCGCGGCCAGTTCCCTGCGGTTGGCGGGGCGGGAGTCGGCGGCCCGGCCGGCGACGACCTGGTCGACGAGGGCGTCCAGGGCCCGGCGTTTCTCCTCGGTGTCGGTCACCTGGTGGGCGACGCCGTGCACCACCACGGAGCGGTAGTTGATCGAGTGGTGGAAGGCGGAGCGGGCCAGTACGAGCCCGTCGACGTGGGTGACCGTCACGCACACCGGCAGCCCCGGGTCCAGCTGCCCGGCCGCCCGCAGCGGGCGCGAACCCGTCGAGCCGTGCACGTAGAGGTGCCCGCCCACCCTGGCGTAGAGCGTCGGCAGCACGACGGGGGCGCCGTCGCGGACGAAGCCGAGGTGGCAGACGTACCCCTCGTCGAGTATCGCGTGCACCGACTCCTTGTCGTACGCGGCCCGGTTGGCCGAACGGGTCGGGACCGTGCGGTCGGTGGGGGTGTAGGCCGCGGCTGCCCCGGTGGGTTCGGGAGCCTGGGTGGTCCCGGTGGTCCCGGTCGTTTCGGTTGCGGTGGTCGGCGCGGGCTGAAGGCTCTGCTCCGGCATGGTGGTCTCCCTGTTGCCATTTCTTTTGTATTAGTGCAAACTGCTGTTTGTGCTAGGAGATTACAGGGTCACTGGGCAGCGCGCAGCCGATATCGCGGCCGACATCGAGGGCGCCGTGGCCGCCGGACGCCTCGCGCCGGGGCAACCGCTGCCGCCCATGCGGGAGTTGGCCGCCGAACTGGGCGTGAATCCCAACACGGTCGCGGCTGCCTACCGCACCCTGCGTGAGCGCGGAGTGATCGAGACCGCCGGGCGCCGGGGCAGCCGGGTGCGGCCGAAACCGGCCACCACCGGGCGGGAGTTCGTGCGCGTCGAGGTGCCGCGGGGGGTGCGCGACGCGGCCAGGGGCAACCCGGACCCGGCGCTGCTGCCGCCGCTCGCCGGAGCGTTCGCGGCGGCGGCGGCGCAGGGCGACGCCGAACCGGTCCTGTACGGCGCCGACCCCGTGGAACCGGAACTGGCCCGGCTCGCGCGGGCCGACCTGGACGCCGACGGGGTCCCCGACGGCACCGTCACCGTGACCTCCGGCGCCCTCGACGCCATCGAGCGCGTGCTCGTGGCCCACCTGCGGCCCGGGGACGCCGTCGCCGTCGAGGACCCCGGCTGGCGCAGCCTGCTCGACCTCGTCCCGGCCCTCGGGCTGCGCACGGTCCCGGTGGGCGTCGACGACGAGGGGCCGCTCGACGACGACGTACGGCGCGCCCTGGCCGCCGGGGCCCGCGCGCTGATCGTCACGTGCCGGGCGCAGAACCCCACCGGCGCCGCCGTGAGCGCCCGGCGCGCCCGCGCGCTGCGGGCCGTGCTGCGGGAGCACCCGGGCACCCTGCTCGTCGAGGACGACCACGGCCACCGGATCGTCGACCTGGCCCCGAACCCCCTCGCGGGCACCACCCGGCACTGGGCCTTCGTCCGCTCCGTCGCCAAGGCGTACGGCCCCGACCTGCGGCTCGCCGTGCTCACCGGGGACGCCGTCACCCTGGACCGGGTACGCGGGCGGCAACGGCTGGCGCCCGGCTGGGTCAGCCGGCTGCTCCAACGGGCCGTGCTGCGGCTGTGGTTGGACGGCGCGGTGGACGCGACGGCGGTGGCGGCGGCGTACGGGCGGCGCCGGGACGCGCTGATCGGCGCGCTCGCCGAACGCGGCATCGCGGCGCACGGGGTGAGCGGGATGAACGTGTGGGTGCCCGTGCCCGACGAAACCGGCGCCGTGGCACGGCTGTTGCACGCGGGGTGGGCGGTGGCGCCGGGTGCCGTCTTCCGGATGAGCGCGCCGCCCGGGATCAGGATCACCGTCTCGACGCTCCGGCCGGAGGACACCGGACCGTTGGCCGACGCGGTGGCCGCAGCGGTGGGATCCGGTCCCGCGCGGCACTACGGATAGCGGTGGCGGTTCAGAAGGGCTGCTTCAATGGGTGACGAGCCGTCAATTTCTGTCTCGTGGACGGGACTTCGTCTGCGTCAGCGCCGCCCCCGCCAGAACGACCGCCGCGCCGACCGGAGTCGACCACGTCAGCGTCTCGCCGAGGAGGCTCACGCCCGCGACCGTGGCGATCACCGGCAGGAAGTACGTCACCATCTGGGCCGTCGTCGGGCCGACTTCGGCGACCAGGCCGTACTGGATGAGCAGCGCGAGCCCGGTACCGAGGGCGCCCAGGGCCGCGACGGCGAGGAGCGGCAGGGCCCGGAAGGTGGTCGGAAGTGTGGTGAACAGCGGTGTGACCACGGCGAGTTGCACGGTGGCCAGCAGCAACTGGGCGCCCATCAGGGACAGATGGGAGTTGCCGGCGGCGGCCAGCGTGCGGCGGACGTAGATCCAGCCGATCGGGTAGCTCAGCGAGGCCAGCAGCGCCATCGCCGTCCCCCGCGCGTCCAGGCCCTGGAAGCCCTGCCAGGCGCCCAGCACCGTCAGGACGCCCAGGAAGCCGATGCCGAGCCCGGCGACCCGGCGCCGGGACGGCCGGTCCTCCGAGAGCGCCACCAGCGACAGGGCCATGCCCCACAGGGGCGAGGTCGCGTTGCAGATGCCCGCGAGCGTCGACGGGATGGTCAGTTCCGCGTAGGCGAACAGCGAGAACGGCAGTGCGTTGAGGAGGAAGGCCGCGACCGCCAGATGGGTCCAGGTGCGGACACCGCGCGGCAGCCGCTGCCGCTTCACGGCCATCGCCACCGCGAGCACCGCGGTCCCGAACACCAGCCGCCCCAGGGTGACTTGGAACGGGGCGTACGCGCCGGTGCCGACCTTGATGAGGAGGAAGCTGAAGCCCCAGACGAGGGAGAGCGCGGCGAAGCGGATGCGCCAGTCGAGGCGCGGGACCGGCGCGGGGCGGGTACGGCGGCGGGGTGCGCCCGTTACGTGGTGGCTCTGCGACTCGGCGTTCGTGACGGTGCTCATGCGGCTCAGCCTGGCCGAGCCGATCTCGTAGCACAATCGAGATTTCGAGCGACTTACCTCTTAGGATCACTTACATGTTGAACCTGGAACGCCTGCGCACCCTCGACGCCCTCTCCCGGCACGGCTCGGTCAGCGGCGCCGCCGAGGGGCTGCATGTGACGACGTCGGCGGTCTCCCAGCAACTGGCCAAGCTGGAACGGGAGGTGGGACAGCAGCTGCTCGCCAAGAACGGGCGGGGCGTGCGCCTCACCGACGCGGGTCGGCTGCTCGCCGAGCACGCCGGGCGCATCCTGTCGCAGGTCGAGCTGGCCCAGTCCGACCTGGAGGCCCAACGCGGCCGGGTCGCCGGAGAGTTGAGGATCACCGCGTTCCCCACCGCGGCCCGCGGACTGTTCCCGACCGCGCTCGCCGCCCTGCGTGCCGCACACCCGGCGCTCCGGGTCGGCTCCCGCGAGATGGAACCCGAGGCGGGCGTCGCCGGAGTGGTCCGCGGCGACCTGGACCTCGCGGTCGTGCTCGACTGGTACAACAAGCCGATGCCGCTGCCCGAAGGACTGGTGAAGGCGGCGATCCTCGACGACCCGGCCGACGTGGCGATGCCCGCCGGGCACCGATTCGCGGGGCGGGCCGAGGTCGACCTCGCGGAGTTCGCCGAGGACGAGTGGATCACCTGGGGCGAGGGCGAGTTCTGCCACGAGTGGCTGATGTTCACCCTGCGCTCCCAGGGCGTCGAGCCGCGCATCGGCCACCGGGCCGGTGAGACGCACACCCAACTGGGGCTGGTAGCCGCCGGGTTGGGGGTGTGCGTGGCGCCGCTGCTGGGCCGCTCCCCGGTCCCCGCCGGGGTGGTGACCGTGCCGGTGCGGCAGCGGGTGCGGCGGCACGTCTTCGTGGTGTGGCGCGCCGACGCCGACCGCCGCCCGTCGATCCGGGCGGCCGTGGCGGCGCTGCGCGCGGCCGGGCGGGCCGTCGGTCAATCGTCGGGCCGGGACCCGGAGGCAGTACCTGCGCGGTGAACGACGCGCAGGTACCCGCACAGTCGCCGGCAGGGCGGCGGCTAGGCGGACGCCAGCTTCCGGAAGTCCCACGACGCGATGGCGTCCGGCGTCAGCCGGATCCACGCGTGGCGGCCGTCGTACGGCATCTCGTCCAGCTGGAAGTTCTTGCGCGCGAACAGCGTTTCCGGGGCGTCGAGTTCGGCGTGCAGTTCGCCGGTGCGCGGCACCTCGCCCACGAACTCCGCGGTGCCGGACAGCTCGACACCGCGCAACTCCCCGTAGTCCTCACCGGTGTCGATCACGATCGCCACCCGGGGATCGCGGCGCAGATCGGTGAAACGCTTGCTGCGTACGACCGAGTAGAGCCAGAGCGAGGTGCCGTCCCAGGCGAACCACAGGGTGCTGACGTGCGGTGCGCCGTCCTTGGAGACCGTCGCGACCCGACAGGTGCGCTGCGTGGTGAGGAACTCGTCCAGCTCGGCCGGAGTCATCATGATCCTGCGGCCTCTGCGCTGCGTGACAGCCATAGGGCCTCCTCTGCTCGTCCGTTGCTCGTCGTGGTGTCCGTCGTGCCGGAGATCTTCCGACATCACACCAGAGGTACGGCGAACCGGCTTCCGCCCGTACGCGATGGTGGTTAATGTCACCCGGCCGTCCCGGAACCGGCCCAGGGGGAACCATGGCGTCGTACGCGCGACTCGGTGAACTCCTCGTGCCCGCGAGCACCGTGCTGCTCACCGTCGAGTGCCAGCGGGGTGTCGTCGGTCCCGGCAGCGCGCTGCCCGAACTCGCCGCGGAGGCAAGGGAGTCGGGCGCACTCGGCAACGTGGCCCGACTGGTGGCCGCCGCGCACGACAGCGGCGTCCAGGTGGTGCACGCGATTGCCGAACGCCGCCCCGACGGCCGGGGCGCCAGCCGCAACGCCCGCCTCTTCCATGCGGCCGAACGCCTGCCCGTACAGCAGGTGTCGGGCACGGCGGCCGTCCGCGTCGCCCCGCCCATCGAGGTCCGGGACGAGGACGTCGTCGTCCGACGGCTGCACGGTCTGTCGCCGCTCGCGGGCACCGAGGTCGACGCGCTGCTGCGCAACCTCGGCTGCCGCACGCTGGTCGTGACCGGGGTCTCCGCCAACGTGGCCGTGCCCAACGCCGTGTTCGACGCCGTCAACCACGGCTACACCGTCGTCGTGCCCGGGGACGCCATCGCGGGGGTGCCCTCGGAGTACACCCCCGCGATGATCCGCAACACGCTCGCGTTGGTCGCCACGGTCGCGACCACGGACGAGGTGCTGGCCTGTCTCGGTCGCCCGGACCGGGAGAGCCCGCCGGACGTCACGCGAGGGTGATCGAGTCCCCGCTCACGGTGATGTTCTCGGCGGGCAGCGGCTGGGTCGCCGGGCCCGTCTTCACGCTGCCGTCGGCGATGGAGAAGTGGCTGCCGTGACAGGGGCAGACGATCTCCTCGCTGGCGATGCTGGTCACCGCGCAGCCCGCGTGGGTGCACTTGGACGAGAACGCCTTGAACGTACCGGCCGTCGGCTGGGTGACCACCACGCCCTGGTCGGCGAAGATCTTGCCGCCGCCCTCGGGGATGTCGGCGGTCTTGGCGAGGACGGTGCCGCCCGCGACGGCCGAGGCGCTGGCGCTCGCGCTGCCGCCGGTGGTCGAGCCGGCGGTCGTGTCGCTGTTGCTGGTGGTGCTGGTGTCGCCGACGGAGCTGGACGCGTCGTCGTCCGAACTTCCGCACGCGGTCAGCGCGACGGCGAGTCCCGTCGCGCCGACCGCTGCCATGACGGTGCGGCGGGCCGGTGCCGAGACGGGGTGGAGCGAATCGCTGGTCATGCTGCCGTTCCCTTCCAGATGGTGTTTCGTGGATCTGCACGGGGGTACGGCCGGTGCGTGCGCGCCGTTCAGACGCCGTCCATTTCTTGACATCCTCAAAACCGGAGGCGCGCACGTGGTCACCGGCGGTGCCCGAGCGCTGTTGCTACACGACTAACCTGGGAAAATGCTCAACGTTGTGACCGCGACCCGCTACATCACGCCAATGCGTGAAGGGGGCTCGCTGCCGGGGCTCGTCGAGGCCGACGACCTGGAGACCTACGTCCTCAAGTTCACCGGCGCCGCGCAGGGCCGCAAGACGCTCGTCGCCGAGGTCGTCTGCGGCGAACTCGCCCGCCGCTTGGGCCTGCGGGTGCCCCGACTGGCCGCCGTCGGCCTCGATCCGGTGCTCGGCCTCGGTGAACCCGAGCCGCAGGTACAGGAGTTGCTCAAGACGAGCGGCGGACTCAACCTCGGCATGGCCTTCTTGAGCCGCGCGCTCGGCTTCGACCCGCTCGCGTTCGGGGTGAGCGCCGCGGAGGCCGGGCGGATCGTCTGGTTCGACGCGCTCGTCAACAACGTCGACCGCTCGTGGCGCAATCCCAACCTCCTGATGCGCGACGGCGAGCTGTGGCTCATCGACCACGGCGCCACCATGATCTGGCACCACAACTGGCCCTCCGCCCAGACGTCCGCCGCCCGGCCCTACGACGCCTCCGACCACGCCCTGGCGCCCTTCGCCCCGGACGTCGCGACCGCCGCGGCCGAGCTGGCGCCACTGGTCACCGGCGAACTCCTGGCCCAGGTGACCGCCGAGATCCCCGACGAATGGCTCAGGGACGAACCCGGCTTCGACACACCGGACGACCTCCGACGCGCGTACGCCGCACCACTGCTCACGCGCGCGCGGGGCATCCACGAGAACATCAAGGGAGTGGCCGCGTGAGCGCGCGCGACGTCTTCGAGTACGCGCTGCTGCGCGTGGTGCCGCGGGTCGAGCGCGGTGAATGTTTCAACGCGGGAGTACTGGTGTACTGCCGCGCGCGGTCCTTCGTCGTCGCCCGTACGCAGCTGGACGAGCGGAAGCTGCTCGCCCTGGACCCGGGGGCGGACGTGGCCGCCGTACGGTCGGCGCTCGGTGCCGTCGAGGGGGTGTGCGCGGGGGGCTCGGCGGCCGGGCAGGCGGCTGTCGACGATGCCGGGCGCCGGTTCCGCTGGCTGATCGCACCTCGCTCGACGGTTGTCCAGCCGGGGCCCGTGCACACCGGACTCACCGCGGATCCGGCGGCGGAGGCGGAACGGCTGCTCGATCTGCTGGTGCGTTAGCAGGACGTGGTGTCGTCGGCGTAGTGGCCCTTGCCGATGTCCTCGA
Organism: Actinobacteria bacterium OK074; assembly: GCA_001298575.1. Classification (GTDB taxonomy): domain Bacteria; phylum Actinomycetota; class Actinomycetes; order Streptomycetales; family Streptomycetaceae; genus Streptomyces. The sequence goes on from LJCV01000289.1 coordinate 37,414, forward strand.
CCAGCGTCGGGTGCGCCGGGGCCCAGCCGAGCCGTTGCCGCGTCAACGCGCTCGACGTCGGGTTGTCCAGGGTCACCGCCAGGCCGAGGTAGCCGAAGTGGTCGCCGGCCTCCTGGGCGGTGATGCCGCGCGTGGGGACGTCCAGGCTGCGGCCGACGGCCTCGGCGATCTCCCGGAACGGGACGCCTTCCTCGGCGACCGCGTGGACCCGTGCGCCGGGTTCGGCGGACTCCAGGGCCAGCCGGAACAGGTGGGCCGCGTCCGAGCGGTGCACCGCGGGCCACCGGTTCGCCCCGTCGCCGACGTACGCCGACACCCCCCGCTGCCGGGCGACGGCGGTGAGCAGGGCCAGGAAGCCCTTCGCGTCCCCCTCGCCGTGCACGGTCGGCGCCAGCCGGACGGCGACGGCACGCACCCCCTGGCGGGCCAGCGCGGGCAGGCTCTGCTCGGTCCTGATCCGCGTGCCGCCGATAGGTTCCGGGACCAAGGGGTCCTCCTCTGTACCGAGGCGGCCCGGAGCGAGCGCCAGCGTGCCGGACGCGACGACCAGCGGCCTGCCGGTGCCCTCCAGGGCCGCCCCCAGCGCCTGTACGGCCCGGAACTCGGTCCGCACCGACGCGGCCCGGTCCACGCTCTGCGAGCCGATGGTGAACGCCGTGTGGACGACGCCCTCCGCGGCGGCCGCCGCCACCCGCAGGCTGTCCAGATCGTCCAGGTGGCCGCGGTGCACCCCGACCCCGACGGCCCGCAGCCGCACCGCCGCGGCCTCCGAACGCGCCAGACCGACGACCTCGTGGCCCGCCCCGACCAGCTCGCGGACGACGGCGGATCCGATGTATCCGGTGGCTCCGGTGACGAAAACGCGCACGGTCGGTTCTCCCAAGTCCTCGCGGTCGGACCGCAGTTGAATGTTCCCGGTCCGTGCCGACCACGCTAGGAGCGGTCCGGGCCGGGCGTCCAAGTCCCGTTCCGCGCGCGCTGATACGCATCGGGCATCACGCGTACAGTGACCGCATGGTCCAGCCGTACCTCGGCCCTCCGGCGCCCTCCACGACCGATCTCGACCTGCGTCTGGTGCGGTACTTCACCTCCGTCGCCGAACACGGGAACTTCCGCCGGGCCGCCGACGCCCTGCACATCGCCCAACCGTCGCTGAGCCGCCAGATCCAGCGGCTCGAAGACCGGCTGGGCGTGCGGCTGTTCGAGCGCGACCGGCAGGGCAGCCGCCTCACCGAGGCCGGGCTGACCTTCCTGCCGCAGGCGCGGGACCTCCTGCTGCTGGCCCACCGCGCCACGGCCACCACCCGCGCCGCAGGGCGGCTGCCCGCGGGCTTCACGGTCGGGTACACCGGCGACCTCCGGGCGACCGGCCTGGTGCGCGGAGTGCGCGACGCGTACCCCGCCACCGAGGTACGGGCGGTGCACATCGGCGTCGACGACGTCCGGGCGGCCCTGACGGACTCGCGCGTCGACGCCGTCCTCGCCCGCGAACCGTTCCCGACGGGCGGACTGCGCGTGACGCCCCTGTACGAGGAACCGCGCGTGCTCGTGATGGCCACCGGCCACCGCCTGGCCGGGCGCCCGTCGGTCACGCTCGACGACTTCGCCGACGAGATCCTCATCGGCTACCCCGACCCCGCCTACGACGCCTTCTGGCGGCTGGACCCCCGCCCGGACGGCCGTCCCGCGCCCGCCGGGCCGGTGGTGTCCGGCGCCCAGGACAAGCTGGAACTCGTCGCCGACCGGCAGGCCCTGGCCCTCGCACCGGCCGGGGGCGGCTATGTCACCCTGCGTCCCGACCTGACCGCCGTACCGGTCGAAGGGATCGCGCCGTGCCGGGTCGCGCTGGCGACGCGGGGGCAGGACGACCGCGAGATCACCGCCACGGCCGTCGCACTCGCCACGCGCGCGTGGCGCGGGTCCGGCCGCCCCGGGTGACGCGTTCGGCGGGGAATCGATCACACGCGCGGGGCGTGCCGTTGACACCGGGTGCCAGGGGCTTCTAGCGTCACGTCTGCTGGAGGTACTAAGCGGTCGCTCATTTGTGGGCGGGCCGCCGGGCCGCACCCCAAGGGCGAGGAGAGCAGCAATGTCCACCACTGAGCAGCGGGTCGCCGTCGTCACCGGCGCCGCGCGCGGCATCGGTGCCGCGGTCGCCGTACGACTGGCCGCCGAGGGCCGCGCGGTCGCGGTCATCGACCTCGACGAGGCCGCGTGCAAGGACACCGTGGAGAAGATCACCGCCGCAGGTGGCCGGGCGCTCGCCGTCGGCGCGGACGTGTCCGACGAGGCCCAGGTCGAGGCGGCGATCACGCGCGTGGCCGAGGAACTGGGCGCGCCCACCATCCTCGTCAACAACGCGGGCGTGCTCCGCGACAACCTGCTGTTCAAGATGAGCGCCTCCGACTGGGACACCGTCCTGAACGTGCACCTGCGCGGCGCGTTCCTGGTCACGCGTGCGTGTCAGAAGTACATGGTGGACGCCAAGTTCGGCCGGATCGTCAACCTGTCCTCGTCCTCCGCGCTCGGCAACCGCGGCCAGGCCAACTACTCCGCCGCCAAGGCCGGCATGCAGGGCCTCACCAAGACCCTCGCCATCGAACTGGGCAAGTTCGGCGTCACCGCCAACGCCGTCGCCCCCGGCTTCATCGCCACCGACATGACCAAGGCCACCGCCGACCGCGTCGGCATGGACTTCGACGAGTTCAAGAAGGCCGCCGCGGGCGCCATCCCCGTCCAGCGCGTCGGCGAGCCGGACGACATCGCCAACGCCATCGCCTTCTTCACCGGCGAGGCGGCCGGATTCGTCTCCGGCCAGGTGCTGTACGTCGCCGGCGGACCGCTCGACTAGGACCCGAGGAACAGTTAGGACCCGAGGAACAGCCATATGAGCACGCTTCCCGAACTCTCCGGCCAGGTCGCCGTCGTCACCGGCGCCAGCCGCGGCATCGGCTACGCCGTCGCCGAGGCCCTCGTCGCCCGCGGCGACCGGGTCTGCATCACCGCCCGCGGCGAGGACGCCCTCAAGGAGGCCGTCGAACAGCTCGGCCCCGAGCGGGTCATCGGCGTCGCCGGCAAGGCCCACGACGAGGCCCACCAGGCGGCCGTCGTCGCGGCCACGATGGAGGCATTCGGCCGCGTCGACCACCTGGTCAACAACGCCGGTACGAACCCGGTGTTCGGCCCCATCGCCGACCTCGACCTGAACGTCGCGCGCAAGGTCTTCGAGACCAACGTCATCTCCGCGCTCGGCTTCGCCCAGCAGACCTGGAAGGCGTGGCAGTCCGGCCACGGCGGCACCATCGTCAACATCTCCTCCCTCGCCGGGATCTCCGCCTCGCCCGGCATCGGCGCGTACGGCATCAGCAAGGCCGCGATGATCAACCTGACCGCGCAGCTGGCGCACGAGTTCGCGCCCGGCGTACGGGTCAACACCATCGCGCCCGCCGTGGTGAAGACCAAGTTCGCCCAGGCCCTGTACGAGGGCCACGAGGCGGAGGTGGCGGCGTCGTACCCGCTCGGCCGGCTCGGCGTGCCCACGGACATCGGGGGCGTGGCCGCGTTCCTGACGTCGGAGCAGTCCGCCTGGATCACCGGGCAGACGCTCGTCGTGGACGGCGGCATCCTGCTGAACGCGGGCGTCGGCTGAGCCCTGGGGCCTGTACGGTGCCCCGCCGGGACGAGGTGATCCCGGCGGGGCACCGCTGCGTGCGAGGGCGATTGTCAGTGGTCGCCTGTAGGTTCTGTGGCCTGGAACCGACCGCACATCGTAAGGACGTTGACGTGACCGACATCGCCGTGCTGCCCCAGTCCTGGCAGGGTGTACTGGGCGACGAACTGCAGCAGCCCTACTTCAAGGAGCTGACCGAATTCGTCGAGGAGGAGCGCGACCGGGGTCCCGTCTACCCGCCGCGCGAGGAGGTCTTCGCCGCGCTGGAGGCCACCCCGTACGAGCAGGTCAAGGTGCTGATCCTCGGTCAGGACCCGTACCACGGCGAGGGCCAGGGGCACGGCCTGTGCTTCTCGGTGCGGCCGGGCGTGCGGACACCGCCGTCGCTGCGGAACATCTACAAGGAGATGCAGGCCGAACTGGGCACGCCCATCCCGGACAACGGCTACCTGATGCCGTGGGCCGAGCAGGGCGTGCTGCTGCTCAACGCGGTGCTGACCGTGCGCTCCGGCGAGGCCAACTCGCACAAGGGCAAGGGCTGGGAGCGGTTCACCGACGCCGTGATCCGCGCGGTGGCCGAGCGGCCCGACCCCGCCGTGTTCGTGCTGTGGGGCGCCTACGCCCAGAAGAAGCTCCCGCTGATCGACCAGGAGCGGCACGCCGTGGTCAAGGGCGCGCACCCCTCGCCCCTGTCGGCCAAGAAGTTCTTCGGCTCGCGGCCCTTCACCCAGATCGACGAGGCCGTCGCCCGGCAGGGCCACCGTCCGATCGACTGGACGATTCCCGACCTGGGCTGATCCGGTCGCCGATCCGGCCCGGGGCCGCCCGGTTCGGGGCGGCCTGAGAGGGATTGTCGGTGCCTGCCGTTAGCGTCGTCGCAGACGGGCGACGAGTGTGGAGGACGCGGTGACGGAGCGGCAGGACGAGGCGGCGGCGGACGCCATGATGACCAGGATCGGACAGGTCGTCATGCTGCATCACGGGGGCGACCGCGAGGAGGCCAGGGAGCGGCTGCTGGGCCTGTGGGCGGAGATCGGCGAGGACGGGGACCCGCTGCACCGCTGCACCCTGGCGCACTACCTGGCCGACACCCAGGAGGACCCCTCGGACGAACTGGCCTGGGACCTGCGGGCCCTGTCCGCGGCCGGGGAACTCACGGACGGACGGGTGGCCGCGCACCACGAGTCGCTCGCGGTGCGCGCGCTCTACCCGTCCCTCCACCTGAACCTCGCCGCCGACTACGCGAAACTCGGCCGGGACGACGCCGCCCGCAGCCACCTCCGCCGGGCCCGCGGCGCGATGGGCGACCTCGGCGACGACGGGTACGGCGACATGATCAGGGGAGCGATCGGGCGTTTGGAGGGGGAGCTGGGGGAGTCGGGGGACTTGGGGGAGGGGGGCGGGGGAACGCCGGGGGTTCCGGGCCAACGGCCCTGAGACGGCAGGGGTGCTGGGGTGGCGGATCCACCACCCCAACACCCCCACCCGGCCGGGTCCCTCAGCGCCCGTAGGCGTTCTTGCAGATGGTCGACTGCGGGCTGTCCTTCGGCCAGCCGCCGTACTTGCGGCCCAGCGCGCAGACGTCCGCGTTCTTCGGGACCGCCTTCGGGACCGCGTCCTTGGGGATCACGTCGGAGACCACCGACGGCAGGTCCGCGCGGGGCGCGGGGGGGGGGGG
>LJCV01000290.1 GCA_001298575.1 Actinobacteria bacterium OK074
TGGGTCTTGCCGGAACGGGTGTTGCTGGTGTGAGCCTTGCTGGAACGGGTGTTGCCGGTGTGGGCCTTGCTGGAACGGGTGATTCTGGCGTCGGTCTGGCGGACAGCACGGAATGCGTCTTCGGCGGCAGCGTGATCAAGTCCACGCCGTGGTCGCTCCAGCGGATCCTCCTGGACCAGTTGTGGGCGCAGGCGACCGGCAAGGGCGTCACGGTCGCGGTGATCGACACGGGCGTGGACGACCACAACGTCCAACTGAGTACGGCCATGGCCTCCGGCGGCAAGGACTACGTCGGCTCCACGGACGGTACCGAGGACCTGGAGGGCCACGGCACCAGGGTGGCGGGCATCATCGCGGCGCGCCCGCTGAAGGGCACGGGTTTCGTGGGCCTGGCGCCGGACGCGAAGATCCTCTCCTTCCGCTACACGGGCGGGGCGAACGACAAGCAGGGCAACTCGGGGACGATGTCCGACGCGATCCTGGCCGCGGTGGCCGAGGGCGCGAAGATCATCAACATCTCCTCGGACACCGCGAGCAAACAGGACAACGCGACGCTGCGCGACGCCGTGGAGCGGGCGGTGGGCGCGGGCGCCCTGATCGTGGCGGCGGCCGGCAACGACGGAGCCAACGGCAAGTCGGCGGACACCTACCCCGCCTCGTACCCGGGGGTCCTGGCGGTGGCGGCCTCGGACCGCAACGACGAACGCGCCTACTTCTCGCAGGCGGGCGACTTCGTGGACGTGGCGGCACCGGGCGTGAGCATGGTCTCCACGGTCCCGAAGGGCGGCCAGTGCACCGCCGACGGCACGAGCTTCGCGGCCCCGTACGTCACGGGCGTGGCGGCGCTGTTGAAGCAGAAGCACCCGACCTGGACCGCGGCCCAGATCGCCACCCGCATCGAGGAAACCGCCCAACGCCCGAGCCGCGGCCCCAACCGCTACATCGGCTGGGGCGTCGTCGACCCGGTAGCCGCACTGTCGGACGACTCGACCCCGGCCTCCTCCCCAACCCCGGACCCGCCTGCGGCGGCCGGCACGGGCAGGGTCGTCCCCATGGCCGTCACGATGGGCGAAAGCGAGACGGAACAGGAACGCCGGGTCGCCATCTACGTCCTGGGCACGGGGTTCGCCCTGGCGCTGGTGGTTGCGGGGAGCGGGGTGGCTGTGCGGGACTGGAGGGGGCGGCGGGACGGGCGGTCAAGCGGACGGGCTGCGCGATGACTCGGCGGCTTGGACTACGAATGGGTATTGACGGGTTTAGGAACGAGGGAGAGGACAACGGGGGATGAGTGACGGTATGCGGGTTGATTTGAGTGCGCTGGATGACGTCATCCGCAAGCTCAACGGCCTTCTCTCGGACATGGACAAGGCCAACACCAAGGCCAAGTACGAGACGGATATTCCGAGCACGGCGTTCGGCAGCATGAAGTTCCTGGAGTCCAATGAGCTGCACAGCGCTCATCAGGACCAGAAGACCAGGATCGAGAACATCATCAAGGGACTGCACGGGCTGATTGACGACTTCAGCACGAGCACCTCGAAGGTCAGGGACAAGTACAGCAACCAGGAGCAGGCAAACACGCAAGGTGTGAGCGCTGCTCCCGAGGGTGCGGCCAACTAAGCGGTTTCAGCGACCGGTCACTGACAGAGAGGACGTTCAAAGATGGCTGACGCCGGTTACTACAACGCCGAGTACTACGAGGCTCAGGAAAAGGCACGAAAGCAGCGGATCGAAGACAAGCACAACGAGAAGCTCGAGTCACTCCCGGATGGTGGCAAGGGGGGTCCGGACCGTAGCAAACTCGACACGCATTTCATGACGATGGGTATCCCCGAGCTGCGATCCATGATCCTGGACGCGGACCCCGGTCGGATCTACGACGTCAGTCAGCACTGGAAGTCGGTCCACAACATCCTGTCCGGCGGCGACGGCGACGGCAAGACAGGTGGCGTGGACTCGGTCTCCGCGAAGGACAGCGTCGCGGGCATGATGCAGAGCGCCGTCGAGAACGTTCTCGAGCACTGGGAGGGCGAGGCGGCCGACGCGTTCCGTAAGAAGGCCAACGAGATCATGCAGAACATTCGGAACGGAGCTGCGTGGGCCAACCACTACGGGGAAACCATGCACGCCGTCCAGAACGATCTGCGGAACTCCATGGCCAAGATGCGGGAGGTCGAAGAGCCTTCCGGCTGGGACCGAGCCTGGGACAAGCTGACGGATGACGACCGCAGCGACAAGCAGTTGCTGGAAGACATCAACAAAGGCGTAAGCACGGACGCCGCCCGCCAGGCGAACGCCGACTCCTTGTCTGCGGGTAAGGAAGAGCAGTTGAAGGGGGTGGCGATTATGGAGCAGTTGGGGGTCAATTACAAGGCCTACGCAAACGTGGGGGTCCGGGATGATGATCCGGTTGATCCTTTCCAGCCCCCGAACCCTCAAACGCCGATGCCTCCCCCCGTCTCCGTGCCGTCTGCTGGCAGCTCACGTCCGGGTAGCGGAAGCACCACCGTCAAGCCGTGGAGTGCCGGGCCGACGACGAGCATTAAGGCCACGCCTACGACGCCCCGTGATTCAGGTATCACCGGAGGGTCGCAGCTCCCGACGACCAAGACGCATGTCGACAGCATCTCCCCAGGTCTGACGGGGACTGGTCCCGGTATGAGTACCGGTGTACCCAGCAGTGGCGCCGGCAACTTCGGCACCAGCGGGACTCAGGGGACTGGCATCGTGTCTCCTGGCGGAATCTCCGGGTTCGGAGGTGGAGCCACCGGACGTGGGGGGATCGGAGCCACAGGCGGCCGTGCCGGCATGGGTGGGATGGGCGCCGGCGCTGCTGGTCGAAGCGGTGCTGGCGTCGGCGGCCGTGGAGCCCTCGCAAGGTCCCGTGGTGGTGTGCTCGGCGCAGCCAAGGGTGTCACAAAGGGAGCCGGTGGCGGAGCTGGTCTGCACGGCAGCCGTGGCGGAACCGGTGCGGTCGGTGGTGCGGGTGGCCGCAAAGGCCGACGCTCCGAGGAAGAGAACAATGCGGGCGATCGTCCCGACTACTTGGTCGAGGACGAAGAGACCTGGATCTCGGAAGAGGACCGCAATCGGAATGTTCCGCGAACCATCGAATAAGTACACAAATTGGGCCGGATGGAAAATTGCCTGCCATGTATGAGGCTGGCGCCCCATCCGCAGCTGAGTGAGGAGCAAGGAATTGGGTTTCAACCGAGTCTGGTCCACGACAGGCGTCGTGGCATTGACGGGAGCCTTGCTCCTCGCATCGGCCCCAATCGCGTCAGCAGATCAAGTGCGAGACGCTCAGTGGCCGCTGACGGTGTACGACGCTGAAAAAGTTTGGAAAACCTCCCAAGGCGCGGGTGTCACCGTCGCTGTAATTGATACAGGTGTAGAGGCTAGTCATCCGGATCTCACCGGACAAGTTCTTCCGGGCAAGGACTTCAGTGGCGCTGGAGATCCTCACGAAGACAATGTCGGGCATGGCACTGCCATGGCCAGCCTCATTGCCGGCCATGGGCACGGGGTGAATGGCGCTGAGGGTGTGATGGGTCTCGCACCCAAGGCGAAGATTCTTCCGGTGCGGGTGGATATCACCAGGGACAAGGGTGATACGGCGGGTTGGGTCGCTGGGGTGCGCTATGCGGTAGAGCAAGGCGTGTCAGTAATTAACCTGTCGCTCGATGATTCTTCCGCCTATCCTGGGTCGAAAGCTGCCAAGGCGATCGAGTATGCGCAAGCACACGACATCGTGGTTGTAGCAAGCGCGGGCAACGACGCGGGAACGGTTAATTATCCGGCCGCTCTCCCAGGTGTGGTGGCCGTCTCTGCTGTAGACGAGAGTCTCAGCCCCTGGTCTAAGTCAAACACCGGGAACGTGACTGTCGCAGCACCCGGAGTGGAAGTTGCCCAGGCTGACTCGACTACCCGTAGCGGTTACGCAGTGGCAAACGGAACGTCTGGCTCTGCCGCCTACGTCTCAGCCATCGTCGCCCTCCTCCGCTCCAAATACCCCGACCTGACCGCAGGCCAGATCATCAACCGCCTGGTCAAGTCGGCGTCCTTCCTGAACAACAAGGGCAAGACGGCGCCGGACAAGGAACTCGGTTACGGGATCGCCCGCCCCGGTACTGCGCTGACGATGGACATCCCCAAGGGCTCCAAGGCGGGCCCCCTCGCCCAGGCGTCGCCGTCCACGTCGGCGAGTTCGAACGCCGCTTCCGACGACAGCACGAAGAAGTCCTCCTCGGGCGGCATTCTCCTCATCGTCGGCATCGCAGCCGCCGTGATCGTCATCGCCATCCTCTTCGTGGTAATCCGCAGCCGTCGCAACCGCGGAGGCGGCGGCCCCGGCACGGGCGCCGGCGGCGGAACCCTCTCGTATGGTGCGGGCTACCCGCCCCAGCCCCCGGCGGGCTACCAGCAGTACCCCAACGCAGCCCCTCCCGCCCAGGGATACCCCACGGCTCCAGGCCAGTCCCCGCAGTACCCCAACCCCTACACCCAACAGCCCCCGCACCAAGGGCAAGGGCAGTATTGATCCGAAACTCAAAGGGTTCTATTCGAGGACGTAGCGCACGTGTGGGCCGCCGAAGTAGCCGCGGACGATATGTGGCTGACGCTGGCGCCGATGGAAGAACCTGCGGGTTTCGGCGGCGAGTTGGGCCTGGTCGCGGGCCCGGTGGTGCATGGGCAGGCTGCGCTTGAGGTCGGCGTTGACCAGTTCGTCGGGGTTCAGCTCGGGCGAGTACGACGGCAGGAAGTGCAGTTCGATCCGGTCGGGGTGGGCGGCGAGCCAGGCGCGGACCTTGCGGGAGCGGTGGGCGGAGTGGCCGTCCAGGACGAGGTGGACCTTGTGCTCAAAGTGCCCGGCGAGGCGGTCCAGGAAGCGGCACATCACGTCGGCGTCGAAGGTGTCGGTGAACACCATGAAGTGCATCCGACCCTTGGTGCTGATCGCGGACATCGCGTTCACCGAGAACCGGTTGCCGGTGCGGCGCACGATCGGGGTGCGTCCCCGCTCTCCCCAGGTGCGGCCGGTTACCTGGTCGGAGCGGATGCCGACCTGGTCGGCGAAGAGCACCTCGCTCCCCTCGGCCTTCGCCTGCGCGCGGATCGCCGGACACCTCTCCTCGTGCCAGACGTGGACGGCTTCCGCGTTCTGCTCGACAGCCCGCTTGTCCGGGCGCTGGAACGTCAGGCCCCAGCGGCGCAGGTACTTGCCCACGCCCTGCTCGGTCAGCCGTACCCGGTACAGCTTCGCGATCAGGTTCCCCACCCCGGCCCGGGTCCACAGCTGGCCCGCAAGACCCACATCGCACGGCCGGTGATCCAGGACGGCCTGCCGGACGGCCTGCTGCTCGACCTCATTCAGCACCTGATGCTCGCCGACCCGGCGCCCGCGGGGCTGGGTCACCAGGGCCTCACGTCCACCCGCGAGCCACTTCGCCCACCACTTGTCCACTGCCTTGAGCGACACCTGGAACACCGCCGCGACGTCCTCGCGATCCCGCCCCGCCGCCAGTGCGGCCACCGCCCGCATGCGAAGTGCCTCCTGCGCCGACGGCGACAACTGCCGCGTGTCTCCCACCAGTTCACTCACGCAGGGAACAACGACCCGGAACTTCTACCGTTTCGGATCAATAGGCACGATCGGCAAGGCCCGGGACGCCCTGGCGCTCGCAGATCCGGATGATCCGGTGGGTGCGGGCCGCGGTCAGGTCGTGCGCACGGCCGGGCAGTGCGGGCGAGATCCGCAGCAGTCGCCCGGACGGGTCGGTCACGACCTGCACGTTCACCCTGTGCCGGCGGTGCTTGTGGGAGAAGTCGGCCCGGCTGTCGCCGACCCGGTCGCTTTCCGCAAGCGTGCCATCCACCAGGACGTAGTCCGGATCGGCCTCGTGCAGGGCACGCAGCAGGCCGGGCGCGCGGTCGGCCAGCAGGTCGACGACGGCTGCCACGTAGGCGTGGGCGGTGCCGACGGAAATGCCGAAGCCCGCCGCGAGCTGGGCGAGGGGGTCGTGCCGGCGCAGGTACACCAGGCCGACCAGCGCACGCTGGTGCGGCGTGAGCTTGCAACGGCGGTCACCCTCGCGGGTGACGATGAGCGTGGTGACCCACTCGACCACGGCATGAGGCAGGTCGAGTGCGGCAGGATAGGGAACCAACAAGGTTCCTGCGCCAATGAGTTGAGACGTCGAACACCTCTCTCAACGGCACAGGAGCCTTGCCCGTTGCGGGCGGCGACGTCGTCACCCGATCAGTGGCCACTCTGAAACAGCCCACTGCCTGTGATGAACACCAAGAGCCGTAGCGGCAGAAAGACCGCGAAGCGGTTTGCGAACCGCTTCAAGACGGTGCCGTAAGGACGCTTCACCGAGCCGGCGGAAGTCCGGCGGATCGGTGTCGTAGGGAGTTGAGCGTCCCATCGGGGTGCTTCCCGCTTGCTGGTACTCACTCATCCGAAGTCGTTCCTTATGGCTTGCGCGGCGGAGTTGGACACGGAGTCGGCGTCGTGTCCCGGCCCCGCAGCCGCCGGTGAGGTGAACGTCAAGGTGCGTGCGGTACCGAGCAGCACGGCGCGGTAGTCGTCGGCGAGTTCGACCGCTGGTGTCACCAACTGCACCGTGATGATCGACGAGGTACGGGTGTCCGGTACCGCCACCATTCCCTGCCAGACCGAACCCTCCAGGGGTTCCTCCTGCCCTTCGGGCGGGACGCCGGGCGCCGCTGTCTTACGTACCTGCTCGGTCAAGAACCCGATGCCGACCGGTAGTTCGACGGGTTGCATACCGTCGCTCGGACCTCCTCCCATGTGGGAGGGCACCATGTCGGCTAGGACGAGCTTGGGGTTCGCTCCCGTGGACGGAACCGCTGAAATGGTGAGGACCGACAGCGACGGCTCTCCGTTGCCGTCGGGGTGCATGCCGAGCGCGCAGGTAGCCACTGACTGCTTCCGCAGCATCATCACGGTTGTGGCGTACAGGCGAAACAGCTGAGCCACCCGGTCGCGGACCTCCTGGGGGAATCCGCTGACCTGTCGTGCCAGTTCCGCGACTCCCTCCGACGACGGGTTGAGATCGAGTTCCAGATACCCGTGGGGGAGTCCGTACCAGAACATCGGCTGTGGCGCGGTGTCGGCAGCGCCGAGGTGTTTGTTCACAGCCGGATGCTCCTTGCGAGTTCAGCGATATCGGTGCCGAAGGTCCCGAGTGTGCCTGCCGCGCCGGATGCCGCCACGCCGGCCTTGGTGGTTTCCGTGGAGTCGTGACCGATGCCGTCTTCTGGGAGCCACCCGAAGGTCTCCGCGGAGGAGATCGAGTTCGCCGCGGTGTTGATGCCGTTGAGGGTCCAGTCCAGTGCCTTGGTGGGGCTGGTGGCGACGTCCACTGCCCGGTACCAGTTGACGGCCTTCACCTCACCGGCGAAGGTACTGGCCTTGGCGCCCAAGGACATCGCCTCACCGCCCTCCCTGGCCACCGCGGACGCCAGGCCCACCTCGCTTCCCGCGCGGGCCAAGATGCCGACCCCGGGTACCACCCCCAGGGTGTCGCCGGCGAGAGAGCCCCATGCGGTCAGACCGGCCTTCCATCCGTACTGACCCGTCAGTGAGTCCCTGAAGTCCTCGCTGGAGAGGTTCTTGGCCAGTGAAGCGGCGCTGGCCACGATGGCGATGGCGGCGAAGGCGGGCGCGAGGGGCGTGGGAAAGAGCGCCAGGAGGCCGGCGATTGCTCCGATGGTTCCGGCATGGTCCAGGATTGTCTGACCGAGGTCCTTGAGGAAATCCCCGATGCCCTCAAGGGTCTTGCTGAGCCACCCGGGTTCCTTGGGAGCCAGTTTGTCGTCCGCCTCGTCGAGCTTTTTGGCGATGGCGTCGGCTTTGTCCTTGTGCTCGGTCTCCAGGGCGCGAGCCTTGGTGATGACGTCCGCGTAGGCCTGGTTGGCGTTGTCGAGCTGAGTGGTGGCCTCATTGAGTGAGCGCTCGGCCGCACGCAGGCGCGCTGTCGCGGCGTCGGCCTCCTGCTGGCTGGGGAACTCCTTCCCGGCGAGTTGGAGGTCCGGGTGCTGGGCCGCCTGGTCATGGTGCTGCTTTGCCTTTTCGGCGGCGGACTTCTTGTCGCCTGCCTCCTCGTCATATTTCTTCGCGAGGTCGCGGTGGGAGGAGAGGTCTCCGTTCCAGACGTCGAGCCACGCCGCTGCCTTGCCGAGCGAATGCCCGGCATTCATCATGTACTTCGGCAGGTCACCGTCCAGGGCGTCACGGAAGGCGTCTGCCGCGTCGCCCTCCCAGTGCGCGCTCTCTCCGAGGAGCCGCTCGATCTGCTGGTAGGAGCTGTCCAGCGCTGCTGCCGCGGCCTTCACCTTCTGTTGCAGTGCGGCAACTTCGCCGGGTACGCCAGGAGCCGGGTTCCAGCCGAGATTCGGATACGGGTTCACGGTCATCAGTTCTTCACCCCGTCGCCCGATGTGGATGCCTCGGCCATCTTCTTGAGGGCGTTTTCCAGATTCTCTTCGAATTCTTCGTAACTCAGCTTGTTGGCCTTCACGCCTTCGCCGATGGTGCCGATCATCTCGCTCAGCTGTTCGGAGCCGTACTTCCATCTTTCCTGAAATGTGTCGCAGGCCTCGTCCAGTCGTGACGTCCCGATCTCGGCGGCGCGGACATGCTCCAGCGCCTTGCGTGCGTCATCGAGGTCTTTCGTTGCCTGCTGAAGCGTTTTGACGAATCGATCCAGCTGGTCGACGTCGACCTTGAAGTGGTCCCCCATTACGCACCCCCATGGCGGCAAAAAATAGAATTTCGGGCATTCCGGGCGCGCGAACTTGCCTGGCGCCGACCGGCCGGACAGCAGCCTATATATGAGTACAGTGGTGTGTCGATCGCACTCGGACGGTGCGCCCCCGGAGGCGTGGGTGGCGTGAAGTCGATGTCTCGTGAGTTTTCGTGCCGTACTGGAGGAGAGTCTGTGGAAGAGAGCGGCGGGGGTCTTCCTTTGGGTGACCATGGCGCGCCAACCGATCGAGGCGGCGTCATCGTTCCGGTACCTCTGGCTAAATGTGCGTTCGATCACCCTGAGACCCGGGCGGCATGGGAGGGGGCGCGGCGTAAAGCGAGGAGAGGGCGCTGGGTCTGGCATGTCCTGTATGCGTTCTCTTGGGTGGCGTTCGTGGCGTGGCACGCGAATTCCTCTAGCGAGATGGGAAAAAAGAGGATTGTCGGAGCGTTCGTCCTGGTCTCGTTCTTTTATCTATTTCTTCTTTATCTCCGCCGCGACGTAATGGCCTCCCTGAAGCGCATCCGCCGTGTTCTCGAAGAGCACCCGTGGCAGTTCATCCATGAGGCGCACAAGCCTTCTGGCGTCAAGGACGTCATGGGCGTTCCCGTCCAACTGCGCTACAGCGAAGGCGAAGAGCTGACCGGTCTCCTGTCCGTGCGGAGTCCGCTCCAGAGGCGTCGCTGGCCCGAGGGGCTGGATCAGGGCGCTTGGTACGCCGGCAAGGTCTGGCAGGCGGGCGATGCCAGGACGCGAGGATTCGGTGTCCTCTCGGTGCCGGGCGGTGGCGAGCTCATGGAAGTGTCCAGCGGCACGGCAGTGCGGTAAAGCCAATGCTTCAAGTGGTTGAGGCGGCGTTCGCCGCGTTGCGCTGCTTGCGAGTTGGGCGGAAGGCGGTCGCTCCGCAGCGCTGCGGTGACCGCGCCCGGAGCGAGACGCCGGCGCGCTCATCATCCGCCTGGCACACCTCGCGGGAACTGGTACACCTCACGGGAATTTGATCACCGACTCCCACCATCCATGGCCAGGCCGTGGAGGCAATGCCTTCGAAGGTCGGCCTTGGAGTTCCCTTGCGAGTCCGTGTCCATCCTCCTCGTTGACCAAGTCGCCCGATTTCGACGGAGGTTCGGGCGGCTCGGGGCCGGCGTCCCGGGCGCGGCTGTGGTGCCGTTCGCGGTGCCGGGCGCGCTCTCGGCGAAGCGACAGGAGAACCGGCGAATGGCATGGCGGATACGGCCTGGGCGGCGGCGACACGTTCCCCTACGCCGTCGCCGTCACGCCTGGGGCGGTCGACGGCCGTGCACCGGGCAATCTGCCCGGTGAGGGGGTGACCGTCGCCCTGGCCTACGCCGCCCGCAGCGGCGTGACAGTCCTCGCCTCGGCCGGCAACTCGGGTGACGAGCTCAACGAGGTCTCGTACCCGGCCGGTTACCCGGGTGTGATCGCGGTGGCCGCCACGCAGCAGAACGGTACGCGCGCCGACTTCTCCACCGTGCACACCTACAACGACGTGGCCGCGCCCGGCGTCGGGATCATCAGTGCGACCAACACCGGTGGCTACGAGCAGGTCAACGGCACCTCACCGGCCTGTGCGCTGGCCGCCGGCGTCGTGGCGCTGATGTACGCGAAGAACCCGAAGCTGACCCCCGCCCAGGCGAACGACGTCCTGATCGCGACCACCCATCGCCCCGTAGGGGGCGGCAGCGCCCTGCTCGGCTACGGCCTGATCAACGCGGCCGCGGCCGTGCGGGCCGCCGCCTCGCCTCCCGAGGACACGACAAGTCCGGTGGCGTACAAGGGCAAGGAGCACCTGGCGACTCCGGACGGTACGACGAAGAACACGCACCCGGAAATGGATCCGGAGCTGTGGGTGACGGGTCTGATCGCCGCCGGTGTGGGGCTGGTGTTCCTGAGCGGCGGGGTACTCCTTGCGCGGTCGGGGCGTCGCAAGGTGCCGGCGGGGGCGCCCGGCGTGATGCAGCCTCAGCAGGGGTTTTATTCCGGCTGAGACACGGCCGAGGCCGCCGCAGAGACACAGCTGAGGCCGCCGCCGAGACATGGCTGAGGCTCCGGTGGAAAATGCAGAAGCCCCGGCGCCCCGTCCCTCTGGAGACGCGCCGGGGCTTTTCACCGGGGCTTTCCCTCACACGACGAAGAACATCACCAACAGGCTGACGGCAACGCCCACCACTCCCACCCCGATCATCACGAACACCGTCCGGAGCAGACCCCGGCTCGTCTCCCGCCGGGAGCTGCCGGCGCCGGAGCCGGAGCCCGCGCCGAAGGCGTACCCCGTGGCGGTGCAGTAGAGGCCGACGGCCAGGGGAAGCAGGGCGCCGAACCACCAGGCGCAGCCGATGGCGATGGCGCCGACCCAGCCGTGGTCCTGCTGGTAGGAGGTGTCGCCGGTCTTGCGGGCCTCGATGACGTGGCCGCGCTGGTACAGGGCGTCGCTGCGGAGTTCGGCGTTGATGTCCTTGGTGGAGCCGTTGTCGGCGGTGAAAGTGCCGTAGCACCAACGGGTCTTGGTCCGTTTGCGGGCGCTGCTCGACGTGGACGAGTGGTACTTGTAGTCCACCGTGCAGGTCTCGACGGTGAGCTTGCCCGGGGTGGACTTGGCGTAGGAGTAGGGGCCGAGGTAACTGCCGAGGGCCAGGAGGACGAGGGCCGCGAGGATCAGGCCCGCGCCGATGAGGCGGCCCAGGCCCGCGCTGCCTCCGGCTCCGCCTCCGGGTGCTGCGGCGTTCGTCTCGGCGTTCCCGTGTACTTGTGCCATTTCGAGCTGACTCCTCAGAATGCGAATACGGACATCACAGGGCGAATGCGCAGACGACCGCTGCCAGGATGCCCAGAATGAAGAGGCCGCCCACGAGGGGGCCGGTGACGGTCGGGGCCGGCAGACGCTGCCAGGAGGCCGCGAAGCCGGGGCCGTTGCGGGCGCCGAAGCCGGTGAGGAGGCAGTAACCGCCGAATGCGACCAGGGAGAGGCAGAGCGCGAGAATCGCGGCGTCCTTTCCGGGGTCACGGTCCTGCGGTTGTTCGAAGGTGTCGTCCACTTGCACCACGGGGATTTTCGTCCCCGCCTCGAAACGCGATGAAGTACCCACCGTGACGTCTTGATAGGTGCGCCCGCCGTCTTGTGCGGCCCAGCTTCCGGTGCAGCTGAACTGGAGTTCCGTGGAACGCCGACGGGTGCCGTAATGGGTCTTCGTGTGCGTCTCGCATGAAGAAATGGTGAGGGTGCCGTCGGTGCCCTCACCCGCGAGTTCACTGCGCAGTTCCGGAATGGTCACCACGGCGACGACCGCGGCCAGCGCGAGCAGTCCCAATCCGAGGAGTCTTCCCGCCCACAGGCTCGCTGTACTGCCGTAACTCGGCTGTGTTGTCACCACTGTTGGTGGTCCCCCTAGTGACTTGACGATCTTTTGACTGGCGAGCTTGGCCGGTCGTGATCGAGGAGTCTAAGGTATCGGCCTGTCACACGATATGAGCTACGGCAAGGCCGGTTCGGGGGAACGCGATGGAGTTCGACACCTTTAACGTAGAGACGGCTGTACTCCGGCAGCAGGGGCGGAACTTCGCCGACCTCGGGGGTGATTTCTCGACCGCCTCCAAGCGGCTTCAGAGCACCCTCGAAGGGCTTGGCGAGCCGTGGGCCGAGGCGGATTTCGGGGAGATCTTCGGCGAGGTCTACACGCCGATTCGCGACGGAATCTTCACGTCGATGGACAGCCTCGCGGAACGCCTCCAGCAGATCGGGTACAACCTTCAGGACATGGCGCGTAATTACGACGCATCGGACACGTCGAACAGTGGCGAGCTGAACGGGCTTTCCGGACAGCTCTGATCGTCGGCCTCCGGTCGGTCCCGACCCGGGCTTCAGGTGGCTGCAGCCGACTACGGCCGGCTGCGACCGACGCCAATCCGGGCCGAATGGACTTTCCGGGTAATTCTTATCAAATACGGGGGCTATTGGCATGTCACTCACCCTGCCCAGTGAACTTGTCTGGGTGCTCGACCTCCTCGGCTACAGCTGGCCCGAGGTCGACGAGGAAGCACTCCACGAAGTTGCCGAGACCTGGCGGAGTTTCGGCTCCGAACTCGCGGAGATCCAGGCGCAGGGCCAGGCACTCGCCGGCAACGTCGTCGCGTACAACACCGGTACGGCCGTCGACGGCTTCAGCAAGGCGTGGGGCGCCTACACCGGCGCGAACGGCCAGGACAGTTACCTTCCGGACGCGAAGACCGCGTGCGAGGTGATCGCGCTCGCCTTCGACGCCGCCGCGGTGGCCGTCCTGACGGCGAAGCTGGCCGTGATCGCCCAACTCGTCGCCCTGGCCGTAGAGATCATCGCCGCGCAGGCGTCGGCGCCCTTCACCTTCGGCCTGTCCGAGGTCGGCGCGCTGGGTGCGACGCAGGCCACGCGTGTGATCGTCCGCGAACTGCTCGACAAGCTCAAGCGGGAGGTCATGGAGGCGGTCACCAAGGCGATGGAGCACGCCACCGTGGACGCCGTCAAAAAGCTCGCCAAGGAGCAGCTGGAGAAGATCACCAAGGACAAGGTCAAGGAGTACGCCAAGAAGCAGATCAAGGAGCAGGCCAAGCAGTTCGTCCAGGAAAAGGTCGTCGACGCGGCCAAGGACAAGGCCAAGGAAGCCGCCGTCGGCATGGCGCAGAACATCGGCCAGCAGAGCGTCGAGACCTACTTCGACGCCCGCTCCGGCATCGACCTCGGCGAGACGGCGGACGTCGCCAAGGACGCGGCCGGCGAGTACGTGGACGACCTCAAGAACGAGGCCACCGGGGGCGAAGGATCCACCATCGCGGGCTACGCCGACTACGCGGACCCGAACACGTACGTGGACTCCGCGAAGGAGACCGTGACGGAGAAGGTGACCGGGGCGGTCGGGGACCGCGTGCAGCAGGGGGTCGACGCGCTGTCCGGACACAGCGCCGACACCGGTGACGGCGGCACGGACACCGACACCGCACAGGCGTCCGACGGTGCCGCCGCCTCCTCGGGCACCACGCAGACGTCCACCAGGGCCACGACCACCTCCTCCGCCGCGGCGGGCTCCGGTTCCTCCGGGGGCGCCCAGGACTGGGCCCGGAGCGAGTTCGGATGACGTCACCGCGCCCTACGGAACTGCGCCCTACGGCTCTCCCCACCCCCACCGTCGTCGACAGGAAGGACGTGCCCCACCCATGACCGCTGACCGCGAGATCCAGGACGAGGAACTCATGGGTGTCGCCCAGGACCCCGAACAGGCCCTGCGGCTGCACCGTTCCCTGCGCACCATCGCCAACGCACCCTCGCTCGACCCGGAGTTGCGCGACATGGCCCGCGCGGTACTGAGCGGGCACGTCGACGTCAAGGACGCCTTCCAGGACCCGCGTTACACCGAGGCCGTCTTCCAGCGGATGCACGAGATCCGCCGGGCGGCCGACGACCAGACGTACGCGGAACGCCAGCAGTCCAAGGCCCAGTTCACCGACTGGGACGCTCGGGAGCAGGCAGACCTGGACCGCGAACGCGCGGAACGGGACGCACCGGTACACGGCACCGGGCGGGACGGGCGATCCGCCCGGCGGTGAGTCAATCCCCCCAGCGCTGGGGGCGGTTGGCTCGGCGCTGGGGCCGGGGTGGCGTCCCTCGTCGAGCGGTCGTGTCTTCTTCTGTGCTTTGACGCCAACGAAACGTCACGCCCGACGCTGCTTCGTGCCGACGGTGTAGGCGATGGCCCAAGCGGTGGCCGCGGCGATGACGAGGCCGAGTGGGGAGTACCAGTCGACGCCGCCGCCGGTTTCGTCGGTCCACCATGCCTTGGCCGGGAAGAAGGGCTCGTATTCCAGCAAGGTCTTGAGGGCCATGGGCGAATCGTGCACGGCGAAGATGAGCGGGAGGGCGTTGGCGTAGCCGAAGAAGGCGCCGAGCGCGGCGATGACGGCTCCGCCGACCCGGGCACCGTTGCTGCGGTGCGCCATCGAGCCGATCAGTGCGCCGACGATCGCCCCGTTGACCAGCGCGTGGGCCAGGTAGAGGACGCTGCCCATGGTGAGCGACACGTCCTTGTAGGTGGCCAGGACGAGCCCGCTGTAGAGCAGCGAGACGATGACGGACACGAAGAACGCGAGAAACACCGCGCCTACGGGGTTGCCGTTCGCGTTCGGCGGCTGCTGTCCGAAGGCGGGTGCCTGGAACTGCGGTCCGGGGTACGGCGGTTGCGGCGGTTGTCCGGGGTACATCGGCGGCTGCCCGAAGCCCGCCGGCGGCTGCTGCGGTGGGGCGGGCTGGGCGTACGGGTTGTTGTAGGCGGCGTAGGGGTTCTGCGGGGGCTGGGCCGGCGGAGGTGGTGGTGGCGGTTGGAACGGCGGCTGGCTCATTGATCCCCCAAGGAGTGAACTGACAGAAGCCGCAAAGTATCAGGGAGATCAGGAGGGGGGCGGCGGGGCCGGAGCGGGCTGTGTGAAGGGTGGGGTCGGGATGAGGGTTGAGTCGTTGGTGGCGATCCGGCGGCCCTGAGAGCGAGTCAGCCAAGAGCGTTCGTGAAGACGGCGCGGTGGGCGGTCGTGTAGTCGTGTTCACGCCTCGACCAGGCGATCCGGGCGAGGATCTGGTCGTCGTCGGCCACGCGTGGGTGTGGGGCTTCGAGGTGCTGACGCCACCAGAGGGCGTTGCGGAGTTGGCGGTCGAGGACGGCGTCGACCAGGTCGTCGGCGCGTGCCGGGGCGTCGAGTCCGTAGGTGTCGGCGAGGATTCGGACCTGGGCTGCCTGTTCCTGGGCGGGCGGGGCCTGTGTCTTGGAGGAGATGCACCAGGTCCAGGCCATGTATCCGAGGTCTTCGAGGGGGTCGCCGGGGGCGGCTGTGTCGAAGTCGATGAAGGCCACCGGGCGGTCCTGCTGGAAGACGGTGTTGTTCGGGCCGGGATCGTGGTGGCAGACGACCGGATGGGCCGCGGCGAGCCGGCTGCCGCGGGTGGCCTCGTGCAACGCGCGCAGGAGCGCACCCGCGGCCGCCACCTGATCGTCGTCCCAGCGCCGGAATTTGGTCGGCACCCGGCCGGGGAGGTAGGTGAACGTGTCACGGCCGGTGTCGTCGAGCCCGAGATGTCGCGGTGCGCCGTCGAACCCGCGTCGGTGGAGGTGGTCCAGCAGTTCGGCGACGAAGGCGGATTTGGCGGTGACGGGGCGTCGGACGGTCTCGCCGACACGGACGACGCCCTGAGTGATCCGCCCGCCGGACAGCGGGACTTCGTCGGGTCCCGTGCTCATCGCTTCAGCTTCTCGCGTTCTCGTTCGCGGTGAGGCGCGTGTGCCGTGTGCCCTGTGCCTACGAAGCCGTCTTCTTGGCCGTCGGCCGGATGCGGAGGGCCTTGACGCCGTGTTCGGTGGTGGTGAGGAGGATGCCGTCGGGGGAGAGGTCGGCGGTGGTGAAGGGGGTGTCCGAGATCAGTTCGGCCACGATCTCGGCGGTTGATCGGTTCCGGATGCGTAGGCGGTCGGGGGTGTGGGTCAACTCCAGTGGGGTGGTGGACCGTTCGGCGTCGGAGGGGCGGAGGATTCGGTCGGGGGTGATGTCCGTCAGAGGGGTCGCGTGTACGAGGTCGTGGATCAGGACTGCGGAGCCGGCCGCCGGGTCTCCGGCCGCCGTATTTCCGGCCGCCGGATTTCCGGCCGCCGGGCGGGAGTTCGGGGTGCTCGGCGGTACGACCAGGACGGCGACCGGGGTGTCCGCCGCTCCCTCGGTGCCGGGCAGGATGCCTACGGTCGCGGCGCCGACTCCGGTGACGGGCAGGCTCCACAGCGTCTGCCAGGGCAGGTTGAGGCCGAGGCGGTGTGCGGCCTCGGCGTGGTCGGGGAGGCCGTCCTCGACGAAGGCCGTCTCCAGCAGAGCGGCCCGCAGCGCGGCGGGTGCCTGGGTACGGGTCAGCAGGGGGGACGTGCGCAGGTAGGTGCGGGCCGGTGCGCCCAGGGACTCCGGCGGTACGGCCTCGACGGCGGCCCGTAGCCGTACCGGGTCCGCGTGGACGAACAGGCCCGGGTCGGTGAGGAGTTGGGGCAGCAGGGCCGCCTCCAGGGTGTGGCCCGCGATGTGGTCGCGGACGTAGGGGTCGGCCCTGCTCCAGTCCTGTTCCGGTACGGCCTCCAGCAGCGTCATCGCGATCCGGGTCTGCGCGGCGCGGACGTTCGGCAGGGCGGTGCGGATCTCGTCGGCGATGGCCGGGTGCAGGAGTCGTAGCAGCGGACGGTTGGCGACGACTGCGTCCGGCCGGAGGCGTTCCACGAAGGGGGCGGTCAGGGCGCCGCTGTCCGCTGCCGCCGCGCTCATGTCCTTGCCCGCAAGGGAGTTGACGAGCCGGAGCCAGATGTCGACGGGCAGGCCGTCCCCCTCCGCCAGGGCCAGCGGGGTCAGCAGGTGGCGGAGGGTCCGCGGGTCCGCTCCGAGGCGGCGGGCGTGCAGGTCGAGTGCCTCGCCGAGGGAGGAGGGGAGGTGCGCTTCGGTGGGTGGGGGGATGGTGGCCGGGCTCGTCAGGATGCTCTGTACCGCCAACTGCACGACGAGCGGGCTGAGTTCGGCTCGGCGGGCGATTGCTTCGGCCAGCGGGCGCCTTGTCGCGGGGTCTGTGGTGTACGGCCGTTCCGGTGCGCCGGACTTCGGGTTGAGGAGGGCGTCGGCCTGGCGGAACAGGCCGTCCGGGTCGGCCCATCGCGGGTCGTCGAGGTCGATGACCTGTGCTGTGCCGGGTGGGAGGCTTCCGGTGAGCTCGGCGGTGAGCGCGCGCGGTATGTCCGCGAGCAGGCGGATGGTGGGCTCGGCGGCCAGAGGGGCCAGCAACTCCCGTACTACGCGCGCCGGTTCGTCCGCCGTGCGGACCGGGCCCGCCCGGTCGACGTCCGGCACGACCACGGTCACGGTCCGGCCGAGGGCGGCCAAGGCCCTGTACACGTCCTCGACTTGGGTGGCCGGCAAGTCGTAGTGGCGGGCGAGCAGTTGGCCGAGCTGCGCCGTGGTCAGCCCCGCCGCGCTCGGGACCGCCGGGGCGGGGAGGTCGGGCGGCACGGTCGACGGGTCGAGGTCCGCCAGGGGCAGCCGCCTGCGAAACTCCGGGTCGCACAGCATCAGGAAGCCGGTCAGCAGGTGTGAACGCCCGCTGCCCGGACGGCCGGTGAGGACGACGACGCGAGGCGCACCCGGCCGCTCCGCCCGCCAGTCGGCGAGCGCGCGCAGCACGGCGGTGCGGCCGCCGATGTGGGGGTGGGGTGCGTAGCCGTGGGTCTGGGCGGTCATGGGCGGGTCCTCGCGGGTGCCGGAGTTGACGCGGAGCTACGGGCCTACGGGCCTACGGGCGAACGCTAGGCGTTGCGCTCCAGGTTCTTGCGGTAGAGCGCAATCGCCTGCTCGGTCGGGTAGTTGGGGACGGTGACGGTCTCACCGGTCGCCTTCGACACCACGATCTTGGCCCCGCCGGGCGGGGCCGGCTGCGGCCGTCCGGCGGCGTCGGTGCGGGGCGGGAAGACCGTATACACCAGGTAGCCGATGTCGAACTCGTGGACCCGGAGCTCGGCGGGGGAGCCGTCGGGGAGCCTGGGCTGGGCGAAACGGGCGCGGACGATGGCGAGGGCGTCGTCCGGCGTGGCCGGCGGGCCGTCCTGCGGTGCTGGGGCGGGGATTTCTGGAGCCATGGTGCCGGATTCCTTCTGACTGATTGTCGACTACGTGGGGAATTCGTTGATCCATGTGCCGGCGATCGAGTGCTTGGGGAGGCAGCCGGATTCGACGGTGATGGTGAAATCGGCCTGGACGGCGAGGCGGAGGCAGGTGACGTTCAGTGCGGTGTGAGGGCCATGGGTCAGCTCTTGGCGTCGGATTCGACGACCGGCGGGA
The DNA here is from genome assembly GCA_001298575.1 of Actinobacteria bacterium OK074. GTDB lineage: Bacteria > Actinomycetota > Actinomycetes > Streptomycetales > Streptomycetaceae > Streptomyces. The sequence goes on from LJCV01000290.1 coordinate 18,663, forward strand.
CATTTCGTGTTGGGGATTCATGCCGCGGAATCCGCATTGAGGGGACTCTCTGCCGGGGATCAGGTGGGGAAGTCGCCGACGCGGGCGCGTTCCAGCAGGTACTTGGGGATATAGCCGGACTCCACTTCGATGGGGATGCCGCTGTCGTAGGCGAGACAGGCCATGGCCAGTGGACCCAGTGCGACGAGACCGCTCACCTGCGCGGCTGTCGACTCGTCCGCCGTCCAGTACTCCTTGTGCCATTCCAGGGCCTTGACCAGTTCGACGTTGAAGCGCTCGCCGTTTCCTTGGACCAAGCGGTAGAAAAGATTGAGCGGGGGATACAGGACGCGCAGCATCAGACTGCGGTCGGCGGCGTGCAGGACCTCGGGATTCGTGCCGTCGATCGCGGCCACCAACTTGTCGCCGAGAGCGGGTCCTTGTTTCCAGTACGTCTGGAGCGTGTCGATCCAGTCATAGATGTACTCGTCGAACACCGCTCCGGACTCGCGCAGCAGCGCGATCGGGACGTCGCTCAGCTCCGTGAGCCGTTGGCGCTCGCGGCAGACGAGCGCCAAGTAGAAGGCGGTGACCCAGTTCCCCGCGTTGGCGGGCGGCTGCGGACCGGTGGAGCGGATCGTGCGCAGCTTGCCCGAGACCAGGGACTCCACGGTGGGATCCGGCGAGGTGGCGGACCGGAACAGGGCGGAGCCGATCTGCATGGCCGCGACCCACGCCTCCCAGGTCTCGATGCGGGCGGCGCCGGGATCGAGGGCGCAGTGGTTCATGGCGTTCGCCAGCGCCCTGTTCAGACCGGTGTTGAACGTGCTGGGCATGGTTTCGAGCTTCCGGACCCGCGCTTCGGTGTCGTCAACGAGTGCCTGCACGCTGAAAACGCGGTCGGCAGGCACCTCGTGACGGGTCACTTGCGTAGTCATTCCTGCCTGTCCTCCGGATTCCGGATGTCGAAGTACTCCATGGAGATTCCACCGTACCTCTTGCGTTCGCGCGGGCCTCCGTCGCCCACGTAACCGCCGTCGGTGCTCCCGTTGTTGGCCGCCTCGTTGGCCTCGGGGTCCGTCTCGACCTTGGATTGCACCAATACGTACTGGACGTTCCCCAGTTCGTAAGCGGTCTCCAGTTTGTCGGCGATTGCCTTCTGTTCCGGGGTTCCGTTCTGCATCAGCATGTAGATGGTCTCGAAATACTCCCGAGTTCCCTGCATCACCTTCTGGCCGGTGTGGCCGGTGCGCGGACCGAGCTGGCCAGTGGGGGCCTTGGCCTCGACCACGATGTAATGGCCGGGATTGTTCGGGTTCTCGTAGATCTGGTCGAACTGATCACTGCCGTTGCCGGTCCGCGGTATGTCGACCAGAACGTATTCGGGGTGCTGACTGGCCATCGCATGATACAGCGCCGCGTCCTCGCCGTGACTCTCGCCGATATCGCGTACCGCGGAATGCGTGTCCGAGTAGACGCGCTTGGTCTCCTTGTATTCCTCCGATTTCTCGCCGTGGTCTTCCTTCGTCTTCAGCTTGGCGGCCTCGGCGATACGGTCGGCCTGGAGTGTCCACTCGCGGTCGTTGGTCTTCTCGTCGAGACCGGCGAGGTTCTCGGACGTGATGCTGCCCTCGTCGCGGCCCAGGTTGACGGGCGGATGGGTCTCTTCGGGCATGTAGTCCGGCTGGACCGGCGGCGGGACGTCGCTGGCCGCGATGAACCGGTCCTCGTCGTCGGGGAAATCCGGGTCCCGTTTGAGCTGCGGAAGCTCCTGGCCGTCGATCCTCTCGTCCGCGCGTTTGCGCTGGCCGTCGCTGCGCCAGTGCAACTCGCGGTTCTCCCTGCTCTCGTTGGCGAAGCCGACCATCCTGCGGACGAACGCCTTGCCCTCTTCGTTGCTGCGAGCGGCGGGTTCGGCGGGTTCGGCGGGGCCGTGCGGCGGGGTGGTGGCATCGGGAGTGGGCTTGGCGCTGTCCGTGGCCGTTTCCCCGGCGATGTCGCCGTACAGCGGCTTCTTTCCGTCGACGGCGTCCTTGATGTAGCTGGCCGCGTCGGCGTTCTTGCCGTCCGGCAGGCTCTCGTGCTGGGCGGTCGTCGGATCCGATGATGGTGACGGCGACGGCGACGGCGACGGCGATGGCGATGGCGACGGTGATGTGTCCGGGTCCGCCTTCGACGGGTGGGCGGAGTCCGTGTTGTCGGACGCGTCCGAGGGTGAATGGTCCGTCGGCTCGGGGGAGTTGGCCGTGTCGCCGTCGGGCTGCTTCGAGGCGGGGGCGTCGGACGTGACGTCGTTCTGCGGGTGGCCGTCGGGCTCGGAGTTCCCTGTCACCGGCTGGCTGGTGTCGATCGGGTGCCGGTTGGCGTCCAGGGGGATGTGCCAGACGTGCGCGGCGTTGTCGAGGTGGAGCGGCTCGTGGCTGACCTCGCCGCTCTGGGTGTCGATCCAGACGATGTCGCCGTTGTGGTTGACGGCGTTGAAGGCGTGGCCGCCCCCGCCGGGCCAGTCGACCTGGACGATCGCCGCCGAGCCGTGGCCCGCCTGCTGGAGGACCGACGCGATGTTGTCGGCGGTGTCGGGGTTGTTGCCGGGACCGGCGTAGGTGTGTGCGGCGCCGGTCCAGCGGATCTGGTTCTCGTTCGCCTGGTCCTCGGGGGACCACGGGTCCGGGTTGCCGTGCTCGTCGGTGTCGAGTGTGCGCGGCGCCGAGACCTGGGGGTTGCCGTACCAGGTCTCCAGGAACGAACGGGAGCAGTCGGCGCAGTTGTTGCTGCGCCCCGGGACGGTGTTGCCGCCGTCGTTCTGGAGCTGCGACCACGAGCCGAAGGGGTCGGGGAACCGTTCCGGCGTGCCGTCCTCGTCGTGCGGGACGGCGTCGGCCAGCGCCTGTTGATCGGCGGGGTCGGGCTCCGACAAGCCTCCCGGGTGGTGGTCCAGGTCGCCGCGGATGTCCTCCAGGCTGTCCTGCTGCGGGTGTTGCTGGTCCTTGGCGGTGCCGGGGTCGGACTGGGGCGCGCCCGGTTGCTGTGGTGCGGCCGGGGCGTGGTGCGACGGCGACGGCGGCGTCGAGGGAGCCGGGGTGCGGACGACGGTGTGGACCGGGATCGCTGTTGTGTGCTGCTGGTGTTGTTGTGGCTGTTGCGGGGCGGGCTGCGCGGCAGGCTGCTGGGGGGAGTTGGGGGTGCTGCCTGCGGGTTGCTGGGGAGGCGTGGTGGGTGTGGGTGTGGATGTGGAGGGCGTCGTTGGCGGTGTGCTCCGCGGCGGTGTCGTCGTCGGAGAAGTCGTGTTCGGAGACGTGGTGTTCGGGGTGGACGCGGGCCCGGTGCTCGTGGGGGAGGGCGTGCCGGATGTGCCGGCGGAAGGGGCCCTCGTCGCGCCCGAGTTGGGAGCCGGACTGGTCGGGCCCGTGGTGGAGGACGTGCCGCCCGACGTACTCCCACCGTGCTGCGTGCCGGTCGTGCCGGTCGTGCCGCCCGCGGTGGACGGCGCCGCGGGTGACGTCGGCACGCCCGAACCGCCGTCCGCACGGCCCCCGTTACCTGCACCCGTACCCGTACCCGTACCCGTAGGGGACGCGTCGCTCGACGCCGTCGCGGGGGCCGAGTTGGAGTGCGTCGGCGTACTGGCGGCCAGGCTGTCGATCGAGGTGCCGATCGTGCCGCCGTGCGACGAGGACGACGTGGTGTCGGACGACACGTGACTGGGCGCGGAGTGCGCGGTCGGCGACGACAGACCGGACACGGACGAGCCGCCGCCGGAGTGGGAAACGCCGGACGGGCTTGGCGTGTCCGCCGAACCGTTGGAGTGCGAGGTGCCGGGCGCGGGATCGTCGAAGTCCGACAGCGTCGGCCCTGACGACGGCGTCGGCCTCGGAACGGACGACCCGTCCGAACCGGAGGAATCCGACCCGGAGTTGGAGCCGGAGCCGGAGCCGGAGCCGGATCCCGGCCCCGACCCTACATCCGTCGCGCCGACACCACCGCCACCCGTATCGGCGGATATCCCGCCACCTATGTTCGTGCCCGCCCCGTCCCCCGAACGAGCCGACGAATCAGAGCCGTTGACCCCGGATCCAGACCCCGAGTCGGACTCGGAGTCGGACTCGGAGTCGGAGTCGGAGTCGGACGAAGAATCCGAACCCCCGTCCTCCGCACCCCCGTCCTCCGCACCCTCTCCGCCATACCCGTCGATCCGGCTGTCCACCGCATGATGGGCCCGATGCCCCGCCTTCTCGCCCAGGCTGTCCCGTACCCCCTCCGCCAGGGTCTGCGGGGTCGACTTGATGGCCTCCCAGGCGCCGTCGGTGCCGGCCTTGACGGTCGTGGCGATGTCGTAGCCGGACTGGGCGCCGAAGCCGACGTTCACCGTCTGCCGGACCAGGTCGGTGATGATCGCCTCGATCGCGGAGATCGCGGGCTCCTTCATCGCCTCGACGATCGCTTCGAGCAACGCCTCTTTGAGTTCGTCGAGGAGACGGCGGACGATCAGCCGGGTGGCCTGGGTCGCGCCGAGCGCGCCGACCTCGGAGAGGCCGAAGGTGAAGGGCGCGGCGGCCTGGGCGGCGCAGATCTCGATGGCCAGGGCGATCAGTTGGGCGATCACCGCCCACTTGGCGAACTCGACGACGTAGGCGCACGCCTCCATCACGTTCGCGATCGTGTAGGCGGCCTGGGCGGCGTTCGCGAGGTAGCCGTCGGAACCGCCGCCGCCGTCGAACTTGGCGTAGGTCTTGGTGAACGCGTCGATGGAGTCGCCGGCGTTGTGGGCGGTCACCTGGCGGGCGCTGGAGTTGGCCGCGGTGTGCAACTCGGTGACGTCGTCGCCGAACTTCCGCCACAGGTCGGCGGAGTCCCTGAGCTTGTCCTCGTCCGCGGTCGGCCAGCGGTAGCCGAGCATCTCAAGAACCCATTCGAGCTCGTCCGGCAGCATCATCGACACAGCAGAAAGCACCCCCCGTCGGACAACACGGCCGTACAACTCCCTCGTCCGTCAAGGGAAACCCACGGGAGTACAGCCGTACGCAAAGTTTAGGGATCGTCCCCAGACCCGTTCAGAGGGTTGCTGTCACAAATCCGTTTCAGGTACCGACGGCGAACCGGACCGGTCGGACGAAGTGGCACCGGCCGGACGAAGCCGCCGACCAGGGCCGGACGAAGCCGCCGAGCGGGGCCGGACGAAGCCGCCGAGCGGGGCCGGACGAGGACGTCAGACGAAGTAACTGACCAGGAACGACACCCCGGCTCCCAGCACACCCACGCCCAGCATCCCGATCAGCACCGGCCGAGTCGCCCCCCGCCCCGCCGCGTCCCACGCGTCGTCGTACGAGATGCGGCTCTGCCCGAACGGCGCGTACCCGGTGGCGAGGCAGAAGACGCCGAGGCCGGTGAGGACCCAGCCGCCGAAGAAGGCCCCGAGGAAGCGCCAGGCCCGGTCCGTGCCGCCCTGCGTGTAGTCGCCGTCCGCGGAGGTGGCCGTCGAGGGCGCGTCCGTCTGCTGGACCGCGAGTTCGGTGCCCGTCGCGTACCGCTGGCGCACCTGCACTCCGGCGTGGACGTCCGTGCTGTCGCCGTCGTCCGAGACGAACGTGCCCTCGCAGCGGATCGGGCGACGGTTCTTGCGGCTGCTGCGCGAGGCGTTGTTGGGGTAGCTCACCTCGCACTGATTGACCGTGAGCGTGCCGTGCGTGCCCGCCCAACCCGCCGCGTACGCACCCTCGTACGCGCCCCAACCGCTCAACGCCAGGCCCGCGAGGAGGAAGACCATACCGCCCGCGCGCCCGAGACGGCCGAAGGCGTTCGCGACGAGCCCGGCGACTGCGCCCTTGCCCCTGCCCTGAGTTCGAGCCATGACGATGCGGTCCTTCTCTACCGAAGCCTGAAGTCTTACGCGTCTTCCGTGCGAGGGGTCAGCATGGCATCCGGGCGGGCGAGGGACGCGGGACGGGGGATACTGCGGGTGTCCGAGAGGCGAGGGCCGCGAGGAGCCGCGACATGACCAGCCAACCCGAGAACTCATCGACCCCGAACGGTACTTACGGCTCTTCGCCGGACCGCGGGGTGCTGGACGAGGCGCTCGAACCCGAGCAGATACGTTCCCTGAACTCGGCCCTGCGCAAGCTCTCCCGTACCGACTCCGTCGGCAAGGACCTGGAGGACGCGGCGAAACGGCTGCTCTCCGGCCGCCTCGCCCTGCGCGACGCCCTCGACGACCCGGCCGTCGCGCGCGCCCTGACCGGCGGTGGCATGGCCTCCCTGCGCGGCCAGTGGGACAGCCTCCCCGAGGATGAGCGCGACCGGATCAGGCACGAGGAGCCGGCGGCGGCCGAGACCTCCGCCAACTCACCCGAACCGAGGCGCCCGTTGGGCGCCGACTCGCAGTCGGCGAGAAAGACCCAGGGCCGCCACAGCGGCGGCTTCTCGCTGTACTGACCCGACCACGACTGACCCGACCACGACTGACCCGACCGCGACCAACCCGGCCGCGGCCGGCCAACTACCGACGGTCCACTGCCTACTTACTGCACCGCGGCGGAGCTGTCCTCGTTGTGTGGCGCGGGCTCCAGGTCGAACTCCCCGTCCCGCGCCCCGAGTACGAACGCCCGCCACTCCGCCTCCGTGTACCGCAGCACGGTCTCGGTGTCGAGGGACGAGCGCATGGCCACGGCGCCGTCGGGCAGGTACGCGATCTCGACCCGCTCCTCGTGCTCCTCGGTGCCGGGCGCGCTGTGCCACTCGACCCCCGAGATGTCGAGGGCGTACAGCTCGTCGCGCTCACGCTCCTTGCGCGCCTTGATCTCGTCCGGGGTCTCGACCGGAGTCCCGACCTCGTTGTTCCCTGCCTCGGTCATCCTGCGGGGCCTCTTCCTGACACTGACATATGGACGAAGTACGTGTCTCATCCTACGGGCGCGAACACCACCGGCGCGGGCACCTGCGGCGAATCAGGGCTCCCGCCGACGACGGCCGGGGCGCCCACCGGACGGTGTCAGAGCACCCACCGGACGACGCCAGAGCGCCCACCGGACGACAACGTCGGGGCGCCCGCCCGACAACGACCAGGGCGCCCGCCGAACAGCGATCAGGGCTCCTGCCGACGACGATCGAAGTGCACCCCCGTCGCCATCTTCACCTCGCCGTCGTACTCCGCGGTCGTCTCCCGCCAGACGGCTTCCTGGGCGGCCTCGTTCTGCTCGTGCGCGACGCCCATCTTCGTGAAGGCGATCCCCATGCCCGCCAGCCGTTCCGCCAGGCTGCCCATCGACTGGTACATGCCGTCGCGCAGACCCTCGTAGACGACGCCGAACTTCTCGCCGATGTCGTCGTCGCCCCACGGCGGCGTGGCGCCGTTGCCGCCCTCCAGGCTGGTCAGCCCGTCCTGGAGGCTCTTGGTGGCCTTCGCGAAGTTCTGGCCGACCGTGAACATGTTGAAGCCCTCGTCCTTGAGGACCTTGGGATCGGAGTCCATGTAGTCCGACGACACAACTGCCCCCCGTGGCTCGCCTTTTCCACTGCAACGCCACTTTAACGCCGCGGGGGCGGCACCCACCCGGGTACCGCCCCCGCCGCAGACTCGCGTGGCCGCTAGAACCGAGCCGGCAGCCACCCCGTCTGAATCAACTGCCCGCCCCGCCGCCGCGTGTGGAAGTACCCACGCCCGGGCGGCAGTTGGGACGGCGAGATGTTGCCCAGCAGCGCACCCTCCGAGCGGTCGCCCGACAACACGAGCCCCTGCGCGCCGAGTTCACGCATCCGCTGCATCACCGGCTCGTACAGCGACCGGCTGGCACCGCCCGAGGCGCGCGCGATGATGACCCGCAGGCCGACGTCACGCGCGAACGGCAGGTATTCGAGCAGCGGGGCCAGCGGGTTCATGCCGGTCGCGACGAGGTCGTAGTCGTCGATGATGACGAACGCGTCCGGGCTGCTGTACCAACTGCGGTTGCGCAGCTGCTCGGGCGTGACGTCCGGGCCCGGCATCCGGCGGCTGAGCGAACCGGCGAGGCCCTCAAGGGTCTCCGACAGGGCGGGCGCCGACGCGCAGTACCGCGACAGGTGCGTCTCGGGCACCCCCTGGAGATGGGCGCGCCGGTAGTCGCCCATGACGATCTTCGCCTGGTCCGGGGTGTAGCGCTCGGTGATCTGCTTGATGAGCAGCCGCAGCACCGCGGACTTCCCGGACTCGCTCTCGCCGAACACGATGAAGTGCGGGTCCGTCTCGAAGTCGACGAAGACCGGCGCGAGCGAGGACTCGTCGATGCCGACGGCCACCCCGCGCTCGGGGTGCTCGAACCCCTTGGGCAGCCGGTCGGAGGCCAGCATCTTGGGCAGCAGCCGTACCGAAGGGGCCCGGCTGCCCTGCCAGTTGTCGTTGATGCCGCGGATGAGGATCGACGTCGCCTCGGACAGGTCCTCGGTCGCCGAGGAGCCGTCGACCCGGGGCAGCGCCGTCATGAAGTGCAGCTTGTCCTGGGTCAGACCGCGGCCCGGCACGCTCGCGGGCACGTTCTGCGCGACCTTGCGGTCGATCTCCGACTCGGTCGGGTCGCCCAGCCGCAGTTCGATGCGGTTCTGGAGCATGTCCTTGAGCGCGGGCCGCACTTCGGTGTAGCGGCTCGCGGCCAGGATCACGTGCACGCCGAAACCGAGGCCGCGCGTGGCGATCTCCGTGACGGTGGGCTCCAGTTGCTCGTAGTCCGTCTTGAAGGTGGCCCAGCCGTCGACGACGAGGAAGACGTCCCCCCAGTGCTGGTCGGGCAGTTGCCCGGCCGCGCGGCGCTGGCGGTAGGTCTGGATCGAGTCGACGTTGTTGGCGCGGAAGTACTCCTCGCGCGCGTTGAGGATCCCCTCGACCTCGCTGACCGTACGGCGCACCTTCTCCGCGTCGAGCCGGTTGGCGACCCCGCCGACGTGCGCCAGGTCCTCCATCGAGATCAGGCTGCCGCCGCCGAAGTCCAGGCAGTAGAACTGCACTTCGGCCGGGGTGTGGGTGAGCGCGAACGACGAGATGAGCGAGCGCAGCAGCGTCGACTTGCCGGACTGCGGACCGCCGACGAACAGACCGTGGCCCGCGCCGCCGGAGAAGTCCCGGTACAGCACGTCGCGCCGCTGCTCGAACGGCTTGTCCACCAGGCCCACCGGCACGTTGAGGCGGCCAAGTGCCGTGTAGTCGGGCGCGGTCAGGCCACGTTCGCGGGTGACGGCGAGCTGGGGGAGCAGCTGCTCCAGCGAGGGCGCCTCCTCCAGCGGGGGCAGCCACACCTGGTGGGCGGGCGGCCCCTGGTTGACCATCCGGCCGACGATGACGTCCAGCACGGTGTCCGCCAGCGCGTCGTCCACCCGGTTGTCGGGCTCCGGCTCCTCGATCACCGGCTGCGGCGGCAGCGCCACGTGCTCCGCCGTGAACAGCGCGGGCCGCAGCTGCGTCGAACGGTGCACCCGGGAGGGGCCCTCGCCGTGGTAAGGCCCCGACACGTAGGCCGCCTTGAAGCGGACCATGGTGTCGGTGTCGTAGCGCAGATAACCCGAACCGGGGATCGACGGCAGGTGGTAGGCGTCCGGGACACCGATCGCCGTGCGCGACTCGGCCGCGGAGAACGTCCGCAGACCGATCCGGTACGACAGGTAGGTGTCCAGGCCGCGCAGCTTGCCCTCCTCCAGGCGCTGTGAGGCCAGCAGCAGGTGCACGCCCAACGACCGGCCGATGCGGCCGATCTGGATGAACATGTCGATGAAGTCCGGCTTGGCGGTGAGGAGTTCGGAGAACTCGTCGAGCACGATGACCAGCGAGGCCATCGGCTCCAGCGCCGCGCCCGCCGCCCGGGCCTTCTCGTAGTCGTGCAGGTTGGCGTAGTTGCCCGCCGTGCGCAGCAACTCCTGGCGGCGCTGCGTCTCACCCATGATCGAGTCGCGCATGCGGTCGACGAGGGTGAGGTCGTCCGCGAGGTTGGTGATGACCGCCGCGGTGTGCGGCATGTCCGCCATGCCGGCGAAGGTCGCGCCGCCCTTGAAGTCCGCGAGGATGAAGTTCAGCGTCTCCGAGGAGTGCGTGACCGCGAGGCCGAGCACCAGCGTGCGCAGCACCTCGGACTTGCCGGAACCGGTCGCGCCGACGCACAGGCCGTGCGGGCCCATGCCCTCCTGCGAGGCTTCCTTGAGGTCGAGCATGACCGGTTCGCCGCTCTCGCCGACCCCGATCGGCACCCGCAGCCGCTCGTGCAGCGTGCGCGGTCGCCAGGTGCGGGAGACGTCCACGGTGCCCGCGTCGCCGATGCCCATCAGATCGGTGAAGTCGAGGTTGGACAGGAGGGGTTCGCCCTCCTCCGCGGAGCCGACCCGGAAGGGCGCGAGCTGCCGCGCCAGCGACTGGGCCTGCGCCGCGTTCAGCACGTCGGGGCGACCGGTGTACGCCGACTCGTGGCCCACGAACAGCCGCATCCGGTCCGGCTTCACGTACGCCGTCAGACCCGCGCGCAGCTCCTCCTCCAGTTCGCCGGGGGCGATTTCGAGGAAGGTGACGCCCTGGAGCCCCTCGGCGCTGGCGAGTTCGGAGTCCGGCGGCACCGTGCCGCCGTCGAGCACCACGATCAGGTGCGGCTGGTCGTAGACCGGGTTCGCGTCCCGGTTCCAGCGCGGCCGGTCGTCCAACTGGTCGGCCAGCGCTTCCTCCAGCTCCCCGAGGTCGTCGAAGAGCAGCCGGGTCGAGCCCGCGCCGTCCTTGGCCTTCGGGTGCTGGCTGTGCGGCAGCCACTTGATCCAGTCCCAGTCCGGTGCCGCGGAGGGGTGCGCCACCACGGCGACCATCAGGTCCTCGGGCGCGTGCAGCGTCGCCAACTGGCAGAGTGCGGCACGGGCGTTGCCGTAGACCGTGTCCCGGTCGCCGCAGACCGTCATGTGGTAGAAGGCGCGCAGCGAGACCGAGACGGGCAGGTCGTGCAGGCTGCCGTGCGCGTCGAGGAACGCCTTCATGGCCGCCGCCGTCAGCGGCTCCAGCTCCTCCTTGGGCGCCGTCTCCGGTGCCACCAGCGGGGTGTTGAGCTGCTGCACCCCGCGGCCGATCCGCACGGAGGCGAAGTCCGCGTCGGTCGGGCGCCGTTCCCACAGCCGCTTGCCGTCCGCGGCCACCGCCCACAGCTGTTCGGGGTCGGGATGCTGGAACAGCTGGCTGCGCCGCTGGAGTTCGGCGGTCTTGTGTACGTCCTTGCGGACCTGTTCGAGATAGCGGAAGTAGTCACGCCGGTCCTGCGCCATGCCCGCGCCGCCGCCCTGCCGGGACTTGGCGAACTGGGCGATGGCCATGGCCAGCGTGGAGGCCAGCATCAGCCCGCCGACCACCCTCATGTAGGAGGGCAGGTTCGGCATGAAGAAGAAACCGACGGAACCCAGCATGCCCATCATGGGCAGCAGGGTCATCAGCATGCTTTCCTCGCCCTCGCGGGGAATCTCGGGCGGCGTTTCGAGTCTGACCTCGCCGTCCGGGACGACCGGGGGCACTATCCGCGGTGGTCGTTTGATGATGACGACGCTCACCGATGCACTCATCCTTCGCGATTGATACGTCCTGGCACCGACGCCCCCGTGTACCGCGACGTGTTCTTCATTCGTTCGCGTAGGCGTCGTTCGCGTAGTCGCAGATCCTACTGACAGGTCAGGTGTCCGAGGGCGCCGGGAAGATGGAGATGCCAAGCAGGTCCTGGGAGGAATGCGGGAGGCCGGGCCTGTGGTGGGTGCGGCAGCGGATATGGTGGCGCTCCGCGTCGTACGAGCGGCGTGAGGACGCCTTGTCTAGCAGGGGGAACACCAGGTGAGCACGGGGACTTCGACAGGTTTCTGCCGAATCACCATCGCGGCGCCGGACAGCCGAGTGGATGTCGCGCTGCCCGAGGATCTGCCGATCCAGGACCTCTTTCCCGAGATCGTCAGGCTCTCGGGACTGGTCCAGTCGGACACCACTCCCTCCGGCTACCACCTGGTGACCCGCGAGGGCCAGGTCTTCGACGCGAGCCGGTCGTTGCTGGAGCACCGGGTCAGGGACGGCGAAGTGCTGCTGCTGCGCACCTTCGCCGACTCGCTGCCGCCGGCCGTGCACGACGACGTGGTGGACGCCATCGCCGCCGCCGTCAAGCAGGACGTCCGCAGCTGGAACGACCAGCTGATGCGGGTGGCCGGGCTGGTCTCCGGCGCACTGCTGCTGATCATGCTCGGCTTCGTCTTCTGGTTCGCGGACCCGCTGCGGCACGACATGCACGGCCTCCAGGGCATCCTCGCCGGAGTCACCGCCCTCACCCTGACCGCCTTCGCGGGCGTCCGGGCCCGGGTCTACGACGACCGCGGCGCCGCCGTCGCGCTGGGCATCTCGGCGCTGCCGCACGCGCTCATCGCGGGCTCCGGCGTCATCCCGCAGGACGCGGGCGAGGGCCCCGGGCGGATCCAGTTCCTCGTCGGCTGCGTCGTCGTCCTGCTCTTCTCCGTCGTGCTGATCATGCTGCTGCCGCAGGGCGACGCCCCGTTCGTGGCCGCCGCGCTGGCCGCCGCGATCGGCACGCTCGCCGTCTTCTGCGGTGTGCTCACCGACGCGGCACCGCGGGAGATCGCCGCGGGCACCGCCGTCGTCGCGCTGGCCGTGGTCGGCTTCCTGCCCGGCTGGTCGGCCCGGTTCGCGAAGCTGCCGATCGGGTTCCGCAACCCGGAGGACCTGGCCAGGGCGCGCCGCGAGGGCGGCGACGGCGGCGGCGAGGCCGTCGACGTCCAGCGGATCGTCGCCCAGACCAGCCGGGGCCACGAACTGCTGCTCGGCCTGGTGGGCGGCTGCGCCGTCGTCATCGTCGGCACGGGCGGCGCGGTGCTCGGCTTCAGCGACAGCGGCTGGGCCCAGCTCCTTGCCCTGGCCGCCGGTCTCGCCGCGATGCTGCGGGCGCGCCTGTTCCGCTACACCGCGCAGGTCACCTGCCTGTTCGTCGCCGGTGTCGTCACCCTCGGGCTGCTGGTGCTCGGCCTCGCGATCTCGCCGCCGATGGACATCGTGATGGAGCTGGTCAAGGGCAATTCGGGCCCCGTCGACGTACGCACCCTGTGGCTCGGTGCCTCGGTCGCGGCCGGGGTGCTGCTGCTGATCGCGATTGCCCTCATCGTGCCGCAGAAGGGCCTGTCCCCCTTCTGGGGCCGCATGCTGGACCTCGCGGACTCGCTGGTGCTGCTCTCCCTGATCCCGATCTGCCTGGCCGTCCTCGACGTCTACGGCAAGGTCCGCGGCGGCGTCTGACCGGCTTGCCCGGCGGCGCCCGACCGGCTCCCTCGGCGGCGCCCGACCCGCCGTGGGGCCGCTCGCCGGGAACCGCAGGGTCACCCGTCAGGAGCAGTCCCGCGTGCTGGTACGCTGTGTGACGGCCGTTTGTGTACGCACCCCCGGAGCCCAGGGCCCCGGAGGCCGCGCCGAACGGATCCCCGCCTCCCGAGTAACGGAAGCTCCCCCGAGAACAAGACCGGGGGCACTCGGTGGCCACTCAAGGACTTACGAGGAGTAAGCGTGTCGCTCGACGCCGCTACGAAGAAGCAGATCATCGGCGAGTTCGGCCAGAAGGAGGGCGACACCGGCTCCCCCGAGGTCCAGGTCGCCATGCTCTCCCGCCGTATCTCGGACCTGACCGAGCACCTCAAGACCCACAAGCACGACCACCACTCCCGTCGTGGTCTGCTGATCCTCGTAGGCCAGCGCCGCCGCCTGCTGCAGTACCTGGCCAAGAAGGACATCCAGCGCTTCCGTACGCTGGTCGACCGCCTCGGCATCCGTCGCGGTGCGGCCGGCGGCGCCAAGTAAGTCGCGGTGAAGGGAGCGGTTCCCGAAACGATCGGGGGCCGCTCCCTTTGCCGTACGTGCGGGAACGTGCGGAGTGTCACTGCCCCTTTGTAGTGTGGTAGCGCACCACCGCACCATCCAGCAGTACGCGGCAGTACCCAGCAGTACGCAGAACGAACGAGGAGGAGCGCGCCGCGCCGCCGCCGGTCCTCGGTAGTGGCCCCCGGGGGAAAGAGCCCGGGTGCTTCGATCGAAGACCGGCCCGCACCAGACGGAGCGCTTCTCCGCCCCCGTCCCCCCGCCACACGGGCGGATCAGGGACGAAAGACGAAAAGTATCGGAGAAAACGCTAGTGGAGAACGAGACCCACTACGCCGAGGCCGTCATCGACAACGGTTCCTTCGGCACCCGCACCATCCGCTTCGAGACGGGCCGCCTGGCCAAGCAGGCCGCCGGCTCCGCCGTGGCGTACCTGGACGACGACACCATGGTGCTGTCGGCCACCACCGCCTCCAAGAACCCCAAGGACCAGCTCGACTTCTTCCCCCTCACGGTGGACGTCGAGGAGCGGATGTACGCCGCCGGCAAGATCCCCGGCAGCTTCTTCCGCCGTGAGGGCCGTCCCTCCGAGGACGCCATCCTCACCTGCCGCCTGATCGACCGCCCGCTGCGCCCGTCCTTCAAGAAGGGCCTGCGCAACGAGATCCAGGTCGTCGCCACGATCATGGCCCTCAACCCCGACCACCTGTACGACGTCGTCGCGATCAACGCGGCCTCCGCGTCCACGCAGCTGGCCGGTCTGCCCTTCTCCGGCCCGATCGGCGGCGTCCGCGTCGCGCTGATCAACGGCCAGTGGGTCGCCTTCCCGACGCACACCGAGCTGGAGGACGCCGTCTTCGACATGGTCGTCGCCGGCCGCGTCCTGGAGGACGGCGACGTCGCGATCATGATGGTCGAGGCCGAGGCCACCGAGAAGACCATCCAGCTGGTCGCGGGCGGCGCCGAGGCGCCGACCGAGGAGGTCGTCGCCTCCGGTCTGGACGCCGCGAAGCCCTTCATCAAGGTGCTCTGCAAGGCCCAGGCCGACCTCGCCGCGAAGGCCGCCAAGCCGACCGGCGAGTTCCCCGTCTTCCTCGACTACCAGGACGACATCCTGGAGGCGCTGTCCGCCGCCGTCCGCCCGGAGCTGGCCTCCGCGCTGACGATCGCGGGCAAGCAGGACCGCGAGGCCGAGCTGGACCGCGTCAAGGGTCTGGCCGCCGAGAAGCTCCTGCCGGAGTTCGAGGGCCGCGAGAAGGAGATCTCCGCCGCGTACCGCTCGCTGACCAAGGCCCTGGTCCGTGAGCGCGTCATCAAGGAGAAGAAGCGCATCGACGGCCGTGGGGTGACGGACATCCGTACCCTCGCCGCCGAGGTCGAGGCCATCCCGCGCGTGCACGGCTCGGCGCTGTTCGAGCGTGGCGAGACCCAGATCCTGGGCGTCACCACCCTGAACATGCTCCGCATGGAGCAGCAGCTGGACACCCTCTCCCCGGTGACCCGCAAGCGCTACATGCACAACTACAACTTCCCGCCGTACTCGGTCGGCGAGACCGGCCGCGTGGGCTCCCCCAAGCGCCGCGAGATCGGCCACGGCGCGCTCGCCGAGCGCGCCATCGTGCCGGTGCTGCCGACGCGCGAGGAGTTCCCCTACGCGATCCGCCAGGTGTCCGAGGCCCTCGGCTCCAACGGCTCGACGTCGATGGGCTCGGTCTGCGCCTCCACCATGTCGCTGCTGAACGCCGGTGTGCCGCTGAAGGCCCCCGTCGCCGGTATCGCCATGGGCCTGATCTCCCAGGAGATCAACGGCGAGACGCACTACGTCGCCCTCACCGACATCCTCGGTGCGGAGGACGCCTTCGGCGACATGGACTTCAAGGTCGCCGGCACCAAGGAGTTCGTCACCGCCCTCCAGCTCGACACCAAGCTGGACGGCATCCCGGCCTCCGTCCTGGCTGCGGCCCTCAAGCAGGCCCGCGACGCCCGCCTCCACATCCTCGACGTGATGATGGAAGCGATCGACACGCCGGACGAGATGTCCCCCAACGCCCCGCGGATCATCACCGTCAAGATCCCCGTGGACAAGATCGGCGAGGTCATCGGCCCCAAGGGCAAGATGATCAACCAGATCCAGGAGGACACCGGCGCCGAGATCACGATCGAGGACGACGGCACCATCTACATCGGTGCCCAGGTCGGCTCGCAGGCCGAGGCCGCCCGCGCCACGATCAACGGCATCGCCAACCCGACCATGCCGGAGGTCGGCGAGCGCTACCTGGGCACGGTCGTCAAGACGACCACGTTCGGTGCGTTCGTGTCGCTGCTCCCGGGCAAGGACGGTCTGCTGCACATCTCGCAGATCCGCAAGCTCGCCGGCGGCAAGCGCGTGGAGAACGTCGAGGACGTCCTCGGAGTGGGCCAGAAGGTCCAGGTCGAGATCGCCGAGATCGACTCCCGCGGCAAGCTCTCCCTGATCCCCGTGGTCGAGGGCGAAGCCGAGGACGACAAGAAGGACGACGGCGACAAGTGACGTCGAGCAACTCCACGGCGACGGCCCGCACCTCCTCGGAGGCGCGGGCCGTCGCCCGTACCCAAACCCTCATCCAGGGCGCCAACGGCATCGGCACGGTCCGCAAGACCACCCTCCCGGGCGGCCTGCGCATCGTCACCGAGACCCTGCCCTCCGTCCGCTCCGCGACCTTCGGCATCTGGGCGCACGTCGGCTCCCGCGACGAGACGCCGTCCCTGAACGGCGCCACGCACTACCTGGAGCACCTCCTCTTCAAGGGCACCAAGCAGCGCTCCGCCCTCGACATCTCCTCGGCGATCGACGCGGTCGGCGGCGAGATGAACGCGTTCACGGCGAAGGAGTACACGTGCTACTACGCGCGCGTGCTCGACACCGACCTGCCGCTCGCCATCGACGTCGTCTGCGACATGCTCACGGGCTCGCTGATCCTCGAAGAGGACGTCAACGTCGAGCGCGGCGCCATCCTCGAAGAGATCGCCATGACCGAGGACGACCCGGGCGACTGCGTGCACGACCTGTTCGCGCACACCATGCTCGGCGACACCCCCCTCGGTCGCCCGGTCCTCGGCACGGTCGACACGGTCAACGCCCTCACCGCCGACCGCATCCGCCGCTTCTACAAGAAGCACTACGACCCCACCCACCTCGTGGTCGCCGCCGCCGGCAACATCGACCACGACCAGGTCGTACGTCAGGTGCACGCCGCCTTCGAACAGGCGGGCGCCCTGAAGCGGACGGACGCCACCCCGATCGATCCGCGCGAGGGCAGCAGGACCGTCCGCACCGCGGGCCGCGTCGAACTGCTCAACCGCAAGACCGAGCAGGCCCACGTCGTCCTCGGCATGCCGGGCCTGGCCCGCACGGACGACCGCCGCTGGGCGCTCGGCGTCCTGAACACCGCGCTCGGCGGCGGCATGTCCTCGCGCCTCTTCCAGGAGGTCCGCGAGAAGCGCGGCCTGGCCTACAGCGTGTACTCGTACACGTCCGGCTTCGCCGACTGCGGCCTGTTCGGCGTCTACGCCGGCTGCCGCCCGAGCCAGGTCCACGACGTCCTCAAGATCTGCCGCGACGAACTCGACCAGGTCGCCGCGAACGGCCTGTCCGACGAGGAGATCGGCCGCGCGGTGGGCCAGTTGAAGGGCTCCACCGTCCTCGGCCTGGAGGACACGGGCGCGCTGATGAACCGCATCGGCAAGAGCGAACTGTGCTGGGGCGAGCAGATGTCGGTCGACGACATGCTGGCCCGGATAGCGTCGGTGACCCCCGACGAGGTCCGCGCGGTCGCGTCCGACATCCTGGGCCAGCGCCCGTCGCTGTCGGTCATCGGCCCCCTGAAGGACAAACAGGCGGCCCGCCTGAACGAAGCGGTCGCCTGACACCCGTCTGCCCCTCAACACCCGTCATCGGTAAGGAAGCAAGTCAGATGAGCAAGCTGCGCGTGGCGGTCCTCGGCGCCAACGGCCGGATCGGATCCGAGGCGGTACGGGCGGTACGGGCCGCGGAGGACCTGGAGCTGGTCGCCGCCCTCGGCCGGGGCGACAAGCTGGAGACGCTCGCCGAGACCGGCGCCCAGGTCGCGGTCGAACTGACCACCCCCGCCTCGGTCATGGGCAACCTCGACTTCTGCGTCCGCCACGGCATCCACGCGGTCGTCGGTACGACGGGCTGGACGGACGACCGCCTCGCGCAGCTGAAAACCTGGCTGGAGCAGTCCCCGGCCACCGGTGTGCTGATCGCCCCGAACTTCTCCATCGGGGCGGTCCTCACCATGAAGTTCGCGCAACTCGCGGCGCCGTACTTCGAGTCGGTCGAGGTCGTCGAACTGCACCACCCGAACAAGGTGGACGCCCCCAGCGGCACCGCCACCCGCACGGCCCAGCTGATCGCCGAGGCCCGGGCCCGGGCGGGCTCCGCGCCCGCGCCGGACGCCACGGTCACGGCCCTGGACGGCGCGCGGGGTGCGAGTGTGGACGGCGTCCCGGTGCACTCGATCCGGCTGCGCGGCCTGCTGGCCCACCAGGAGGTCCTGCTGGGCGGCGAGGGCGAGACGCTCACGATCCGCCACGACTCCCTCCACCACAGCAGCTTCATGCCGGGCATCCTGCTCGGCGCGCGCCGCGTGGTGACCACTCCGGGCCTGACGTTCGGCCTGGAGCACTTCCTCGACCTGAACTGACCCGGGAGCCCCGAGGAACATGCGCGCGAAACTCACGTACCTGGTCACGGCCGCCGTCCTGGTCTTCTACTTCGTCCTGGTCGGCAGCCGCGGGGTGATGCTCATCCAGTCCGGCACGGTCGTGACGGTCACCTTCGGCGTGGCCGTCCTGATCCTGCCGGGCATCGGCGTGTGGTTCCTGTGGAAGAACACCCAGTTCGTCCGCCGGGCCAACGCCCTGGCGGCCGAACTGGACGCGGAGGGCGGCCTCCCGGTTGACGAACTCAGACGCACCCCCGGCGGCCGCATCGACCGAGCCTCCGCCGACGAGGTCTTCACCAAACGCAAGGCCGAAACCGAGGCTTCCCCCAACGACTGGCGCACCTGGTTCCGCCTGGCCATCGCCTACCACGACGCAAGCGACACCCCACGGGCACGCAAGGCGATGCAGAGGGCGATAGCGCTGCACGGGGGCAGGAGCGCCCTGTAAGGGGCGCGGGGAACTACGCGACCAGCCACGACGAACCCGCAGTAAAAAGCGAACCCAGTCGGCCTTACCCCCGGAGGGACTCCGCAGCCCAAGCCTCGACCGTATCGGCCGCCCGCTCGAACGCTTCCCCCCGAGCAAGGAAATCGGCCCCGTGCGTGGTCAACAGCGCAGCCGACGCAGTCCCACCCCCACCCCCACGCCGCACCAGCACCAACGCCTGCCCCTGCACAGTCCGCGGCAGCCCAAGCCACCGCACCGGCTGCTGAAGCGTCCGCACGGAGACAACCTGCGCCCAGGGCGCAGTGGTCGTACGGAAGAACCCCACCCGACGCAGCCCGTGCGCGCTCACCCACACGCCCATCCGCAGCAGCCGCAGCGCGGACAGTATGACCACGAGCGAGCCGCACAGACAGGCCACGGCGGCGGTCATGGAACCGGTCAGCGCACTGACGACGGCGGCGACCAGCCCGTACGAGGCGAGCAGCAGCGCGAGCGCGGCCGCTCCCACCCGCCAGGGTCCGGGGCGGTAGGGCCGACGCCAGTGGTCCCGGTCGTCGTACGGCAGCGCGCGGTCGACCACGGCCTCGTCGAACGCATGGTCGACCGTCAGGAAGGACAGGGGCACGGCGGAACCTCACTCAATCCACGCACAGGTACGGCGTGAGGCTACCGAGCGGTGTCCCGGCCCACCACCCTTGGGGGGCCAAGGGGGTACTCCTCGGGCCATTCGGGGGTCAGGACCGAGCGGACGGCGTCGAGGTGCTCGACGGCCTCAACGGCCGTTCGACGCCTCGGAGTGCTGTGCGGACGTGGACGACAGGTTCAGCGACAGCGACGGCGTGGCGATGATCACCGCGCCCACGAGCGCCGCGACGATCGTGAGTCCGGTGAGCCAGCGCATGGCCGTCTGACCTGCTGACGCCCGCTCACGGGGCGGGGGAGCGACATTGCTGCGGAACTTGTCGGCTTCGGCTATGAAGGCGAACGGAACGGGCTCGCGCCGACGGAACATGGTCCTTGCTTCTCCTCTGGATGCTTGTGGGCAGGGGCAGTCGGTGTGCGACAGGGGCGCCCGGTGAGGCACGGGCGCCGGGGCGATCCGCGCCGGAGAACCGAACGAATCGCCCTCACCAACACAGACGAACGAACGCCGCGGAAGGTGCCCCAATTCACCGAATTCGCAGAACTTCGCCGACGAATGTCGCGGCACGCCACTGAACGCCCGTTGTCAGTGCCGGGTCGTAGAGTGGGCGCCGCCCGAGCAAGTGATGGGAAGGACCCCCAACCGTGACCGACACCCCCGCCGACGACCGCAAACCGAGCTTCCGCAGCGACGTGACCGTCGAGTTGGTCAAGCACACCGCGTCCGACGCCGACGTACTGTTCGCCGCCCGCGTGTCGACCGTCGGCGAGCAGTCCCTGGAGGAGCTGGACAAGGACCCGGAGCGCTCCAAGGGCCTCATCAACTACCTCATGCGGGACCGGCACGGCAGCCCCTTCGAGCACAACTCGATGACCTTCTTCATCAGCGCCCCGATCCTGGTCTTCCGCGAGTTCATGCGGCACCGCGTGGGCTGGTCGTACAACGAGGAGTCGGGCCGCTACCGGGAGCTGGACCCGGTCTTCTACGTCCCCGGCGAGTCCCGCAAGCTCGTCCAGGAGGGCCGCCCCGGCAAGTACGTCTTCGTCGAGGGCACCCAGGCCCAGCAGGAACTGGTCGGGCGCGTCATGGAGGACTCGTACGTGCACGCGTACGAGGCGTACCAGGAGATGCTCGCCGCGGGCGTCGCGCGCGAGGTCGCCCGCTCGGTCCTCCCGGTCGGCCTCTTCTCCTCGATGTACGCCACCTGCAACGCCCGCTCGCTGATGCACTTCCTCGGCCTGCGCACCCAGCACGAGCTGGCGAAGGTGCCGTCGTTCCCGCAGCGGGAGATCGAGATGGTCGGCGAGAAGATGGAGGAGCAGTGGGCCCGGCTGATGCCGCTCACCCACGCGGCCTTCAACGCGAACGGACGCGTGGCACCGTAAAAGCTGTAGAGGCGTCGGAGGTCCTGTCTGGAGCCGGAGAGCCGTAGCGCTTTCGCGGGCCTGTGGTGGCCGCGACGCGCCCGGGGCGGCGGGATTCGTGGCCGGGACTGGCCCGTCCGGCGGCGTCGGCTGTTACGAACGGCACAGATGTGCGGATCGGCCGAGCGAAGTGTCCGTATTGCGGCATTTCGGGAAGTTCATCTAGCCTGATCAAACGGACCCGGCACTGCTTGAACCCCCGAGCAGGCAGTGCCGGGCTCCATCTTTGTCACGACTTGTCGTGTCCCCGAGGGCAGACCGCGCCCTGAGCAGCGAGTAGCGTGTTACCCATGGCTCCGATCTCCACTCCGCAGATCCCCTTCGGGCGGATCCTCACCGCCATGGTCACGCCCTTCACGGCGGACGGCGCACTCGATCTCGACGGTGCCCAGCGGCTCGCCACCCACCTGGTGGACGCCGGCAACGACGGCCTGATCGTCAACGGCACCACCGGAGAGTCCCCGACCACCAGCGACGCGGAGAAGTCGGACCTGGTACGAGCCGTCCTGGAGGCCGTCGGCGACCGTGCGCACGTCGTCGCGGGGGTCGGCACGAACGACACGCACCACAGCATCGAACTGGCGCGCGCGGCGCAGAAGGACGGCGCACACGGCCTGCTCACCGTCACGCCGTACTACAACAAGCCTCCACAGGAGGCCCTGTACCGGCACTTCTCGGCCATCGCCGACGCCACCGACCTGCCGGTGATGCTCTACGACATCCCCGGCCGCAGTGGCGTCCCGGTCGACACGGAGACGCTGGTCCGCCTCGGCGAGCACCCGCGGATCGTCGCCAACAAGGATGCCAAGGGCGACCTCGGCAGCGCCTCCTGGGCCATCGCGCGCTCCGGCCTCGCCTGGTACTCCGGCGACGACATGCTGAACCTGCCCCTGCTCTCGATCGGAGCGGTCGGCTTCGTCTCGGTCGTCGGCCATGTCGTCACCCCCGAACTGCGCGCGATGACCGAGGCGTACGTCGGCGGCGACGTGCACAAGGCGCAGGAGATCCACCAGAAGCTGCTCCCGGTGTTCACCGGCATGTTCCGCACCCAGGGCGTCATGACCACCAAGGCCGCGCTCGCCCTCCAGGGCCTGCCCGCCGGACCCCTGCGCGCTCCCATGATCGAGCTGACGCCGGAAGAGATCGCCCAGCTCAAGATCGATCTTGCCGCCGGCGGGGTACAGCTCTGACAACGGACTTCACAACTGAATACACACAACCGAATGCGCACAACCGAAAAAGAAGGAACCAGCGGGCCCCACGGCCTGCGTCCCTACCGACAACTGCTTCTGCACGAACGTCATGCGCGCCACGTGCCCACTGGTACGTGGCGTGTGTGGTGAGGAGAGTCTTTTGAGTCATCCGCATCCTGAACTCGGCCCGCCGCCCAAGCTCCCCGAGGGCGGCCTACGGGTCACCCCACTCGGCGGCCTCGGGGAGATCGGCCGGAACATGACGGTCTTCGAATACGGCGGCCGTCTCCTGATCGTCGACTGCGGCGTGCTCTTCCCGGAGGACGAGCAGCCCGGAATCGACCTGATCCTGCCGGACTTCACGTCCATCCGGGACCGCCTCGACGACATCGAGGGCATTGTCCTGACCCATGGCCACGAGGACCACATCGGCGGCGTCCCCTACCTCCTGCGCGAGAAGCCGGACATCCCGCTGATCGGCTCCAAGCTGACCCTCGCCTTCATCGAGGCGAAGCTCCAGGAGCACCGCATCCGGCCGTACACCCTCGAAGTCTCCGAGGGGGACCGCGAACGCATCGGCCCCTTCGACTGCGAGTTCGTCGCGGTGAACCACTCCATCCCGGACGCCCTCGCCGTGGCCATCCGCACACCCGCGGGCATGGTGGTCCACACCGGCGACTTCAAGATGGACCAGCTGCCGCTGGACCACCGCCTGACAGATCTACACGCGTTCGCACGGCTGAGCGAAGAGGGCATCGACCTGCTCCTCTCCGACTCGACGAACGCCGAGGTGCCGGGGTTCGTCCCGCCCGAGCGGGACATCTCCAACGTCCTGCGGCAGGTCTTCGCCGGCGCCCGCAAGCGGATCATCGTGGCGAGCTTCGCCAGCCACATCCACCGCATCCAGCAGATCCTGGACACGGCACACGAGTACGGCCGCCGGGTCGCGTTCGTCGGCCGTTCGATGGTCCGCAACATGGGCATCGCACGGGACCTGGGCTACCTGAAGGTCCCGCCGGGCCTCGTCGTGGACGTGAAGACCCTCGACGACCTCCCGGACGAGAAGGTGGTCCTGGTCTGCACGGGCTCGCAGGGCGAACCGATGGCGGCGCTGTCCCGGATGGCCAACCGGGACCACCAGATCCGCATCGTCCAGGGCGACACCGTGATCCTGGCGTCGTCCCTGATCCCCGGCAACGAGAACGCGGTCTACCGCGTGATCAACGGCCTCACCCGCTGGGGCGCCAACGTCGTCCACAAGGGCAACGCCAAGGTCCACGTCTCGGGCCACGCCTCGGCCGGCGAGCTGCTGTACTTCTACAACATCTGCCGCCCGAAGAACCTGATGCCGGTCCACGGCGAATGGCGCCACCTGCGGGCCAACGCCGAACTGGGCGCCATGACCGGCGTCCCGCACGACCGCATCGTCATCGCGGAGGACGGCGTCGTCGTCGACCTCGTTGGAGGCAAGGCCAAGATCTCCGGCAAGGTCCAGGCGGGATACGTGTACGTCGACGGCCTCTCGGTCGGCGACGTGGGTGAACCGGCCCTGAAGGACCGCAAGATCCTCGGCGACGAGGGCATCATCTCGGTCTTCGTGGTCGTGGACTCCTCCACCGGCAAGATCACCGCCGGTCCGCACATCCAGGCGCGCGGCTCGGGCATCGAGGACTCGGCCTTCGCCGATGTCGTCCCGAGGATCTCGGAGGCGCTGGAACGCTCGGCCCAGGACGGGGTCGTGGAGCCGCACCAGCTGCAGCAACTCATTCGCCGGAGCCTGGGCAAGTGGGTCTCGGACACGTACCGGCGCCGGCCGATGATCCTCCCGGTCGTGGTCGAGGTCTGACGGTCCGTCCGACACCGCCGCACGGGTGAACTGGGAGCGGAGCCCCTCGATTTGCATCGAGGCGCTCCGCTCCAGTACGTTTACGGCTCCGCCTCGGAGGGAACCCGGCGCCACAGTGCGCAGGAGAGTCCGACCGGGGCCGGAAAATCCGACTCAGAACTTCTGATAAAGTCGGAGCCGCCGGAAGGGAAAACGCGAGAGCGGAAACCTGGAAAGCGCCGAGGAAATCGGACCGGAAAACGATCTGATAGAGTCGGAAACGCAAGAACAAAGCAAGATAGCAAAACAAAGCACAACAGTAGGACCGAAGGGAAAGCCCGGAGGAAAGCCCGTGAGGGTGAGTACAAAGGAAGCGTCCGTTCCTTGAGAACTCAACAGCGTGCCAAAAATCAACGCCAGATATGTTGATACCCCGTCTGCCGGAATTTTCCGGTGGCGAGGTTCCTTTGAAGAATACACAGCGAGGATGCTGTGAACGGCTGGGCTTATTC
>LJCV01000291.1 GCA_001298575.1 Actinobacteria bacterium OK074
CACTGAGGCGCCCCGCGTCCCGAAAGGGGCGCGGGGCGCCTGCTTTGTTCTCCTGCGACGACTGGGCCCGGCCCACGCGTATCGCGTGGGCCGGGCCCAGTTCACCGCCAAACTGCCCAAGGCGTCAGCCGCCGAACTCCTGCAAGCCCTTCAGCGCCTGGTCCAGCAGGGCCTGACGGCCCTCCAGTTCCCGCTCCAGCTTCTGGGCCCGCGCGGTGTTGCCCTGCGCCTGGGCCGTCTCGATCTGGCCCTTCAGCTTGTCGACCGCCGCCTGGAGCTGACCGGTCAGACCCGCGGCACGCGCGCGTGCCTCCGGGTTCGTCCGGCGCCACTCCGCCTCCTCGGCCTCCTGGATCGCCCGCTCCACGGCGTGCATCCGGCCCTCGACCCGCGGCCGCGCGTCGCGCGGCACGTGGCCGATGGCCTCCCAGCGCTCGTTGATCCCGCGGAACGTGGCCCGAGCCGCCTTCAACTCACCGATCGGGAGCAGCTTCTCGGCCTCCTCGGCCAGCTCCTCCTTGAGCTTGAGGTTCTCGGTCTGCTCGGCGTCCCGCTCGGCGAAGACCGAGCTGCGGGCGGCGAAGAACACGTCCTGGGCACCGCGGAAACGGTTCCACAGGTCGTCCTCGTGCTCGCGCTGTGCGCGGCCCGCCGCCTTCCACTCGGTCATCAGCTCGCGGTAACGCGCCGCCGTGGTGCCCCAGTCCGTCGAACCGGACAGCGCCTCGGCCTCCGCGACCAGCTTCTCCTTGGTCTTGCGGGCCTCCTCGCGCTGCGCGTCCAGCGACGCGAAGTGCGCCTTGCGGCGCTTGGAGAACGCCGAGCGCGCGTGCGAGAACCGGTGCCACAGCTCGTCGTCGGACTTGCGGTCCAGCCTCGGCAGGCCCTTCCAGGTGTCCACCAGGGCCCGCAACCGCTCACCGGCCGCCCGCCACTGGTCGGACTGCGCCAGCTGCTCCGCCTCGACGACCAGCGCCTCCTTGGCGCCCCGCGCCTCGTCGGACTGCTTGGCCCGCTGGACCTTGCGCTCCTCACGGCGCGCCTCGACCGTCTCGACCAGCTTGTTCAGCCGCTCCCGCAGCGCTTCCAGGTCACCCACCGCGTGGTGCGCGTCGACCTGCTCCCGCAGATGGTCGATGGCGGTCTGGGCGTCCTTCGCCGACAGGTCGGTGGTCCTCACCCGCTTTTCGAGGAGGCCGATCTCGACCACCAGACCCTCGTACTTGCGCTCGAAGTAGGCCAGCGCCTCCTCGGGGGAGCCGGCCTGCCAGGAGCCGACGACCTGCTCGCCGTCGGCCGTACGCACGTACACGGTCCCCGTCTCGTCGACGCGTCCCCACGGGTCGCTGCTCACAGCGCCTCCTCCACATGATGCCGACGGGGCAGCTGCGCCCTGGGCATCGTCCACAGTTTCGTCACGGCCAACATAGGCGACCGGCGGGTTGCCTGTCCGCATCCCGCGCGACCGAAGTTTCGCTGTTGACGGTCAGGATTTCGTCACGGTCGCCTTGTTGATCACGACGGTCGCGTTCGGTGCGCCGTCGCCCTGGCCGGTGCTCTCACCAGCGGCGGCGATCTTCTTGAGGACCTTCATACCGGCCGAGGAGATCGTGCCGAACGGTGTGTAGCTGGCCGGCAACGTGGAGTCCTGGTAGACGAGGAAGAACTGGCTGCCGCCGGTGTGCGCGGTACCGGTGTTCGCCATCGCGACCGTACCCGCCGGGTAGATGCCGCCCTTGAGGCTCTTGTCCTTCAGGTTCTCGTCCGGGATGGTGTAGCCCGGTCCGCCGCTGCCGGTGCCCTTGGGGTCGCCGCACTGGAGCACGTAGATGCCGCTGGTGGTGAGCCGGTGGCACTTCGTGTGGTCGAAGTAGCCCTTGCTGGCAAGGAAGTCGAACGAGTTCACGGTGTGCGGGGCCGCCGCCGTCTTCAGCGCTATGTCGATCTCACCGCACGTCGTCGACAGGTCCAGCGAGTACGTCGCCGACTTGTCGATCGTCATCGCCGGCTCCTTCTTCCAGCTCAGCGACTTCACCTTGCCCGCCGCGGCCTTCTCGCAGGGGTCCTTGACGGCCGACGGCGAGGCGCTCGGCGTGGTGTCCGAGCTCGCGTTCGCCTTGTCGTCGTTCTTGAAGACGCCGGTCACGTACGACACCACGCTGCCGATGACGACCACGCCGAGCACCGACGCGATCACCGAGTTGCGCACACGGGCCCTGCGTCGTGATTCCGTACGCCGCTGCTGCTGGCGCAGAAACTTCTCCCGGGCGAGCTGCCGCCGCCGCTGTTCCTGGCTGACCACGGGGTTTTCTCCTCATGCGTCTCGTACGTCGACCGGTACGCGTGCGTCCAGTGAGCCGACCCTTGTATGTAGCCCCGTACCGTATATGGGTTCGCTGAGGAAACGGCAGCGCCGGTAGGCTCTGACACGCAGTTGCCCGCTTCCGCACGGCACCAGCCGTACAAGACAAGAGGGACGATCGTGCTCATTGCCGGTTTCCCCGCCGGGGCCTGGGGGACGAATTGTTATCTCGTCGCCCCCGCCGCCGGTGAGGAGTGCGTGATCATCGACCCGGGCCACCAGGCCGCCGAGGGAGTCGAGGAAGCGCTCAGGAAGCATCGGCTCAAGCCCGTCGCGGTCGTCCTCACCCATGGCCACATCGACCACGTCGCCTCGGTCGTCCCCGTCTGCGGAGCGCACGGCGTACCGGCGTGGATCCACCCCGAGGACCGGTACATGATGACCGACCCGTCGATGGGGCTCGGCCGTGCCATCGGGACACCGCTGCTGGGCGAACTCACCGTGGGCGAGCCGGACGACGTCAAGGAACTGACCGACGGCGCCCGACTCGACCTGGCCGGCCTGGAGTTGACGGTCGCGCACGCGCCGGGCCATACCAAGGGGTCGGTGACCTTCAGGCTGCCCGAGACCGCCGAGATCCCCTCGGTGTTCTTCTCGGGCGACCTGCTCTTCGCCGGCTCCATCGGACGCACCGACCTGCCCGGCGGTGACATGGACGAGATGCTCGCTTCGCTGGCCCGCGTGTGCCTGCCGCTGGACGACTCGACCGTGGTGCTGTCCGGACACGGCGCCCAGACCACCATTGGCCAGGAGCGCGCCACCAACCCGTACCTGCGGGAAGTGGCCGCAGTCCGCCAGGGGAACGGCGCGTCGCCCGCTCCCCGACGAGGAATGTGACGAGAGACCTTCCGTGAGCACCTTCAAGGCCCCCAAGGGCACGTACGACCTGATCCCCCCGGACTCCGCCGTCTACCTGGCGGTCCGCGAGGCGATCGCCGCGCCGCTGCGCAACTCCGGCTACGGCTACATCGAGACGCCCGGCTTCGAGAACGTCGAGCTGTTCGCCCGCGGTGTCGGCGAGTCCACCGACATCGTGACCAAGGAGATGTACGCCTTCGAGACCAAGGGCGGCGACCGGCTCGCCCTGCGCCCCGAGGGCACCGCCTCCGTGCTGCGCGCCGCGCTGGAGGCCAACCTCCACAAGCTCGGCAACCTGCCCGTCAAGCTCTGGTACTCGGGCTCCTACTATCGCTACGAGCGCCCCCAGAAGGGCCGTTACCGCCACTTCTCGCAGGTCGGCGCCGAGGCGATCGGTGCCGAGGACCCGGCCCTGGACGCCGAGTTGATCATCCTGGCGGACCAGGCGTACCGAGCGCTGGGGCTCAGGAACTTCCGCATCCTGCTCAACTCCCTGGGCGACAAGGAGTGCCGTCCCGTCTACCGGGAGGCGCTCCAGACCTTCCTGCGCGGCCTGGACCTCGACGAGGAGACCCTGCGCCGCGCCGACATCAACCCGCTGCGCGTCCTGGACGACAAGCGCCCCGACGTCCAGAAGCAGCTCGCGGACGCCCCGCTGCTGCGCGACTACCTCTGCGACGCCTGCAAGGCGTACCACGAGGAGGTCCGCGAGCTGATCACGGCGGCGGGCGTCGCCTTCGAGGACGACCTCAAGCTGGTCCGCGGCCTGGACTACTACACCCGCACCACCTTCGAGTTCGTCCACGACGGCCTGGGCTCCCAGTCCGCGGTGGGCGGCGGCGGCCGCTACGACGGCCTGTCCGAGATGATCGGCGGCCCCGCGCTCCCGTCGGTGGGCTGGGCGCTGGGCGTCGACCGTACGGTCCTGGCGCTGGAGGCGGAGGGTGTGCGACTCGAACTCCCCGCGTCCACCAGCGTGTTCGCCGTACCGCTCGGCGAGGAGGCCCGCCGGGTCCTGTTCGCCAAGGTCACCGAGTTGCGCAGGGCGGGCGTCGCCGCGGACTTCTCGTACGGCGCCAAGGGCCTGAAGGCCGCGATGAAGTCGGCGAACCGGTCGGGCGCGCGGTACACCCTGGTGCTGGGGGAGCGGGACCTCGCCGAGGGCGTCGTCCAGCTCAAGGACATGGAGTCGGGCGAACAGACGGCGATCGCGGTGAACGAGATCGTGGCGGAACTGGAAGCCCGGCTGGGCTGAGGCCCGGCCCCGTTCCCCGCGCCCCCGGACACGGGCGCGGGGAACGGCGCACGCAACTCCGCGCGCGCCGTCAACTCCGCCGTACGCGCACCGCGCATTCGTTCGCGTGTGCTGTCCTGCCGGCGATTCCCGGGACAACCGACCCTTTCCCGAGGCAACCGAACCCTTCGCGCGTCCCGTGCGTACTTCCTTATGCCAAGCGAACGGTGGAGACGGGCACGCTTACGGCACAATGGCCCTGCCCCAAGGACCACTCAACCCCCCTCAAGTGACGGAATCGGCGTGATGAGCAAGACGACAGTGAAGGACGTCTCCACCGTGTCGACCGAGACGGAACCGGCCGACGCGCCCCGGAAGGTGGGCGGCAGCCTGCCCTTCGCCCTGCTGCTGGTGATCACCGGCGCGGCCGGTCTGCTCGCCGCGTGGGTCATCACGATCGACAAGTTCAAGATTCTCGAAGGCAAGGTGGACGGCAAGACGTTCACCCCCAGCTGCAGCATCAACCCGATCGTCTCCTGCGGCAGCGTCATGGAGAGCAAGCAGGCCGCCGCCTTCGGGTTCCCCAACCCGATGCTGGGCCTGGTCTGCTACGGCATCGTGATCTGCGTCGGCGTGAGCCTGCTCACGGGGGCCCGCTTCCCCCGCTGGTACTGGCTGACCTTTAACTTCGGCACTCTTTTCGGGGTCGCCTTCTGCACCTGGCTGCAGTTCCAGTCGCTGTACCGGATCAACGCGCTGTGCCTGTGGTGCTCGCTGGCCTGGGTCGCCACGATCACCATGTTCTGGTACCTCACGTCGTTCAACATCCGCAACGACTTCCTGCCGTCCCCGCGCCCGATCAAGAACTTCCTCGGTGAGTTCACCTGGGTCCTGCCGGTCACCCACGTCGGCATCATCGCGATGCTGATCCTGACCCGCTGGGGCAGCCAGCTCTGGGCCTGAACCCCCAACGCGCACGCGGTCCGTCGGGCCCGGGCACCACCGTCACAGCGGCGGTGGTGCCCGGGCCCGACGGCGTTGTCAGTGCCGTGGCATAGGGTTTTGCACGTGGAGCCCGACCTTTTCACCGCCGCCGCGGAAGAACGCCAGGAGAAGGACCCGTCCAGCAGTCCCCTGGCGGTGCGGATGCGCCCGCGCACCCTCGACGAGGTCGTGGGCCAGCAGCACCTGCTGAAGCCGGGCTCACCCCTGCGCAGACTGGTCGGCGAGGGGGCGGGCGGCCCGGCCGGACCGTCGTCGGTGATCCTCTGGGGCCCGCCCGGCACCGGCAAGACGACCCTCGCGTACGTCGTCTCCAAGGCCACCAACAAGCGTTTCGTGGAACTCTCCGCGATCACCGCCGGCGTCAAGGAGGTCCGCGCGGTCATCGACGGCGCCCGCCGCGCCACCGGTGGCTTCGGCAAGGAGACCGTCCTCTTCCTCGACGAGATCCACCGCTTCAGCAAGGCCCAGCAGGACTCCCTGCTCCCGGCCGTCGAGAACCGCTGGGTGACGCTGATCGCGGCGACCACGGAGAACCCGTACTTCTCGGTGATCTCCCCGCTGCTGTCCCGCTCCCTCCTCCTCACCCTCGAACCCCTCACGGACGACGACCTGCGCGCCCTGCTCCGCCGCGCCCTGTCCGACGAGCGCGGCCTCAAGGACGCCGTCACCCTCCCCGAGGACAGCGAGAACCACCTGCTGCGCATCGCCGGCGGCGACGCCCGGCGCGCGCTGACCGCCCTGGAGGCCGCCGCCGGGGCCGCCCTCGACAAGGGCGAGCCGGACATCACCCTCCAGACCCTGGAGGAGACCGTCGACCGGGCGGCGGTGACGTACGACCGCGACGGCGACCAGCACTACGACGTGGCCAGCGCCCTCATCAAGTCCATCCGGGGCTCCGACGTGGACGCGGCCCTGCACTACCTGGCCCGCATGATCGAGGCCGGCGAGGACCCCCGCTTCATCGCCCGCCGCCTGATGATCTCCGCGAGCGAGGACATCGGCCTCGCCGACCCCAACGCCCTGCCGATAGCGGTGGCCGCCGCCCAGGCCGTAGCCATGATCGGCTTCCCGGAGGCCGCGCTCACCCTCAGCCACGCCACCATCGCGCTCGCCCTCGCGCCCAAGTCCAACGCGGCGACGACGGCGATCGGCGCCGCCATGGAGGACGTCCGCAAGGGGCACGCGGGCCCGGTGCCGACGCACCTGCGGGACGGGCACTACAAGGGCGCCGCCAAGCTCGGCCACGCGCAGGGGTACGTCTACCCGCACGACCTGCCCGAGGGCATCGCCGAGCAGCAGTACGCCCCGGAGGAGCTGAAGGACCGCACGTACTACGAACCGACCCGGCACGGCGCCGAGGCCCGGTACGCGGAAGCGGTCGAGTGGACCAGGAAACACCTCGGTCGAAAGCGGTCCTGAGCACCCTGTAGAATCCGGCGAAGTGCTGTGTCCCGTGTCCGGCCTCCGGTCGGCGCCTCAGACGGGACATCCAGCCGGATCTTTTGATCCAGGAGCGTCGCGCACCTTCGTAGGTGTCGCGGGCAGCCCACCACCACCCGGAGCTCCGGGACCGGTCGGTGGGCCGTTCGTGTGCTGCACGTATGTGCCCAGACCAGGGGAACGGCTGCCTGGCAGGTCCCTCGCGGACCTTGCCGGGATTTCCCCGGCTGCGGATGCGACCTCCCGTAACTCTGAGGCAGCCGAAAAGGAAAAGGAAAAGAAGTGGCGAACCAGTCCCGCCCCAAGGTCAAGAAGTCGCGTGCCCTCGGCATCGCGCTGACCCCGAAGGCCGTCAAGTACTTCGAGGCCCGTCCCTACCCGCCGGGTGAGCACGGTCGTGGCCGCAAGCAGAACTCGGACTACAAGGTCCGTCTGCTGGAGAAGCAGCGTCTGCGCGCGCAGTACGACGTGTCCGAGCGCCAGCTCGTCCGCGCCTACGAGCGTGCCTCCAAGGTCCAGGGCAAGACCGGTGAGGCCCTGATCATCGAGCTGGAGCGTCGTCTCGACGCGCTGGTCCTGCGTTCGGGCATCGCCCGCACGATCTACCAGGCCCGCCAGATGGTCGTCCACGGCCACATCGAGGTCAACGGCCAGAAGGTCGACAAGCCGTCCTTCCGCGTCAAGCCCGACGACGTCGTGATGGTCCGCGAGCGCAGCCGCGGCAAGACCCTGTTCGAGGTCTCCCGCGCCGGTGGCTTCGCCCCCGACGGCGAGACCCCGCGCTACCTCCAGGTGAACCTCGCCGCCCTGGCCTTCCGCCTGGACCGCGAGCCGAACCGCAAGGAGATCCCGGTGATCTGCGACGAGCAGCTCGTCGTCGAGTACTACGCCCGCTGATCGCCCGGCGGCCGTAGCACCACTCGAAGCCCGCTGTCCCCCGGGGACGGCGGGCTTTCGCGTGCCTTCGGCGCGGCGCCGGGCGCGGTTAATGCGGTACGGAGTGCGGTGGCGGGCGCGATAGGCTCAAGGCAGCCATCAACAGGTGTTCACGAGAGCGGGTGCAAGGTGTCCGGAGGCGAGGTCGCCGGGATCATCGTGGCCGTCTTCTGGGCGATCCTGGTCTCCTTCCTCGCCGTCGCGCTGGCGAGGCTGGCCCAGACGCTCAAGGCGACCACCAGGCTGGTGGCGGACGTGACCGACCAGGCCGTACCGCTGCTCGCCGACGCCTCCACGGCCGTACGGTCCGCGCAGACCCAGATCGAACGGGTCGACGCGATTGCCTCGGACGTCCAGGAGGTCACCTCCAACGCCTCCGCGCTCTCGTCCACCGTCGCCACCACCTTCGGCGGCCCCCTGGTGAAGGTCGCCGCGTTCGGGTACGGCGTGCGCCGCGCCCTCGGCGGCCGGAAGGACGACGTACCAGCCAAGGCGCCCCGGCGTACCGTGATCGTGGGCCGGACGATCTCCCGGCGGGAGAAGCGTGCCCGTGGGAAGAGGGACTGAGAGCCAGTGTTCCGCCGTACCTTCTGGTTCACCACGGGCGTGGCCGCCGGTGTCTGGGCCACCACCAAGGTCAACCGCAAGCTGAAGCAGCTCACCCCGGAGAACCTCGCCGCGGCAGCCGCCAACAAGGCGCTGGAGACCGGCGCCCGCCTCAAGGACCGCGCGGTCGGTTTCGCGGTCGACGTCCGCGACAACATGGCGCGGCGCGAGGCGGAACTGGAGCAGGCGCTGGGCATCGACGCGGACCCCGAACTCCCCGCCCCCAGGCGGTTCGCCGCCATCGAGAACACCAACCACCCGGGATACATCGAGACCACGACGTACCCGTACAACCGGAATGAGGACCACTGATGGAGTCGGCTGAAATCCGCCGCCGCTGGTTGAGCTTCTTCGAGGAGCGCGGTCACACCGTCGTCCCTTCGGCGTCGCTCATCGCGGACGACCCGACTCTGCTGCTCGTCCCCGCCGGCATGGTGCCCTTCAAGCCCTACTTCCTGGGTGAGGTCAAGCCGCCCTTCAGCCGCGCCACCAGCGTGCAGAAGTGCGTGCGCACGCCCGACATCGAAGAGGTCGGCAAGACCACCCGCCACGGCACGTTCTTCCAGATGTGCGGCAACTTCTCCTTCGGCGACTACTTCAAGGAAGGCGCCATCACCTACGCCTGGGAGCTGCTCACCGCGCCCCAGGACAAGGGCGGTTACGGCCTCGACCCCGAGCGCCTGTGGGTGACGGTCTACCTCGACGACGACGAGGCCGAGACCATCTGGCGTGACAAGGTGGGCGTCCCCGCCGAGCGCATCCAGCGCCTGGGCAAGAAGGACAACTACTGGTCCATGGGCGTCCCCGGACCCTGCGGCCCCTGTTCCGAGATCAACTACGACCGCGGCCCCGAGTTCGGCGTCGAGGGCGGCCCCGCCGTCAACGACGAGCGGTACGTGGAGATCTGGAACCTCGTCTTCATGCAGTACGAGCGCGGCGAGGGCATCGGCAAGGAGGACTTCGAGATCCTCGGGGACCTGCCGAGCAAGAACATCGACACCGGTCTCGGCCTGGAACGCCTCGCCATGATTCTGCAGGGCGTGCAGAACATGTACGAGATCGACACCTCCATGGCCGTCATCAACAAGGCCACCGAGCTGACCGGTGTCGAGTACGGCGCCGCCCACACCTCGGACGTGTCGCTGCGCGTGGTCACCGACCACATGCGCACCTCCGTCATGCTCATCGGCGACGGCGTCACCCCCGGCAACGAGGGCCGCGGCTACGTCCTGCGCCGCATCATGCGCCGCGCCATCCGCAACATGCGCCTCCTCGGTGCCACCGGACCGGTCGTGCGGGACCTCGTCGACACCGTCATCGCCATGATGGGCCAGCAGTACCCGGAGCTGGTCTCCGACCGCGAGCGGATCGAGAAGGTCGCCCTCGCCGAGGAGGCCGCCTTCCTCAAGGCCCTCAAGGGCGGTACCAACATCCTCGACACCGCCGTCACCGAGACCAAGCAGGCCGGCGGCACCGTCCTCTCCGGCGACAAGGCGTTCCTGCTCCACGACACCTGGGGCTTCCCCATCGACCTCACCCTGGAGATGGCCGCCGAACAGGGCGTCTCGGTGGACGAGGACGGCTTCCGCCGCCTGATGAAGGAGCAGCGGGACCGCGCCAAGGCCGACGCCCGCGCCAAGAAGACCGGCCACGCCGACCTCGGCGCCTACCGCGACATCGCCGACGCCGCCGGCGAGACCGACTTCATCGGCTACTCCGACATCGAGGGCGAGTCCACCGTCGTCGGCATCCTCGTCGACGGCCTCTCCTCCCCGGTCGCCACCGAGGGCGACGAGGTCGAGATCGTCCTGGACCGCACCCCGTTCTACGCCGAGGGCGGCGGCCAGATCGGCGACACCGGCCGCATCAGGGTGGACACCGGCGCCGTCGTCGAGATCCGCGACTGCCAGAAGCCGGTCCCGGGCGTGTACGTGCACAAGGGTGTCGTCCAGGTCGGCGAGGTCACCGTCGGTGCCAAGGCCCAGGCCACCATCGACGTCCGCCGCCGCACCGCCATCGCCCGCGCCCACTCGGCCACCCACCTCACCCACCAGGCCCTGCGCGACGCGCTCGGCCCGACGGCCGCCCAGGCCGGTTCCGAGAACCAGCCCGGCCGCTTCCGCTTCGACTTCGGCTCCCCGTCCGCCGTTCCGACGGCCGTGATGACCGACGTCGAGCAGAAGATCAACGAGGTGCTCGCCCGCGACCTGGACGTACGCGCCGAGGTCATGGGCATCGACGAGGCCAAGAAGCAGGGAGCCATCGCCGAGTTCGGCGAGAAGTACGGCGAGCGGGTGCGCGTCGTGACCATCGGCGACTTCTCCAAGGAGCTGTGCGGCGGCACGCACGTGCACAACACCTCCCAGCTGGGCCTGGTGAAGCTGCTCGGCGAGTCGTCGATCGGCTCCGGCGTACGCCGTATCGAGGCCCTGGTCGGCGTGGACGCCTACAACTTCCTTGCCCGTGAGCACACGGTCGTCGCCCAGCTCCAGGAGCTGATCAAGGGCCGTCCGGAGGAACTGCCGGAGAAGGTCTCCGCCATGCTCGGCAAGCTCAAGGACGCCGAGAAGGAGATCGAGAAGTTCCGCGCGGAGAAGGTGCTCCAGGCCGCCGCCGGTCTCGTCGAGTCCGCCCAGGACGTCCGCGGGCTCGCCCTGGTCACCGGCCAGGTGCCGGACGGTACGACCGCCGACGACCTGCGCAAGCTGGTCCTCGACGTGCGCGGTCGCATCCAGGGCGGCCGCGCCGCCGTGGTCGCCCTGTTCACCGTGAACAACGGCAAGCCGCTCACGGTCATCGCCACCAACGAGGCCGCCCGCGAGCGCGGCCTCAAGGCCGGTGACCTGGTCCGTACCGCCGCCAAGACCCTCGGCGGCGGTGGCGGCGGCAAGCCGGACGTGGCCCAGGGCGGCGGCCAGAACGCGGCCGCCGTCGGCGAGGCCGTGGCCGCCGTCGAGCGGCTGGTGGCCGAGACCGCCAAGTAGCAGCAGGTCCGGAAGTAAGAAACCCAGTAGGAATCGGTCGGGAAAATGCGTAGAGGACGTCGGCTCGCCATCGACGTCGGGGATGCCCGGATCGGGGTCGCCTCGTGCGACCCCGACGGGATCCTCGCCACACCGGTGGAGACGGTCCCGGGGCGTGACATCCCGGCAGCTCAGCGCAGGCTGAAGCAACTGGTCGAGGAGTACGAGCCGATCGAGGTCGTCGTCGGGCTCCCGCGTTCCCTCCAGGGGGGCGAGGGCCCGGCCGCGGCCAAGGTCCGCGCTTTCGTACAGGTGTTTGCCGGTGCGATCGCGCCCGTTCCGGTACGACTGGTGGACGAGCGGATGACCACCGTGACGGCCGGTCAGAGCCTGCGCGCCTCCGGTGTGACCTCGAAGAAGGGCCGGTCCGTCATCGACCAGGCCGCCGCTGTGATCATCCTCCAGCAGGCGCTGGAATCCGAACGGGTGTCAGGAAGGTCTCCTGGCGAGGGCGTCGAAGTGGTCATCTGATCGCGATACGGTAACGTTCCGCGCGACTGCGGCGCTGTTCGAACAGTCACCGCACAGCAAGAGGCGGAACGGACGTGGTGCCGACGACACCACGTATTCGCCGCCTCGCGGCTCTAGGGGATCGATGACCGAGTATGGCCGGGGCCCAGGCTCCGAACCGTGGCATCCCGAGGACCCGTTGTTCGGGGACGAGGGATGGGGAGGACAGCAGGCGCAGGCCGCCGCGTCCCCCTACGGCGGCCAGCCGCAGCACTACTCGCAGCCGCAGCAACAGCACTACGGCGACTGGGGGCACGGCCAGCAGGCCGGGTACGACCAGGGTCAGCAGCAGTACCCGCAGCAGCAGCCCCAGTACACCGGCCAGGAGCAGCCGCAGTACCCCGACCAGAACGGCCAGGGCTACCCCGGACAGCAGTACCCCGGGCAGCCCGACCAGAACTACCCCGGGCAGGGCGGCCAGAGCTACGCGGGTCACATGCCGCAGCAGCAGTACGGCAACGGTGGCTGGGACGGCGGGACACAGACGCAGATCCCCTACGCCGCCGACCCCAGTGACCCCTACGGGGCCCAGAGTGCCGCGTACAACGGCGAGCAGCCCGACTTCTACCAGACGCCCGACGCGTACCCGCCCCCGGAACCGCCGAACCGGCGCCGTACCGAGCCCGAACCGGAGCCCGAGGCCAACCCGGAGACGGGCTGGGACCCGGGCCCGGACCAGGGCGAACACGCGTTCTTCGCGGACGGTGCCGACGGGGACGACGAGACCGACGACGACGGCAGGGGCCGCCGCGGCGGCAAAGGAAAAGGCAAGAGCAAAGGCGCCAAGAAACGCCGCAACGGCTGTGCCTGCCTGGTGGTCGTGCTCGTCTTCGGCGGCGGTCTCGGCGGCGTCGGCTATTTCGGCTGGCAGTTCTACCAGAACCGTTTCGGCCCGGTTCCCGACTACGCGGGCGACGGCACCGGCACAAAGGTCACCATCACCATCAAAAAGGGGTCCGGCGGTTATGCCATCGGGCAGGCCCTGAAAGAGGCGGGCGTCGTCAAGAGCGTCGACGCATTCGTCGCCGCACAGTCGAAGAACCCCAAGGGCAACACCATTCAGGCGGGCACCTACACCCTCAAGAAGGAAATGTCGGGGGCCAGCGCCGTCACCCTCATGCTGAGCCCGGCCAGCCGCAACAACCTGGTCATCTACGAGGGTGAACGCAACGCCACGGTCTACGCGGCCATCGACAAACGCCTCGGTCTGGACTCCGGCACGACCAAGGGCGTCGCCAAGAAGAAATACGCCTCACTGGGCCTGCCGAGCTGGGCGAACAGCAGCAAGGAGATCAAGGACCCGCTGGAGGGATTCCTCTTCCCGTCCGCCTACCCGGTGGCCAAGGGCATGAAGCCCGAAGCCGTCCTGAAGGAAATGGTCTCCCAGGCCGCGACAAAGTACGAGGAATACGGCATCGCCACCAAGTACAAATCCCTCGGCCTCTCCAGCCCGCTGCAACTCCTCACCGTCGCAAGCCTCGTCAATGCCGAGGGGAACAACAAGAGCGATTACGAAAAGGTCGCCCGGGTCGTCTACAACCGGCTCAAGCCGGACAACACCGAGACCTACGGCCTGCTCGACTTCGACTCCACGGTCAACTACCTCAAGGGCGAGTCGAAGCTCAACACCGGCTCGGTCAGCTCGCTGCGGCAGATCGACGACCCGTACAACACGTACAAGATCAAGGGCCTGCCGCCCGGACCGATCGACAACCCCGGTGACGTCGCCATCAAGGCCGCCATCAGCCCCGCCACGGGCAACTGGTACTACTTCGTCTCGGTCAGCAAGGACAAGACCCTCTTCGCCGAGACCAACGAAGAGCAGAACGCCAACCGCCAGCAGTACCTCGAAGAGCAGGAAGCGCAGAACAACTGACCATGACGGCCGCCACCGCCACCAAGAACCGGGCCGCCGTGCTCGGCTCCCCGATCGCCCACTCGCTCTCCCCGGTGCTGCACCGCGCCGCATACGCCGAACTGGGGCTCGGCGACTGGTCCTACGACCGGTTCGAGGTGGACGAGGCGGGGCTGCCCGGGTTCTTCGGGAAACTCGGACCCGAGTGGGCGGGGCTGTCGCTGACCATGCCGCTGAAGCGGGCGGTCATCCCGCTGCTCGACGAGGTCAGCGAGACGGCCGCCTCCGTCGAGGCGGTCAACACCGTCGTGTTCACCGAGGACGGGCGGCGCCTCGGCGACAACACCGACATCCCCGGGATGGTCGCCGCCCTGCGCGAGCGCGGCATCGAACAGGTCGACACGGCCGCGATCCTCGGCGCGGGCGCCACCGCCTCCTCCGCGCTCGCCGCACTCGCCCGGATCTGCACCGGCGAGGTCGTCGTGTACGTCCGCAGCCTGGGGCGCGCCGCCGAGATGCGGCAGTGGGGCGAGCGGCTCGACGTCGAGGTGCGCACGGCCGACTGGTCGGATGCGGCCGACGCCCTGCACGCACCCCTGGTGATCGCCACCACCCCCGCCGGCACCACGGACGCGTTGGCCGCCGCCGTACCGGAACGCCCGGCGACCCTCTTCGACGTCCTCTACGACCCCTGGCCGACTGACCTGGCCGCCCGCTGGTCCGGGTACGGCGGCGCGGTCGTCGGCGGTCTCGACCTGCTCGTCCACCAGGCGGTCCTCCAGGTCGAGCAGATGACGGGCCGCTCCCCGGCGCCGCTGGACACCCTGCGCAAGGCGGGCGAACAGGCGCTGGCGGCCCGCTGAGCGGCCTCGGCGGGGCCCCCTCGGCCCCGGAGGGCTCCCGGCGACGGCCGTGTCCGTCCGTCTGATGGACCGGCGGGCGGATTCCGGGCCCGGACATGGGAGGATCGGGGGTGGCGGGCCGGAGCCGCGCAGCTGGTCACGCCGTAGCCGTACGCGAGGACGCGCGTACGCAGGCAGTACCAGGGCGCGAGTACCGAGGAGCACCGTTGAGCAGGTTGCGTTGGCTGACCGCGGGGGAGTCCCATGGTCCCGCACTCGTGGCGACGCTGGAGGGTCTTCCCGCCGGTGTGCCGATCACGACGGAGATGGTGGCCGATCATCTGGCGCGGCGGCGGCTCGGTTATGGGCGTGGTGCCCGGATGAAGTTCGAGCGGGACGAGGTCACCTTCCTGGGCGGGGTCCGGCACGGTCTGACGCTGGGTTCCCCGGTGGCGGTCATGGTGGGCAACACCGAGTGGCCGAAGTGGGAGCAGGTCATGGCCGCCGACCCGGTGGACGAGGACGTCCTCGCCGGGCTGGCCCGCAACGCCCCGCTGACCCGCCCCCGCCCCGGCCACGCCGACCTGGCGGGTATGCAGAAGTACGGGTTCGACGAGGCCCGGCCGATCCTGGAGCGGGCCTCCGCCCGGGAGACGGCCGCCCGGGTCGCGCTGGGCGCGGTGGCGCGCTCGTACCTGAAGGAGACGGCCGGGATCGAGGTCGTGTCGCACGTGGTCGAGCTGGCCGCGGCGAAGGCGCCCTACGGTGTCTACCCGACCCCCGCCGACGTCGAGCGGCTGGACGCCGATCCGGTGCGCTGCCTGGACGAGGACGCGTCGAAGGCGATGGTCGCGGAGATCGACCAGGCCCACAAGGACGGCGACACCCTGGGCGGTGTGGTCGAGGTCCTCGCTTACGGTGTTCCCGTCGGGCTGGGCTCGCACGTGCACTGGGACCGGCGTCTGGACGCCCGGCTGGCCGCCGCCCTGATGGGCATCCAGGCCATCAAGGGCGTCGAGGTCGGCGACGGCTTCGGCCTGGCCCGGGTGCCCGGTTCACAGGCGCACGACGAGATCGAGTCCACCCCCGAAGGCATCCGGCGCAGCACCGGCCGCTCCGGCGGCACCGAGGGCGGCCTGACCACCGGCGAACTGCTGCGCGTACGGGCGGCGATGAAGCCGATCGCGACCGTGCCGCGCGCGCTGAGGACCGTGGACGTCGTCACCGGCGAGGCCACCCAGGCGCACCACCAGCGCTCCGACGTGTGTGCGGTGCCGGCGGCGGGGATCGTGGCCGAGGCCATGGTCGCCCTCGTCCTGGCGGACGCGGTGGCGGAGAAGTTCGGCGGCGACAGCGTGCCCGAGACCCGCCGCAACGTGCGCTCCTACCTCGACAACCTGGCGATCCGGTGAGCCTGCTGCCGGTGATCGTCCTCGTCGGACCGATGGGCGTCGGCAAGTCGACGGTCGGGCAGCTGCTCGCCGGGCGCCTGGGCTGCGGCTACCGCGACACGGACGACGACATCGTCGCCGAGCGGGGCCGCACCATCGCCGAGATCTTCGTGGACGAGGGCGAGGAAGCCTTCCGGGCCGTCGAAAAGGCCGCGGTGGCACGGGCGTTGGCCGGACACGACGGCGTCCTCGCGCTGGGTGGCGGCGCCATCCTGGACGCCGGCACGCGTGAACTCCTGGCTGGACGCCGGGTGGTGTATCTGTCGATGGATGTCGAGGAAGCGGTGCGGCGCACCGGGCTGAACGCGGCCCGGCCACTGCTGGCCGTCAACCCCCGCCGGCAGTGGCGGGACTTGATGGAGGCCCGCCGCCACCTGTACGAGGGGGTCGCCACCGCGGTGGTGGCCACGGACGGCCGCACCCCCGAAGAGGTTGCCCAAGCCGCCCTGGACGCACTGGAGTTGAAGGACGTATGAGCGAGTCGGTGACGAGGGTCCAGGTCGGCGGCACGGCGGGCAACGACCCGTACGAGGTGCTGATCGGCCGTCAACTCCTGGGCGAACTGGGCGGGTTGATCGGCGAGAAGGCCCAACGGGTCGCGATCGTGCACCCGGAGGCGCTGGCCGAGACCGGTGAGGCGCTCCGCGCCGATCTGGCCGGACAGGGCTACGAGGTCGTCGCCATCCAGGTGCCCAACGCCGAGGAGGCCAAGACCGCCGAGGTCGCCGCGTACTGCTGGAAGGCGCTGGGTCAGTCCGGGTTCACGCGGACCGACGTGATCGTGGGCGTCGGCGGCGGCGCCACCACCGACCTCGCCGGGTTCGTGGCCGCGACCTGGCTGCGCGGCGTGCGCTGGATCGCCGTGCCGACCACCGTGCTCGCCATGGTGGACGCGGCGGTCGGTGGCAAGACCGGCATCAACACCGCCGAGGGCAAGAACCTGGTGGGCGCCTTCCACCCGCCCGCGGGCGTGCTGTGCGACCTGGCGGCGCTGGACTCGCTGCCGGTCAACGACTACGTGTCCGGGCTCGCCGAGATCATCAAGGCCGGTTTCATCGCCGACCCGGCCATCCTGGAACTCATCGAGTCCGACCCGCAGGCCGCGCGCACCCCGGCGGGCCCGCACACCGCCGAGCTGATCGAGCGCTCCATCCGGGTCAAGGCCGAAGTGGTCTCCTCCGACCTCAAGGAGTCGGGCCTGCGGGAGATCCTCAACTACGGCCACACGCTCGCCCACGCCATCGAGAAGAACGAGCGGTACAAGTGGCGGCACGGCGCCGCCGTCGCCGTCGGCATGCACTTCGCCGCCGAACTCGGCCGTCTCGCGGGCCGGTTGGACGACGCGACCGCCGACCGGCACCGTACGGTCCTGGAGTCGGTGGGGCTGCCGCTGCACTACCGGCACGACCAGTGGCCCAAGTTGCTCGAAGCGATGAAGGTCGACAAGAAGTCGCGCGGCAACCTGCTCCGCTTCATCGTCCTCGACGGCCTGGCCAAACCGACGGTCCTGGAGGGCCCCGACCCGGCGGTGCTGCTCGCCGCGTACGGGGAAGTCGGCGAGTAGCCGACTCCCGTGGCGCCGACGGCCGGTTCGCCGCGCGGTGGGCAACTGCCCGGCGTGCGGCGGGCCGTCGTGCGCCGCGCGCCCCAACCACCCCGCCCCACAGGTGAATCGCGGCATCAGGGCACGTCGGAACGGTCCCGGTCGTTCACACAACGGCCGCCGGGGACGGTACCGTTCGGTCAACGGACCTGACGGACCTGTACGAGACGGAGTGGCACCGGATGCAGCACGCAGTGGGGGAACCGCTGCCGCCGCCCCACCAGCAGGGGCAGCCACCGGCGACCGAGTGGTCGTCGGCCGCACACCACCAGGGGCACCCGGGCCCGCACCAGGCGCCCCACCCGCATCCGGCCTCCCAGGGCCCGCCGCCCGTCCCCGGCTTCGTCCCGCCCCCGCCCACGGGCGCCCCCCGGACACATCTGCCGCCGCCCCCGCCCGGCCCGCCCGTGCCGGAGACCACCGGGCACGTGCCGCTGCCGCCCGGCGCCCCCGTCGGCATGCCGTCCGCGCCGGTCGTTCCGGGTGCCCCCGACCCCACCAACGCCACGCTCGCCGTGCTGCTCATCGGCCCCGCGGGCGCCGGCAAGACCAGCGCCGCGAAGTACTGGGCCGACCACCGCCGGGTGCCGACCGCGCACATCAGCCTCGACGACGTACGGGAATGGGTGCGCTCCGGCTTCGCCGACCCGCAGGCCGGGTGGAACGACAACTCCGAGGCCCAGTACCGCCTCGCCCGCCGGACCTGCGGCTTCGCGGCCCGCAACTTCCTGGCCAACCAGGTCTCCTGCATCATCGACGACGCCGTCTTCCCCGACCGGCCGGTCGTCGGCCTCGGCGGCTGGAAGCGCCACGTGGGCCCCGGCCTGCTGCCGGTCGTCCTCCTGCCCGGCCTGGAAATCGTCCTGGAACGCAACGCCGAACGCTCCGGCCGCCGCCGCCTCACCGACGAGGAGGTGGCCGCCATCCACGGCCGCATGGCGGGCTGGTACGGCTCCGGCCTCCCCATCATCGACAACTCCCACCTGGACGTCCCCTCCACGGCCAGGGCCTTGGACGAGGTCCTGGCAAGGGCGATGGCCAGCCCCCCAAAGTGGTAGAGCACCTCTGAACGGGGGCTCGGGGGCAGCGCCCCTAAAGGGG
Source organism: Actinobacteria bacterium OK074 (assembly GCA_001298575.1). Lineage (GTDB taxonomy): Bacteria > Actinomycetota > Actinomycetes > Streptomycetales > Streptomycetaceae > Streptomyces. The sequence continues at coordinate 18,827 of LJCV01000291.1, forward strand.
CGCGGGGAACTGCGCGAGCAACCCCCACCGGCCCGCAGGTGGCATCCCACAGCAAGAGGCACCCTCCTCACTCGGCCGAGCACAACCCCGCACTACCCCCGCGGAGCAAATACGCTCAAGCCATGTCAGAGGTGTACGCGGCCCGCCGCGACCGGATCCGGGAGCGCCACAACGCCGGCGGCAGCGCGGCCGCGCTGATCACCCGCCCTGCCAACGTCCGCTATCTCGCGGGCGCCGCGCCCCGGGGTGCCGTCCTGCTGCTGGGCAGGACCGAGGACCTGCTGGTCTGCTCCGGCCCCCCGGGCGACCGCCCCGAGGACGGCCGCCCGGACGGGACCCTGCTGATCCGGCCGCTGTCGGACCCCGGCGGCGACCCGGCCGTCGCCGCCGCCGACCTCGCCACGGGCCAGGGCGCCGACTCCCTGGCGGTCGAGGAGCACCACCTCACGGTCGCCCGCCACCGGGCCATCCGCTCGGTCGCCCCCCGGCTGCGCCTGGCCGACCTCGGCGGCGCCGTCGAGCAGCAGCGGGTCGTGAAGGACGAGGAGGAGATCGCCTTCCTGCGCATCGCCGCCGAGATCGCCGACCAGGCGCTCGGGGAACTCCTCGAATCCATCCTCGTCGGCCGCACCGAGCGTCACCTCGCCCTCGAACTCGAACGCCGCCTGGTCGACCACGGCGCCGACGGCCCCGCGCTGCCCACCTCCGTCGCCACCGGACCGAACTCCGGCCGCCGCGGTCATCTGCCCACCGACCGCCGGGTCGAGGAGGGCGATTTCCTCTCGGTCTGCCTCGGTGCCTCCTACCGCGGCTACCGCTGCGAGATCGGCCGTACCTTCGTCATCGGCACCGCTCCCGCGGACTGGCAGATCGAGCTGTACGACCTGGTCTTCGCAGCGCAGCGGGCCGGTCGGGAGGCGCTGGCGCCCGGCGCCGCCTACCGGGACGTGGACCGCGCCGCCCGCCAGTCACTGGACTCCGCGGGGTACGGCGAGGCCCTGCCACCCTTGACAGGGCACGGTGTGGGGCTCGAAATCGAAGAGGAGCCGCAGCTGGCCCCCGCGGCCATGGGTAAACTGGACGCTTGTGTGCCGGTCACCGTCGAACCGGGGGTTCACCTCCCGGGCCGGGGCGGCGTCCGGATCGATGACACGCTCGTCGTACGCCCCGAGGCGGACGGCGGACCCGAGCTACTCACCATCACGACCAAGGAGCTGCTCGCGCTCTAGCTTTTTCGGGCTACGCGCGTGTCTTCCCGGTCGTCCATCGTCAGTCCAGGAGATTCCGCAACCGTGGCTTCCACGAACGACCTCAAGAACGGCCTGGTGCTCAAGCTCGACGGAGGCCAGCTCTGGTCCGTCGTCGAGTTCCAGCACGTCAAGCCCGGCAAGGGCCCGGCCTTCGTGCGCACCAAGCTGAAGAACGTGCTCTCCGGCAAGGTCGTCGACAAGACGTTCAACGCCGGCGTCAAGGTCGAGACGGCCACCGTTGACAAGCGCGACATGCAGTTCTCCTACATGGACGGCGAGTACTTCGTCTTCATGGACATGGAGACCTACGACCAGCTCCACGTGGACCGCAAGGCCGTCGGCGACGCCGCCAACTTCCTGATCGAGGGCTTCACCGCCACCGTCGCCCAGCACGAGGGCGAGGTGCTCTTCGTCGAGCTGCCCGCCGCCGTCGAGCTGGTCATCCAGGAGACCGAGCCCGGCGTCCAGGGCGACCGCTCCACCGGCGGCACCAAGCCCGCCACCCTGGAGACCGGTCACCAGATCCAGGTCCCGCTCTTCATCACCACCGGTGAGAAGATCAAGGTCGACACGCGTACGAGCGACTACCTCGGCCGGGTGAACAGCTAACCGTGGCTGCCCGTAATACGGCCCGTAAGCGTGCCTTCCAGATTCTCTTCGAGGGCGACCAGCGCGAGGCCGACGTGCTCACCGTCCTCGGGGACTGGATCCGGCACTCCCGGACCGACACCCGGCAGCCGCCGGTGAGCGAGTACACGATGCAGCTGGTCGAGGGGTACGCGGGCCATGCCCGGCGTATCGACGAACTGATCTCGCAGTACGCGGTCGGCTGGACGCTCGACCGGATGCCGGTCGTGGACCGCAACATCCTGCGCCTCGGCGCCTACGAGCTGATCTGGGCCGACGAGACGCCGGACGCGGTCGTGCTCGACGAGATGGTGCAGCTCGCCAAGGAGTTCTCCACGGACGAGTCACCTGCCTTCGTCAACGGCCTGCTCGGCCGTTTCAAGGACCTGAAGCCGTCCCTGCGCCGCGAAGAGGCGTAGCGGCGGCTGCTGGGCGACGCCGGGCGACCGGAGCCGCACGGAGGGGCCCGCAGCGCTTGCTGCGGGCCCCTCGGCGTGCCGGTGCCCGTCCCTGGCCCCGCGCGTGGTAGCGGGCCTCTGGGCGGCCGTCACGCAAAACCGCCGGGGCGCTCGGAACCCTCACGGTCCCGGGTGCCCCGGCGGCAACGTTTCTGCTCAGACGTGCGGTGCGGATCAGCCCTCTTCGTGGGCGACCGCGCGGCGCGCGTCCGAGTTCAGGACGCCCCAGCTGATCAGCTGCTCGGTCAGGATCGACGGCGACTGGTCGTAGATCACGGCCAGCGTGCGCAGGTCGTCCTGGCGGATCGACAGCACCTTGCCGTTGTAGTCGCCGCGCTGGGACTGGATCGTCGCCGCGTAGCGCTGCAGCGGGCCCGCCTTGTCGACCGGGACGGTCGCGAGCCGCTCCAGGTCCAGGACCAGCTTCGGCGGCGGCTCGGCGGCCCCGCCCGGCGTGGTGCCCGGCAGCAGCTCCTGCACCGGAACCCCGTAGAAGTCCGCGAGCTCCGCGAGGCGCTGCACGGTCACGGCGCGGTCCCCGCGCTCGTACGAACCGACCACGACCGCCTTCCAGCGGCCCTGGGACTTCTCCTCGACACCGTGGAGGGAAAGGCCCTGCTGGGTGCGGATCGCCCGGAGCTTGGCCCCGAGCTGTTTGGCGTATTCGCTGGACATATAGCTCCCCGGCACTGTGTCGACGTGCGGTTTTCACCGCGCGGCTGGTGACTCACTGTGAGGTTACGCAGCGTTACTCTGCCCCGTCAAGCCGAATGGTCCGGACCGACCCTTCCGTGGTGGCGGACCGGCCGTACCGCCAATGGAGTGATACCTGACCCCAGGGGGGTGATCAGGGGTGTTGCCCGACTGGTAGCCTGGATGGCGCAAATCCGACGTCCTTTAAAGTCCGTCCTGTGAGGCGGAGAAGGAGGTCCGTTACTCATGGACTCGTACGACCCGCAAGCCGAGCAGGACGACCACGCAACCGGTACAGGCACCGGATCCGCCGCGCGTCCCGTTCTGGAAGCCCCCGACATCGCGCGGGTGCTCACCCGCATCGCCCACGAGATCGTCGAACGCGCGAAGGGCGCCGACGACGTCGTGCTCCTCGGCATCCCGACCCGAGGTGTCTTCCTCGCCCAGCGGCTCGCCGCGAAGCTGGAGGAGATCACCGACCGCAAGGTTCCGGTCGGCTCGCTCGACATCACCATGTACCGCGACGACCTGCGCATGCACCCGCCGCGCGCGCTGGCCCGTACCGACATCCCCGGTGACGGCGTCGACGGCCGCCTCGTCGTCCTCGTCGACGACGTGCTCTTCTCCGGTCGCACCATCCGAGCCGCGCTGGACGCCCTGAACGACATCGGTCGCCCGCGCGCCGTCCAGCTCGCGGTCCTCGTCGACCGCGGCCACCGCGAACTGCCCATCCGCGCCGACTACGTCGGCAAGAACCTCCCCACGTCACTGCGGGAGACGGTCAAGGTCCAGCTCGCCGAGGAGGACGGCCGGGACACCGTGCTGCTCGGTGCGCGGCGGACCCCGCCGGGAGCACGCACCTAGCACCCACCGGGGCGTACGGCGCCGACGTACGCCCCCGGAGTGCGCGCCCCCGTGTCGCCGCGCGCCTTCGGGTGCCTCCGCGCGCGTACGCCGTGCGCACGCATGCCCGCAGCCGCCTCCCTCTCGTGAACTGCCTTACGGAGCTGAACAGATGCAGCGTCATCTCATCTCGGCCGCCGACCTCACCCGTGACGACGCCGTCCTGATCCTCGACACCGCCGAGGAGATGGCCCGGGTCGCCGACCGGCCGATCAAGAAACTGCCGACCCTGCGCGGCCGTACGATCGTCAACCTCTTCTTCGAGGACTCCACCCGCACCCGGATCTCCTTCGAGGCCGCCGAGAAGCGGCTGTCCGCGGACGTCATCAACTTCACCGCCAAGGGGTCCAGCGTCTCCAAGGGCGAGTCCCTGAAGGACACCGCCCAGACCCTCGAAGCCATGGGTGTGGACGCCGTCGTCATCCGGCACGGCGCCTCCGGCGCGCCCTACCGGCTGGCCACCTCCGGCTGGATCGACTCCGTCGTCATCAACGCGGGCGACGGCACCCACCAGCACCCCACCCAGGCCCTGCTGGACGCCTTCACCATGCGGCGCCGCCTCGTCGGCCGGGACAGCGGCCTCGGGCGGGACCTCGCCGGGCGGCGCATCACGCTCGTCGGGGACGTGCTGCACAGCCGCGTGGCCCGCTCCAACGTCGACCTGCTGCACACCCTCGGCGCCGAGATCACCCTCGTCGCCCCGCCCACCCTGCTGCCGGTCGGCGTCGAGTCCTGGCCCTGCGAGGTCTCCTACGACCTCGACAGCACCCTGCCCAAGTCGGACGCGGTGATGATGCTGCGCGTCCAGGCCGAGCGCATGAACGCCGCGTTCTTCCCCACCGAGCGCGAGTACTCGCGGCGCTACGGCCTCGACGGCGACCGCATGGCCCGCATGCCCGAGCACGCGATCGTGATGCACCCCGGCCCGATGGTCCGCGGCATGGAGATCACCGCCGAGGTCGCCGACTCCGGCCGCTGCACCGCCGTCGAGCAGGTCGCCAACGGCGTCTCCATCCGGATGGCCGTGCTCTACCTGCTGCTGGGCGGCAACGAACCCGCCGTCAGCCACGCCCGTATCGAGGAGAAGTAAGTCATATGAGCAAGATCCTGATCCGTGGTGCGAAGGTCCTCGGCGGCGAGCCGCAGGACGTGCTGATCGACGGGGACACCATCGCCGAAGTGGGCGCCGGTCTGAGCGCCGAGGGTGCCGAGGTCGTCGAGGCCGACGGCAAGGTGCTGCTGCCGGGCCTCGTCGACCTGCACACTCATCTGCGCGAGCCCGGCCGCGAGGACTCCGAGACCGTCCTGACCGGCACGCGCGCGGCGGCCTCCGGCGGCTACACGGCCGTCTTCGCGATGGCCAACACCTTCCCCGTCGCCGACACCGCCGGTGTGGTCGAGCAGGTCTACCGGCTCGGCCAGGAGCACGGCTACTGCGACGTGCAGCCCATCGGCGCCGTCACCGTCGGCCTGGAGGGCAGGAAGCTCGCCGAACTGGGCGCCATGCACGAGTCGGCCGCCGGGGTCACCGTCTTCTCCGACGACGGCAAGTGCGTGGACGACGCGGTGATCATGCGCCGGGCGCTGGAGTACGTGAAGGCGTTCGGCGGCGTGGTCGCCCAGCACGCGCAGGAGCCCCGGCTCACCGAGGGCGCGCAGATGAACGAGGGCGTCGTCTCCGCCGAACTGGGGCTCGGCGGCTGGCCCGCGGTGGCCGAGGAGTCGATCATCGCGCGCGACGTGCTGCTCGCCGAGCACGTCGGCTCCCGCGTGCACATCTGCCACCTCTCGACCGCCGGCAGCGTCGAGATCGTCCGCTGGGCCAAGTCCCGCGGCATCGACGTCACCGCCGAGGTCACCCCGCACCACCTCCTCCTCACGGATGAGCTGGTGCGCTCCTACAACCCGGTCTACAAGGTCAACCCGCCGCTGCGCACCGAACGCGACGTGCACGCCCTGCGCCAGGCGCTCGCCGACGGCACCATCGACATCGTCGCCACCGACCACGCCCCGCACCCGCACGAGGACAAGGACTGCGAGTGGGCCGCCGCCGCCATGGGGATGGTCGGCCTGGAGACCGCGTTGTCAGTGGTCCAGGAGACGATGGTGGCCACCGGGCTCCTCGACTGGGCCGGGGTGGCCGACCGCATGTCCTTCAAGCCCGCCCGCATCGGGCAGGCCCGGGGCCACGGCCGCCCCGTCTCGGCAGGCGAGCCCGCCAACCTCACGCTCCTCGACACGGCATACCGTGGGTCCGTGGACCCCGCGGGCTTCGCCTCGCGCAGCCGCAACACGCCGTACGAGGGCCGTGAGCTGCCGGGGCGCGTCACGCACACCTGGCTGCGGGGCAAGGCCACCCTCGTCGACGGGAAGCTCACGTGACATCTCTGCACCTGCCGGACACCGCGACCGCCGCGTCCGCCGCCGTGCTCGCGGCGGGCGAGCACTCCGCCCCGGTCACCGACTGGGCCGCCCGGGTCGGCTGGCTGGTCGGGCTCGGCCTCTTCGTCGCGCTCGTCTACTGGCTGATGCGCGAGGGCTGGAAGTGGCGCGGCACCCTCCAGGGCGACCTGCCCGCCCCCGCCGACGCGCCGCAGGACCCCGGTCCCGCGAAACTGAGCCTGAGCGGCCGCTACCACGGCTCCACCACCGCCGGGCAGTGGCTGGACCGGATCGTCGCGCACGGCCTGGGCACCCGCAGCCGGGCCGAGCTGACGCTGACGGACGCGGGGCTGGACGTCGTACGCCCCGGGGCGGCCGACTTCTTCGTACCGCTCGCGGACCTGCGCGAGGCCCGGCTCGACAAGGGCATCGCCGGGAAGGTGCTCGCGGAGGGCGGCCTGCTGGTCGTCACCTGGCAGCTCGGCGACAAACTGCTCGACTCCGGCTTCCGCTCCGACCACGCGGCCGAGCACAACGAGTGGGTCGACGTCCTCAACACCATGATCAAGAACAGCACCAAGGAAGGCGCCGAACGATGACCACCTCCACCAGGGGAACCACTTCTGCAAAGAAGGTGCTTCCCGCCGTACTCGTTCTGGAGGACGGCCGGATCTTCCGCGGCCGTGCCTACGGAGCCGTGGGGGAGACGTTCGGCGAGGCCGTGTTCTCCACCGGCATGACCGGCTACCAGGAGACCCTCACCGACCCGTCGTACTGCCGCCAGATCGTCGTCGCGACGGCCCCGCAGATCGGCAACACCGGCTGGAACGACGAGGACGACGAGTCCAGCCGCATCTGGGTGTCGGGCTACGTCGTCCGCGACCCCGCGCGCGTGCCCTCCAACTGGCGCGCCAAGCGCTCCCTGGACGACGAACTCGTCCAGCAGGGCGTCGTCGGCATCTCCGGCATCGACACCCGCGCCCTCACCCGCCACCTGCGCGAGCGCGGCTCCATGCGGTCGGGCATCTTCTCCGGCGAGGCGGTCGCCCCCGACGCCGACCTCGTCGCGCGCGTGCAGGCCCAGCCGCACATGAAGGGCGCCAGCCTGTACGAGGAGGTCGCCACCAAGGAGACCTACGTCGTCCCGGCCGTCGGCCCGAAGAAGTTCACCGTCGCCGCCATCGACCTCGGCATCAAGGGCATGACCCCGCACCGCATGGCCGAACGCGGCATCGAGGTGCACGTCCTGCCCGCCACCGCCACCGTCGACGACGTGTACGCCGTGAACCCGGACGGCGTGTTCTTCTCCAACGGCCCCGGCGACCCGGCCACCGCCGACGGCCCCGTCGCGCTCATGACCGCCGTCCTGGAGCGAAAGACGCCGCTGTTCGGCATCTGCTTCGGCAACCAGATCCTCGGGCGCGCCCTCGGCTTCGGCACGTACAAGCTCAAGTACGGCCACCGGGGCATCAACCAGCCCGTCCAGGACCGTACGACCGGCAAGGTCGAGATCACCGCGCACAACCACGGGTTCGCCGTGGACGCGCCGCTGGACCGGGTCAGCGACACCCCGTTCGGCCGCGCCGAGGTGTCCCACGTGTGCCTGAACGACGACGTCGTGGAGGGGCTCCAGCTGCTCGACCAGCCCGCCTTCTCCGTCCAGTACCACCCCGAAGCGGCGGCCGGCCCGCACGACGCCGCCTACCTGTTCGACCGCTTCACCTCTTTGATGAGCACAGTCCCGATGGAGGGCCAGCGTGCCTAAGCGCACCGATATCCAGTCCGTCCTGGTCATCGGCTCCGGCCCGATCGTCATCGGCCAGGCCGCCGAGTTCGACTACTCCGGCACCCAGGCGTGCCGCATCCTGCGCGCCGAGGGGCTGCGGGTGATCCTCGTCAACTCCAACCCGGCGACGATCATGACCGACCCGGAGATCGCCGACGCCACCTACGTCGAACCGATCACCCCGGAGTTCGTCGAGAAGATCATCGCCAAGGAGCGCCCCGACGCCCTGCTGCCCACCCTGGGCGGCCAGACGGCCCTCAACACGGCGATCTCGCTGCACGAGGCCGGAACCCTCGACAAGTACGGCGTCGAGCTGATCGGCGCCAATGTCGAGGCCATCAACAAGGGCGAGGACCGCGACCTCTTCAAGGGCGTCGTGGAGGCCGTGAACGCGAAGATCGGGCACGGCGAGTCCGCCCGCTCGGTCATCTGCCACTCCATGGACGACGTCCTCGCCGGCGTCGACACCCTCGGCGGCTACCCGGTCGTCGTCCGCCCGTCCTTCACCATGGGCGGCGCGGGCTCCGGCTTCGCGCACGACGAGGAGGAACTGCGCCGCATCGCCGGCCAGGGCCTCACCCTCTCGCCGACCACCGAGGTGCTCCTGGAGGAGTCCATCCTCGGCTGGAAGGAGTACGAGCTGGAGCTGATGCGCGACAAGAACGACAACGTCGTGGTCGTCTGCTCCATCGAGAACTTCGACCCCATGGGCGTGCACACCGGCGACTCGATCACCGTCGCGCCCGCGATGACCCTGACCGACCGCGAGTACCAGCGCCTGCGCGACGTCGGTATCGCGATCATCCGCGAGGTCGGCGTCGACACCGGCGGCTGCAACATCCAGTTCGCGATCGACCCGGCCGACGGCCGTGTCATCGTCATCGAGATGAACCCGCGCGTGTCGCGGTCCTCGGCGCTCGCCTCCAAGGCGACCGGCTTCCCGATCGCCAAGATCGCCGCGAAGCTCGCCGTCGGCTACACGCTGGACGAGATCCCGAACGACATCACCGAGCAGACCCCGGCGTCCTTCGAACCGACGCTGGACTACGTCGTCGTCAAGGCGCCCCGCTTCGCCTTCGAGAAGTTCCCCTCCGCCGACTCCACGCTGACCACGACCATGAAGTCGGTCGGCGAAGCCATGGCGATCGGCCGGAACTTCACCGAGGCGTTCCAGAAGGCCCTCCGCTCGCTGGAGAAGAAGGGCAGCCAGTTCACGTTCGTCGGCGAGAGCGGTAGCAAGGACGAGCTGCTGCGGGAGTCGGTCCGCCCGACCGACGGCCGGATCAACACCGTCATGCAGGCCATCCGCGCGGGTGCCACGCCGGAGGAGGTCTTCGAGTTCACGAAGATCGACCCCTGGTTCGTCGACCAGCTCTTCCTGATCAAGGAGACCGCGGACGACCTGGCCGCCGCCCCCGAACTGACGGCCGAACTGATCGCCGAGGCCAAGCGGCACGGCTTCTCCGACCAGCAGATCGGCGAGATCCGCGGCCTGCGCGAGGACGTCGTGCGCGAGGTCCGGCACGCGCTCGGCATCCGCCCGGTCTACAAGACGGTCGACACCTGCGCCGCCGAGTTCGCCGCGAAGACGCCGTACTTCTACTCCTCCTACGACGAGGAGAGCGAGGTCGCGCCGCGCGAGAAGCCCGCGGTGATCATCCTGGGCTCGGGCCCCAACCGCATCGGCCAGGGCATCGAGTTCGACTACTCCTGCGTGCACGCGTCCTTCGCGCTGAGCGACGCCGGGTACGAGACCGTGATGGTCAACTGCAACCCCGAGACCGTCTCCACGGACTACGACACCTCCGACCGGCTGTACTTCGAGCCGCTCACCCTTGAGGACGTCCTGGAGATCGTCCACGCCGAGGCGCAGGCGGGCCCCATCGCCGGTGTCGTGGTCCAGCTGGGCGGCCAGACCCCGCTGGGCCTGGCGCAGGCGCTCAAGGACAACGGCGTGCCCGTCGTGGGCACCCCGCCGGAGGCCATCCACGCCGCCGAGGACCGCGGCGCCTTCGGCCGCGTCCTGGCCGAGGCCGGACTCCCGGCCCCCAAGCACGGCACCGCGACCACCTTCTCCCAGGCCAAGGCCATCGCGGACGAGATCGGCTACCCGGTCCTGGTCCGCCCGTCGTACGTGCTCGGCGGGCGCGGCATGGAGATCGTCTACGACGAGGAGCGGCTGTCCTCGTACATCGCCGAGTCCACCGAGATCAGCCCCTCGCGGCCGGTCCTGGTCGACCGGTTCCTCGACGACGCCATCGAGATCGACGTCGACGCCCTCTACGACGGCCACGAGCTGTACCTCGGCGGCGTCATGGAGCACATCGAGGAAGCCGGCATCCACTCCGGCGACTCCGCCTGCGCGCTGCCCCCGATCACCCTCGGCGGCCACGACATCAAGCGGCTGCGCACCTCGACGGAGGCCATCGCGCGCGGGGTGGGCGTCCGCGGTCTGATCAACATCCAGTTCGCCATGGCGGGCGACATCCTCTACGTCCTGGAGGCCAACCCGCGCGCGTCCCGTACGGTCCCCTTCACCTCGAAGGCGACCGCGGTGCCGCTGGCCAAGGCCGCCGCCCGGATCTCGCTCGGCGCGACCGTCGCCGAACTGCGGGCCGAGGGGCTGCTCCCGGCCACCGGGGACGGCGGCGAACTGCCGCTGGACGCGCCGATCTCCGTCAAGGAGGCCGTGCTGCCCTGGTCCCGCTTCCGGGACACCTCCGGGCGCGGCGTGGACACCATCCTGGGCCCGGAGATGCGCTCCACCGGCGAGGTCATGGGCATCGACTCCATGTTCGGCACGGCGTACGCCAAGTCCCAGGCCGCCGCGTACGGTCCGCTGCCGACCAAGGGGCGCGCCTTCATCTCGGTGGCCAACCGCGACAAGCGCTCCATGATCTTCCCGGCGCGCGAACTGGTCGCCCACGGCTTCGAGCTGCTCGCCACCTCCGGCACGGCCGAGGTCCTGCGCCGCAACGGCCTCAACGCCACCGTCGTCCGCAAGCAGTCCGACGGCACCGGCCCGAACGGCGAGAAGACCATCGTCCAGCTCATCCACGACGGCGAGGTCGACCTCATCGTCAACACCCCGTACGGCACCGGCGGCCGACTCGACGGCTACGAGATCCGTACGGCGGCCGTGGCGCGGTCCGTGCCGTGCCTGACCACGGTCCAGGCGCTCGCCGCGGCCGTGCAGGGCATCGACGCGCTCCATCACGGCGGAGTGGGCGTGCGCTCGCTCCAGGAACACGCCGAGCATCTGACGGCGGCCCGCGACTAGCGGCGAGATCGAGGGGGGACACCGGGAACGGTGTCCCCCCTCCGTATGAGGACCACAAAGACATGTACAAGCTGTTCTTCCGTCTTTTCTTCCAGCGGATGGACCCGGAGGACGCCCACCACCTGGCCGTCCGCTGGATCCGCCTCGCCGCGCGCGTGCCCGTGCTCCGGACGTTCCTGGCGGCGGCGCTCGCGCCCCGCTACCGGGAGCTGCGCACCGAGGCGTTCGGGCTGCGGCTGCACAGCCCGTTCGGGCTCGCCGCCGGCTTCGACAAGAACGCGATCGCGATCGACGGCCTGTCGATGCTCGGCTTCGACCACGTCGAGATCGGCACGGTCACGGGGGAGCCGCAGCCCGGCAACCCCCGGCAGCGGCTGTTCCGCCTGGTGCCGGACCGCGCGCTGATCAACCGCATGGGCTTCAACAACGAGGGCTCCCTGGCGGTGGCGGCCCGTCTGGCGTCCCGTACGGCGGTCTTCAAGACCGTCGTGGGCGTCAACATCGGCAAGACCAAGGTCGTCCCGGAGGAGGAGGCCGTCGGCGACTACGTGAAGTCGGCCGAGCGGCTCGCGCCCCACGCCGACTATCTCGTCGTGAACGTCTCGTCGCCGAACACGCCCGGGCTGCGCGATCTCCAGGCCACCGAGGCACTGCGACCGCTGCTGAGCGCGGTGCGCGAGGCCGCCGACCGGGTCGTGCCGGGGCGCCGGGTGCCGCTCCTGGTGAAGATCGCCCCCGACCTCGCCGACGAGGACGTGGACGCCGTCGCCGACCTGGCCGTCGAGCTGGGCCTGGACGGGATCATCGCCACGAACACCACCATCGCGCGCGAGAGCCTCGGTTTGAAAGCCGAACCCTCCCTGGTCAAGGAGACCGGCGGACTCTCCGGCGCACCGCTGAAGGCGCGCTCCCTGGAGGTGCTGCGCCGCCTCTACGCGCGCGTGGGCGACCGGATCACCCTGGTCGGTGTCGGCGGTGTGGAGGACGCCGAGGACGTCTGGCAGCGCATCCTCGCCGGTGCCAGTCTGGTCCAGGGCTACAGCGCCTTCATCTACGAGGGCCCCTTCTGGGCGCGCGCCCTGCACAAGGGGCTCGCCGCCCGCCTGCGGACCAGCCCGTACGCCACACTCGCCGACGCCGTGGGCGCCGCCGTGAAGAGGGAGACCGTATGAGTGCCCAGGAACCCTTCGGCGCCCGGCTGCGCCGCGCCATGGACGCCCTCGGGCCGCTGTGCGTCGGCATCGACCCGCACGCCTCCCTGCTGCGTGAGTGGGGCCTGAACGACGACGTCGCCGGTCTGGAGCGGTTCAGCCGCACGGTCGTCGAGGCGATGGCCGGGCGGGTCGCCGTCCTCAAGCCGCAGAGCGCGTTCTTCGAACGCTTCGGGTCGCGCGGCGTCGCCGTACTGGAGAAGTCGGTCCAGGAGGCGCGGGCGGCCGGGACGCTCGTCGTCATGGACGCCAAGCGCGGTGACATCGGGTCGACCATGGGCGCGTACGCGGAGGCGTTCCTGCACAAGGACGCGCCGCAGTTCTCGGACGCGCTCACCGTGTCGCCGTACCTCGGGTACGGGTCGCTGAAGCCGGCCGTCGACCTCGCGCGCGAGAACGGCTGCGGACTCTTCGTGCTCGCGCTGACCTCCAACCCGGAGGGCAGTGAGGTGCAGCGTGCCGTCCGCGCGGACGGCACGGACGTCGCCGCGACCGTCCTGGCGCACCTGGCCGCCGAGAACGCGGGAGAGACGCCCCTGGGGTCCTTCGGCGCCGTCGTGGGCGCCACGCTCGGCGACCTGTCCGCGTACGACCTCGCCGGGGTGAACGGACCGCTCCTCGCGCCCGGGGTCGGCGCCCAGGGAGCCACGCCGGCCGATCTTCCGACGGTCTTCGGGGCGGCCGTAGGCAATGTGGTGCCCAACGTCAGCCGGGGCGTGCTGCGGCACGGTCCCGACGTGGTGGCGCTGCGGGTGGCCGCCGACCGGTTCGCGGACGAGACCAGGGCCGCCGTGGCGGTCGCGTAAGTCCTCCGATGAGTGCCTCCGGGGCGTTGACGGAACGTCCCGGAGACCGTCCCGAGCAGGTCAGCGACGGGCCCCGAGTCTGAATACATCCTCAAATCCGGGGCGGTATGTCCGCAATGCCGGGATCCAGGGAGGCTGACCAGGACTTTTCCGCTGTTCTCGCTGACTCGGGCGGACTTGCCCGCTAGTCTCCGACGAGAGTGAACGGGCAAGCGTGTTGCTCGTGGCTCGTCAGGTGTGGGGCGACTAGGTTCCTCACCGGTCCGTATCCGACAGTTCGACATCCGAGGTGACGTAGGCGTGGCTCTTCCGCCCCTTACCCCCGAACAGCGCGCAGCCGCGCTCGAAAAGGCCGCCGCGGCTCGCCGGGAGCGGGCCGAGGTGAAGAATCGACTCAAGCACTCCGGCGCCTCCCTTCACGAGGTCATCAAGCAGGGCCAGGAGAATGACGTCATCGGCAAGATGAAGGTCTCCGCACTCCTTGAGTCCCTGCCGGGCGTGGGCAAGGTCCGCGCCAAGCAGATCATGGAACGACTCGGCATCTCCGAAAGTCGCCGCGTGCGCGGTCTGGGCTCCAACCAGATCGCGTCCCTGGAGCGCGAGTTCGGCGGTCCGACGGCATGACCCATTCCAGCGGTCCCGGCAAGCTCCGGGACCGCTGGTCGGTCCCGCTCCGCTCCTCGCCCACTTCCCCTGTCCGCGCGCGGGTAGGATCACGTCAGCAACAAAGGCTGACTGGGTGAGGTTTACATGTCACAACTCGACGCAAGGCCGCTGCTGTTCGTGATTTCGGGCCCCAGTGGCTCCGGAAAGGGAACGGCGCTGCGGTGGCTTGCCGACTTTGACGGCATGCACCGGGTGTCGACCTACACGACACGCGCACCCCGCGCCGAAGAGCGTGACGGAGTCGACTACCACTTCGTGGCCGAAGAGGACTTCTTCAAGCTGCACGACTCCGGTGAGATCTTCGAATACACCCGCACGTACTCGGACAGCTACTACGGCTCCCCGCGGGCGCTGCTCGACGTGGACGACCTCGCACCGCAGGTCGTGGAGCTGGACCCGGCGGGCTTCGTCCGGCTCAGCGCCATTTCCGGCCGGAGGGTCGTCGGTCTCTTCATCACCACGAACTCCGAGGAAGAACTCCGCGAGCGCATCATCGCGCGCGGCCAGGGCGCCGAGGTCGAGAACCGGCTGCGTATTCGCACCCAGCAGTCCACGTGGGCCTGGATGTACCAGTACGTCCTCGTGAACGACGTCCGGGAAGACTTCCTCGAAAACCTCACCACCGTGGTCAAGAGCGAACTTCTCAGGACTTTCGGCGCCCGCCGCATGCTCGAACTCCGCAAGGAACTCGACCCGACGCTCAACGCCGACAAGGCATAGGTCCGCCGCCTTTCGAGGCAGGCGAGGGACAGGGAATCGGCCGACGGCAATTCCCGATCACGCTGCATTGCGCGGCAGTGTGCGGCATTGTTCCGGGAGACGGCCGGGGGCCGCGTGTCCGGCCGTTGCCGCGCCGCCCGCAGCCGCCCGTTCACCCCCGCGTCGATGACCAGCCACGCAAGCTGCTAGCCTTGGCGGACGTTGTGAGATCGTGACTGGTCTTTCCCATCCATCGGAAGGTAGAGCGTGTCCTCTTCCATCACCGCGCCCGAGGGCATCATCAACCCGCCGATCGACGAGTTGCTTGAGGCCACCGACTCCAAGTACAGCCTCGTGATCTACGCGGCCAAGCGGGCCCGCCAGATCAACGCGTACTACTCGCAGCTCGGCGAGGGTCTCCTGGAGTACGTCGGTCCGCTCGTCGACACCCACGTCCACGAGAAGCCGCTCTCGATCGCCCTGCGTGAGATCAACGCGGGCCTGCTGACGTCCGAGGCCGTCGAGGGCCCGGCGACCTGACCTTCGGGGTCCAGTAGCCCCGGCAGCACGGGGTCGGCACACGGCGAGCATTCGTCGTATGTGCAGACCGCGGTGGGTTTTTCCACAGGCCCGACAGCGCGACTGTCGGGCCTGTGGTGTGTCATGGATCCGTACGCGGCGAGCCGCGGCGTACGGACGACGGATGCGGGACGGTGTCGAGTGCGGGGAGGCGCGGTGGGCAAGCCGAAGGTCGTGCTGGGGGTCAGCGGTGGCATCGCCGCCTACAAGGCGTGCGAACTGCTGCGCAGACTCACCGAGTCGGGGCACGAGGTGCGGGTCGTCCCCACCGCCTCCGCGCTGCACTTCGTCGGCGCGGCCACCTGGTCCGCGCTCTCCGGCAACCCGGTCTCGACCGAGGTGTGGGACGACGTGCACGAGGTCCCGCACGTACGGATCGGCCAGCACGCCGACCTGGTCGTCGTCGCGCCCGCGACGGCCGACACCCTTGCCAGGGCTGCCCACGGCCTCGCCGACGACCTGCTCACCAACACCCTGCTCACCGCCCGCTGCCCGGTCGTGTTCGCCCCCGCGATGCACACCGAGATGTGGGAGCACCCGGCCACCCAGGAGAACGTGGCGACCCTGCGCCGCCGCGGCGCCGTCGTGATCGAACCCGCGGTCGGCCGGCTCACCGGCGTCGACACCGGCAAGGGGCGGCTGCCCGACCCCACGGAGATCTTCGAGGTCTGCCGCCGGGTGCTGGCCCGCGGCGCCACCCCCCCCGACCTCGTCGGCCGCCATGTCGTGGTGAGCGCCGGCGGCACCCGCGAACCGCTCGACCCGGTCCGCTTCCTCGGCAACCGCTCCTCCGGCAAACAGGGCTATGCCCTGGCCCGCACGGCCGCCGCCCGCGGCGCGCGGGTCACCCTCGTCGCCGCGCGCGCCGCGCTGCCCGACCCGGCGGGGGTCGACGTCATACCGGTGGGCACCGCCGTCCAGCTGCGCGAGGCCGTCCTGAAGGCGGCGGCGGAGGCCGACGCCGTGGTGATGGCGGCCGCGGTGGCGGACTTCCGCCCGGCCGCGTACGCCGGCGGGAAGATCAAGAAGCAGGACGGCAAGGACCCCGAGCCCGTCGCGCTGGTACGGAATCCGGACATCCTTGCGGAGCTCTCGGCCCAGCGGGCGCACCCCGGCCAGGTCGTCGTCGGCTTCGCCGCGGAGACCGACGACGTCCTCGCCAACGGCCGGGCCAAACTGCGCCGAAAGGGCTGCGACCTGCTCGTGGTCAACGAGGTCGGCGAGCGCCGGACGTTCGGCTCGGAGGAGAACGAGGCGGTGGTACTGGGCGCCGACGGCAGCGAGACCCCGGTGGCGCACGGGCCCAAAGAGGCGCTGGCCGATGTGGTATGGGACCTGGTCGCGCACCGGCTGGCCTGAAACTCGCCTCCGCCCGGAGGATCGCTCGATCCGGTGTCCGGGAGCCGTGGTGCCTCTGGCGAACCGGGTACGGGATTGGGCAGAATGCCCATGCCGCAGGTCACAGCGTTTCCCATGGGGTTTTCCCTAGAGATTCCATGAGTCGAGACGGGGAGGCCCGCGGCAAGGTCCGACCGATAAACTGTTCTCGGACGAGGCCGGGCGCAGCCTCCGAGCCCGTCCGCCAATGATCAGCCAGCAGCCGCTGCAACCCCAGGGAGCGTTGTGTCCCGTCGCCTTTTCACCTCGGAGTCCGTGACCGAAGGTCACCCCGACAAGATCGCTGACCAGATCAGCGACACCATCCTCGACGCGCTTCTGCGCGAGGACCCGACCTCTCGGGTCGCCGTCGAAACCCTGATCACCACCGGCCTGGTGCACGTGGCCGGTGAAGTCACGACCAAGACGTACGCGGACATCGCGACGCTGGTCCGCAACAAGATCCTGGAGATCGGCTACGACTCCTCGAAGAAGGGCTTCGACGGCGCCTCCTGCGGCGTCTCGGTGTCGATCGGCGCGCAGTCCCCGGACATCGCCCAGGGCGTCGACACCGCGTACGAGTCCCGGGTCGAGGGCGGCACCGAGGTCGACGACCTCGACAAGCAGGGCGCGGGCGACCAGGGCCTGATGTTCGGCTACGCGACGGACGAGACGCCGGAGCTGATGCCCCTGCCGATCCACCTCGCGCACCGCCTGTCCAAGCGCCTGTCCGAGGTCCGCAAGAACGGCACGATCCCCTACCTGCGCCCCGACGGCAAGACGCAGGTCACCATCGAGTACGACGGCGACAAGGCGGTCCGCCTGGACACCGTCGTCGTCTCCTCGCAGCACGCGAGCGACATCGACCTGGAGTCGCTGCTGGCCCCGGACATCCGGGAGTTCGTGGTGGAGCCGGAGCTGAAGGCCCTCCTCGACGACGGCATCAAGCTGGACACCGACGGCTACCGCCTCCTGGTCAACCCGACCGGCCGCTTTGAGATCGGCGGCCCGATGGGCGACGCGGGCCTCACCGGCCGGAAGATCATCATCGACACCTACGGCGGCATGGCCCGCCACGGCGGCGGCGCCTTCTCCGGCAAGGACCCGTCCAAGGTCGACCGCTCGGCGGCGTACGCGATGCGCTGGGTCGCGAAGAACGTCGTCGCCGCGGGCCTCGCCTCCCGCTGCGAGGTGCAGGTGGCGTACGCGATCGGCAAGGCCGAGCCCGTGGGCCTGTTCGTCGAGACCTTCGGCACCGCCAAGGTCGACACGGACAAGATCGAGAAGGCCATCGACGAGGTCTTCGACCTCCGCCCGGCCGCGATCATCCGCGACCTGGACCTGCTGCGCCCGATCTACGCCCAGACGGCGGCGTACGGCCACTTCGGCCGCCCGCTGCCCGACTTCACGTGGGAGCGCACGGACCGCGTGGACGCGCTGCGGAAGGCCGCGGGGCTGTAGCCCCGGGGCAACCCCAGGGCTCTTCGCGAGGCCCGGCACCCGGCGGGGGGCCGGGCCTTCGCGTGTCACGAGGCGGCGTCGGGGGTCTCGTCCGTGCCGTCCGACTCTCCGTCGTCACCGACTCCGTCGGCACTGTCCGTGGCGTCAGTGGCGTCCGTGGCGTCGTCCTGGGTTTGGCTCCGGCCGGCATGGTGGGCGAGACGGTCGGCGACCGCGGTGCGGCCGTGCACCTGAACGACGTTGATGAGGCGCTCCGTGATCAAGTCGGCGTCCGGGTCGTCGGGGGCGATGTCGAACCAGGCGAGGACGTCGGCGGCGGAGAGGCCCGGCTCCGCTCCGTTCGCTCCGTGCGCGGTGCTCGCTCCGTTCCACGAAACCGCGTCGTCGGTGTCGTACGGCTGCTGTCGGCCCGGTTCCGGGGCGTCGGACGCGTACACCAGGTGCTCGAACTCCGGGGCGATGTCCGTGTTGTTGGCCGCGGCGGAGAGGCGGGCGAAGAGGGCGATGCGGTCGACGGCGGCCTCGACCTCCTCCTCGTTGCGCGACAGCCACCACACCACCGCGCTGCCGGTGTCCTTGAGGACGTCCTCGCCGAGGTAGGTCCGCTTGCTGCGTTCGTAGTTGCGCTCGTGCTCCCAGACGTCCTCGTCCTTGCGGACGTTGGAGAGCTTGACCAGTCGTTCGCGGTCCGGTTCGGGCAGGTTGAGCACCACGTCCTGGGCCATCGCCATGACGCGTCCGGTGGCGTCCGCCCGCATGGTCGCGAGGGCGCCGTCGAGCTGGTGCTGGGCGAACGCGCTGCGGTGCGGCGGCTGTCCGGCGGTCACCGCACGGGCGCGCTGGATCACGGCGTCGACGGCGAGCCCGGCCGGGTTGACGTACGGGGCGTCGTGCGGGGCGTCCAGGAGGAGCCAGCGGACCGTCGCGGAGAAGGAGAAGTCGTAGTCCGCGACCGAACTCGGCAGGGCGACATGGCCGACCCGCTGCTCCTGACGCTGCGGTTCGGGCAGCGGCAGGTCGGGGTGCGGCAGCAACTCCCGTGGGATGGGCGGCAGTTCGGGTGCGAGGATCCGGTGCGTCACGGTGGCGACGACCAGCAGGATCGCGGCCGTCGTCGGCCAGGCCCACAGCGGCCAGCCGGCGCTCAGGCCGAGGATGACGAGGATCAGTCCCAGGATGACGGTGACGAAGAGCGTCATCGTCCGGTGTCCAGAACTCATGGCGTGCGGTTCCCCCGTTCAGTGGGCTTGGTCCGTGTGCCCGTACGGCTCGATGCCCTGGTTGGCGTTGAGTTCGCGCAGCAGGAGCGCGAGGACGTCCGCGTGCTCCGGGCCCCGGCCGGCGCGCTGCCAGCGCAGGGCCACGCGGTAGAGACGGCCGGACGTCAGCACGTCCGCCGAACAGGCCCCGGCCAGCACCCGCAGGATCAGGTCGCGGTGGCGCACGTCCTCGGAGGCGGTGAGCCAGCGGTCGAGGTCCGTGGCCCAGTCCTCGGCGGGGGCGCGCAGGACCCCCGCCCAGCACGTGCGCAGCGCGTCGCGCACGGCGCGCAGGCCGATCAGCCGTGTCGGGTCGGCGAGTTCGAGGAACAGGGCGCGGTCCACCTGCCAACTGCCTTGGCCGATGCCGGTGCCCAGGCGGTCGAGGAAACGCCGGTAGAGGCGGTGGTCGCCGTCGACCAGGTGCCGCAGGGCGCGGCGGGCGTCCGTGCCCACCGGACCGGGCGAGCGCCGGGCCAGGTGGTGCAGGCGGACCAGGGCCTGGTCCGGGTGGGAACGCGCCATGGTCTGCGAACACACCACGATCAGGACCTGCCGGAGGCCGCGGCCCGGCTCCGCGGACGTCGACCAGTCGTAGATCTGCTGGCGGAAGTGGCGGCCGTACTGTTCGTCGTCGAGGCCGAGAGCCAGTGCCTGGGCGGCGTCCGCCAGCAGCCCGGCCGGAGCCTTCTTCGACGTCCACGCCTCCGCCAGCCACGTGAGGTCCTCGGGGCGCCCGGCGCGCAGGCTCTGCTCGGCGAACCGCTCGACGGCCTCCTTGCGGTCGGCCGGACCGAGCCCCGGGTCCGCCAGGCAGTCGCGGAACCAGGTGCGCAACGACGTGCGGATGTCCGGGAGGTAGGTCCAGAAGTGGTTCCGGACGGCGCGCTCGTAGCCCGGGACGCCGAAGCGGACCCGGCCGTCGCCCCGGGTCTCCGCGCCGATCGCGGACAACTCGGCGTGCAGATCGGCTCGGTCGAGTCGGGGGGTGTCGTCCGGTGGGTGGCTGAGGATACGCAGGAGGGCGTCCCTGGCCTGGAGGACTATCCCTGGGGTGACGCCGTGGAACATCGCCAAAGACAGCAGCAGCGCTCGCTGCCGCCCGCTCCGGCTGGCCGCGATGTCGGCCGCCACGCGGGTGCTCTGGTTGTGTTGGTTCTCCAGGGACTCCGCGAGCCAGTGTGGAAAACCCCGGTCGGGCGGTGACATGTCCCGACAGCATCTGATCCGGTCGGCCAGCCCTGCCACCTCGCTCATCGGCGCCTGCGTCAGGTAAGCGATGAGTTCCGTGCCGCCCAGTTCTGTTGCCGATGGCATGATCCCGTCGTGCCGCAGGTGCGCTGCGAGCAACCGTTGGGCCCACGGCTGACGGATCTCCGCCTTGAAACGTTTGAGTTCGTCGCGGAGCAGATGGCCGAGATGGTGGGGAAGGACGACGGCGAAGTGCGCGCCGTGGTGCAGGAGTCTCTCGCGAAAGTCGGAGAACGCGCCTTGGGCGGCTACATACTGAGCCGCGTCGATCTTGGAGAGGTCCAGGAGCAGCAGGCTGCCCTCGTTGACGTCACCCGGGTCCAGCGGGGCGGCAGTCGTGTCGTCCGAGGTGTTGGGCAGCTCATGCAGGGTGCCACGTGCCGTCGGTAACGCGGATAGCTCGTGTAGCAGCATCAGCGCCGCCGTGCGTCGGCCGCTGCCCGGAACCCCGTCGATCAGTACGGTGTGGCTGGTCCGCAGTCGGTCGCGTGCTCGCCGCAGGCCCGGCGGAGGCACGAAACGCCCGGCGAGGTGCTCGCGGTCCTCTTCCATGATCGAACGTGGACGTCGGCTCGCGAGTTTGCGTAACCGAGCTTCGGCGGCCTGGATGTAGATGTACTGGTTCCCCTCCCCGCTGTGCACCGGGCCGCGGGCCTCGTGGACGTACGACTCGGATGTACTGCTCATCGTTCGTTGCTTCCGCGTTCCGTGCGTTCCTCGCCCCCACGCGGGGGTCGGGTGCCGAAGCCCTGGTGGATTCCGCCCTGGTTGTCTCCGGCGACGCCGTAGTTGTTGCCCTTGATGCTGGGGCCGTTGACCTGATCGCCGCTGCCCGTGTGCATCGGGGCGTTCGCGGTGTTCACGAAGGTACCCACCGAGCCGCCGACATTGCCGACGCCGCCGCTCTGGCCGTCGTTGTCCACCGTGGGCTCAGGCGCGGCGGGTTCGGCTTTGGCCGCCGTACCCGTACGGGGCCCGCGGTCCACGGTCGCCAGGGAGGGAACCTGGCGGACCAGACGGTCGGCCAGTCGGGTCAGGTCCGCTTCCACGGTGGACAGAAGCACACGCGTGTACTGGTGCTCAGCGAGATCGGCGATCGGCCGCGGCAGCCGGTGCGGATCTAGTTGTTCCACGTTCCGGCCGACGAGCAGCGGGACGATCAGCACGCCCGCCTCCAGTGCCTCCTCCAGCTCCCGCCGGACCCAGTCGGTTGGGTCGTCCAACGCGCGCCCACCGGGTAGCTTCCGGTGCGGAGCGTCCAGCCACTGCTCGTGAATCAGAGCGAGCATGACGCGGCTGCGCCGGACGGCCCGGACGAGGAAGTCGTCGTAGGACTTGCCGGGGTCGATCGACTTCTGTGCGAGGAAGACGCTGTCCCGGCCGAACCTGGCCGACAGCACGTGATCGCACAGGTAAGCGGCCTCTTTGCCGCCCTTGGTGCGGTAGTTGAGGAAGATCTCGTGCATGGGCGTGGTCCTTCCGATGGGAGTAGCTGTGGGTAATCTCGGTTACGTCAGTGCGCCGGTCAGATCGGGAGCAGCGTGCGGATCGACGCATGGCGAGCGGGCCTGGTGAGCATGTGGGTGAGCCGGACGGCGGGCAGCACGCCCGAGGCGACCTCGCAGGCGCGGTCGATGTCGCCCGCCGCCGCGTGCGCCAGTGCCTGGCGGACGCCGTGCCGGGCCCGGGTGCGGAAGGCGTGCTCCGGGATGCGCGCGGTCTCCTCGTCGAGCAGCGCGGCGGCCTGTCGGGGGCGGCCCAGGTCGTACAGGCACCAGCCGGTGTACATCGAGACCACGTCGGGCAGGTGGGAGGCGCCCAGGACCGGCTGGCCGGGATCGTCGGCGTCCCGGTCCGCGGCGTCCGCCGCGAGCAGCTCACGCGCGCGGTCCAGGCTCCGCATGGCGGTGCCGTGGTCGCCCGCCACCGCCGTGCTCTGCGCGAGGTGCTGCGCGGCCAGCCCGCGGATCCGGGGGTGCGCGTCGCTCTCCAGGGCGTGCGTGGCCAGCTCCGACGCCTCGGCGGTCGCCCCGCGGTACAGGCAGATCAGCGAGCGCCGGACCTGCGCGTACGTGGCGAGCCCGGGGTCCGCGCCGGCGTCGGCCAGCCGTACGGCGCGTTCGGTCCACCACAGGGCCGTCGTGTCGTCGCCGCCCTCCTGGGCCATCCAGCCCGCGTACTCGGCGTAGCGCGAGGCCAGCCGCAGCAGGGCCCGGCGGGTACGGGACCCGGAGCGCGCCGCGAGTTGCTCCAGCGCGTGGGCCTGCGCGATCAGCGGCGGGAGGACGGCGGCCGGGTCCGACGCCTGCCCCAGCCGCCGGAACTGGTCGAAGAGCAGCCGGGAGGCGTCGACGAGTGTCTCGGCGGCCTCGTGCACGGGAAGCGGCGCGTGCACGGGGAAGGGGTACGGCTGCGGCTCGTTCGGGGGATACGAGGCGGTCGGGGTGCCCGTCCGTGCGGTCAGGACGGTGGCCGCCCCCGCCGCGATCAGTCCGCGGCGTGTCACCGGCTGGAACGAGCTCGTACCGTCCTTGCGCAGTCGCATCAACCACACCTCGTCGTCGCTGTCGGGAGCAGGGTCGGGAACGCCGGGGACGCCAGGAACGGGGAGCGGAGGGCGGGAGGGCCGGGCGGCCACCACGAGCCGGGCGAGTTCGCCCCCGGCCCGCAGCTCGGCATCGCACAGGCGTGCCAGTTCGGGTGTGGGACGTTTCATGCCCCGTTCGACCTTGCTCAGCTGGCTCTTGCTGTAGTGCACGCGCATGCCCAGTTGCTGCAAGGAGAGCCGGGCGGCCAGCCGCCTCCTGCGCAGCTCCGGCCCGAACTCGTGCGACTGCTCCAGCACTTCGACCTCCGTCGCTCATCGGCCGGCGACCGAGGGGCGACGCGCATCAGCGTGCGGCAGTCGGTGGCGGCCGAACAAGGCGAAACGGGCGTTTCCCGTTTCCTCATCGGGAGCGAAGCGGAGCGCTGGTGAGCTGTCGAGAAAGCGGTTTCGGCCATGTTGGGGTGTGCGGGGGGTGTGCGAGAGGTGCGGGGGGGGGCGGGGGTGCGGTGTCCGGCCTGGG